>NZ_JBICZI010000001.1:0-403998 GCF_043201855.1 Streptomyces sp. NPDC048257
CACGGCGTCGGCGGCCAGGTCCATGGCCCCGGCGATGGTGCGGGCCGCGGACGCGAGGTCCTTGAAGTGCTTGCCCTTGACCGTGTTCCAGTGCTTGTTGAGGGCCTCGATCGACTCGCCCTTGCTCGCCGAGAGCAGGCGCTCGACATGGTTGTTCGCGAGCTGACCGTCGTCCAGCAGGTCCTCGGCGAACTCACGGAGCGAGTCCGCCATGTCCCGGTAGGCGTCCTCGTCCACATTCGGCCAGGCCACACCGATCAGATCCAGCAGTGTGTCCGCCCAGTCCGGCACCGTGACAGACATGCTCCCCCGCCCTCCGTGGCCAAATTCGCTCAAACAGCCGAACAGTCCTATCACGAGACCGACCTGACGGGTAATCCGCACTCGCAAACCTGTGGGGGTCGGGGCCGCGGCCGGGAGGTCGAGGCAGCGCCGGTGGGCCGGGAGTTCAGGCGGAGGTCGGACGTGTTGTCGTCTGGCGGGTCTGCTTGATCAAGACGGCGGTGCCCCGGTCCAGGAGGCGTTCAGTGTGGCGTGTTCGGCGGGTGTGAACGCATCGGCGAGCGCCTGCTCGAGGACGGCCACCTCCTGGTAGGCGCGGTCCAGGAGGGCCCCGCGCGGGCCCGGCAAGATCCGAAAGAGACGTCCTAGCGGCATTGCCGATCGGTCCGGATCGGGCCGCCCGTCCGCCCGGGCACCGGTTTCCGGCCGGTTTGCGGCTGGACAGGTGGTCCCGTCCGCCGGACCATGGCGCGCAGGCGTGATGGCTTTCCAGGGGGAGGATCATCAGGATGAGCTCAGGTGACGGGGAATCAGGCGGGCAGCGGCCCTGGCAGCGGGCGCGCGCGAGCGGCGGTCAAGGGGCAGGTGGACCCGGCGGTCCGGCCGGGTCGGCGGGACTCCCCCATCCAGCGATTCCCCCGGGCGCACGGATGCCCGTCGCGGTGCGGAACCTTCGCGTACTGATGATGGTCCTGGGCGGCATGCAGGCCGTCCTCGGGCTCGCTCTGGTCACCAACAGCGTGGCCGTCGCCACAGCCGTCTGGGGCGAGGCCGATGCCTCCACGCCGTGTTGCGCCACGCCGGGCGAGGCGCATGCCGGGGTGGTGGTGTTCGTGGGACTGCTCGTGCTGGCGGTTGCCGCGTGGGGTGTCACCACCGCCCTCAAGTTCCCCACGCGCCATCAGGGTCTGCGCGTCTCCGCCTTCGTCTACGGGTGGACGGCGCTTCCCTTCACCTGGGCGTTCTTCCAGGTGATGCCCATTTTGGGACTGGTCTGGCTCGTACCGGCCATCCTGGCGATCGTCCGCCCCAACCAGCCGGAAAGCCGGGCCTGGTTCAGCCATCAGCCCATCTGACACGGGGGTGGCGGAACGATCCCTCTGGGGGCCTCCCGGGTGACACCGGGCGGCCCCCGGCCCGGCGTGCCGACGTGTGGCGGTCCGCTTCACCACCATGTGCCCGTGATCCCATCCCACTTGATCGGTGCGCTCTCCGCCCTCGCCCTGCTCGCGCCCGCCTCCGCGTACGCAGCCGCCGCTCCCGTCGCGCCTCCGGCCCCCGCCCCGGCCCGGCCGGGGAACTTCTTCGCCGACCTCCCCAAGGGCGGTGACCTGCACAACCACCTGTCCGGCGCGGTCACCACCGAGTTCCTGATCGAACTCGCCGCCGGGGACGGCCTGTGCATCACCACCGACACCACCACCGCGGTACCCCCGCCGTGCGGTCCGGGCACCCGGCCCGCCGCCGACGCCGTCACCGACGCGGCGTTCCGCCAGCAGGTCATCCGGGCCTGGTCGATGCAGGACTTCCCGGCCGACGGCAACGGCCACGACCACTTCTTCGCGACCTTCGGCAAGTTCGGCGAGGTGACCTGGCGCCACCCCGGCCGGATGCTCGCGGAGGTCGCCAACTCCGCGGCCCGGCAAAACCAGTTCTACCTGGAGACCATGATCTCCCCGGCCTCCGGCCCGGCCCGTGAACTCGCCGACCGGGCCGGCTACGACGCCGACCTCGACCGCATGCACGACAAGCTCGTCGCCGACGGCCTGGACGCGGTCGTCCGGCAGGCCCGCGTCGACGCCGATGCCACCGACGCCGAGTTCCGCACCTCCGCGCACTGCGACACCCCGCAGCCCGACGCCGCGTGCTCCCTGCCGTACCGCTGGATCTCCCAGGTCGCCCGCGCCGGCACCCCGCAGCGGGTGTTCACCCAGATGGCGCTCGGCATGCGGCTGGCCGAGCGCGACCCGCGCTTCGTCGCCGTCAACCTCGTGCAGCCGGAGGACGACCCGGTCGCCCTGCGCGACTACCGCCTGCACATGCGGATGCTGAACTACCTCAAGACCCAGTACCCGAAGGCCCACATCACCCTGCACGCGGGCGAGCTGGTGCCCGGCCTGGTCAAGCCGGAGGACCTCACCTTCCACATCAGGGAGGCCGCCCAGACGGGTCGCGCCGAGCGGATCGGGCACGGTGTGTCCGTCCTGCACGAGGACCGCTGGGAGTCGCTCATGCGCTACATGGCCGAGCGGCGGATCGCGGTCGAGGTCCCCTTCCACAGCAACGAGCAGATCCTGCGCGTCTCCGGTGACGCGCACCCCTTCGCCGCCTACCGCCGCCACGGCGTACCGGTCGTCCTCGCCACCGACGACCCGGGCGTGTCCCGGATCGACATCACCGACGAGTACCGCCGGGCCGCCGAGATGTACGGGCTCGGGTACCCGGAGCTGAAGGACCTGGCCCGGGCCTCCCTGGAGCACTCGTTCCTGCCCGGCCGCGGCCTGTGGAACCGTGACCTCCGCACCGGCTATCGGCCGACCGGGGCGTGCGCCCGCGAGCAGCAGGGCGCGGAGCGCCCGGGCGAGCGGTGCGCGCGCTTCCTGAGCGCCAGCCCGAAGGCACAGGTCGAGTGGCGGCAGGAGGCGGCCTTCCGGCTCTTCGAGGCCGACCACGCCCGCTCCACCCGCCCCGGCTCCCACTGACCCCGGGACCCCGGTCGTGACCCGGCCCGGCCCGCACCCCGCACGGGCGCGGGCCGGGCCTCTGCGCACGCCCACGCCGAGGGCGAGGGCTCCCGGTCGTCTCCCGTCACGCGTGAGGCCGTGACCCGCGTGGTGGACTCCCGGGTGCCGGATCCGTGACGAGCGCGCACAGTGGGGTCCTGAGGGCGGTAGGACCGCCCGAAACGACAGTGCGGCGATGGCCTCGGGCACACCCGTGCACCTCGTACGAGTCGCGCCGTGAAGCGCCCCGGCGCGGACGCGTGAGGATGGCCGCCATGACCCAGCCCGCCCAGTCCCCCGCGCCGAGCCCGGCGGACCACGTCATCGTGCTCTTCGGCGCCACGGGGGACCTGGCCCGGCGCAAGCTGCTGCCCGGCCTGTTCCATCTCGCCGAGGCGGGGCTGATGCCGCGGCGCTACCGCGTCGTCGGCTCCGCCCCGGCGGCCGAGGCCCTCACCGACGAGGAATTCCGCACCCACGCACGGCAGGCCGTGACAGAATTCGGGCGCTCCCGTCCCGAGGGCCCGGCGTGGCGGGAGTTCGAGTCCGCCCTGTCCTTCGGCTCCGCCGACGCGGACGCCCCCGAGCCGCTGGTGGAGGCGGTGCGCGCGGCCGAGCAGGCCGTCGGCGGCACTCCGCGCAGGCTCTTCCACCTCGCCGTCCCGCCCGTCGCGTTCACCTCCATGGTCGAGCTCCTCGGCGCCACCGGCCTCGCCCGGGACGCCCGGGTCATCGTCGAGAAGCCCTTCGGCACCGACCTCGCGTCCGCCCGCGCGCTCAACGCGGCCATTCACGCCGTGTTCGACGAGTCCCGCGTGTTCCGCATCGACCACTTCCTCGGCAAGGAGGCGGTGGACAACATCCTCGCCCTGCGGTTCGCCAACGGTTTGTTCGAGCCCCTATGGAACCGCGAGCACATCAGCCATGTGCAGATCGACGTGCCCGAGCAGATCGACATCCAGGGCCGCGCGCACTTCTTCGAGGGCACCGGAACATTCCGCGACATGATCGTCACGCACCTGTTCCAGCTGCTCGGTTTCATCGCCATGGAACCGCCGGTGGTCCTCGACGCGCAGTCGCTCCGGGACGAGCAGGTCAAGGTCTTCCGCAGCATGCGGCCGCTGGACCCGGCGCACGTCGTCCGCGGGCAGTACACCGGCTACCGCGCCGAGCCCGGGGTGGATCCGGGCTCGGACACCGAGACCTTCATCGGCCTGCGCGTCGAGATCGACAACTGGCGCTGGGCCGGGGTTCCCTTCCTGCTGCGCTCGGGCAAGGCACTGGCGGAGGGCCGGCACGTCGTCACCCTGGGCCTGCGCGAGCCCGTTCTGGCCATGTTCCCCCTGGACGCGCGCGCGGCGGCCGACGGGCGGGGCAACGAACTCGTCATCGACTTCGCCGACCCGGGCTCCCTCACCGCCCGGTTCCTCGTCAAGGAACCGGGCCCCTGGATGCAGTTGGCGGAGGGCCAGATGGTCTTCGGCTACCGCAGCTCCTTCACCGCCGACAACTCCCTTGAAGGCTACGAACACCTCCTCCTGGAGGCCATGCTCGGCGACCAGTCCTTCTTCACGCGGTCCGACGGCATCGAACGGCTGTGGGAGGTCTCGACCCCGTTGCTGGAAGCCCCGCGCCCCGTGGAGCCGTACGCCCCCGGATCCTGGGGACCCGACAGCATCGACGCGCTCGCCGCCCCGCACCGCTGGCAGCTTCCCGACCACGGCTGATGCGCGGGGTACCGGGCGAGGGAACGGAGTTGGGGACGCCGGCGTGGCTCGCGGCCGATCCGTTGATCGAGTCGGTCTCGCGCATCGCGAACACGTCCGGCGGGACCGTGCGGGTGGCGACGGACGGACGGCCGGTCGGGGACATCGCGCGGGATGTGGCGGCGGCCACCGGTCGGGCAGGGGCTTGATCCGCCGGCAGATCGGCCCGCCGCACCCGGGCCGCGGATAGTCTGCGTCATCATGATGCGCGCTTGGACACTACCGATGCTGCTCGTGGTCAGCGGCTCGCTCGTGGCGACCCCGCTGGCCCTCGGGGGGTCGCCCGGAACCGCCGTTGCCCTCCTGCTGCTGTTCGTCCTGCTCGCAGGTCTGCACTCACCGCTGGCGTTCCCGCGGTCGATCGGTGCGGTGGAGGCACAACGCCGCAGCGCGGCAGACGGCCGGCCGATCATCTACTGGCGGGCGGGCTGCACATACTGCCTGCGCCTGCGGATCCGGCTGGGCCGCAGCGCCCGCCGTGCGCACTGGGTCGACATCTGGCGCGATCCTGCCGGGGCGGCGGCGGTTCGGGAGGCCAACGACGGCAACGAGACCGTGCCGACGGTCGTGGTGGCCGGCCGTCCGCACGTCAACCCCGATCCCGCGTGGGTGCGGGCACAGCTCTCGCCCCGGACAGCGGCAGGGGCTTGAGGAGAGCACCCGGCTCGGCTCCGGTGTGCCGCAGGCGCCGGACCCGACGCGCAACGGTGCCCGCCGGGGCGGCGGGCACCGTGCTGCTCGGCGTCGCCGGCGTCAGGCGGTGGGGTGGAAGTTGATGCGCTCGCTCACCACCGGGAAGCCCGCCTTGGTGAAGTTCGCCGCCATCGGGAAGTTGCCCCGGTCCGTGGCTCCGGTGACGGCCTCCGCGCCGTGCTCCACCAGGTGGTGGGTGCACTCCGCGAGCAGGTCGTACGCGTAGCCGTGGCCGCGGTGTTCCGGCAGGACGCCGATGAAGCCGATGGTCGGTCCGGACGGGTTGTGCGCCGGGATGTGGATGCCGGCGAGCTCGCCCTCCGGGGTGCGCGCGAGCTGCCACCACTCCCGCGGGGAGGGGCACCAGTGGAAGAAGTCGAGTTCCTCCTGGGCCGCCCGGTCGAGTCCGTCCTCCTCGATGGCCTTCAGCGCGTGGGCGTCCAGGGTGGCCGCGTGGATGCGGCGCAGTGCGTCGAAGAAGACCGCGTCGTCGGGCTCGGCGCCGAAGACGAGTCGTCCGGGCCGCTCGGGCAGTCCGCGCTCCGGGGTCCAGCGGTAGAGGAAGCGCTCCACCAGGAGCTCGTAGCCGGCCGCCCGGGCCGCGGCGAAGCGCGTCTCGGCGGCGGCGGCCAGGTCGGGGTGTTCGCGCCAGTCGCCGGGAAGGTTGATCTCGAGTTCGACCTGCCACGGGGCGGAGCGCAGGAGTTCGGCCCCCGCCTCCGCCTCGCCCTCGGCGACGTCGAACCAGTTGACGTTGACGGGTTCCTTGTCATCGGAACCGCCCCACCAGGCACCGCGGGCGACGACCGTGCCGTCGCGCAGGGCCACCCGCTTCCAGTGGGGGCGGTGTGTGGTCCGCCGGTGCGCGGCACGGGCGTTCAGCGGGTCGGGGTGTGCGTCGAACAGATGGGCGTCGCTCTCGTCGAGCGCGCGGATGACCAGATCGGTCATGGAATCCTCCGGAACGGGTACTGCGTGGAGCGCCCCCGGTCGGATCAGACGTACCAGGCCGGGCTAACGGGGAGGGAGCGCTGGATGGTTGTGCACTGCATGACGCTCTCGCCTCCTTCCGTTCGTCTCGCGCGGCATGGCCCGGCGGCAGACGATACTTGATCGCCTACGGGGCCGTCCACGGTTTTCGACAGCAGGCGACAGCACGCGAGGACGACATGGTCATGAACGCTCCGCCCCCTTGGCACGCGCCGGTCGCGTGGCACGATGTGGACTCCCCCGCATTCCCCTACGCCGCCCGGGCCGACGGGCGCTGGCTGATCCTGCGGCTCAACGATTTTCCCGAGCATCCCCTCTACACGCTGTTCGTCGACGCGCGGGCCGTCGCCGACATGGACGACGTTCCGGTCGCCTGGCGGCTGCCTCCCCGTGTGCCCCTCCCCGCGCTCACGGCGCCGGAACGCGTCGAGGTACTGCGCCTCATGGCCGGCCTCGGGCCCTACGGGGCCGAGGCCCGTACCCCGTGCGAGGGTGACTACTGCACCTGCACCGTCCTCACCGACGCGTACGCCGCCACCTCGGCATCCCCCGCGGCGCCGCGTGACGCCGACGGCCCTGTGCAGTGACGTCCGGCTGGGCGGCGGTGCGCACCGCTGACGGGCGGGAGCAGCGGCCTCAGGCGCCGGCGGCCGGGCGTGGTGCGGTGATCCGGCGGACGGACTCCACCACCGCGGCCCGGTGCTCGGCGAGCCGCTCGGCGGCCCAGCCGGTGTCCGCCGCACCCGCCGCCGGGCCGCCCATCGCTCCGAACCAGGCCTGCGACAGGCCCATGACCAGCGTCAGTACGTCCGCCGCGGGCACTGCGGCATCGATCCGGCCCGCTTCCTGCGCCGTACGCACCGCCGCGATCTTGCCCTCGTAGGACGAGGACTCCGCGTCGGTGGACCCCGGGCGCTCCAGCTGCTTCCACAGCACGAGGCGCATCAGCGCGGGCCGCTCGACGAGGTGGTCGAAGACCGCCCCCGCATAGCCGGGCAGGTCGTCGACGTCGAACGCCACGGACTCCGAGCCCGTCTCCAGGGCCCTCTGGAGGACGGCGTCGAAGAGCTGCTCCTTGTTGCCGTAGTAGACGTAGATGAGCCTCTTGTTCGCCTGCGCCGCCTCGGCGATGCGGTCGACGCGCGCACCCGCGATGCCGTACGTGGCGAACTCGGTGAAGGCCGCGTCGAGCAGGCGCGCCTTGGTCGCGCTGGAATCCCGTGCCATGGGCCGCAGCCTAGCAAGTAACTATCCGGTTATTGACAAACAGAGCCGACGCGTCGCAGACTCTATCTATCCAGTTAGTTACTTACTCACGAGGAGCACACCATGGAGATCCGCGCACTGGGCAGCCAGGGCCTGAAGGTCGGCGCCGAGGGCCTCGGCCTCATGGGTATGAGCGCCCACTACGGCGCCACCGACGAGACCGAGTCCCTCGCCACGATCGACCGCGCACTGGAGCTGGGCGTCACCCTCCTCGACACCGCCGAGGGCTACGGCCCCTTCCGCAACGAGCAGCTGCTCGGCAAGGCCCTGTCGGGCCGCCGCGAAGCGGCCGTGGTCGCCACGAAGACCGGCATCGAGTTCACCGACGAGGGCGCCCTCCTCGGCCAGAACGCGAGCCCCGAGTACATCCGCCGCTCGGCCGACCGCTCCCTGCGCCACCTGGGCACCGACCACATCGACCTCTACTACCTGCACCGCGTCGACCCGAACGTGCCGATCGAGGAGAGCGTGGGCGCCCTGGCCGAGCTGGTCGAGGCCGGCAAGGTGCGCCACATCGGACTGTGCGAGGTCTCCCCCACCACGATCGCCCGCGCCCACGCCGTGCACCCGCTGACCGCCGTACAGACCGAGTACAGCCTCTTCGAGCGCGGCATCGAGCACGACGGCGTCCTCGACACCCTCCGCGAGCTCGGCATCGGGCTCGTCGCCTACTCCCCGCTCGGCCGGGGCTTCCTCTCCGGCGCCATCACCAGCCCGGACGACTTCGCCGCAGACGACTTCCGCCGCACCGACCCCCGGTTCCAGGGCGAAAACTTCCACCGCAACCTGGCCGTCGTGGACCAGGTGCGCCGGCTCGCCGCCGAGAAGGGCGTCACCCCCTCCCAGCTCGCCCTGGCCTGGACCCTGCAGCAGGGGGCGGTGCCCATCCCCGGCACCAAGCGCCGCCGCTACCTGGAGGAGAACCTCGCCGCCACCACCGTGACGATCACCCCGGCGGAGCTGGCCGCCATCGACGCCGTGGCACCGCACGGCGTGGCCTCGGGCGACCGCTACTCCCCCGAGCTGATGGGAACCCTGAACGGCTGATCCTGCCGATCTTGTGAGGGTGCGGGGACCGGCCGGGGGTGGCGGAACGGGGAAACGGTGGCAGCGCGGCGGACGGGCCCCAGGGGCCCTGTTCGACCCGGACGTCCCCGAGGCGGACGCCGCACTGCGGGACAACCACAGGCGCGTACCGGCCGACCGCGCGCGCCGCCGCCTGGGCGACCGTACGCGCCTCGGCGCTCTCCCCTGGGTCGGCCAGGGCTCCGGCTGGGCGGCCGGGACGCCCCGGCCGGGCTCACAGCATGACGTGCTTGACCTGGGTGTAGTCGAGGAGGCCCGCCATCGAGAGGTCGCTGCCGTAGCCCGAGTGCTTGACCCCGCCGTGGGGCATCTCGGAGACGGTGGTGCCATGGGTGTTCACCCAGACGATGCCGGTGTGCAGGGCCCGGGTCGCACGCATCGCGCGGTCGTGGTCCGTGGTCCACACGCTGGCGGCGAGGCCGTGGCGGACGTCGTTGGCCAGGCGCAGGGCCTCCGTCTCGTCCGCGAACGACTGGACGGTCACGACGGGCCCGAAGATCTCCTCCTGCACGATCTCGTCGTCCTGGCGCACACCGGCCACGACGGTGGGTTCGTGGAAGAAGCCGCTCCTCGGGAGACGGGCGCCGCCGGTGACGATCTCGGTGCGCGGTGGCAGCCGCTCGAGCAGGGACCGTACCGAAGCGAGCTGGGCGGCGTTGTTGAGGGGACCGAAGTCGGCGTCCGGCTCGTCCGGTGCGCCCGTGCGCAGCTTGCCCGCCTCGGCCGCGAAGGCGGCGAGGAAGGCGTCGTGCACGCGGTGGTGGACCAGGAGCCGGGTGGGCGCGGTGCAGTCCTGGCCGGCGTTGTAGTAGGCGACCGCGGCGAGGGCGGCGGCGGTCTGCTCGACGTCCACGTCGTCGTGGACCAGGACCGGGGCGTTGCCGCCGAGCTCCAGGTGGACCCGTTTGAGGTCCGCGGCCGCCGCCGCGGCGATCTGCCGTCCGGCGCGCACGCTGCCGGTGACCGCGATCAGGGCGACGTCGGGGTGGGCGGTGAGCGTGCGGCCCGTGTCACGGTCGCCGCAGACCACGTTGAGCACGCCCGGCGGCAGGTGCGCGGCCGCGACGCGGGCCAGCAGTGCGGACGACGAGGGGGTGGTGTCGGCCGGCTTGAGCACGGTCGTGTTGCCGGCGGCGATCGCCGGGGCGATCTTCCACACGGCCATCATCAGCGGGTAGTTCCACGGGGTGATCTGCGCGCAGACCCCGACCGGTTCGCGCCGCAACAGGGAGGTGCGGCCTTCCGTGTACTCGGCGGCGGCGACGCCCGGCAGGTTCCGCGCGGCGCCGGCGAAGAAGCGGACGGTGTCGACGATCGCGGGCAGCTCCTCGGTCCGGAACTGGCGGGGAGGCTTGCCGGTGTCGCCGGTCTCGGCGGCCACGAAGTCCTCCGCGTGCTGCTCGATGGCGTCGGCGACGGCGAGCAGGGCGCGCTGGCGCACGGCCGGAGTGGTCGCCGACCAGTGCGCGTACGCGGTCGCGGCTGCCGCGCAGGCTGCGTCCGTGTCGGCCCTGCCGGAGCGCGGGGCGTGGCCGTGCACCCGGCCGGTGGCGGGGTCGACCAGCTCCATCGTCTCGCCCGAGGCGGCGGGCCGGTCGACGCCCGCGATGTGGTTGAGCACGGTGCCGGTGTCAGCCACGGCGCAACGCCTCCTCGGCCGCGCCTCGTCCGGTGCGGACGGCGCCTTCCATGTAGCCGGCCACCCACTGGTCGGATCCGCAGACGTAGAAGGGTGGTTCGTGGGTGCCGTGGCGGGGGCCGACGGCCATGACGTCGCCGGGGGTCCACTGGGTGACGTACCCCTGGGTCCACGGGTCGGTGCCCCACATCCGGACGTAGGTGGCGAGCGGCCGGTGCGCTTCGTCGCCGTAGAGGCGGGCGATGTCGGCGAGCAGTTCGCGGGTGCGCAGCGGGCCGGGCATGCCGAGCAGGACGCCGAGCCTCTCGGGCGGTACGAGGGCGGAGAGGATGCCGTCGCTCTGCGGCCAGGTGCTGCCGAGGACGCCTTCGCACTCGGAGAGGCCGCTGCGGCCGAGGCCGTGCCAGAACGGCCGGTCGTACGCGGCCACGAACTTCGCGGCGAGCGCCTGGCGTTGGCGGTGCAGTGAGGCGAGGCGCTCCTCGCAGACGCCGGTGACGGCGACCGAGCGGAGCGGGCCGACGGGCAGGGCGCTGACGACGGCGTCGGCGGTGAGGGTCTCGCCCCCGGCGAGCCGTACGGAGCAGCGGCCCGGCCCTCGGACCGCGACGGCCTCGACGGGCGCGCCGGTGCGGATGCGTCCGCCGAGGCCGGCGGCCATGCGCAGGGCCACCGTGGCGGAGCCCTCGGCCACCCGCAATCCCTCCCAGGCCTCGTAGTCGTAGTGCTCGGGACCGTCCGTGGCGGATCCGGATCGGGCTGCGGGTACGGGGACGGCGGCGTGCTTGCGCAGGGCCGCGAGCAGGGAGGTGCGCTCGTACGAACCGTCGGCGAGGGCGAGTTGGCCGATCTCCCAGAGGCGGACGACGGCCGGGGTCGCTCCCTGGGCGCGCAGCCAGTCACCGACGGAGGAACGGTCGAGGGCGGTCGCGTCGGGGTGGGACCAGGGGTCGTCGGGGTCGACGGCCCCGGCGAGTGCGCAGAAGGCGGCGGTGACCTTCTGGTGGCAGGCGTCGTCGCCGGGGCCGAACCAGTGGGGCGGATCGCCCGCCGAGACGGCTTCGGGCGTGGCACGGGTGAGGGCCCCGGGTTCGGCGACGTAGCTGGGGACCAGGGTGAGGCCGAGTTCGGCGGCGAGGGTGAGGTAGGCGGTGTGGGCGCGGCCGACGACTTCTCCGCCGAGCTGGACCAGCCGGCCGTCGGGGAGTTCGGTCTGTTCGACGCGTCCGCCGACCCGGTCCCGGGCCTCGACGACGAGGACGTCGGCTCCGCCGGCGGCGAGGTCGCGTGCGGCGGCGAGGCCGGCCAGGCCCGCGCCGAGCACGATGACGTCGTGGTTCATGGGGGTGTTCCTTCGATCGGGGCGGAGTCGGGGGGAATCGGTGGCCGAGTCCCGGCGAAGCCGTGGCGGCTTCAGTCCAGGACGAGGCAGTGCTCGGGCTTCCAGCCGATCTCGACGCGCTCGCCGCCGCTCCAGCGGTCCTCCCTGCGGGAGCGGACCGTGTTCTGTTCCAGTACGGACACCGTGATGCCGGGGGCCAGTTCGATGAGGTAGGTGGTGGTGGGGCCGCAGTAGACGGTTTCGCGGACGACCCCTTCGGCGCGGGCCATGTCCGGCTCCAGGTCGGACAGCCATATCTTCTCGGGGCGGATCGACAGGTTGACCCTGCTGCCCTCGGCGACGGCGGGGCGGTGGCCGACGGGCAGCTCGGGCCCGTCGTCGAGGACGACCCGGCCGGAGCGGTAGGTGCCGGGGACGAGGTTGGAGGTGCCCATGAAGGAGGCCGTGAAGGTGTTCGTGGGGCGCTCGTACACGTCCTCGGGGGTTCCGCACTGCGCGACGCGGCCCTCGTTCATGACGGCGAGGCGGTCCGACATGGTCAGTGCCTCGTCCTGGTCGTGGGTGACGAAGACGAAGGTGATGCCGACCTCGCGCTGGATCTGCTTGAGCTCGACCTGCATCTGGCGGCGCAGCTTGAGGTCGAGGGCGGCCAGCGGTTCGTCGAGGAGCAGGACCTGGGGCCGGTTGACGAGGGCGCGGGCGAGCGCGACGCGTTGTTTCTGGCCGCCGGAGAGGGTGGCCGGCTTGCGGTTCGCCAGGTGGCCGAGCTGCACGAGGTCGAGCATGTCGCCGACCCGCTCGCGGATCTCGGCACGGCCGACGCCCTTGCGTTTGAGGCCGAAGGCCACGTTGTCCGCGAGCGAGAGGTGGTCGAAGAGGGCGTAGCTCTGGAAGACGGTGTTGACGTTGCGCTTGTTGGGCGGCAGGCCGGTGACGTCCTGGCCGTCGAGGAGGACGCTGCCGGCGGTGGGGTCGGAGAAGCCGCCGATCATCCGCAGGAGGCTGGTCTTCCCGCAGCCGGAGGGGCCGAGGAGGGAGAAGAACTCGCCGGGGGCGATGTCGAGTGCGACGTCGCGGACGGCGAAGGCGGAGCCCGCGGCGGCGTACTGCTTGCTGACGCCGTCGAGCCGGACGGCGGGAGTCGGGTGCACGGGTGCCGGCGTCATCGGGGTCGGGTGTGCGGGGGTCGGGGGCATGGCTGTCACTTCCCGGAGAGCAGATCGAGGCCGCCCCTGCGCCCGAACAGGCGCGGGATGGCGAGCGCGAGGACGATGAGGCCGATGGATCCGGCCAGCATCAGGGTGCCGACGGCGTTGATGGTGGGCTGCACGCCGAACCTGATCGCCGAGTAGATGCGCACGGACAGCGGCTGCGGGTCGACGCCGGTGGTGAAGTAGGCGAGGACGAAGTCGTCGAAGACGAGCGCGAAGATCAGCACCGCGGAGGCGAGGATGCTGGGGAGGAGCGCGGGCAGGGTCACCAGGCGCAGTGCCTGCCGGCGGGTGGCACCGAGGTCCATGGCGGCCTCCTCGACCTCCGGGTTGAGGGCGGCGATGCGGGAGCGGAGGATGACCGTCACGTAGGAGATGGAGAAGGTGATCTCGGCGAGCATCACGGTGGTGGTGGACAGGGTGATGCCGAGGCCCTTGAAGAGGAGCATCGCGGCGACGCCGGTGACGATCTCCGGGGTGATCAGCGGGACGAGCATGATCAGGCCGGCGAAGGAGCCGAGGCGGCTGCGGCTCCGTACGAGGCCCAGGGCCAGGGCCACGCCGAGGACGAGCGAGCCGGCCATGGCGACCAGGGACACCCGCAGGCTCATGCCGAGCGAGTCGAGGAGTACGTCGTCGTGGAGGAGGGCCGTGTACCAGCGGAGGCTGACCCCGTCGAGGACGGTGAGGGATTTCTGGGAGTTGAAGGAGAACAGGACGACGACGCCGACGGGAAGGTAGAGAAGGGCGAAGAAGAGGGCGGTGACCGCCAGGGCGAAGCGGGGGCGGCGCTCGGCTCCGCGTCGGCGGCGGCGTTGCTTCTGCCGCTGCTGCTGCGGCTGTTGCTGCTCCTTCTGCCGCTGCTGGGTCCTGGTGCTCATCGGGTGGCCTCCGCCTCGTCCTTGCGGGTGCGTCGCAGGTAGCCGAGCATCCCGAGGAACAGGACCGCCATCAGCAGCATGGTGAGCGCCGAGCCGAGCGGCCAGTTCTGGCCCTGGAAGAACTTGTCCTGGATCAGGTTGCCGATCATGATCTGGTCGGGTCCTCCCATGAGCTGGGCGCTGACGAAGTCGCCCATGGCGGGCAGGAAGACGAGGACGCAGCCGGCAGCCGCTCCCTGCCGGGTGGCGGGGACGGTGACGAAGAGGAAGGTGCGCAGGGGGCCGCCGTAGAGGTCGCGGCCGGCCTCGATGAGCGAGGTGTCCATGCGTTCCATCGCCGCGTACAGCGGGATGATCATGAAGACGACGAAGCCGTAGACGAGTCCGGCGATGACCCCCACGCCGGTCTGCAGGATCTTGGTGTCGCCGTCGGCGAGCCCGATCGCGCGCAGGGCCTTCAGCAGGGGCCCGTCGTCGGAGAGGACGACGGACCAGCCGTACATCCGCACCAGGTAGTTGGCGAAGAACGGGACGACGATGGCGGCGATCAGCAGGTTCTTGAAGCGGCCGCCGCGCAGCGCGATGGCGTAGGCGACCGGATAGGCCACGGCCAGGCTGATGAGGCAGGTGATCAGCGCGTAGCCGAGGGAGCGCAGCAGGACGGTGCGGTAGGCGGGGTCGGCCAGCGCGGTGAGGTTGGCGAAGTTGAGGCCGAAGCGCGGGTTGCCGAGCGGGTCGGTGGTGCCGAGCGCGAGGGTGGCGACGAGGAGGAGGGAGGCGACGAGGAAGCCGGTCATCCAGAGGGTGCCGGGGAGCAGGAGCCAGGTCCACAGGCGCGGCTGGGACCGGGCGCGGGTGCGTGCCATGTCAGCCGGCCTTCACGTCGGTCCAGGCGGCGTCGCGGGCCTGTTCGGCCCGGGCGTCGGCGTTGCGGAAGAAGAGGTCGGCGCCCAGGTCGGCGGCGGTCACCACGCACTGGGGGAACGGCTCGACGAGGGCCGCGTACGTGTCCTCCGTGCCGCGGACCGGCATCGGGTAGCCGATGTACTCGATGTTCTTCTTCACGTTCTCCGGGCGGAGCATGTAGTCGATGAAGAGCATCGCGGTGCCGGGGTGCTGCGCGTTGGCGGGGATGGCGTAACAGTCGGAGTTGACGGGCGCTCCCTCGCGGGCGACCTCGAAGCCGAAGACCTTCGGGTCCTCGGCCTGGGCGAGCATGGCGGCCATGTCTCCGCTCCATGCCTGGGTCATGTCGGCGTTGCCGTTGAGGAGGTTGTTGTAGCTGTCGCTGGAGAAGCCGCGCAGGCGGGGGCGGAGCGAGCGCAGGGTGTCGGTGACGCGGGCGAGATCACCGTGGTCGCCGGTGGTGAGGTCGAGGCCGAGCTTGAGTGCGCCCAGGCCGAGCACCTCGTCCCGGTCGTCGAGGACGAAGACCTTGCCCTTGGCCTTCTCGTTCCACAGGTCGTTCCAGGAGCCGGTCAGGTCGCCGAGCCGGTCCCGGCGCCAGCCGATGCCGGTCTTGTACATGGTGAAGGGGACGGTGTGCGCGGAGCGGGGGTCGTACCAGGGGTCGGCGAAGTAGCCGTAGCCGCCGAACACGGCCTCGGCGTTGCGCAGCCGGGAGTGGTCGATCGTACGGAGCCGCGCGCCGGTGGCGAGGCGCTGGGCCCATTTCGCGGTGGGGAAGATGATGTCGTAGCGGTTGCCCGCGTTGAGTTTGGCGGCCATGCCCTCCATGGAGTCGTAGTTGGACTGGACGACCTTGACGCCGTACTCCTTCTGGAAGCCTTCGAAGACGGTGGGGTCGACGAAGTCCGCCCAGTTGAAGTAGACGAGGTCGCCGTCGACCTTGACGTCGATGGGGGCTTCCGCGGTCGCCCTGCCGTCCGGGTCGTCCGCGGAGGCGAAGCCGCAGCCGGCGGCGGTGAGGGCGAGGGCGGCGGCGGTGCCGGCGCGGAGGAACGAGCGTCTGGTCGGGGGGAGTGCCTCGGGGGACATGGGGTCCTCTCCGTAGGGGCCGCAGGGGGACGGCGGGAACGAGCGGTGCCGGGGGGCTCGGTCATTGCGGTGGTCGCGGCGCGGCGGGTATGCGGGGCGCTGCGCTGCGTTGCGCACGTGCGGTCGTGCGGTCGTGCGGTCGTGCGGGGCGTACGGGGCGTACGGGCGGCAGTGGCCTACGGCTCGGCGCCGTCGAGGGCGGCCCGGATGCGGCCGGCGAACCAGCCGACCGCCGACTCGCGGCGTGACAGCGGTCCGGGCTCGAACCCGGGGGTGGAGAGCCCCTTCTGCACGCGGGCGACCAGTTCGGCGTCCTCGTCGTTGGTGATCCAGCCGATGTGGATGTTCAGGCGGCGGGCGAGGCGGGTCCGCAGGCCGGTGCCGCGGCGGGTGTAGAACGCGCCGGGTACGGCCACGCGGTCCACCGCCGTGGGGATCGCCGTCCACGCCAGCACGTGGTCGGGGTAGAAGTCGATGAGGGTGTTCGGGTAGATGACCGCGTACCGCCAGATCCGGCGGTCGGCCTCGGCGAGGCCGGGCATGGGTGCGGCGATGCGCTGGTAGAGGCGTTCCGCCCAGTTCGAGGACGGCTTGTCGCGCAGGGGCGAGGCGAAGAGCGCGTAGGACTCCTCGATCTCGCAGGTGTAGCCCTGGTAGTCGAGCAGCCGCATCAGGCCGGGGTGGGCGACGGGGACGTGGTAGCCCTCCAGGTAGTTGTCGACCGCCACCTTCCAGTTGGCCTGCTGCACTTCGGCGGAGCCGAGGTCGTGGATACGGGCGCGGCCGATCGGCACCAGGTCGGCGCCGGCGTAGTGGCCGACCGCCTCCGCGAGGCCCGCGCAGCTCTCGGCCAGCGGTACGGCGTCCAGGTCGAGGTTGACGAAGACGAAGCCGAGGAAGGACTCGACGCGGGCCGGGAAGAGGCCGAGCTTCGGCTTGTCGAGGCAGGGGATCTGGCGTGCCTCCGGGGCGCCGACCAGGCTTCCGTCGAGGCGGTAGGTCCAGCCGTGGTACGGACAGCGGATCGCCTTGCCGTTCGGTTCGGGGGTGGTGACCAGGCGCGTTCCGCGGTGGCGGCAGACGTTGAGGTGCGCGGCGAGGCCGCCGTCCTCGGTGCGGACCACCAGGACCTCCCGGTCCGCGACCGTGGCGGCGAGCCGTGCTCCCGGGTCAGGCAGGTCGGACTCGTGGCAGACGAGCTGCCACGACCTGGCGAAGACGTGCCGGGTCTCGGCGGCGGCGATCCCGGGGTCGGTGTAGTAGCGGGCGGGGAGGGCGGACCCGGGGGTGCCGGGAGCGGGGGCGCCGGAGGCGGGGGCCTCGGCGGCAGCGGCAGCGACCTCGGGAGCAGAAGCGGCAGCGGTCTCGGGAGCGGCAGCGGCAGCGGTCTCGGGAGCGGCAGCGGCAGCGGTCTCGGGAGCGGCAGCGGCCTGGCCCGGCGGGCCGGTCCGGTCGGACGGTCCGGGCCGCTCGTGGCGGTCTGCGTGGTCGATCGGTGTTCCGGGGGCTCTTGAGTGCATCGGTGACTCCTCCGTGCCGCGTGCGGCGTTCGGTGTCGGCGTGCGATGGCGAGGCAAGGCAAGGGGGACCCAACGGCGGGCAGGCGGTCGGGGCGGGAAGCCGGGACCAGGCTGACCGATTGGACAGCCAGATTGCTGGCTCATTTCCGCCGGGTCAAGACTTGTTCACTGACCGATCGGTCAGCTAGCGTGATTCTTGCCTGACCGATCGGTCAGCAAACGTGTTTCCTGTCGCCGCACCGGCCCTGGTCCGCATTCGCCCTGCTCACCAGGGCGGACACAGCCGTGCGGCCCGGCCCGCCCGTCCCTTCCCGGGCCCGCACCCCCGATCCCCCTCCGCTCCCCCGCCGCGCCCTCGGCTCCCGCCGGGCACCGGGCCGGCGGCGGCATCCCACCTCCCGGAGGCACGCATGAGCGGTCGTCGGCGTCTGGACTGGCTCGGGCTCACCCCCGAACCGGAGCGAGAACTCCCCACGGCGGTCGCCGCCCTGCGCGCCTCGTCCCGTGGTACGCCCTCGAAAGTCCCACAGGAGCTGGCCGCCACCGAGCGACGCCGCGTGGAGCGCCTGGTCCTGCGCGGCAGCCGGCACAGCTGGCTCCGCTACCTCGCCGAGGTCACCGAGCTGGTGACCGGCGTGGCCGCCGGATCCCGGACGGGCGATCCCGCCGCCGCCCTGCACGCGGCCGAGGTCGTCCTCGACCACCACCGCATGCTCATCGGCCTCCCGGGACCGGGATACGGCCGCACCGCGCAGGACCGCACCGCGCTGGAGAGCGCCGTACGGGCCCTGCGCAGCCACACCGGAACAGGAGCCCGCCCATGACCACGACGATCCGCCTCCCGACGGCGCAGCCGCCGGGCACCGTCCTCGGAGCGGCGCCGCGCGCAGCGGAGAGCGCCGACGCCTACCGGGCCACCGGTGGCTACGACGCGGCCACGGGCCCGGAGGAGCTGCTCGCCCACCTCGACGCCTCCGGGCTGCGGGGCCGCGGCGGGGCCGGCTTCCCGGCCGCCGTCAAACTGCGCTCCGTACGGCATCAGGGCGGCCCCGGCGGCTCCCCCGTCGTCGTGGCGAACGGCGAGGAGGGGGAACCGGGCTCGGTCAAGGACCGCTGGCTGCTGCGGGCCCGCCCGCACCTGGTGCTGGACGGCCTCGTCCGCGCCGCCGCGATCACCGGCGCCGTACGCGGCTTCGTGTACCTCTCGGACCCGGCCGCGGGCGAGAGCGTGCGCCGGGCCCTCGCCGAACACCCACCGCCGCTGCCGGTCGAGGTCGTCGAAACCGGCCACACCTACGTCGCCGGTGAGGAAACGGCGGTGGTCCGCCGGATCGACGGCGGACCGGCGCTGCCCGCCGCCAAGCCGCCCCGCCCGTTCGAGCGTGGGGTGGGCGGTGCGCCGACCCTGGTCTCCAACGTCGAGACGCTCGCCCGGGTCGCGCTCACCGCCGCCCGGCCCGATCTGCGCCGCGCCATCGCCCGCAGCACCCTGGTGACCCTGTCCGGCGGCCCGGCCGCGCCGGTCCTCACCGAGGTCCCCTACGGCCTCCCGCTGCGCGCCCTGGCGGCGCGGTACGGCAACCCCGACGCCGCCGGGGCGCTGATGGGCGGACTGTTCGGCGGACTCGTCGACGCCCCCGCCCTGGACCTCCCCCTCGAGCCCGGAGCGCTCACCGCCGCGGGCACCGCCCTGGGGTGCGGGGCGATCCACTTCCTCGCCCCCGGCAGGTGCCCGGTGACCACCGCCGCCGACGCGGCCGCCCACCTCGCGGCCGAGAGCGCTCGGCAGTGCGGGGTCTGCGTCTCGGGCACCGCCGCCGTCGGCAAGGCCCTGTACGGCCTCGCGGCCGGTACCGCCGGCCCGGACACGGCGGAGAGCCTGCACCGCTGGTCGCAGGGTTTGCCCGGGCGCGGTGCCTGTGGGCTGCTCGACGCCGCCGCGGGCATCGCGGGCAGCCTGCTCCGCTCCTTCCCCCGACTCGTCCGCTCCCATCTCGGCGCGCCCTGCCCGGTGTGCGCGGGCGCCGCGCCCGCCGACGGCCGCCACCGCCTCACGGTGGCCGTGCCGGAGGTCGCCGGAGCCCGCCCCCCGGAGCCCGCGCCGCCACCGGCTCGCTCCCCCCTCGCCCTCCCGCTGCCCGCGCTGAAAGGAACGCCGTGAAACTCCTGCTGGACTCCACCCGCTGCCAGGGCTACGGACTGTGCCACGAACCCGCACCCGACCTGGTCGAACTCGACGAATGGGGCTACGCGAGGGTCCTCGCCCTCGTCGTCCCGGCCGGCGGCGAGGATGCCGCCCGCGCCTGTGCCGACAGCTGCCCCAACGCGGCCCTCCGTGTGGAAGGATGACATGGGACGCGACCTGACCGCCCTCTTCGATCCCCGCTCGGTCGCCGTGGTCGGCGCCAGCGACGACCCGGCCAAGTACGGCCACGCGGTGGCCGCCCAGGCGCTGCGCGCCCCCGACCGGCGGCCCGTGCACCTGGTCAACCGGCGCGGCGGCACCGTCCTCGGCCGGACGGCGGCCCCCTCCCTCACGGCCGTCGGCGAGCCCGTCGACCTGGTGGTGATCTCCGTACCCGGCGCCGGCTTCGAGGCCGCCGTCGACGAGGCCCTGGGCTGCGGGGTGAAGGCGATCGTCGCCATCACGGCGGGGTTCGCGGAGGCGGGCCCCGCGGGACTGGCCCGGCAGCGGGCGGTCGCCGACCGGGTACGGGCCGCCGGAGCCGTTCTGGTCGGCCCCAACTGCCTGGGCATCGCCGACAACACCACCGAGCTGTACCTCGCCTCGGACCGCTTCGCCCCCGGCGGCGTCGCCCTGCTCAGCCAGAGCGGCAACCTCGCCCTCGAACTGCAGCTCCGCGGCGAGCCGCACGGCCTGGGCTACTCCCGCTTCGTCTCCCTCGGCAACCAGGCCGACGTCACCCTCGTCGACCTCGTCGAGGACTGCGCCCGCCACGAGGCCACCACCGCCATCGCCGTGTACGCCGAGGACTTCGGCGACGGCCGGGCCTTCGCGGCGGCCGCCGCCGCGGCGGGCAAACCGGTGGTACTGCTCACCGCCGGCCGCGGAACGGCCTCCGCCCGCAGCGCCCAGTCGCACACCGGGGCCCTCACCACCTCGGCCGACGTGGTGGCCGCCGCCTGCCGCGACGCGGGGGTCGAACTCGTCCGCACGCCGCGGGAGATGACCGTCGTCCTGGCGGCACTGGCCGCGGGGCCCCGTACGAGGGGCCGGCGTACCGCGGTCTTCACCGACGGCGGGGGCCACGGGGCGGTCGCCGCCGACGCGGCCGAGGACGCCGGGCTCGGCGTACCGGAGCTCGGTGCGCCGACCCAGGACCGGCTGCGCAGCGTGCTGTGGGAGCAGTCCTCGGTCGGCAACCCCGTCGACCTGGCGGGGATGGGCGAACAACGGCCGCTGTCCTACGCGGACACCGTCGGGAAACTGCTGGCCGCCGACGAGGTCGACGCCGTCCTGATGACCGGGTACTTCGGCGGTTACGCCGCCGCCGAGGGCGGTCTGGGCGGCGGCCCGGCGGGTGGTTCCGTACTCGCCGAGGGCGAGGCCAGGGCCGCCAAGGAGATCGTCGCGCACCTCACCGCCGTACCGAAGCCGCTGGTCGTGCAGTCGATGTACCCGCAGTCGCCGAGCTGCCGGGTGCTGGCCGAGGCCGGGGTGCCGGTGTTCGCCGCCACCGAGGACGCCGCCCGCGCGCTGGCGGCGAGGACCGGCCGGGCGGCGGCGGACTCCTCCGGTGTGCCCCCACTGCCGCTCGCCGCCGCTCCGCTGGAGGACCCCGGCTACCACGGGGTGCGGGTGCTGCTCGGCGCCGCCGGTGTGCCGTTCCCGGCGGCGCGCGAGGTCACGGACGAGGCCGGACTGCTGGCTGCGGCCGCGGAGTTCGAGGGCCCTTACGTGCTCAAGGCGCTGCACGTCCTGCACAAGTCCGACGCCGGTGGCGTGGCGCTGTGCCTGGCCGACCGGGACGCGCTCCTCACTGCGTACCGGGAGATGCACGCCCGGCTCGGCGCGCCCGCCTACTCCGTCGAGGCGATGGCCGACCTCACGGACGGCATCGAGCTGATCGTGGGCGTGAACCAGGACCCGCGGTTCGGGCCGATCGCCCTGGTCGGGCTCGGCGGGGTGCTCACCGAGACGCTCCGCGACGTCGCCTTCGCGCTCGCACCCGTACCGGCCCGGCGGGCCGAGGCCCTGCTGCGCGGTCTGCGGAGTGCGGCGCTGCTGGGCGGCGTACGCGGCCGGCCGGCCGTCGACGTGGCCGCTGCGGCCGCCGTCATCGAGCGCATCACCACCGTCGCCGCGGCGCACCCGGAGATCGCCGAGCTGGAGGTCAACCCGCTGCTGGTGCGCCCGGCCGGCGCCCTCGCCCTGGACGCACGGGCCGTCCTGGGCTGACCGCACCACGCCACCGCCGCACCACCCGCAATTCCCCCACCACCCCACCACCTCCACCACCTGCGCCCTGGAGGGCACATGGACTTCCGCTACACCCCCGAGCAGGCCGACCTCAAGGCCCGGGCCGCCGCCTACGCACGGCTCCTGATGCGGTACGAGGACCAGTCCGAGGAGGCGGGCGGTCCGCTGCCCGTCGAGACCGTCCGCGAGCTGACCCGCGCCGCCGTCGACGCGGGCGTCTACGCGATCAACATGCCCGCCGCATGGGGCGGGGCCGGCCTGTCGCTGCTCGACCAGGTCATCGTCGAGGAGGAGTTCGGCAAGGTCACCAACTGCCTCTGGGACATCCCCTGGCGGCCCGCGAACGTCCTCGCGTACGGCACCGAGGCGCAGCGGGAGAAGTACTTGCTGCCGGTCATCCGGGGCGAGCGGTTCGACGCGTTCGCGGTGACCGAGCCCGGTGCGGGATCCGACCCCGGATCGGGCACGAGCACCGCGACCCGGACCGACGGCGGCTGGCTGCTGAACGGCGAGAAGTGGTTCGTGACCTGCGGCGACATCGCGGACTTCCTGCTGGTGCAGGCCGACGCGGGGCCCGAGCGGGCGGCGACCCTGTTCTTCGTGGACCAGCAGGCGCCCGGGGTCGAGATGACCCGGGTCCCGCGGTTCATGCACTCCGCGGTGAACGGGCACCCCGAGTTCACCTTCACCGATGTCTTCGTCCCCGACGAGGACGTGCTCGGCGGGGTCGGCAACGGCTACGAGCTGACCAAGGAGTGGTTCACCGACGAGCGGCTGATGATCGCCGCCCGGACGGTCGGCGCCGCCGAGCGGGCCCTGGAGCTGGCCCGGGACTGGGCGGTGGAGCGGCGTCAGTTCGGCTCGCGCATCGCCGACTTCCAGCTGATCCAGGGCATGCTCGCCGACTGCGCCGTCGACATCGCCGTCAACCGCGCCTACACCCACCAGGTCGCCTGGGAGGCCGACCGGCCGGAGACCGACCGCAAGACGCTGCACGCGAAGGCCTCGACGGCGAAGCTCGCGGCGAGCGAGGCCGCGGGGCGGGTCATCGACCGGTGCGTGCAGATCTTCGGCGGCCGGGGCTACGACCGTACGTACCCCGTCGAGCGCATGTACCGCGAACTGCGCGTCGACCGGATCTGGGAGGGGACCTCCGAGATCCAGCGCCTGATCATCGCCAACGAGCTGATCAAGCGCGGCACCCGGGCGCTGGCCCTGCCCACCACCCGGCCCGGCGCTCTGCCCGCCGCCCTTCCCGCCTCCTGACGACCGCTCCCCCACCACGACCGAGAGGACAGACAGACATGGACTTCCGCCTCACCGCCCGTCAGGAAGAGCTCCGGAGCTCGGCGCGCGCACTGACCGACTTCATCACGAAGTACGAGCTCGACTGCGAGGAGAGCAACGGGCTGCCCCCGCAGGCCCACACCGAGATCCGCGACGCGGTCCTCGACAGCGGGCTGCAGGCCGTCAACATGCCGCAGGAATGGGGCGGCGCCGGCCTGACCATCCTGGAGCAGGTCACGGTCCAGGCGGAGCTCGGCCGGCTGACCGGGGCCTTGTGGGACATGGTGTGGCGTCCGGCCAACGCCCTGTCCTACTGCACGCCCGAGCAGCGCGAGCGCTACCTCGTCCCGGTGATCCGGGGACAGCGCCGGGACTGCTACGCGGTGACCGAGCCCGAGGCCGGCTCCGACCCGCAGAACCTGCGGACCACGGCGACGCGGACCGCCGGCGGCTGGGTGCTGAACGGCGAGAAGTGGTTCGTCACCGTCGGCGACCACGCCGACTTCATGATCGTGCTGGCCGCGGCCGGGGAGGAGCGCGCGCCGACCCTGTTCCTCGTCGACAAGGACACGACGGGCATCGAGATGACCCGGGTGCCGCGCTGGATGCACACCTTCGTCTACGAGCACCCCGAGTTCACCTTCACCGAGGTCTTCGTCCCCGACGACGCGGTGCTGGGCGAGGTGGGGCAGGGCTACGACATCACGCGCTCCTGGTTCACCGAGGAGCGGCTGATGATCGCCGCCCGGACGATCGGGGCCGCGGAGCGGGCCCTGGAGCTGGCCCGGGACTGGGCGGTGGAGCGGCGTCAGTTCGGCTCGCGCATCGCCGACTTCCAGCTGATCCAGGGCATGCTCGCCGACTGCGCCGTCGACATCGCCGTCAACCGCGCGTACACCCACCAGGTCGCCTGGGAGGTCGACGAGGGCGTGATCGACCGCAAGACGCTGCACGCGAAGGCGGCCATCGCCAAGCTGGCGGCGAGCGAGGCGTCGGGCCGCGTCATCGACCGGTGCCTGCAGATCTTCGGCGGGCGCGGGTACGACCGCTCGTACCCGGTCGAGCGCCTCTACCGCGAGCTGCGCGTCGACCGCATCTGGGAGGGCACCTCCGAGATCCAGCGCCTGATCATCGCCGGCGAACTGGTCAAGCGCGGTACGGGCGTTCTGCGGATGCCGGCAGCGGGGTGACACCCCGGTCCTGGTCCGGCGGTCCGGGCGGCGCGCCTGCCGGGGCGCCGCCCGGACCGCCCCCGCCCGCGTGGGCACCGTAGGCACCTGAGGAACCAGTGGAGGGAGGACGAGCCGATGACCGATGTCGATCGGGTCGGGATCGTGGGCTGTGGGCTGATGGGATCCGGGATCGCCGAGGTCTGCGCCCGCGCCGGCCGGGACGTCGTGGTGGTGGAGACGAACCGTGAGGCCGCGGCCGCCGGGCTGGAGCGGATCACCCGCTCCCTGGGACGCGCCGCGGCGTCCGGGAAGCTGACCGCGACGGAACGGGACGCCGCCGTCGGCCGGATCACGGTGACCACCGACGTGGCGCGGCTGGCGGACCGGGACCTGGTCGTCGAGGCGGTCGCGGAGGAGGAGCGGGCGAAACTGGAGGTCTTCGCCCTGCTGGACCGGGTGGTGGAGCGCCCGGACGCCGTCCTGGCGACGAACACCTCCTCCATCCCCGTCATCCGGCTGGCCGCCGCCATCTCCCGCCCGGAGCAGGTCATCGGCCTCCACTTCTTCAACCCGGTACCGGTGCTTCCCCTGGTCGAGCTGGTGCCGTCGCTGCTCACGGGTGAGGTGACCGTCCGGCGGACGCGCGCCTTCGCCTCCGAGGTGCTGGGCAAGCAGGTGGTCCGGGCTCAGGACCGGGCGGGTTTCGTGGTGAACGCGCTCCTCGTTCCGTACCTGCTGGCCGCCGTGCGCATGGCCGAGTGCGGAACCGCGTCGGCCGAGGACATCGACCGGGGCATGACCCTGGGCTGCGCGCACCCACTGGGACCGCTCGCGCTGGCCGATCTGATCGGCCTGGACACGGTGCAGGCCATCGCGCGGTCGATGTACGCGGAGTACCGGGAGCCGCTGTACGCCCCGCCGCCGCTGCTGGCCCGGATGGTCGACGCGGGCCGGCTGGGCCGCAAGACGGGCCGGGGCTTCCACACCTACGGAGCCCGCGGGGACGCCGCGATGCGCGAGGATGGTGCTGTGGTGGCCACGGCAACCGGGCCCACCCGCCCGGTCCACGGGCGCCGACACGAGGAGCAGCCAACGTGACCAAGGCCGAGCGCGCACTCGAGACGCGTGAGCGAATCCTCACGGCCGCGTGCGAGGTCATCGCCGACATCGGCTTCGAGAACGTCAGCATGCGCAAGGTCGCCGAGCACGCCGGGGTGTCGAAGGCTCTCCTGCACTACCACTTCGACACGCGGGAGAAGCTCTTCGCCGAGGCGATGACGCATTCCTTCGCCCAGACCGGTACGGACACCGAGGGCGTCGCCGACTCGGTGCCCGCCTCCGTGGTCCTGGCCCGGATCCTGCGGAGCATGCTGCCGAGTGACGCGGAGCTGCGCCAGGACTGGAAGCTCTGGCAGGAGTTGTGGGTGCGCGCCCAGCGCGATACGGCGGCCCGGCACCTGGCCGTCGATCTGTACGACCAACTGCACGCGTGGGTCGGCGGGGCCGTGGAACGGGGCATCGCGTCCGGGGAGTTCGCCGACTGCGACGTGGCCGCGCTCGCCACCCTGGTGCTGGCCCTGTGCGACGGCCTCGGCATCCGCCTGATGATCGACGATCCTCGGGTGGACCTCGCGACGGCCCGGTCGACGATCTGGCGGACCATCGCCCCCACGCTGGGCATCGCCCCGGAGTTCCCGGACGTCTGACCGCGCCGCTCGCGACCTGAGCGTTCGGACCGGACCGCTCAGCCGGATCGCACAGCCCGACCGCTCAGCCCGGACCGTGCACGGTCTGGACCCGGCCGGCCGGGTCCACGGTGAGGGCGACGCGCTCGGTCTTGTTCCCCACGGCCAGCGCGATCCACACGATGCCCCACAGCAGGCACGTGAAGATGGTCAGGATCGCGTGCAGCAGGTGGTTGACGTCGCCGCCGCGCACCAGCACCGCCTGGGTCGGGGAGCGCGATTCGACGCGCCAGCCCATGCTGACGTACTGGTTCACGGTCCAGTCGAGGATCGCGGTGCGCCGTCCGTCGTCGAGCGGCTCGCCCGTGGGTGAGTGGAGCAGGTCAGGGGGCGGTTCGGGGGGCGGCCCCCAGCGCTGTGATCCGTCGGACTTGGGCATGGGGCCAGCCTCCCTGCGCATTCGGTACGGTCCCGCTCATCCCCAGGGTGCGCCGGACCGCCCGGTCCAGCACTCCGGGCCCCGGGACCGCGCAGCACATCGGACATTCATTCGATTTCGATGCCCGACTCGATCGGGCACAGGATGTCGGGTCCGGCCGTGTGCCCGCTCCCTAGCGTGGTGAGCACGAAAGAGGAAGGAGCCGGGAGTGCTGGAGCGTCTCAACCAGGCCCTGGAGTACATCGAGCGCTGCCTCGACCAGGAGATCGACGTGGCCGAGCTGGCGCGCATCGCGACCACCTCGGAGTACCACCTGCGCCGGATGTTCTCCGCGCTCGCGGGCACGCCGCTGTCGGAGTACGTACGGCGCCGCCGGCTCACGGTCGCGGGCGCCGAGGTGCTCGCGGGGCGTGAGTCCCTGCTGGAGATCGCGGTGCGCTACGGCTACGGCTCGGGCGAGGCGTTCGCGCGGGCGTTCCGTGCCATGCACGGCGTGGGGCCGGGCGAGGCCCGGCGCACCGGTGCCGCGCTCGTCTCCCAGCCCCGGCTGACCTTCCGCCTCACCGTCGAAGGGAGCAGCAGCATGCGTTATCGCGTAGCGGAGAGGCCGGACTTCAACGTCGTCGGCCTCAGGGCCCGGGTGCCACTGGTGCACGCGGGTCCGAACCAGGCGATCATCGACTTCGTCCGCGGGATCGACCCGCAGGTCCTGGAGCGCCTGGGGAAACTGTCCGACCAGGAGCCGCAGGGCGTCGTCGCGGTCTGCGACGACCTGGACCCGAGCCGCGCCGAGGGCACCGAACTCGACTACTACCAGGGGGTGATCACGTCGTCGGCCGCACCCGACGGCACCGTGTCCCTGCCCGTCCCGGCCGGCACCTGGGCCGTCTTCACCACCTCCGGACCGGCTCCGCAGGCGATCCAGGAGCTGTGGCGGGACGTGTTCACCCAGTGGTTCCCGTCCAACCCGTACCGCAGCCGCCCGGGCCCCGAGATCCTGCGCGTCCAGCTGTCCCCGGGCGGGGCCGAAGCCGACGCCGAACTGTGGCTTCCGGTGGAGCGCGAACAGGACTGAACCCCTGCCGTGGCGGCCCTCGCGCCCACACTCCCGCTCATCCGACGAACACACCATCCCATCCGTCGTACCCCCATTGGGGCCCACACCCAGCCCTTGCGGGTGACGGCCCGGAATGGTGTGCGGATATGTGCGGGACCAGCGTGCGAGGTTCTTCCCCGGACAGGAGCCGGGCACTGGCCCGGCCTGTCCCCGAAAGCCTGCCTTCCGGCCGACGGAGGGCCGGCTCGCACTCAACGGAAGGGTGGACATGAGGAAGTTCGCTTGGGCCGCGCGGGGTGTCGCGGCGGTGTCGGGAGCCGTGCTCCTGGGAGCTCTGGCCGTTCCTGCGGCGGCCGCCGACGGCCCGGATGCCGCGGGCACACAGGCCAGGCCCAACAAGTGCTCGTCGGAGCGCGAGGTGTCGTCGACCGTGGTCGACTACTCCAGCAGCAACCTCTTCGAGACCGTGTTCCGTGCGGCGACCGACCGTCAGGGCCACGCGTTCCTCAACGACAGCCGTAACCCCGGGGTCTGGATCAACCTCGCTCTCCTGGCGGGTGCACCGACCTGTACCCAGGGCACGGCCGTATCGGTCACCGAGGAAGATGCCGGCCACCTCTTCATCACGCTGCTGGGCAGTGACGGAGTCCTCCACCAGGCCATTTGCAACACCAGCTCGGTGGCCTTCACCTCGGCGAACCTCGCCGCGGCGTGCAGCGCCGGCTTCACGCCCCTCCCGGGCACCCCGGTCTAGGAAGCCGACCCCGGTGGTGCCCGTCGGCACGGCCGGGTGAGGACATGACCGGTAGCGCGGCCGGTCGCCGGGTGCGACCGGCCGCGACGCGCGTTCAGTCCCAGAACTCGCCGTCGTGCGGCAGCGCTGCGAAATGGCCGGGGTCGTGGGAGAGGAAGACCCGGATGCCGGCCCGGGAGAGCGCGCGCAGGCGCCCGTAGGTCAGCAGCTTCTCCTCGACGTTCCAGTCGCTGACCATGGGCACGTTCTGCTCCAGTCCCTCCTGGAGGTGCGCGGCGTCGCCCATGAGGGCGATGCGTCCGTGGTGGTCGAGGTCCAGGATGAGTCCCTGGTGACCGGGGGTGTGGCCGGTGGTGCGCACGAGGGTGAGCGTGCCGTCATGGAACAGGTCGGTGTCACCGGCCAGTTCGAGGAAGTCGTAGTTCCGGCTGCCTGCGTAGTCGTTGAACGCGTAGCCACGCGCCGTCCAGCGGTCCGGCCACCAGGCATGGCGCAGCTCGTCGTGCTGGGCCACGTGCACGGCGTGCGGGAAGTAGGTCATCCCGCCGGCGTGGTCGAGGTGCAGGTGGGAGTAGACGACGTACCTGACGTCGTCGAGCCGGTAGCCGAGGCGCTCCAGCTGCGCGTCGACGGCGTGGGCCCGGGTGAACCCCTCGGCGCCGTACGCCGCTCGCAGGCCCGGGCCCCACTGCGCCTCGGCGGCCTCGGGGTCCGCGACGCGGTGGTTGACGCCCGTGTCGAAGAGGATCGGTCCATGGGTGGCGTGCTCGATGACGGCCACCGTCGAGGGCACGGTGACCGTACCGCTCGCCCCGTGGAGGAGACCGCTCCTCGGCATGGTGAAGGGCCCGGCGTCCACCGTCGTCACGCGCAGTCTCGGGGGCACCGCGGGACCTCCCTCTCCCCCTGTCCAGGCTAGCTCCGGTGCGGCGGGACCACGCGTCGGAGGGCTTCGGAGAAGGCGGGCACGCAGTCCGCCGACGTGTAGACCGTCACCGCGTCCACCCGCCCGGCCGGGCCCGGGTCGAGGCGCACGGGCGGGTCCAGGTGCACGGCCACGTTCAGTGCGCTCTCCACCGAGCAGGCCACCGCCCCCGGTTCCCCGGGCACGGGCCTGGGGCCCCGGCCCGCAACGGTGCGTGTCACCGGGGACGCGGAACGGACCGACGTACGCGGCAGCGTCACCTCACCGAGGAATCCGGTGCGCAGGACCACCCGCTCCTCGTCCACCGCGTGCGGATGGCGAACCAGTGCGGCCACCAGGCCCAGCCCGCCCAGCACCAGGACGAGCTCGAACGCCGCGTGCACCGGCCGGACCACGGGTGGCAGCATCGAGGAGAGCAGGAAGGCCACCACGATCTCCATCGTGGCCAGGACCAGCACGACCTGCCGCAGCCCGGCGGAGTGCCGCAGCCCGGGTACCGGGGGGCGGCGCAGGACCACGGCCGTCAGCGACCCGGCCCAGATGCGCCCGATCCCGGCCCGCGTCGGCCGTGCCGTCACGATCCCCGTCGTCGGTCCCGTCACTGTCACAGCCGCCGCCCCCTGCCCTGTCGTTGCTTCGTTCCCCTCGTTCAGAGTCGCGTGTCGCCGGCGCCGCGGACAGTGACGAATGTCAGCGGTGTGCCGTGGACGTGCCGGGGGTGTGCGGACGGTACCGCCCGCGGTGCCCGCAAGGCTGGGGAATCGGCGAATCCGGGGCGGCGCCGTGCCGTGGTCGGCAGGATGGGGGCATGGACCGTGGGGACATGAGGCCGCGCGGGTCGCGGCCACTGGTGGTGCGGGTGCCGGTGGAGCCGGTGGAAGCCGCAGTGGAAGCCGACGCGCTCGACGCCGTGGCGCGTGCGGGCGATGTGGTGGTGCGCGGCCCGTTGTTCGGGGTGGCGGCGCAGTCCGCCGGGGACGGGCCGCGGTGGCGGGTGGTGCTCGAAGTGACGACCGGCTGCCCCCAGCAGGCGCGCGACGGGCTGAACTCGCGGTTGTGGTTCCGTGCGAAGGACGAGGCGAAGGACAGGGCCGAGCGGCGCGCGCTGCTGGCGGCGGTCGCCCGGCTGGAGAGCGAGCGGGTCGACGAACTCGTCGTGTCCGGGACCCGGTACCGGGTCATCCGCGCCGAGGAGTACGCGGCTTCGGGCCCGGACGGTATGGAGGCGCCGCGCCCGACCGATCCGGAGCCCCTCGTGCCCGACTGGGACCGGGCCGTCAGGGAGCCCGGAATCGACGACGGGCTGGTCGTGGATCCGGACGCTCCGGTCACCCCGACCCAGGCGTTCGAGCAGCTGGCGCTGCGCGGACTGTGCTACACCGGCGAAAGGTTTCCGGAGGAGGTGCGCGCCGATGCGCGGCGGGCGCTCGACACCCATCCGGACGTCCTGGTGATGCCTCCGACGTTCAGCGTCGTGGAGCGGACCAGGGGCGGCTGGCGGCCGGTCAGCGGCCCGCACGTGACCCCGCACGCGGCCCGCAGGTCGCTGGACTTCGCGCTGACGTGGATGTGGCCGCGTATGCGGGGCCATCTCCCCGAGGACGCCGACCCGCGCATCGACGCCCGCACCTGGGCCGCCGGGGACGGCCGGGACGGCGGGGGCGGCGGGGGCGGCGGGAAGTCCGCCGACCTGCGGGCGGCGAAGCTGGCCGCGTACGCCGGGGCCGCCGACACGCTCCGGGCCGGGCGGGTCAACCGGCTGGAATTCCAGGACTCGGTGTACCAGATCGTGCGCACCCGCCGCCTGCTGCGGTGGGGCCCCGACGGTCCCGAGGGCCCGCGGCCGTCCGACGTCAACAGCCAGGAACCCGCACGCATCCACCTCACGCTCGACGAGGACGGCCGCGTCCTGTCCGACGAGTGACCACGGCCGACGACAGCTGACGACGGCCGACGACGACGGACAAGTCGGTGCCCGGCTGGCGTTTCGGCGTGCACCCCCGGACCTCCATGGGAAACGGTGGACCCGGGACCCGCCCCGATGTGCGACCCGCTGATGCCCCGAGGGAGACACCCATGAACTGGACGCTCGAAGTCGTCCCCGTCCCTGTCACCGACATGGACCGCTCGAAGGCCTTCTACGCCGACAGGATCGGCTTCGACGTCGACCTCGACGACGAGGTCTCCCCCGGCGTGCGGATCATCCAGATGACCCCGCCCGGTTCCCGGTGCTCCATCGCGATGCTCCAGGGAATGCCCGAGGCACCCGGCTCCCGGGCCATGGCCCCCGGCACCCTGCACGGCCTTCAGCTGTGCGTCACGGACATCGAGGCGGCCCGTGCGGAGCTGGTCGACCGGGGCGTGGACGTATCGCCCGTCCGGCACGTCGGTGAGGCGGGCTGGGAGGAGGGCAAGGGCGGCACCTGGAACTCCTTCCTCACCTTCGAGGACCCCGACGGCAACGGCTGGGTCGTCCAGGAGGCCCCCTCGGAGCTGCCCGAACGCTGAGCGGCCCGGGCGGGGGCCGGGCGGGCAGATGTACCAAGCCCGCCCCCTCCGGGGAGGAATCCCGGCGCGTACAGGCGCGTACAGCCCGGTCGCTCGCACGTGCGGCCGGTACATTCCCGATTTCAGCCGGTTCGTTCTATTTCGGGGATGTGCCTTGCGTCGTATCGCTGTCGCCCTCACCCTGCTGACCGCCCTCTCCTGCGGTGCCGTCGTGGGTTCGCAGGCCGTCTCCGCCGCGAGCGCGCCGACCGGCGGTGTCGGCGGCCGGGGCACCAACATCCTGGTCGTCGGAATCGACAGTCGCGCCGGACTCTCGGCGGCCGAGAAGCGCCGGCTCCACGTGGGCGGCAAGGGCTGCAACTGCACCGACGTGATGATGCTGGTCCACCTGTCCGAGAACCGGCGGCGCGCGAGCATCGTCTCCATCCCGCGCGACTCCTACGTCACCTACGCGGGCACCACCGTCCCGGCCCTCAGCGGCAAGATCAACGGTGCGTACGCCCTCGGCGGTGGCCCGCTCACCGTGGCCACCGTCGAGAAGGCCACCGGTCTCCACATCGACCACTACCTCGAGACCGGCTTCACGGGCTTCGAGCGGACGGTCGACAACCTCGGCGGCGCCACCGTGTGCACGGACACACCGCTCAGGGACGAGAACTCCGGACTCGACATCGGCGCCGGCCGTCACCTCGCCGACGGCAACGGAGCACTGCGCTACGTCCGGGCCCGGCACGTCAACCTCCGGCCCGGCGACCTCGGCCGGGTCCGCCGCCAGCAGCGCGTGGTCAACGACCTGCTGGCCCGCCTCACCGCGGAGGGCGCCCTGAACGGCCCCATCAGCACGGCCCGGACCGTACGGACCCTGCTGAAGACCGTACGCACCGACGAGCGGACGGGGCTCGACGACCTGGTCCGCATCGGCTGGGCGCTCGGTCACCTCCGGGCGGACCGGACGGAGTTCGCGACCGTCCCGATCCGGCTCTTCGACCACCGCGTACCCGGTGTGGGGTCGACCCTGGTGTGGGACGAGGCCCGCTCCGCCGCCTTGTGGAACGCGCTGGGCGCGGACCGCCCGATCACGGGCGACACCCGTATCCAGCCGATCGCGGAGAATCCGGCCCCGGCCGACCCGGCCCGGATCCCGGTCCGCGTGGACGACGAAGCCGTCGCCACCGCCCTGAGCGCCAACGGGTTCGTCGTCACCGACACCTCGCGGACCGCGCCGGCGGTGCGCCCGGCGGGGCCGCCCCTCATCCGCTACGCCACCGGCCAGGAGGAGAACGCGGCGACCGTCGCGGCCGCTCTGCCCGGCTCCCGCCTGCAGGCCGACCCGGCGCTCGACGCGGTCGTCGAGGTCACCCTCGGCACCGCGCCCGTCCGGGTCAAGACCGTCACCTACGACCGCAACGTGGTCGACGGCGCCCCCGCGACCGCGGACCGCCTGCGCTGCGCCGGTGCCCCGGCGGCGGCGGGGGACGCACGGCCGGTGGGCGCTGCGGAGCCGTCCGGGCGACGATGAGGGGTGATGCACGAGGAGATGCCGCTCGAGGAGCTGATCAGCAGCGCCGCCCAGGATGCCGGAGGCTGGCTGGGCGCCCTGCCGGTCGCCCTCGTGGCCACCAGCAGCGACGGGATGGTCGTGCGCTGGAACCACGCCGCTCAGCAGCTCCTCGGCTACACCCCGCCCGAGGTGCTGGGACGGCACATCTCCGATCTCCTTCATCCGGGGGCCGATCGCAGCCTGGGCCGCTCCCTGTGGGAGACGGCCGCCACCGGGCGCGGGGTCATGGGGATGGTCACCGCCTGGCACAGCCAGGGCCACCCGCTGGAGCTGGAGATCTGGGCCTGTCCGGTGCCGGACCGCCGCCACGGTGCCTCCGCCGTGCTGGTCTTCGCGGCGGACGCCCACGCCGCCCGCCGTATCCGCGGGTCCTCCGCCGTCTGGGACGGGCTGTTCGCCCGTTCGCCGGTCGGGATCGGCGTCCTCGACACGCAGCTGCGGTTCCTCCAGGTCAACCCGGCCCTCGAAGCGATGAACGGCCTCGCGGAATCCGCCCACGTGGGGCGGCGCCTGGCCGAGGTGCTGCCCGAGGTGAACGCCGGTGAGATGGAGGCGGCGATGCGCCACGTCCTGGACACCGGTGAACCGGTCCTCGACCGGCGCCGCACCGGCCGGACCCCTGCCGACCCGGAGCACGACCGCGTGTGGTCGTGCTCGTACGTACGCGTCGAGGACCCCGGTGGCCGGGCGATCGGCGTGATCGCCTCGCTCCTCGACATCACCACGCAGCAGCGCGACCACACCGAGGCCGAGGCGGGCCGGCGCCGACTCGCCCTGCTCAGCGAGGCCAGCTCGCGCATCGGCTCGAGCCTCGATCTGGAGCGCACGGCGCAGGAGCTCGCCGATCTCGCCGTCCCGCACCTGGCCGGCGCCGTCACCGTCGACGTGCTGGATTCCCTCGCACGCGGCAACGAGCCGGGCACGGGGCTGTCCGGGGGCGCCGCCCTGCGCCGTCTGGGCAAGGCGCCCCTGACCGGCTCCGCCGTCACCCAGGTCCTGGCTCCCCTGGGCAGGACCCTGGTCTTCCCCTCGACCGCCCCCTACACCCAGGCCCTCGCGGCCCGGCAGCCCTACCTGATCGCCCACCTCGACGACGAGGCCGTCGCCTCCGCGGCCCGCCACACGACCAAGCCGGCCCAGCTCCTGCAGTTGGGCGTGCACTCGTTCATGATGATCCCGCTCATCGCCCGTGACATGGTCCTCGGCGTCGCCACCTTCTACCGCACCGGTCCGGTCGGGCCCTTCGGGTCCGACGACGTGACCCTCGCCGGTGAACTCGCGGCCCGCGCCGCCATCAGCATCGACAACGCGCGCCTCTACCACCACGAGCACGAGACCGCGGTCGTCCTCCAGCGCAGCATGCTCCCCCAGCACGTCACCCCACCGCCCGGTTTCGACATCGCCCACCGCTATCTGCCGGCCAGCGATGTCAACGAGGTCGGCGGTGACTGGTACGACGTCCTCCCGCTGACCGGCGGCCGGGCCGCGTTCCTCATCGGCGACGTGATGGGGCACGGCATCGCGGCCGCCGCCGTCATGGGACGGCTCTCCGCGACCGTCCGCGCGCTCGCCCGCCTCGACATGCCTCCCACGGCCCTGCTCCACCAGCTCGAGGCGACCCTTGCCGACCTGTCCGATCCGATGCTCGCGACCTTCCTCTACGTGGTCTGCGACCCCGCCACCGGCCATTGCACGGTCACGCGCGCCGGCCACCCGCCCCCGGCCGTGGCCGAGCCCGACGGCAGCGTCTACCTCGTCACGACCCCGCCGGGCGTCCCGTTGGGTGTCGGGGGCATCTCCTTCACCACCACCGACATCACCCTGCCGCCCGGCAGCGTCCTCGTTCTCTACACCGACGGCCTCATCGAGGCGCGCAGCCGCGACATCGACGAACGCCTGGGCGAGCTCACCGGATTGCTCGGCGCACCCCAGCAGTCACTGGACCACCTCTGCGATTCCCTCATCGCCCATCTGGTCCCCGCGTCCGCCGACGACGACATCGCCCTCCTCGCGGCCCGCATCGGCGTGCCCGCCGACCGGCCACCCGCGTGAATCGGCCATCGCCCCTCTTCGCACTGTCACTCTCCCCGCCCGTCCGCGTACAGTCCGTGATGCCGACGCATCCTCGGGCACCGCCCGACAGCCGCACAGGAGAAGCCCCGTGGCCACCGACGCCAGCAGCAGGCCGATCGCCCCGCGACGGGCCGGGACGGGACGACCGCTCCCCCAAGCCGACGCCGGCTGTGTGGAGCGGTGGCGCACCCACCAGGGCGAACTGGTCGACCTGCTGGCCCAGGTACGGGAGCGGCTCGGCGGGGTGGCTTCCTTCCGCCTCGGGCCGCAGCCCACGGTCCTGGTCACGGGACCCGAGGCCGTGCAGCACGTCCTGGCCCTGCACCCCGACCGGTACGTCAAGCGCTCCCATCGCGCCCGCCTGCTCATCGGCGACGGGGTGCTCGCCGCGACCGGCGAGGCCTGGAAGCGGCAACGGCGCCTGCTGCAGTCGCAGTTCACCGGAAAGGGGATGCGCCGCTACGAGGAGCGGATCACCGCGGCGGCCCGGACCACGGCCCGGCGGTGGGCCGGCCACGCGCGCACCGGGCGGACCTTCGACCTCGGCGAGGAGATGCGCCGCTTCGCCCTCGACACCATCTGGCGGGCGCTCACCGGCCATCCGCTCGACGACGCCACCGCGCACGAACTGGCCTCCGTGGCCACCGTGGTGGCCGCGCTGCCGACCCTGCCGGCCGGCCACGTGGACGCCCGGGACGCCGTCGCCGACGACCTGGCCAGGATCGACGCGGTCGCCCGGCGCGCTGTGGACGCGGCCCGGGACGCAGAGCCCGGCCCCGACGGCCCGGGGCTGCTGCAGGTGCTGGTGGATGCCGTCGGCGAGTACCCCCAGTACACCGACCAGCTGCTGCGCGACGAGCTCGTCACCCTGCTGGTCGCCGGCCACGAGACCACCGCGACCACACTGACCTGGCTGTATCTGCTCCTCGACCGCCATCCCGCGGCCCGCGAGGAGGCGCTCGCGGCCGGCCGCGCCGGTTCGCCGGAGCGGCGCGAAGCCATCCAGGCGCTGGTGAGTGAAACCCTCCGGCTCTACCCGTCCGCCTGGATCCTGCCCCGGCACGCCGCCGAGGACGACGTCCTGGCGGGCTACACCGTCGATGCGGGCACGGACCTGCTCGTGTGCCCCTACCTCACCCACCGCGATCCCGAACTGTGGCCCGATCCCGAGCACTTCGACCCCCGGCGGTTCACCGTCCCCGGCCGCCGGCCCACGCGTCCGGGCGCCTACCTGCCGTTCGGCATCGGCCCCCGCGCCTGCCTGGGCCAGCAGTTCGCCCTGCGCGAGTCGACCGCCCTCCTCGAACACCTGCTGCCCGCCCACGTCCCGGACTTCCGGGCCGTCCCCACCGGGGCGGCGTACAGCATCACCGTCCGCCCCGACGGTCCGACGCCCGCCACCCTCACCGCCGTGGGTACGGGGAGCCCCGCGCGCTGAGGCGTCCCGTGTCAGTCGTCTCCGAAGGCGCGCCGCGCGAGGTTCTCGCGCAGCGCCGCCAGCCGGTCGGTCTCGGCGTCGAGGGCGGCGAGCGTGCGGCCGGCGACCCCGGGCGCCGGGCCGCCCGGAGCATCCGCGCCACAGCGCGGCGGAGGATCCTGGGCGAGCAGGTGCAGGCGGTCGGCGCAGCCGCGCAGGTCCTCGATCGTGAGCCCGAGGGCGAGCAGATCACGGATGACGCGGACCCGCGCGATCTCGCCCGTTCCGTACTCGCGCTGGCCCGACGCGGTGCGGGCGGGCGGGGACAGGAGCCCGCGCCGCTCGAGGACTTGCCCGGGGCCGGGCTCGGGCCGTGGGGTCACGGCGACGGTGAAGTGCTCGCGCGCGGGCAGTCCCTCGGGAACGGCGGCGAGGCGGACTTCGCGGGTGGTTCGGGGCAGGACCGTGGTCATGTGCGCGCTCCGGGGCAGGTTGGGGGCGGTGGTACGAGGGGCGTCCGCGGCCGGGGTGCGGCGACGCCAACCCCTGGCGCCCACGTCAGGGGTTAGCCGCTTGTACGGGCGCGGCGTCCCGGTGTCCCTGGTTCCGCGCAGCCTCAGGCGGGGCCTGATGCGTGGGAGGCGCGGCGGATCGCGTCGAGGGTGCGCGCCACGTCCTCGTCGCTCGTCGACCAGTTGCTCACCGAGATGCGCATGATGCGGCGGCCGTGCCAGGTGGAGCCGCTGATCCACGCCGTGCCCTCGTCGAGGAGGCGGGCGAGTACCCGGTCGGTGCGTGCGTCGTCGCCGAACCCGGCGCAGACCTGGGTGAAGACCACGTCGTTGAGGACGGTCGCGCCGGGGATGGCGGAGATGCCGGTGGCGAAGGCGCCGGCATGCCGGCACAGCCGGTCGACGAGGTCGGCCACGCCCGAGCGGCCGAGGGATCTGAGTGCGGCCCAGACGGTGAAGGCCCGCCCGCGGCGGGAGAGTTCGGGGACCTTGTCCATCGGGTCGCCGTGTTCGTGCTGGATGAGGTAGTCGCCCTGCTGACCCATCGCCGACCGGAGGGCGGAGGGGTCGCGGACGATGGCCAGGCCGCAGTCGTAGGGGACGTTCAGGGTCTTGTGGGCGTCCGTGGCCCAGGAGTCCGCGAGGGCGCATCCCTCGGTGAGGTGCGCGTGGCGCGGAGAGGCGGCTGCCCAGAGCCCGAAGGCTCCGTCCACGTGTACCCACGCGTCCGCCTCGCGGGCGGCACGGACCGTCTCCGCGAAGGGGTCGAAGGCACCGGAGTGGATGTCCCCGGCCTGAAGGATCACGATCGTCGGACCGGGACCGGGACCGGAGGCGGGGGCCGCCAGGGTGCGCCGCAGGGCCTCGGGATCGATGCGTCCCTGCGCGTCCGTGTTCACGAGTTCGGGTCGGCCGAGCCCGAGGTAGCGCAGGGCCATGTCGATGGCCATGTGGCGGTCCCGGCCCGCGATGACGCGTACGGGCGGCCCACCGGCGAGTCCGTCGTGGGCGATGTTCCAGCCGGTGCGCCGCAGCACCGCGTCGCGCCCGGCGGCGAGGCAGGTGAAGTTCGCCATGGTGGCACCGGTGGTGAAGCCGACGGCGCTGCCGGACGGCAGGCCGAGCAGGTCGAGCAGCCAGGCGCCGGCGATCTCCTCCGTGGCCGTGTACGCGGGCGAGACCGCGCGCATCACGCAGTTCTGGTCCCAGGCGCTGACCAGCCAGTCCACGGCGAGCGCGGCCGGCTCTGTGCCGCCGACCACGAAACCGTAGAAACGGCCGCTGGGGAACGCGGTGAGTCCCGGCTCGCAGGCGGTGGCCAGCAGGTCGACGACGTCGGCGGGCACGCTCGGCGCGTCGGGCAGCTCCGCACCGAGCGCGCGCACGATCTCGTCGACCGGGGCGCGGGCGGGAACCGGGCGGTCGGACAGGCTGGCCAGCCAGCGGACGGCATGGCCGTGCGCCCGTCGGAGCGCCTCCTCGCGCTCGTCCATACCTCGGACTATGGGACAGACCCCGCCCGCCCGCAAGCGGTCAGTGGATGACGCTGAAGCTGCGCCAGGGCAGGCTCACCGGGGCCGTCACGTTGCTGAGGGTCGTCGCCACGTAGATCCCGTCGGCCCTGTCGGTCTTCTGGCAGTCGGGCGTCCGGTACAGAACGATGTCGACGAGCGTGTGGTTCTCCACGTGCGTGGCTCCTTCCTGGATGCCGATCTTGTGGCAGCCGACGACGAGCGTGTTGGAGTAGCTCACCTCGACCGGCGAGTCGTGGCCGCGGAAGCTCAGCATGCCGACGGTGCTCCGGCCCAGTCCCGAGCAGGCGCTGGCGGTCAGCAGCAGTGCTGCGGTGCCCACGATGATGCTGATACGTCGGCTGTGGGGCATGGGCTCGGTCCTCGTCTGTGCGGTGGTGACGGTCCTTGTCCACAGCGTGACCCGGCGGGGCGGCGGTGGCCTCCGGTGCTCCGCCGACCGGATGAACGCCTACAGGCTCAGGGCGTCCTCCGCGTTGGTCATCCAGGCGGTCACGGAGTTCTTCTCGGGCGAGACGTACAGGCCGGGGGTCGTCGCCTTCAGCGGTGTCTGCTTCAGGTCGGACTCGGTGTTCATGGTCATCTCGATCGAGTTCACGGTCTTGCCCTTGCCGTCGGCGGCGCCGCCCATGAGGCCGGCGTAGGCCGACTGGCCCGGCTCCAGCCGGATCGCGTCCTCGATGCCGGGGGCCGGGCCCCGCTCCGTGGCCTGGCCGTCCAGATCACCGAAGGTCACGACCGGATGCCCCAGCGCCCGGCACGCCTTGGTGCCCTTGTTGGTGATCTTCAGCAGGTAGCTGCTGGTCGTGGGTTCGGCCAGGGTCGCGGTGAACTTCACGTCGAACGTGCTGCACGGGAAGACGTCGAAGTCGGGGTCGGTCGAACCGGGCGCCGGCGGCTTGGACGGGGTCGCGGACTTCTTGGGGCTCGCGGCCGGACTCGACGTCGCGCTCGACGTCGGACTCGCGACCGTACTCCCGCCGGGGCTCGCGGTCGGCGTCCCGGCCCCGTCCGCCGCGCCGTCCCCGGTGGGCCCACAGGCCGTCAGGGCCAGTGCGGATACGGCGGCGAGGGCGAGGGCGGCCTTGCGTGCAGTGCTCATGATGATGGTCCCCCTGAGGAGAAGCGCGGAACGCGCCGGGCTGGCCGAGCTGGGTGAGCACCAGCGTCCCGCAGAAGCTTCACAGCTTGGTGACGGAGTGTTGCCGGATCGACCACGGTTACAGGGGCGGACCCTCGCCCGGACACCCCCTAACATCGGGGACCATGGGGAGATCCGAGGAGAGCGGCCGTGCCGTCCCATGGCGCGTCACGGTGCGGGAGCACCAGCGCAAGGCCGGTCTGCCGCCCGGCGGCCCGCCCCGTCCCGAGGGCCGGCCGCTCGCCCGGCGCCAGGATCTGCGCATCCACGGCACCACCGGGAAGATCAGCTGCGTCGACGACTCGGGCCGCACCCACTGGACCGCGCCCTGTTCCGGCCGCCCCAACGCCGCCCACATCTCCGGCGGCCGGGTCCTGGTCACCACGCACTCCCTCGCGTACACGCCGTGGGGCCATCTCGGCCCGGCACTCTTGCTCGACCTGACGGACGGCAGCCGGATCACCGAACTGCGCGGCGAACGCGGCGCGGCCCTGGGCGGCGGCCGGTTCGTCCTCGGCCTGGCGGGCTACGACACGTTCGACACCTGGGCGTACGACCGCGACGGGACCCTGTACGACTCCTGGCGCAGCCACGGCCACTTCGTCGTCGGGACCGGCATCCGGGTCGTCGAGACCGATCGCACCCTCCCCACCGGCAGCCGGGTGGTCCGGCTGCTGCCCGGCGGCGTCGTCGAACGCGGACCCCTGCTCACCGACCCGCAGACCCCGCAGCCGCTCGTGCTGCCGGACGGCACGATCCTGATCCTCGACGCCGGAGTACTGCGCGCCGTCGGCCGCCGGCTCGAGGACGCGGTCCTCGCCGAGCTGCTGCCCCTCGACCCCGAGGAAGCATGGCGCTACCGTGGCTCGCTCCGTCTCACCGGCGGCGAACTCACCGTGACCCTCACCGAACAGCACCCCGACCGGCCCGACAAGCACACCTTCCGGACCTGGACGCTGGTCCTCCAATCGACCGGATGACGGCCCGGGGCCGGGGGCGGGAGGCCGGGGAGCCGTCAGTTCGCCACTACGGTCAGTACGGCCGAGACGACCGTGACCGCGGAGGCGGCCACCATCCAGTTCCGGGCCCGGCCCGACAGCACGGGCATGCCGTCGGCGTCGGCCTCCTCGGAGTCCTCTTCCGGCTCCCGCATGCGCGGGCACGACCCGCAGGCCGGATCGTGGACCAGTGTGTCGAGCCAGACGACACCGTCGAGCGGCGCCCGAGCGAACAGCATCCCGTCAGATTCCATATCCGGACAACGCCATGATCCGCATCAGGCCACTGCCGACGGGCAGACCGAGGCCCAACCGTTGCCGACCAGCCGATCACACAATGCGGTGAACGGACCGGGCTACCGGCCGCGGCGGTTGTCGTAGACCGTGATGCAGAGCGCCCTCATCGCCGTCTCGGCCCGCTTGGGGTCCAGGCCGTGGTCGATCGCCTCCAGGGCGGCCGCCGCCGAGGTCTGGACCGGGTGCGGCAGGCCCTCGTAGGCGGAGATCCGGTAGGCCATCGTGCGGCGGGCCGCCCGCTCCGCCTCGCTGACCCCGTCGGAGGTGAGCGGAAAGACGGCCGCCTGGTACGTCGCGATACACACGAGGGCGGCGTCGGCGAGACCCTCGGCGTAGCCGTCGGCCGGGACGACCTCGCGTTCGGGCTGGAACAGGGCGAGGACCTGCCGGCGGGAGAAGAACGATCCCAGCCCCGCCCCGAGACCGGCCGCGCCCGCGAAGACCGCGGCCATCAGGCGGCCGGACAGGAGCAGTCCGAGGCAGCCTCCGGCGACCGCACCGCACGTCACCAGTACGAAGGTGATCATCAGGTGGATGCGCGCGGCGGGACGGGACTTCATGACAGCAGTATGCACAGGGCGTCAGGCCCGGCGGTCGGCAGCGTCGAAGCGGGCCAGGGACAGGGCTCCGGCGTGCAGGGACGTCTCCAGCGCGCGGTACGTCGCCCCGTCCAGGCCGCCCAGCGCCTGCGCCGCCTCCTCGGCGGCGTCCCGGGCGATCTCGGCGGCCAACTCCGCCGGCGGGGTGCGCGGTCCCAGCTTGCTCACGGCCGACGCCGCCCGGGCGGGGGTGAGCAGGCCGGTGCCGTGGGCGAGCAGCCAGCCGGGGACGCCCGCCGCGCCTTCGGCCGGCGCCTCGTAGGGGCGCGAACCGTCGAACCGCTCGTCCTCGGCGAAGGCGGGCTGCTTGAACTTGGCCATGGGCCGCCCCGGTTCGCGGGACTCGCAGGATTCCCCGGCGGGTTTGACGACGAGGCCCTCGGCGAGATTGCCGGGCAGCGCGGGCAGCCCCAGCAGGCCGGGCAGCCGGGTGGGAAAGACCACCGGCAGCTCCTGGAGGCGCGCGAGCGGGCCCTCGGCCAGCAGCGGAACGCAGAGCAGCCCGGCGGCGGCCGCCGCCGCGCGCAGCGTCCGGTCGCCGACCCAGTGGACGCCGTCGTCCTCGGCGACGGTGGCGTCGAAGGGGAGCCAGACCAGTTCGGGCGCGTACCAGACGCCGGTCTGCACGGGCTCCGCCCCGGGTGTCGCGGGGACGTCGGGGTGCGGGTAACGGCCGCCCGCGAGTTCGCCGTAGAGGGTCACGACCGCGGAGGCCGGGGCTCCGGTGTCCTCGCGCAGGGTCCGTGCGCAGCGGGTCGCGGCGACCGCCAGCGCGGGCCAGATCCGGCCGACGCCGAAGAAGTCGTCCAGCCCGCCGTCCGCGAGCAGTTCGCGCCGCTTGGCGGGGTGCGCGCCCGATGCGTCGCACACGACGGCGAAGTTGGCGCCGTGGATCTTCTCGTGGGCCACCCAGTTCCGCCCGCGGGCCTCCCCCAGCCGGGTGTTCGCGGGGATCTTCGGATACGGGGTCCAGGGACCTGGTTCGGGGTGCACCCCGCGATGGTAGCGAGCGGCCCGGCAAGACCGTCAGGGCACCGGACGTTGCGGGTAAATCCGCTGGTCGCCTTGGTGTTGGCGCTTTAGCATGACGTCTCATGCCCACCAATGAAGAGATCATCGAACGCGCTCTGGACCGGATCGGCGCCGGTTACGTCTTCCCCGGGAAGGTAGGGGTCATCGAGGCCGCGATCCGCGGCCGGCTCGCGGCGGGTGCGTACGCGGACCTGGACGGGCCGGCGCTCTGCGCGGCCGTGACGGCGGACCTTCAGGAGGCCTGCCCGGACAAGCACCTGCGGCTGCTGTGGACGGACGAGCCGCAGTCGCTGGACCCGGTGGACGAGGACGGCGGGCAGGCCGCCTTCCTGGCTCTGCTCCGGGCCGAGAACCAGGGGATCCGGCGCGTCGAGCGGCTGGAGGGCAACATCGGGCTGATCGAGGTCCGGCGCATCGCGAGCGCCACCGAGGGCGCGAGCACGATCGGCGCGGCCATGCAGCTGGTCGCGCACACCTCAGCCCTCGTACTGGACCTGCGGGGCTGCCTCGGCGGGCTTCCGGAGGGGGCCGCGATGTGGTGCAGCTACTTCTTCCCGGACGACCAGGTGCACCTGAACGACATCTACGACCGGACCTCGGACACGACCCGCCAGTTCTGGACGTCCTCGTACCTTCCCGCGCCGCGCTACCTGGACCGGCCGGTCCACGTCCTCACGAGCGCGGTCACCTTCTCGGGGGGCGAGGACGTCTCGTACACCCTCCAGGCGCGGGGGCGGGCCGCGATCGTGGGCGAGACGACACGGGGCGGCGCCCATCCGACGGCCCGGCACGCGGTGGCCGAGCACGTTCTGGTGACCGTGCCGACGGCCCGGACGATCAACACCGTCACGGGTGGCAACTGGGAGGGCGTGGGGGTCGTTCCCGACGTCCGGGTCCCGGCGGAGCAGGCGCTGGAGACGGCGCTGAAGGCCCTCCGGCCGGGCGTCTGACCCCCGGGGGCCCATCGTGACCCGTCGGGGCCGGTCGGGCCCGGTCGGCGGTCGGAGGGTCAGAGGGGGTCCACGTCCAGGAAGGCGGCGAGGGCCGCCTCCGTGCCGCCCGCGGCACCGGGCAGGGCCAGTTCCGCCCAGATGACCTTGCCCTGGGGTGTGTAACGGGTGCCCCAGTGCTCGCTGAGCTGCGCGACCAGGAACAGGCCGCGTCCGCCCTCGTCCGTGGTGGCGGCGTAGCGCAGGTGGGGGGCGGTGCTGCTGCCGTCCCACACCTCGCAGGTCAGGTTGTGGTCGTGGAGCAGGCGTACCCGTACGGGCCCGCTGCCGTGCCGCAGGGCGTTGGTGATCAGTTCGCTGAGGATCAGCTCGGTGGCGAAGCCGAGGTCGGTCAGGCCCCACTCGTCGAGCTTCTTGGCGGCGGCGTTGCGCATGGCGCCGACCGCGCTCGGCTGGAACGGTACGTCCCACTGTGCGACCCGGTCCGGGCCGAGCGTCCGCGTGCGTGCGATGAGCAGGGCCACGTCGTCGGTGGGGCGGGGCGGCAGCAGCATGTCGAGCACCGCCCGGCAGCTCTCGTGGGGGTCCCGGTCCGGGTGGCTGAGCGCCACCCGCAGCAGTTCCAGTCCCTCGCCGATGTCCCGGGTCCGCTCCTCGATCAGCCCGTCCGTGTAGAGGACGAGCTGGCTGCCTTCCGCGAGGTCCAGCTCCGCGGTCTCGAAGGGCATGCCGCCCAGCCCCAGCGGGGGTCCGGCGGGCAGTTCCACGATCTCCGTGGTGCCGTCGGGGGCGACCACCAGGGGTGGCAGGTGCCCGGCCCGGGCCATCGTGCAGCGCTGTGACACCGGGTCGTAGACGGCGTACAGGCAGGTCGCGCCCAGGACGCCGCCGTTCACGTCGTCGCCCTCCCCGTCGTGGTCGATGCGCTGTACGAGGTCGTCCAGGCGGGCCAGGATCTCATCGGGCGGCAGGTCGAGGGAGGAGAAGTTGTGGACGGCCGTGCGGAGCCGTCCCATGGTGGCGGCGGCGTGCAGGCCGTGCCCGACGACGTCTCCGACGACCAGCGCGACGCGGCAGCCCGCCAGCGGGATCACGTCGAACCAGTCCCCGCCCACTCCGGACTGCGCGGGCAGGTAGAAGTGCGCCACGTCCATGGCGCTCTGCTCGGGCAGGGCGCGCGGCAGCAGGCTGCGCTGGAGGGTCACGGCGAGGGCGTGTTCCCGGGTGTAGCGGCGGGCGTTGTCCATGCTGACCGCTGCGCGGGCGACGAGTTCCTCCGCCAGGGACAGCTCGTCCTCGTCGAAGGGCTCCTGTTTCTGCGACCGCCAGAAGTTGACCACCCCGAGGACGACGCCCCGGGCCATGAGCGGGGCCGCGATGAGCGAGTGGATCCCGTACTCGACGATGGCGCGGGCGCGTGGCGGGTCCTGGGCCTGCCAGCCGGGTGCCTCGGCCAGGTCGGGCACCAGCTCGGCCCGGCCGGTGCCGTAGCCGCGTGCCTGGGGGGTGGAGGGCAGGAAGTCGATCAGCTGGCCGACGGGGTACAGGGGGTGGTCGGAGCGGATGCCGCTGATCGCGGTGCGCCGCATGTCGGAGCCGGCGAGGGGTTCCTCGCCGTCGATGACCTGGTCGGCCAGGTCGACGGTGACGAAGTCCGCGAAGCGGGGGACGGCGACGGCGGCCAGTTCCTCGGCCGTCCGCACCACGTCGAGGGTGGTACCGATGTCCCCACCCGCGTCGTAGAGCAGCTTGAGGCGCCTGCGGGCCGTGTCCGCCCGGCTGGTCAGGATCTGCATCTCGGTGGAGTCGCGGATGGTGACCGCGGCGCCCTCCGGCCGGCCGCGGGGGTGGGTGGGCCGCTGGTTGACGACGAGCAGCCGGTCCCCGGTCTCCAGGACCTCGTCGGTGGCCTCCCGGCCGGAGAGCAGCAGGTCGGCCATCCGGCGGTCGAGGCACGGCACGTCCCCGATGTGGCGTCCGTCGGCGTCCTCCGGCAGCCCGAGGAGCCGTTTGGCCTCGTCGTTCGCCAGCAGGAGCCGCCCTTCCCCGTCGGTGATCAGCACCCCTTCGCGGACGGCGTGGAGCACCGCGTCGTGGTGCTCGTACATCCGGGTCATCTCCTGCGTGCCGAGCCCGTGGGTCTGGCGGCGCAGGCGGCGGCTGATCAGGGCGGTGCCACCGGTGGCCAGGGCCAGGCCGGTGGCGATGGCGAGGAGGATGACCGGGAGCTGGCGGTCGACGACGCCGGTGACGTTCTTCACCGTGAGGCCTGCCGAGACCAGCGCGACGACCTGGCCGTCGTCCGCCGTGACCGGCACCACCGCCTGGATCTCCTTGCCGAGGGGGCCCTCGACGCTCTCGGTGTGGACCTGGCCGGCCAGCGAGGGCTCGATCGTCCCGACGAACCGTTTCCCGATGCGGTCGGGCTGGGGGTGGCTGTACCGGATGCCCTTGGTGTCCATCACCACGATGAAGTCGACCCCGGCGACCTTGCGCGTCTCCTCGGCGAGGGGCTGCAGGATGACGGACGGGTCCTTCGTCTTCAGCGCGGCCTGGAGGCCCAGGGAGTGGGCGAAGGTCTCGGCGACGGAGACCGACCGGTTGCGTGCCTCCCGGTCGATGTCGTGCCTCGACTGGAGGACCAGGGCCAGCAGCGCCCCGGCCGCGAGCAACACCACGATCGCCACCTGGAGGACGAATACCTGTCCGGCGACGCTCTTGAACCTGTTGCCTAGAGGTGACCGCACCGACGTACCCGGCACGGGTGGCGAGGAATGGTCACGCACCCAGTTGTAGCACTTCCGGGCGTGCATGGCTCCCGTCATGCACGGTACGCGCCGGGATTGTCACATCCGGTCCCCCTTCGGCCGTCAGTCGGCGTGGCGCCCGGCCGCGGCCTGGACGTACCCCACGGCCGTGCCGGGCGGGGTCTGCGACGGCGTCGGCGAGGGCGTCCGCGAAGGCTGCGGGGTGGCGCCCGGGGTGGCACCGGGAGTCGCCTCCGGGGCATCTTCCGGGGTGCAGGTGACCTCGTCGCGCGGCGTGTAGTGCGTCGTGAAGTCCTCGCGCCGGACTTCCTTGCCGCCCTGGACGAAGACGCGGCCGACGGTGACGTCGAACCCCTCGAGCGGGGTCTGGACCTCGCACTTCTCTCCGCTGCCCGTGCGCTTCCCGGGCGGCGTGATGTGGGTGCGCGGCCCCTTGGTCGCCCGTATCTCGTCGTACTTCTTCGTGCCGAGGAGGCTGATCGTCAGCGACGTGTCGGTGGACTGGGCCTGGATGTAGAGGGGGTGGCCGGTGTCGTTGATCCAGCGCAGGTCGAGGGTGCCCCAGGCGACGGTGGCCTCCCGGCCTTCGGGGTAGCGCTCGATGTAGAAGGAGTGGGCGCCGTGCTCGACGGGCTTGACGCCCGCGAAGAACGCGGCGTTGTACATGGTCGTGGCGACCGCCGAGACACCGCCGCCGGGTGATTTCACGTACTGGCCGTCGTTGATCATGATGCCGTCGACGAAACCGTTCTCGGGGGTGCGCTCACCGACCGTGCGGTTGAAGCTCCACTCCTCCCCCGGCATGACGACGGAGCCGTTGATGAGCTCGACGGCGCGGCCGACGTTGGTGGTGCGGTACGGGGCGGCCGGGAAGTCGACGGTGAAGGAGGAGACCTTCTCCTTGATGCCGAGGCGGCGCGCTTCGTCGCTGGTGAAGTCCGGCTCGACGGCCACGGTGGCGACCTCGCCGCTACGGGCCGCGCCCGTACGGGTCAGCAGCGGCAGCACGGCCCGGCCGAGCGCCTCCTGGGTGACCTGGCGTCCCTCACGACCCAGGTCGGCGATCACCACGCGGCCGTCGGCCCCGAGGCGGGGCGCGGCGTCGCGCGGCGGGTGGGTGACCTCGTCGATCGGGCGGGCCACCGCGGGGTCGGCGAGCAGGCTCTTGGAGTCGAGGGCCGGTACCAGGCGGCCCTGTCCGTCGGCCCGCATCTTCAGGTGGTCGCCGAGGACGGCGGGGGTTATGGACATGCGCTTGCCGCCGACGGTGAGGGTGACGGGCCCGGACATCGCGGGCTCGGCGAACTGCCGCATGGCCCGTCCGGTCTCCTCGGCCCCGACGTTCGGCTCGGTGCGTGCGACCGGGAGGACGACGGGACCCGTGTGCGGCCGCAGATAGGCGTCGCGGAGGGTGTCGAGGGCCTTGTCCTGGACGAGGGCGAGGCCCGGGAGCGGGGCGACGGCCTTCGCCGTGCCCTCCTCGAACTCGATCACCCCGTCGCGGACCTGCTGCTTCGTGATCTCACCGAGGCGGTCGACCGCGGCCCGGGCGGTCTGTTCGTTCATCCGGATCACGGGCGCCACGTCCCGCTCGTCCGAGGCGAAGAGGCTGCCGATGACGGTGACCGGACCGTGTCCGTCCCGTACGGCGCGGTCGACGGTCGCGTCGGTGTCGAGCGAGAGCCCCAGCGCGGCGGGATCGGCCTTCTCCGCGTGGTCGCCGATCTTCATCGCGATCGGCGCCGCGGCGGCGGGTCCGAGCTCCCGGGTCAGCACCTGGCGTGCCTCGGCGCGGCTCATGCCGCCGAGGTCCACGCCCAGGACCCGTGTGCCCTGGTCGATGTCACCACCGACCGCGAGCGCGGTTCCGTAGAGGCCGCCCAGTCCGAGGACGACGGCTCCTCCTGCGATCGGCAGAGCGATCCGTCGGTTGCCCATCCAGCCGCGCACGCGTCCCATATCTCTCCCGTAGCGCCGACCGGTCCATCGGGTGGCGCGGGCCGCAATGGCAGCCATATACGACAATTACGGGAAATAATGATCCACGCTGCGGGCGCGATGCGGGGCTAAATGTAATCGTTGTCACGATTTTCCTGTGGCCGGCGGGCGGCTGGCGCGACGGCCGGTGCGGCGGTCACTGGGGCCCGGCGGGTGGGCCGAGCCGGGCCGGCAGCTCGATCGCGCGGGCCAGCGCGGGACCGGGGGCCGGCCGCTCCAGGCGGCCCTTCAGCAGGGCGGTGGCCCCGGCCGCGCGCTCGCGGTCACGACCGGCGCCGCTCAGCCGGGCGCCGGCCGCGGCGATCCGGAAGAGGGGCAGGGCCCAGGCGTCGCGCGGGGCGCCGTACTGGTCCCGTAGCGGACCGCGCACCATCTCCAGCGCTTCGGCGAGCAGCGACACGGCCCGGCCCGGCCGAGATCACCTCGTTCGGCCAGGCACCAGATCCGGATGCCCAGGAGGTCGAGAATGCCCGGGACGTGAAGGGCGGGCGCCTCCGGGACCACGGTGCGCGGCAGCCGGATCGCCTCGGCGAAGGAGGCCTGGTCCGCCTCCTCGTGCCGCTGGAGCACGTTCAGGATGGTGGCCCGGCGCTGCACGAGGAGCGCGGTCACCCGGGCGGTGGGCGGATCTGCCGTCTGATGGACCCGGAACGCCATGTCCGCGGCGCGCAGCGCGGCGCCCCGCCGCTCCTGTTCGAAGCGTTTCCCGGCGTACCGGTCGAGCAGGACCGCGGTGACTACCGGGTCGAGCCCGGCGGGCAGGCCGTCCAGGCGCCCCAGCAGCGGCACCGCCGCCCCCACCGCGTCCAGCGGATGGGCCGGTGAGCGCGAGGGCCTCCAACAGCCTGCTGTGCTCCAGGTGGGCCACGGTGAGGTCGGGCAGGTGGCGGCCCGCGTTGGCCGTCGCCTCCTGCAGTGCCTCGCGTATCGCGGCGACCGCGTCCGCCAGGCCGATCTCCCCGGAACGTGCCATCGGTTCCCCCATACCACCCAGCGCGCCACCCGCCAGGGGCAACGCGCCGAATCCCGGTTCCACCGTAGCCAAGGCGGGGCTGCGCCGGGGCGAAATCGGGATCAACTCGGCGCACTCCCACCCGCGTTGCCGTCTCCGGATCATCGGGATAGATTCCTGGAAACTGTTTCTAGTTCGAGCGGGGCTGACGTGTTAGAGCTGACGGGGAGCGGGGCCCAGCCGCTGGAGGCGGAGGATCCGCGCCGGATCGGGTCGATCCCGCTGGCGGGCCGGCTCGGGGCCGGAGGCATGGGGCGGGTGTATCTCGGGATCCGCGAGGGCCGGTACGTCGCCGTCAAGCAACTGCTGTCCTCCGTCGTCGGCGAGGACCAGGACTTCCTGCGCCGTTTCGGCCATGAGCTGGACAACCTCGCCCGGCTGCCCGCCGACGCCACCGCGCCGCTGCTCGACAGCGACCGCACCGCGAGTCCCCCGTGGTTCGCCACGGCCTACATCCCCGGGCTCACCCTGCGGGAGGCCATCGCACTGCACGGCGGCCCGCTGCCCGCGGACGGGCTGTGGCTGCTGCTGCGGGAAGCGGCGGCCGGGCTGGCGGCGGTGCACGCGCTGGACATGGTGCACCGGGACCTCAAGCCGTCCAACGTCATGCTGACCCTGGACGGTCTCACCCTCATCGACTTCGGAGTGGCCCGGGCCGCCGAGCAGAGCCAGCTGACCCGGACCGGGATGGTCGTGGGTACGCCCGCCTACATGGCACCCGAACAGGCTTCGGGAAGACGGCGGTTGAGCGGCGCCACCGATGTGTTCGCGCTCGGCTCCGTCCTCGCGTACGCGGCGTGCGGTCAGCCGCCGTTCGGCGACGAGTCGGGGCACGGCGTGCTGTACCGCATCGTCCACGAGGAGCCGGACCTGGAGCCGCTCCGGGAACTGGAGCCGGACCTCGCCGACCTGGTCGCAGCCTGCCTCGACAAGGACCCCGAGGGGCGTCCGACCGCCGCCGAACTCCTCGAACGCGCCTCCGGGCACGGCCCGTTCGCTGCCCCGCTGTGGCCGGAGGCCATCACCGGACGCCTGACCGAGCGGGCCGCCTTCGCCGCACACGTGCAGGAGGTCGACGTACCGACGGTCCCGCTCAAGCCGGAGCCGGAGGGGCCGGAGCCCGTGGCGCCCGTGGCGCCCGTGGCGCCCGTGGTACCAGCGGTCCCCACTCCCCCGGCCACGGCCCGACCGGAGCGGGCCGAGCGCCGCCGCCGTACCCGGGTCCTGCTCGCCGTCCTGCCCGTCGTAGTGGTCGCGGGGGGTACGACACTCGCCATCCAGCACCTGCCGTACACCTCCGCCACACCACAGGCCGGAGCCGGGAACACCCCGTCCGCCCCGGTCACGGCGCCGGCCGACCCGACCGCGTCGTCGGCGGCGGCGACAGCGGGCGGCAGCCCGTCGGGTTCGGCGTCGCCGGGGCAGCCGCCCGCGCAGGACCCGGCACAGGGCGGCCCGGGCGGACCGCCGGCCGCGGGCGGCGGCACGGGCCCGGGCGGCGGCGCGCAGCCCGGCTCGGGCAACGCCGGGAACTCCGGCAGCCCCGCGAACGCGGGCGGCACCGGCAGTACGCGCCCGTCCAACGGCGGAACGTCCACGGCACCCACGGCCCCGGCGCCGCCCGCGTCCGGCACCTTCCGCTTCCGCAACGGCAATAACGGCAAGTGCATCACGCAGGTCTTCGGGTCCTCGGACTTCGGCGACTGCGCGGACGCGAGTGCCCGGTGGACCGTACAGGGCAAGTCGGACGGCAGCTTCAAGCTGGTCAACCAGCAGAGCGGCAGCTGCCTGTACGCCAACATGCTCGGCCAGGCGGTGTTCGTGGGCGACTGCGCCCAGGACACCGCCCGGCTGTGGCGCACGGGGTCGGGCGGCAGCCTCCGCAACGACTTCAGCGGCGGCTGCCTCGACCTGGGCATGAGCGGCGGCCTGGTGACGAAGACGTGCGGCGGCGAGGCGTCACAACGCTGGACGCGGCAGAGCTAGGGAGTGTCTTGCCGGATGGGCCCGGGCCAGTTCGGTGCGGTGCATCGCAAGGGGGAGGGGCGCCCGTGCACCGGACGTACTCGGGTGCCCCGGTGCCGCTAAGCCGAGGCCTTGCCCCGGCCCCGGCCGCCCTTGGGTCCGCCGTTCGTCGGCGGGTAGCCGGGCCTCGCCGGTATCGACGGCCCGGGCGCCCCGGACGGCACCGGCAGCGGCGGCAGGGCCGGCTCGTACAGCCAGGCCGAGAACAGGTCGTCCAGCGGCTCGGCCGCGTAGCGGGCCGCGTGGCCGGTGAAGCCGGCGGTCGACACCACGCCGTGGCGGTGCACCGTGACCCAGTCCCGCAGCATGCGGAAGAAGGCTTCGTCGCCCAGGGCGCAGCGGACCGCGTGCACCGTGAGGCCCCCGCGCTGGTACAGCCGGTCGTCGAACATCAGCTTGCGCCCGGGGTCGACCAGCCGCAGGTCCTGGGGATGCGAGAGCAGCATCCGGTGCGCGGCCCGTGCCAGCTCGTGCGCGGTGCGGCCGCCGGAGCGCTCCGACCAGAGCCATTCGGCGTACTTGGCGAAGCCCTCGTTCAGCCAGATGTGCCGCCAGTCGGCGATGGTCACGCTGTTGCCGAACCACTGGTGCGCGAGCTCGTGCGCGATGAGGCGCTCCGAGCCGCGAACGCCGTCCACGTGGTTGGCGCCGAACAGGGACAGGCCCTGTGCCTCGACGGGGACGTCCAGTTCCTCGTCGGCGACGACCACGGCGTACTCGCCGAAGGGGTAGGGCCCGAAGAGTTCCTGGAACAGCTCCATCATGGCGGGCTGCCGGGCGAAGTCCCGGGAGAACCGCGGCAGCAGGTGCGCCGGCACGTGGGCGCTCTGCGGGACGCCCCCGAGTCCGGGGTCGCCGAGCAGCACCGTCTGGTACATGCCGATGGACAGGCCGACGAGGTAGCTGGAGGTCGGCGCGGACTGCTCGTAGACCCAGTTGGTCGTGCTGGCCTTCGTCGTGCGCGTGAGCAGCCGGCCGCCCGCCACGACCGTGTAGGCGGACGGGGTGTTGACCGAGATCTGGTACGAGGCCTTGTCGGCGGGCCGGTCGTTGCACGGGTACCAGGAGGGCGCGCCGACGGGCTGGCTGGCCACCAGCGCGCCGTCGGTCAGTTCCTCCCAGCCGAGGCCGCCCCAGGGGCTGCGCACGGGCTTGGGGTTGCCCGCCCAGTGCACCTCCACGGTGAAGGCCGCGCCGGCGGGCAGTGGCTTGGCCGGGCGGATCCGGAGCTTGCCGCCGCGGTGGGCGTAGTGCGGCGCGCGGCCGTTCACCAGGACGCGGCCTATTTTGAACTCGGCCAGGTTCAGGTGGAACTCGGCGAGCGGCGCCCGGCCGGCGATCGCGCTGAGGCGGGCCGTCCCGGCCAGCCGGTTGGGGCCGGGACGGTAGTCCAGAGCGAGTTCGTACCGGTGCACGCGGTAACGGGAGTCTCCGTTGGCCGGGAAGTACGGGTCCGATGCCTCTGTTCTCTGGCCGCTCACTGCCGATTCCGCTCCCTGCGCTGTGCTCGTACGACGTGCTGGTGTGCCGGTACCGCCGCTCCCGCCATTGTCGGCCGCCGCGCGGTCGGCCCGGTCAGGACCGCCACGCCTCGATCGGGTTACCCAGCCAGCGGGTGTCGGCGGGGACGGATTCGCCCGCCATCACGAGGGATGCGGGACCCAGTGTGCTGCGGGCCCCCACCGTGCTCCCGGGCAGGACGATTCCGCCCGGGCCCAGGGTGGCGCCCTCACGGAGCACCACAGTATCCGTCCTCAAGATCCGGTCGTGGAAGAGGTGCGTCTGCAACACACAGCCGCGGTTCACGCTGACCCCGTCGCCCAGCACGACCAGGTCCGTCTCGGGCAGCCAGTAGCTCTCGCACCACACGCCGCGGCCGATGCGGGCTCCGAGCGCCCGCAGCCACAGGGCCAGCACCGGCGTGCCGGGCACCGAGCCGGCCAGCCACGGTACGGCCAGTACCTCGACGAAGGTGTCGGCCAGTTCGTTGCGCCAGACGAAGCCGCTCCAGAGCGGGTGCTCCCCCGTTCGGTGCCGGCCCACCAGCAGCCATTTGGCGGTCACCGCGACCACGCAGGCGGCCAGCCCGGCCGCGAGCAGGACCGCTCCGCAGAGCAGCGCGGTTCCCCAGATGCCCAGGCCGCTGCGCGTGCTCAGCGCGCAGAGCGCCGCCACGGTCAGCACGGCCAGGGCGGCCGAGCAGAACACCGGCACGAGCCGGCACAGCTCGACGAGGCCGCGCGCCCACAGCAGCCGCGCGGGCGGGTCGTACGTCCGGCTCCGGTCGGCGGCCGCGGTGGAGCGGGGCAGCCGGACCGGCGGGAGCCCCAGGTAGGAGCTGCCCTTCTTGGCCTTCTTCGGGGTGGCGGACAGGACGCCGACCAACCCGTCGTCCGGCACGGTGCGGCCCGGGGCGGTCATGCCGGAGTTCCCGAGGAAGGCGCGGCGGCCGATCTCGGAGTGCCCGATCCGCATCCAGCCGCCGCCCAGCTCGTAGGGGGCGGTCAGGGTGTCGTCGGCGAGGAAGGCGCCCTCGCCGACGGTGGTCAGGCTCGGCAGCGCGAGGACGGTGGACACCTCGGCGCCCCGGCCGATCTTCATGCCGAGCAGCCGCAGCCACACCGGTGTGATCAGCCCGGCGTACAGCGGGAAGAGCGTCCCGCGGGACAGGTCCATCAGCTGGGTGACCGTCCAGGCCTGCCAGCCGACCCTGCTGTGCGTCGGCTGGATTCCCGTCCGCAGCCCGAGGCTGAGCAGACGTACGGAGACCAGCAGCAGGGCGGCGTACGCGAACCCGAAGGCGAGCGCCCCGGGAACCACGGCGAGGAGCGCGCCGCGCAGTGCTTCGGCGATCCCGGCCCCGGCGGGCACGAAGGCGCTCAGCACCAGCAGCGCGGGCAGGGTGGCGAGCACGGGCAGCGCCGTGAGGCCGAAGCCGGCCGCCCCGTACGCGGCCCGCCAGGGGAGCCCGCGGGGCGGGCGCTCCTTGGGCCAGTTGTGCTTGGCCTTGCCGAGCTTGCCTGCGGGGGCTCCGGCCCAGCGCTGGCCGGTCGGGATCTGGCCGACCACGGCGGAGCCGGGGGCCACCTCGGCGCGCTTTCCGACGCGTGCGCCGGGGAAGAGGATGCTGCGGGTGCCGACGACCGCGCCCGCGCCGACCTTGACCGGTCCGATCTCGAGGCGGTCCCCGTCCAGCCAGTGGCCGCAGAGGTCCACCTCGGACTCGACGGCGCAGCCGCGGCCGAGTTTCAGCATGCCGGTGACCGGGGGCAGGGAGTGCAGGTCCACCTCGGGGCCGATCTTGGCGCCGAGGGCCCGCCCGTAGCGCTCCAGCCAGGAGCCGGTGAGGGAGGTGGCGCCGACGCATTCGGCGAGCCGCTCGGCCGTCCACAGGCGCAGGTGGACGCTTCCGCCGCGCGGGTAGCGGCCGGCCTTCACCCCGCGCAGCAGGAGGCGGGCGCCGCCGGCCGCGATCGCGAGGCGGCCCGGCGGGCTGAAGAGCAGCGCCACACCGGCGGCGACGAGCCACCAGGAGGCGGTCGGCGCCCACGGGTAGGGGCCGAACAGGTGCAACACGTTGCCGAGGGCCAGCAGGGCGACCGTCCAGCGCAGGCCCACCAGGGTGAACAGCGGGAGCAGCAGGAGCGACTGGGCCACCTGGGAGCGCAGCGCAACCGGTGCGACGGTGCGGGCCGCGCCGTCGTCCTGGGCGGATTTCTCCAGGTGCCGGGCCAGCTTGCGCAGGGTGGGCTGCTGGTAGATGTCGAGGACGGCCGCGCTGGGGTAGCGGGTGCGCAGCCGGGTGGTGAGCTGGGCGGCGGCGAGGCTGCTGCCGCCGATCGCGAAGAAGTCGTCGCCGGCGCCGGAGACGGTCACGCCGAGGGTCTCGCTCCACTGCTCGGCGAGCCATGCCTCGGTCCCGTAGAGCTGTTCGGCGGGGCCGGCGGTCTCCAGGTCGGGCAGCGGCCAGGGCAGCGCGTTCCGGTCGACCTTGCCGGAGGTGCGGGTGGGCAGCTCGTCGACGGGGGCGAGCAGCGGTACGAGGGCGGCGGGGAGCTCGGCGCGCAGCCGGGTGACCGCCGCCGCGTGGTCCCAGCCGTCCTGGGTGACGAGGTAGCCGACGAGCAGCTGGTTGCCGCTGCGTGCGGTGCGTACGGCGGCGGCCGCGCCCGCGACGCCGGGCAGGGCCTGCAGTGCGGCGTCGACCTCCCCGAGCTCGATGCGGCGGCCGCCGAGCTTGATCTGCTCGTCGGCGCGGCCGAGGAAGACCAGGCCCTCCGGTTCGGCGCGTACGAGGTCGCCGCTGCGGTAGGCGCGCTGCCAGCCGAGGGTTTCGAGCGGGGCGTACTTCTCGGCGTCCTTGCCGGGGTCGAGGTAGCGGGCCAGACCGACGCCGCCGATCACGAGCTGGCCGCTGCCGCCCATGGGCACCGGCTCGCCGGACTCGTCGACGACGGCCAGTTCCCAGCCGTTCAGCGGGAGGCCGATCCGGATCGGCTCCTCACCGGTCAGGAGCGCGGCGCAGGCGACGACGGTGGCCTCGGTGGGGCCGTACGTGTTCCAGACCTCGCGGCCTTCGGTGACCAGGCGCTGGGTCAGCTCGGGCGGGCAGGCCTCGCCACCGAAGATCAGCAGGCGGACCTCGTTGAGCGCCTCGGGCTCCCAGAGCGCGGCCAGGGTCGGCACGGTGGAGACCACGGTGATCTCCTGCTCCACGAGCCAGGGGCCGAGGTCGGCCCCGCTGCGCACCTGGGAGCGGGGTACGGGCACGAGGCAGGCGCCGTAGCGCCAGGCCAGCCACATCTCCTCGCAGGAGGCGTCGAAGGCGACGGACAGTCCGGCCATGACGCGGTCGCCGGGGCCGATCGGCTCGTCGGCGAGGAACAGCGCGGCCTCGGCGTCGACGAAGGCGGCGGCGCTGCGGTGGCTGACGGCGACGCCCTTGGGCTTGCCGGTGGAGCCGGAGGTGAAGATGATCCACGCGTCGTGCTCGGGGCCGGGCCGCGAGGCGGCGGCGCGGGCGCCGGGGTCCGCGGGGCGGCCCGCCTGGATGCGCTGTCCGCCGCCGAGGACCGCCCGGACCCCGGCCTCGCCGAAGACCAGGTCGGCGCGCTCGTCCGGGTCCTCGGCGTCGACGGGTACGTAGGCGGCGCCCGCGGCGAGCACGGCGAGGACGGCCACGTACAGCTCGTTGGTCCCGGACGGCACGCGTACGCCGACCCGGTCGCCAAGCCCCACTCCGGCGGCCGCGAGGGACCGCCGCCGGCGCTCGACCTCGGTGGCCAGGGCCCGGTAGGTCAGGCGGGTGGTTCCGTCGTCGAGGGCGAGCTCGTCGGGGTACGTCCGTACGGTGGCCTCGAAGATGTCGACGAGGGTGCGGGTGGGGGCGGCGGGCCCTGCGGTGAAGCGGGCGGATTTGCCGGCCTCCTCCGGCGTCTCCCCGTCGTCGAGCAGAGTGAGTTCACTGCGCTCAGGTGTGACTGCCATCGGCCCTCACGTCTCGTTCCCGGCACGGTCCGGGTCGCCGGCGGAGCCCGGGTCTGCCCAGGTTGTTCCGGCCCAGCGCCAAACAACCCACCAGTCTAGTGCGGCATCAAGGTTTTTCTTGTTGAAGCCTTGCGCGTGGCCGGGAAGAGACGGTAGGGCGGCACACCGACCGCTAGGCGTCTCTTTCGGATCTTGCCGGCCGGGCCCGGCAAGCTCCGGAAGAGACGCCTACGCGCAGTCCGGGCACAGTCCGCGGTAGGTGACCTCGACTCCGGACACCGTGAAGCCGAAGCGCTCGTCCGCGGGGAGGCCGGCCAGCGGGCTGCCGGTCGGGTGGACGTCGCGGATGAGGCCGCAGGCGGAGCACACCAAGTGCTGGTGCGGGAGGTGCGCGTTGGGGTCGTATCGCTTCGCCCGGCCGTCGGTGGTGACCTCCGCGACCTCGCCGAGGGCAACCAGCTCGCCCAGGGCGTTGTAGACGGTGGCCCGGGAGATCTCCGGCAGGCGCTGCGCCGCGCGGGCGTGCACCTCGTCCGCCGTGAGGTGCACGTGGTCGCCGTCGAGAACCTCCGCGACCACCCGCCGCTGGGACGTCATCCGCCAGCCACGCCCACGCAAACGCTCCAGCAGGTCACTCATATCGGCCACCTCTCCAGTTCGACGGGGTGTCCGGAAGCATATCGAGGACATCCGGGATCCGACCGAATATGGGCCTGGTGTTCTTCTTGACTTGGATTGCGTCCATCGTAGGATCGGTTTCGTAGACAGCCAAGAGACAGGAAGACTCCCGAGCGGCAGGTGCCGGAGACGTGACGGAGACGTGACAGAGACGTGACAGAGACGTGACGGATCACCTCCGAGGGGCTGCCCGCGCCGACGCGCCGGGACCGGCCGCCGGTGTCCTTCTGCTCGTGACCGTCCGGGACGGTGACCCCTCGGCGTCGAGGCGATCGACGAGCCGAGCCGTGCACGCGGGGCCCTGCGCCCCGGTTGTTCCATCTCATGCAGCCGCATTTCAGTTCCTGAACACCGTGATCCGCCTGGTACGGAAGGATTCCCATGTCTGAGAACCACGATGCAATCGTCACAGATGCCAAGTCGGAGGGTGGGGGCGGCTGTCCCGTCGCCCACGAGCGTGCTCCGCACCCGACCCAGGGCGGCGGAAATCGCCAGTGGTGGCCTGAACGGCTCAACCTGAAGATCCTGGCCAAGAACCCCGCCGTGGCCAACCCGCTGGGCGAGGAGTTCGACTACGCCGCGGCGTTCAAGACGCTCGATCTCCCCGCGGTGAAGCGGGACATCGCGGAGGTGCTGACCACCTCGCAGGACTGGTGGCCCGCCGACTTCGGTCACTACGGCCCGTTCATGATCCGGATGGCCTGGCACAGCGCCGGCACCTACCGGATCAGCGACGGCCGCGGCGGCGCCGGAGCCGGCCAGCAGCGCTTCGCCCCCCTCAACAGCTGGCCGGACAACGGCAACCTCGACAAGGCCCGCCGCCTGCTGTGGCCGGTCAAGAAGAAGTACGGCCAGAGCCTCTCGTGGGCCGACCTCATGATCCTCACCGGCAACGTGGCCCTGGAGTCGATGGGCTTCGAGACCTTCGGCTTCGCCGGCGGCCGTCCGGACGTCTGGGAGCCCGACGAGGACGTCTACTGGGGCCCCGAGACCACCTGGCTCGACGACGAGCGCTACACCGGCGACCGCGAGCTGGAGAACCCCCTCGGCGCGGTACAGATGGGGCTCATCTACGTCAACCCCGAGGGCCCGAACGGCAACCCCGACCCGATCGCCGCGGCGCGCGACATACGTGAGACGTTCCGCCGGATGGCGATGAACGACGAGGAGACGGTGGCCCTGATCGCGGGCGGCCACACCTTCGGCAAGACCCACGGCGCGGGCCCGGCGGAGAGCGTCGGCGCCGACCCCGAGGCCGCCCCGATCGAGGCGCAGGGCCTGGGCTGGAGCAGTTCCTTCGGGACCGGCAAGGGGGGCGACGCGATCACCAGTGGTCTGGAGGGCATCTGGACCAACACCCCCATCACCTGGGACAACAGCTTCTTCGAGATCCTCTTCGGCTACGAGTGGGAGCTGTTCAAGAGCCCCGCCGGAGCGCACCAGTGGCGGCCGAAGGAAGGCGCCGGCGCGGGTACCGTGCCCGACGCCCACGACGCGTCCAAGAGCCACGCCCCGACGATGCTGACGACCGACCTCTCCCTGCGGATCGACCCGGCCTACGAGCGGATCTCGCGGCGCTTCCTCGAGAACCCCGCCGAGTTCGCCGACGCCTTCGCCCGCGCGTGGTTCAAACTGACCCACCGCGACATGGGACCGGTCGTGCGCTACCTCGGCCCCGAGGTCCCGACCGAGACGCTGCTGTGGCAGGACCCGCTGCCCGAGGTGACGCACGGGATCGTCGACGCGGCCGACGTCGCCGCGCTCAAGCGGCAGGTCCTCGAGACGGACCTGTCGGTGTCCCAGCTCGTCTCCGTCGCGTGGGCCTCGGCCTCGTCCTTCCGCGGCAGCGACAAGCGCGGGGGCGCCAACGGCGCGCGCATCCGCCTCCAGCCGCAGAGCGGGTGGGAGGTCAACGAACCCGACCAGCTGGCCGTGGTGCTGCGGACCCTCACCGGGATCCAGGAGTCCTTCAACTCCGCCCAGAGCGGCGACAAGCGGATCTCGCTCGCGGACCTGATCGTGCTCGCCGGTGCCGCCGCCGTCGAACAGGCCGCCGAGGACGCCGGCTTCGCCGTCCAGGTCCCCTTCACCCCGGGCCGCGCGGACGCGACTCAGGAGCAGACGGACGTGGAGTCGTTCGCCGCGCTGGAGCCGGTCGCCGACGGGTTCCGCAACTACCTCGGGAAGGGCAGCCGGCTGCCGGCCGAGTACCTGCTGCTCGACCGGGCGAACCTGCTGACGCTGAGCGCCCCGGAGATGACGGTCCTGGTCGGTGGCCTGCGCGTGCTGGGCGCGAACTACCAGCAGTCGCCGCTCGGCGCCTTCACCTCGACGCCCGGGTCCCTCACCAACGACTTCTTCGTCAACCTGCTCGACCTGGGCACGACGTGGACGGCGACCTCCGAGGACGCGAACGCGTTCGAGGGACGCGACGGCGCCACGGGCCGGGTCAAGTGGACCGGCACCCGTGCCGACCTCGTCTTCGGGTCCAACTCGGAGCTGCGCGCGCTCGCGGAGGTCTACGCGAGCGACGACGCGAAGGCGAAGTTCGTGAAGGACTTCGTGGCGGCGTGGGACAAGGTGATGAACCTCGACCGGTTCGACCTCGCCTGATCCACGGCTGACCTCCGGGCCGGCCGGCCCCCCTCCGGCCGGCCCGGACCAAGCCCACGGGACATCTGCCCCGGTGACCTCCTGAAGGAGCCGCGCCCGTTCAGGCGGGCAGCTGCTCTACGACGCTGGTGCCCTTGCCCTCCTGGGACTCCCACGTCCACGTCTCCTCCAGACGCAGGCGACCGTCGGGCAGCTCCGTCAGCAGCGAGGTGCAATGCCCCGACGCGGTCGTACCGTCGAGGCGGAGCTGGACGTAGCGGAAGTCAATGGTGCGGCCGGCCCGGGTGCCGACCAGGTAGCCCCTGACCACGTCCCCGCCCCGGTATTCGGCCCAGACCCGGCCGTCCTGCTCGTGGTACTCGAACCGGGTCTGCCGACCGACCTGGCCGGGCGCCTGGTCGGCGACGGGGACGAAAACGAGACCGTCGAGCGAGCGCGCCACGATTGACTCCTGGAGAAGGACGATCCGGACCGCAACCCTAACGGGCAGCACGGGCACGTCTTCCGGAGGCTCCCGGACCATCGCCCGGCAACGGCAGAGGGCCACGGCCGCAGGGTTCCCGCCGGTCGGCCCGACCCGCGAGCGCCGGTCCGCCCGCTCTCGCACCGAACGTGCCGACCTGGCACTCGGACCACGGGCAGACACACACCCGGAGTACGGGACGGGGTCGGGCGGAGTTCTGCGAGGGCCCGCCCGTTCTTGAACTGGGCGAAGCCGTGTTCGACCGATGTGACCAATGGGCCCGGGATGCCGTCTCATTGGGTAACAGTCCGCACCCAGGGGGAGTAATGAATCATCGCTCGGGCCGTGTACTCGGTATGACTGTCGCCGCGTTGGCCGGCTTGGCCGGTTGCGGCACAGGTCAGCCTTTCGACGGCTCTGCACCCGAGTCCCGTTCTTCTTCCGCACCCGGGTACATTGCCGCCTACCGTGCCGGATACGCCGCGGGCAAGGCCGTCTACGACTCCTCGGGCAAGGGGGCGGCCGTGCGCGAGACCGTATGGGGCGGCTGTACGCGCCGAGCCCTGCAGGCCGGCAGCGCCGCCGAGATGGATCGTGGCTCCTGGGTGCAGGGCTGTCTGAGCGGCGTCGCCAACGCCCCTGAGCAGTTGCCCACCGGTCCCGTGACCAAACGGACCACGAATGCAGAAATGCTGGAGCGGTTCCGTGCCTGGGCCCGCGGCAAGGGTGAGGCGCAGGAAGTCGACCACGCCCGCATGCTGGTCACGGTCCAACTGACCGAACGCGACTACGACGTTGAGTTGAGTACGGACTACCCGGCAGGGTCCGGAAAGCCTGGATCTGAAGCACTTGCCCACAGTTTCGTCCAGTGGTGGGTCGGTGACCGTGGCCGGGACGGTACCGCCAGGAACGTTCTGGTCCTTGGGGCAGACGGAAAGAGGCTGACCGCGCAGCGCATCTGAGGAGGTTGGACGGCTCCGTGGCGCCGGCTCTTCGGCAGCCTCACCGAAGTCCCGAAGTGCCGAAGTCCCGAAGTGCCGAAATGCCGAAGTGCCGGTTCCGGCCCGCTGTAACCAGGCTGCTTCTGCCATCCGGTGCAGGAACCCCTGCATTATGTTGCCTGCCATGACTGACGCCGAACCTGCTGCCTGGCCCCCTGTCCCGATAAGGACCGAACGGCTCGTGCTCCGCCACTCCGGGGCACGGGACCGTTCGGCGTTCATCGAGCTGTTCGCATCGCCGGAGGTGGGCACCTACGTCGGTGGAGCTCGGCCGCGGGATGAGCTCGAACGCGCGATGCCCGAGGTGCCGGGGCGGCGCCCCGGCCTTTTCGTGGTCGACGTCGACGGAGCGATGATCGGCATGATCACGCTCGACCGGCGCGACGCCGCGCGTCCGGGGCAGGTCCGTCCGGATGCCGAAGCGGCCGAGCTCGGGTACATGTTCCTGCCGCAGGCGTGGGGATACGGGTACGCCGCCGAGGCGTGCGCAGCGGCACTCGGCTGGTTCACCGACGCGCTTCCCGACGAGCCGGTGGTCCTGTGCACCCAGACCGCCAACGACCGCGCGATGCGCCTCGCGGCGAAACTGGGGTTCACCGAGGTGGAACGGTTCGAGGAGTACGGGGCCGAGCAGTGGTTCGGCGTGTGGTCCCCGGGCACACCGTCCGGTTGAGCTCGGCCCCTTCCTTCAGATCATCCGGTCACGACGGCCGATGGCGGGATCACCGGCAGCCGATCGCGCAGGCCGCCATCTCCCGGTCCAGGGCGTCGAGTTCCTCCTGGACCGGCTCCGACAGCACCAGCTGCTCCCGGTAGCGGTCCAGCGCGGTGAGGAGGAGGGGCCCCCTGGTCGGCTCCAGGCAGTACATGCGGCGTGCGGCGCCCACGGCCTCGGCCCGTAGGGCCAGCGCGGTCTCGGGCAGGTGGGCGAAGTCCTGGCGGCTGTATTCGTACAACGCGACGGTCAGCAGCGGCAGATAGGCCAGAGGGCTCACCTGGGCGAGCACGCGGTAGGCGGCGACCTCCTGCCGGGCCGGCAGGGTCTGTGATCCCAGGAGGGCTACTCGGGCTCGGAGTACCGCGTCGTGATGGGCGTGCGCTGTGTGAGTCATGACGGTGATTCTGAAAGCCGCACAGGGGTCGGAACAAGGGCAATTCGCTGTGCCCTTGGTCCTACGAAAACCGCCTCTGACCTGTCATGATTGATACGTGTTCACCCCTGTGGCCCGCGGCGCGGGTCAGCAGCCGAAGAAGGACAGGCGGACCTGACGGCGCGGGTTGTCCCGGTTGGTGTCCACGAGGGTGACGGACTGCCAGGTTCCGAGCTCCAGCAATCCGTCGATCACGGGCAGCGTCGCGTGGGGCGGCACGATCGCGGGCAGGACGTGGTCCCGCCCGTGACCGGGAGAACCGTGCCGGTGCCGCCAGCGGTCATCGGCCGGCAGGAGTGACTCCAGGGCCTTCAGGAGGTCCTCGTCGCTGCCCGCTCCCGTCTCGATGACGGCGAGCCCCGCGGTCGCGTGCGGCGTGAAGATGTTGAGCAGTCCGCTCCGGCCCCGCGCCACCTCCCGGAGGAACGAGGCGCAGGCGTCGGTCAGGTCGTGGACGGTCTCCCGGTCGCCCGTGGTGACGTCGATGGTGCGTGAGGCAAAGATGTCGGCCATGGCTCCATCCTGGCCCCCTCGGCCCCCGAACACCTGCATCCACGGCCGGTGTCGGGCGACCCGGTCGGCCCGCCTACGATGATCACAGGGGGCGCGATCCGTCCCCGTTCACGCTCCGGGGGGGATTCGTGACCGAAGTGACCGAGGCGGCCCACCAGCAGCGCTTGCGTACGGGCGCGGCCGAGCGGGGGCGCGGGCACGGCCTGGGGTTGACGATCGCCCTTGGGCAGGCCCGGGGGATCGGTGCGGAGCTGGAGTTCTCCAACGCCCCGGACGGCGGGGCCCTCGCCACGCTGTTCCTGCCCGATGCCCATGCCGACGCCGATGCCGATACCGATGCCGCCGAGCAGGCGGAGAACGGCCTGTGAGGCTGTCGGTGGCCGAGGTGAGGGCCTTGGCGGAGGAGCTCGTCGCGCTCGATGTGGCGTCCGGGGCGCGGTGGGCGGTGGGCCCGGCGCTGGAGGCGGTGCGTACGGCCGGCTGGAGCCGGCCGGCGCCGGGGGACGACGCGGGGCGGGCCGCGCTCGCCGAGCTGTTCCAGGTCGCCGCGTGGATCGCCTTCGATGCCGAACGGCACGGCGTGTCGCGGCGGCTCCACCTCCGGGCCCTGGAACTGGCCCGAGGAAGCGGAGCGGGCGGAGCTGGCGGAGGGGGCGGACCGGGCGCCGCCGTGGAGCCGCTGATCCTGGCGGTGTTGGCGATGCAGGAGGAACATCTGGGTCGGCCCGGGAGCTCGTTGCGGATCGCCTCCTCCGTACTGGCCCGCGAGGGGCTTCCCGGCCGCGTCGCCGCCATCTTCCACGTGCGTGCGGGCCGCGCCCGGGCCCGTATGGGGAACGCACCGCGAGCCGGACGGGCCCTGCGGACCGCCGCCGAACTGCTCGCCGACCCGCCCACGGACCGGGACCCGGCCTGGGCCTGGTGGTTCGACCGGCACGAACTGGACGGTCACCACGGCCTGGCGCGGGCCGCGCTCGGCGACCTGGACTCTGCCGCCGCCCTCCTCCACGGTGCCGCGCACGCCGACGGTGACGGTGGCCCCGCCTATCGCGTGCTGTTCGCGGCGGAACTCGCCCGGGTGCAGGCCCGGGCGGGTGACTGGCGCGAGGCCGACACGGTCATGTCCACGCTGATGGACGCCGTGCCCGCCGTCGGGTCCGTACGGGCGCTGCGGACCATGGGGCACGCCGCTCGCCTCGTCGAGCACGGCCGCCGCGTACCGCGCCGTACCCGCGACACCGCCCGCCACCTCGCCCTGGCGCTGGACGGCACCTGCGCCGGATGAGCGCGTCGGGTCGTCAGTCGACGCCCAGCAGACGCCGGCGGTCGTCGGGGCGGGAGGCGAATTCCGCGCCGGCGGCCCGATGCACGATCCGCCCCTTCTGCATGACGGCCACGTGCTCGGCGACCGAGAGGGCGAGCCCCAGGTTCTGCTCCACCAGGACGACCGTCATGCCCTGCGCGCTCACCTCCCGGATCACCTCCCCCACCTGGGAGACGATCGCGGGTGCGAGGCCGTCCGACGGCTCGTCGAGCAGCAGCAGGCGCGGATTGCCCAGCAGGGCCCGGGCGATCGCGAGCATCTGCTGCTCCCCGCCGGAGAGTTCGTCTCCGCGGTGCCCGAGCCGCTCCCCGAGCTTCGGCAGCAGGTCGAGGATCCGCGCCCGCGTCCACGGCCCCCGCGTGGGGCGGCGCCGTGCGGCGATCGCCAGGTGCTCCGCCACGGTGAGCGGCGCGAACACCCGGCGCCCCTGGGGTACGACGCCCACTCCGGCCCGGGCGATCACGTCGACGCGGGCGCCGGCGAGCTCCCGGCCGTCGAGGGTGACGCTGCCTTCGTCCGGCCGGACGAAGCCCATGACGGTGGAGATGAGGGTGGTCTTCCCGACCCCGTTGCGCCCGAGGACGGCGACGATCCCGCCCGCTTCGACCTCGAGGTCGACGCCGCCGAGGACCACGCCTCCGGCGTAGCCGGAGCGCAGGCCCTGGATGTGGAGGAACGGCTTCACGAGGTGACCTCCGTGGTGCCCAGGTAGGCCTGCTGGACCTCGGCGGAGGCCCGCACGTCATCCGGTGTGCCGGTGGTGAGGTGCCGGCCGAGGTGCAGGACGGTGACGGTGTCGGCGAGCTCGAAGACCATGTCGAGGTCGTGTTCGATGAGGAGCACGGTCACGTCGTCGGGCAGGGCGGCGATCAGCTCCGTGAGCCGCTCCGTCTCCGCCGGGGACATGCCGGCGGCCGGCTCGTCGAGGAGCAGCAGCCGGGGTTCGGTGGCCAGCGCCACGGCGACCTCCAGTTGCCGCCGTTCGCCGTGTGAGAGGGCGGCCACGGCGAGGTCGTGCCGGTCGGGCAGGCCGACCCGTTCCAGCAGTGCGCGTGCCTGGTCGATGGCCGCCGCCCTGGCGCTCACCTTCCGCCAGCCGCCGAGCCCGGTCCCCGTCCGGAGCAGTGCGGCGAGCAGGACGTTCTCCAGCACGGTCTCCCGCATGAAGAGGCTGGAATGCTGGAAGGTCGCGGCCGTTCCGAGTCCGACCCGGCGGTGGACGGGCAGCCGGGTGACGTCCCGCCCGTCGAGGGCGATGGTTCCGGTGCTGGTGGGCAGGGTTCCCGAGATGAGGCCGAACAGGGTGGACTTTCCTGCTCCGTTGGGGCCGATGATCGCGTGTCGCGCGCCGGCCCGCACGGTGAGGGACACCTCGTCGACGGCGGTGAAGGACCCGAAGTGCTTGGACACCCGGCGCAGTTCCAGTAGGTCGAGATCGCTCACGCCGTCCTCTTCCGGCTCGGCTGGTGCGGGAGCCGTACGCCGGCCAGTCCGCGGGGCAGGGTGTAGACGGCGATGACGAAGAGCAGCCCGAGCAGCAGCGGCCCGCGTCCGGCGACGGCTTCGAGGTTTCCGAGGTAGTCGCGGGTCAGCCAGATGACCGCGGCAGCGGCGCAGGTCCCCCACATCGAGATCGAGCCCGAGCCGCCGATGACGACGGCCAGCAGTGCGAGGGCGGCGATCTCGAATCCGGCATCACCGGGCGAGACGAACCGCTGCACCGAGACCCACATCGAGCCGGCGGCCCCGGCCAGTGCCGCGGCGGCGCAGTAGACGGTCAGGGCGTACCGCCGGGTGGGGTAGCCGATCGCCTGCATGCGGGGCTCGTTGTCGCGGATGCCGCGCAGGGCGAGGGCGAAGGGGGTGGAGCCCAGGCGGGTGACGGCGGCGAAGAGCAGCAGGAACACGGCCAGTACGTAGAAGTAGACCAGCCCGTCGAGCTCCAGCGCGGGCATGCCGGGCAGCGGCACGACGGGCGGGACGCCCGATACCCCGTCGGTGCCGTTGGTCAGCGACTTCCAGTTGACGGCGGCGCTGTAGACGATCTCGCCGATGGCCAGCGTCAGCATCAGGAACACCACGCCGCGGGCCCGGACGGCGAGCCACCCGGTGGGCACGGCCACCAGGGCGGAGACGCCTGCGGCGATGAGGAGTTGGAGGGGCCCGATGTCGGTGAGCCTCGTCGCGACGATCGCCGCGGTGTAGGCGCCGACGCCGAAGTAGGCGGACTGGCCGAGGGTCGGCAGTCCGGTCAGCCCGGTCAGGAGGTTCACGCTCAGTGCGAGCAGGGCGAACACCAGGATCCGCGACAGGGTGGCGATGGCGTACGAGCCGAGCAGGAAGGGCGCCAGGGTGAGACCGAGGAGAACGGCGGCGCCCACCGTGCGGGAGGTGCGGGAGGCTCGGGGCGCGGGGAACGTGCTCATGTGCGCACCGCCGACGGGACCAGGCCGTGCGGGCGGACCACGAGCACCACCAGCATGGTGCCGAAGAGGAGGAAGGGCGCGTACTGCGGGAGCAGGGCCACCCCGAGCGTCTGGACCTGGCCGATGAGCAGTGCCCCGGCGAGGGCGCCGCGCACGGATCCGAGCCCGCCGATGACCACGACGACGAGCGAGAGGACGAGCACGCTTTCGTCGACGCCCGGCCCGGGGCCCAGGATCGGCGCGCCGAGAACCCCGCCGACGGCTGCCAGGGCGGCGCCGAAGGCGAAGACTCCGTAGAGCACCTTGCGGACGTCTACGCCCTGGGCGCGGACCATGTCCCGGTCCGCGACCGTGGCCCGTACGAGGGCTCCGAGCGAGCTGCGCTCGAAGACGAGGTGGACGAGGATCGCGAGGGCGGCGGCCACCGCGATGAACACCAGCCGGTAGACCGGATAGGTGTGGCCGAGCAGGTCCACCGTCCCGCGCAGCGATGTCGGCGGGTCGGTGGGCAGTACCTCGCCGCCGAAGGCGGCCGCGAGGAGGTCGGCGACGATGAAGGTGATGCCGAGGGTGAGCACGGCCTGGTCCAGGTGCCCGCGGCGGGCCAGCGGCTGGGTGAGCAGCGTGAGCGCCGCTCCCCCGAGGGCTCCCACCAGCGCGCCGGCCGTGAGGGCGAGGAGCAGGCCCGGGAGGGTTCCGTCGGAGAGTGCGTAGGCGGTGTAGGCCCCGGCGAGGTAGAGCGTGCCGTGTGCGAGGTTGAGGACGTCCATCATGCCGAAGACCAGGGAGAGGCCGACCGCGATCGTGAACAGCAACAGCCCGAACGCGATCCCGTCGACGACGCTGACGAGGTTGCCGTCCAGCCATCCGGTCATGTCAGCCGCCCAGTCTGCCGAGGTCACCGGCGACGGTGTTGGCCCCCTGCTTGACCTCGCGGAGGTACCAGGGCTGGATCGGCGTGCCGCCGCTGTTGAACCGCCAGGTGCCCCGCGGGCTGTCGATGTCCCCCACCGTGGAGATGGCTGCGTTGACCGTTTCCGAGTTCACGGTGCCGCCGGCCGCCTTGATCGCCTTGTCGAGGACCTGCGCCGCGTCCCATGACGCCATCGCGTAGGTGGTCGGGTCCGTGCCGTGGGCGGCCCGGTAGGCGGGTGCGAAGTGCCGGTTGGCGGCGTTGTCCAGGTCCGCGCTGTAGTTGAGGGCGGTGAGGATGCCGTCCGCCGCGTCGCCCTGCCCCTTCAGTACGCCGCCCTCGGTGAGGAAGCCGGGTGCGTAGAGCGGGATCTTGCCCGCCAGTCCGAAGTCGCGGTACTGCTTCACGAAGTCGACGGCCGCGCCGCCGGCGTAGAAGCAGAAGACCGCCTTCGCACCGGAGTTCTCGATCTGCGCGAGGTAGGGCTGGAAGTTCTTGGTGGCCGGGAACGGCGTGTAGACCTCCTCCCCCGCGATCTGCCCGCCGGCGGGCAGGAAGGTGGACTTGAAGCCCTCGATCTCGTCCTTGCCCGCCTGGTAGCCCGCGGCGATGAGGAAGACCGGGCCCCCGGCCCGCTCGGCGACGTGCTTGCCGAGCGCCTTGCCCGGCTCGTCGTTGACGTACGAGGTGCGCCAGATGTATTTGGTTCCGGTCAGGGTGGTCGGCGAGGCGTTCGAGCCGACGAGCGGGATCCGGCTGGTCTCGGACAGGTCCTTGACGCCGTTGACGGTGGCCGAGCTGACCACCCCGCTGACCGCCAGTACCCGGTCCTGCTTGACCAGCTTCTCGGCCGCGGCCTTGCCCGAGTCGGCCGTCTCCCCCTCGTCGGCGATCACGATCTGCACCTCGCGGCCGCCGAGCCGGCCCCCGTGCTGCTGGACGTAGAGCTCGAAGCCCTGCTTCATGTCGTCGCCGAGGGCCTTGTAGGTCCCGGACTGCGGGACGAGGAGCCCGATCTTCACGGGCCCGCTCTGCTTGCTGTCGTCACCGGTGCCGAGGCTCGCACCGCCGCATCCCGTGGCCAGCACGAGGCCTGTGGTGACGGTGATCAGAACCAGGGGGCGAAACCGACCTGCCATGGCGACTCCGTACGTTGTCGACCGGCCTTGCGGACCGGATGGTGCTCCTGAAGTGACACGTGTCTATCGTGGAATTACGACGCTCGTCAATAGTTCGCAAGATACTCGCCGGAGTGTCGCCCGGTCTCTTGACCGGCGCATCGTGTATGCCGTAGCACTAACCATCGTCAATTTCGCGCCATACCACATCGGTGGGCGAACCCATGATCAGTCAGGGAGTGAAGCACCATGACCGACGATCCCTCACGGCGCAAAGTCCTCAAGAACACCGGGGTGCTGACCGGGGCGGCACTGCTCTCCGGCATGTCCGCCGTGTCGGCGGCCGCCGGCACGGCGCAGGCCGCCCCGCGGGCGGGCGGGACCTCGCCCGTCGTGGAGCTGCCCGCGGGCCGGCTGCGCGGAGGTGTCGAAGGAGGGCTCACCGTGTTCAAGGGCGTGCCCTACGCGGCGCCCCCGGTCGGCGCCCTGCGCTGGCGCCCCGCCCAGCCGCACCCCGGCTGGGCCGGAATCCGCGAGGCGACGGCCTTCGGCCCGAGCGCACCGCAGCTCTACCGGGAAGGGGGCGACCAGGTGCTCGGGACCCACGGCGCTCCCCCGTTCAGCGAGGACTGTCTCACGCTCAACGTCTGGACCCCCGGAGCCGACGACGCGAGGCGTCCCGTGCTGGTCTGGATCCACGGCGGCGGCTTCATCTCCGGATCCGGTTCCCTGCCCAACTACTCCGGCGAGACCTTCGCGCGCAACGGCGACCTCGTCGTCGTGACGCTCAACTACCGGCTCGGACCGCTGGGATACCTCTACTTCGGCGAGGACGGAGCCGACGGGAACTTCTGGCTCACCGACCAGCTCGCCGCACTGCGCTGGGTCCGGGACAACATCGCCGCGTTCGGCGGAGACCCCGGCAACATCACCCTCGCCGGACAGTCCGGCGGAGCGCTGTCGGTCGCGGCGCTCGCCGGCGCCCGGCCCACCGGCCGGCCGCTGTTCCGGCGCGCCGTCCTGCAGAGCCCGCCGCTCGGGCTGCAGATCCCCGGCCGCGCGGAGTCACTGCAGCGGAGCGCCACCTACCTCGACATCCTCGGGGTCAAGGACGTGGCGGCACTCCGGGCCGTCCCCTGGCCCCAACTGATCGCCGCCACCATCGAGATGTTCCAGCGCACCGGACGCTGGGGGTACTGGTCGACCCCGTTCCTGCCGGTGCTCGACGGCGTGACGCTGACCCGCAGCCCGGCCGACCTGCTCCTGAGCGGCCCCGGCGCGGACATCGACGTCCTGATCGGGTGGACCAGGGAAGAGGCCAACTTCGCTTTCGCGCTCAACGGGGCCTACACCGCCGCCACCAAGGACCAGGTGCTCAGCCGGGCGCGGGACACCTTCGGAGCACGGGCGGCCGAGGCCTACACCGCGTACGAGGAGGCCCGGCCGGGCGCCCGCCCCGTCGACGTGCTCATGGACCTGATCAGCGACGACCTGTTCCGCATGCCCGCTGTCGACCTGGCCGAGCGGCGGGCGGCCCGCGGGCGGCCTGTGTGGGCCTACCAGTTCGACCTCCCGACGCCCGCGCACGGCGGCCAACTGGCGGCGGCGCACTGCCTGGAGCTGCCGTTCGTGTTCGACAACTTCGACAAGTGGTCGCAGGCGCCGTTCCTGGCGGGGCTCAGCCCCCGGATCAGTGAAGGGCTCGCCGGGGCTGTGCACGGATCCTGGATCTCCTTCATCCGTACCGGCGATCCCAACCACCGGCCCATGCCGAACTGGGAGCGCTACGGACGCGCTTCCCGGACCACGATGAGCCTGGACTCGGTGACCGGCGCCGTCGACGACCTCGCCGGGTACTGGCGGCGCCTGCACCGCCCGACGGCGCGGTAGTCCGGCCTGGGCCTAAGGAGTCTCCTCGGTCAGGCCGGTGACCTCCTGTACGTGCCGCAGGCTGGGCGGGGCGAGTACGTCGTTCAGCTGCTGGAAGATCTGCCGCGCGGCGACCGCGTTCCAGTCGGCGGGGAGCAGCTCGGCGGGCAGGCCCGGGTCGAGGTAGGGCAGGCGGCGCCACAGGGTGAGCATCGGGACGTAGTGGCGGAAGGCCTCGGCCCCGTCGATGTCGGGCTGCTCGGCCAGTTCCGCGGCGACGGGGCCGTAGGTGTGGGTGAATCCGGCGTACTGCTCCTCGATCGCCGGGAAGTCCCACCACGAGCTGACCGTACCGGGCAGGTCGCTGAAGGCCGCGTAGTCGGCGGCGAACAGGTGCACGTAGTCGCTGAGCCCGAGCCGGACGAGCATGTCGCGGGCGTCGCCGAGGAGGCGGCCCGGGGCCAGCCACACGCCCGGGGCGATGTTCCCGAAGCCCAGCCAGGTCAGCCGGGTGCGCAGCTGGTAGCGGTAGGAGCGCTCGGACTCCGGTACGGAGAAGACGGCCATGGCCCAGCCGTCGCTCAGCTTCGCCGGTTCCAGGCTGCCGAAGATGCGCCGGTCGCCCTCGTCGAAGACGGGTTGTGCGGCCGGGCTGAGCCGGTACCCGGTGGCGCCGCGACGTTCCGGTTCGAGGACGCCCTTCTTCTTGAGCCGGGAGATAGCCGAGCGCGCCGCCGGGCCGTCCACGTCCAGCTCGGACATCAGGGTGATCAGGTCGGCGACCGAGATCCAGCCTCCGAGGCGTCGCAGGAACGCCCCGTAGACCGTGTTGATCAACGAGCTGGGCCTGAGGGGACTGTCCGCCATGATCGCCTTCCGTCGTATGCGGTGGCGATCCTATCGACCTGGGCGGCCGCGGGGCCGCCCAGGTCACCGTCCCCGGTAGCGGAGCCGGAGGCGGGCGTCGGGGCCGTAGCCAGAGGCGGGGGTCAGAGGCGGGCGGCGCGCTTCAGCCGGCCCAGGTCCACGTACTTGAAGTCGGTGTCCGTCCGGGTCTCCCCGTCGGTTCCGGTGGTCGCGGGGGTGTTGTGGCCGTCCTGGACGACCAGCAGGCCGTTCGGGAACTTCCTGCCCAGCGGCTCACTCGTGACCGCGGCGCCGTCACACTCCTGCGAGCCGTCCGGAGAGCCGGGCCCCGTACCGTCGCCGATGCGGAAGCCCCGGACGTACGCGTTGCCGCGCTCGCGGTCGAAGACGGCGAAGGTGTCGTCGCCCTGGCTGGAGGCGAGCAGGTAGCCGCGGCGGCCGGGCTGCTTCGGGTCGCGCCAGATGGTCAGGCCCTCCACGTCGGCGGCCACGTGCTGTCCGCCGAAGCCGGGGTCGGCGCCCGCGTCGCATTCCTCGGTCTGCGGGTTCCAGGTGCCGGGCACGCCGAAGGAGCGGACCTTCTCGATCAGGCGGGCGGGGGACCGCAGGTCGGCGTCGAGCTTCCAGATGCCGATGTCTTCCTGACCGGCGTACAGGTCACCGGTGTCGGGATCGACGACCATGCCTTCGACCTGGGGCAGTTCGCCCGGTTCACCGCACGGGGTCCAGGCCTTCCCGTTCGACAGGGTGAAGGAGGAGGGCAGCGAGGTGGTGCGGACGGTGCGGTAGCCGACCTTGCCCTGGGCGTTCGGCAGGAGTTCGGCGAGCGCGAGGGCGGTGGCGTGGCGCCGGCTGGTGACCGCGTACGAGCGGCCGCTGCGGCGGTCGGTGTAGGCGGCGAGGCCGTAGGCGGTCCGCTGGTCGTTGACCTCGTCCTGACCGGTGGAGAAGACCCGAGGAGCCGCCGCCTCGTCGGTGACGTCGACCAGCGGGGCGGTGGGCCGCTTCGGGTCGATCCGGTAGATGCGCAGCTGGTCGCGGCCACGGTCGGAGACGACGGCAACGTCGTGGCGGCCGTCCGGGAAGCGGAGTCCGGTGATCAGGTCGACGTTGTTGAAGCGTCCGGGCATGTCACCGTCCCCCGGCGGCGGGGGCGCCGGGAGGGACTGCACCTGGCGTCCGTCGAGGTCGTACGCGCGCAGACCGCCCTCCTTGGCGGTGGCGATCACCAGGCTGCGGTCGGGGTCCTTCGCGTTGCGCCAGATCGCCGGGTCGTCGGCGTTCGCGTTGCCGCCGGCCTCGTCGTCGAAGAGGGAGGGCGTCTCGGCGGAGGCCGTCACCCGGGGCAGCGGCGGTTCCGTGCCGTGGTTCCCCTGGGCGTGCGCCGGTACGGCGATCACGCCCAGAGCCACCGTGGCCGCCGCGGCCACGGCCACGCCCGGGGTCCGCATGCTCGGGGTCCGCATGCTCTTGAGAGCGCGCATCTTGCCTCCTGTTTGAGGGGTACGGGGTCGGGCCGGCCGGGTGGTGGCCGGGGTCTTCCGGCGCTCCGCGACGGGCCGCCCCCACCGTGGGCCACGTTCGGGTGACGACCATGGATCGGGCATGACGTGCGCATGACTGGGCGATGAAATCCGGCGGCCCCGGGGCTTTCCCGGGCGCTTCCTTAGCGGAATGTTAGATCTGCGTGGCGCACCTTGTCCGGGTACGACGGCCGCCCCATGCTCTGGACACTCCCCCACCGCTGGGGGAGTTCTGCCGTCTCTCATCAGGGACTTCCGTCTGGAGCCGCCATGTCCTCGTCCGCCGTCATGCCCACGTCGCCGCCCGGGGACGAGCGCAGGAAGCGCCGTCTCGCCCTGGTCGGCGGCTCGCTCGGCAATCTCGTCGAGTGGTACGACTGGTTCGTCTACGCCAGCTTCGCGATCTACTTCGCCGACTCGTTCTTCCCCAACGACAACCCGACCACCCAGCTGATGAACACGGCGGGGATCTTCGCGGTCGGCTTCCTGATGCGCCCCGTCGGCGGATGGATCCTGGGCCGCGCCGCCGACCGGCACGGCCGCAAGAGCGCGCTCACCCTCACCGTCACCATGATGTCGGTGGCCGCCCTGCTGATCGCCGTGGCCCCGACCTACGGCCAGGCCGGGTACTTCGGCGCTCTGGTGCTGCTGCTCGCACGACTGCTCCAGGGGATGAGCATCGGCGGCGAGTACGCGGCCAGCGCCACCTACCTGACCGAGGCGTCCGCCCGTAACCGGCGGGGGCTCGGCTCCTCCTTCCAGTACGTGTCGATGACCTGCGGCCAGCTGCTCGGTCTGGGCATCCTGATCACGCTTCAGCACACCCTCACCACCCCACAGCTGGAGAGCTGGGGCTGGCGGCTGCCCTTCGTCCTCGGGGCGTTGTTCGCGGTGGTCGTCTTCTGGCTGCGGCGACGGCTCCAGGAGACCGACGCATTCAAGGAGGAGTCGGCGGCGGGCGAGGACGCCCACGACGACAGCACGCGCGGCACGCTGAAGGCCCTGTGGCAGTACCGGCGGCAGGCCGGGCTGGTCATGGCGCTCACCCTCGGCGGCACCGTGGCCTACTACACCTACACCACCTACCTCACCAAGTACCTGGTGGGCAGCGCGGGCATGGAGAAGACCACCGCCACGCTCGTGAGCTTCACCGCGCTGACCCTCTTCGCCGTGCTGCAGCCCTTCGCCGGCATGCTGTCCGACCGGATCGGCCGCCGTCCCCTGCTGATCACCTTCGCGGTGGGCTGCACCGTCGGCACGTACCCGATCATGACCGCGCTCGGATCGGCCTCCTCGTACTGGTCCGCGCTCGGTCTGTCCCTGCTGGCCCTGGTCGTCATCACCGGCTACACGTCGATCAACGCGGCGGTCAAGGCCGAACTCTTCCCGACGCGGGTGCGCGCGCTGGGCGTGGCACTGCCGTACGCGATCGCCAACGCCCTCTTCGGGGGCACGGCGGAGTACGTGGCGCTCTGGTTCAAGAACAGTGGTCACGAGAAGATGTTCTTCTGGTACGTCTCCGGGTGCGCGTTGATCTCCCTCGTGACCTACGTCCTGATGCCGGACACCCGCAATGCCGCGCTCAGCCGCGCCGAGGCCGAGGACGGGGCCGAGGACGGGGCCGGGGCCGGGGCGGGGCGCGGTGGCGGCAGCACGCCTGACCAGGACCGGTCCGCGGCGGCTCCCGCCGAGGCCGGACGCTGATCCGGCCGGGCGGCCCGGCGCGTCGGCTCCCGTAAGCTGCTGCGCCGGGTCACGGGCGCTCCGGTGGCCCGAGTCCGGTCACAGGTCACGAGGACATGTCTATGCACGCGCTGCTCGTCGAGGACGACGACCGCATGGCCCAGGCGCTCGGCACGGCCCTCGCCCAGCGCGGGCACACCGTCCGCCGGGTCGGTCGCGCCCTGGACGCCCTGCGCCATGCCCGCGAGGCCGAATTCGTCCTGCTCGACCTGGGGCTTCCCGATCTCGACGGCCTGGAGCTGCTGCGGCGGCTGCGTACCGTGTGCGATGCGCCGCTGATCGTGGTGACCGCGCGCTGCGAGGAGCGCGACATCGTGCAGGGGCTGCGGGCGGGCGCCGACGACTACGTGGTCAAACCGTTCCGGATGGCCGAGCTGATGGCCCGCATCGACTCCGTACGGCGCCGGACGGACCCGCACCCGGCGCGGCCCGACCCGGTCGTCACCGGGTCCGGGTCCGGGGCGGGGTCCGGCGCCCGGCCCGTGCGCACGGGCGATGTCGAGGTGGACCTCGCGGGCCGCACCGTCACGGTGGCGGGCACCGAGGTGCGGCTGACCCGGCGCGAGTTCGACGTACTCGCCTTCCTGGCCGCCCGCCCGGAGGAAGTGCACGCGCGCGAGGTGATACTGGACCGGATCTGGGGGGACGCCCTCCTCGCCGCCTCCCGCTCGCTGGACGTCCACGTGGCGGGCATCCGCGCCAAGACCGGCCGCTCGGGCCTGGTGCGCACGGTCCGCGGGTTCGGCTACCAGCTCGGCTGTCCCACCGCGCCGCCCGGCGGAGAGGACGGCGAGCGGTGAGGCGCAGGCTCCTCGCGGTGCTGATGGTGCTCATGGGGGCGGCAGCGCTGCTGCTCTGCATCCCCCTGGCCGATGCCTACGCGCGTGGGCGTACCGAGCACCTGCTCCTGCAGCGGCGCTCGGAGGCGGTACGGTTCGCCGATCTCGCCGACCGGATGCGTACCGCCGCCGACCGGGCGGAGCTCTCGGCGGAGATCGGCCGCTACGCCCAGCTCTACGGAGCCGGGGTGGTCGTGGTCGACGCCGCGGGAGCGACGGTGGCCCGGGCCGGAACGGGGCCGGCGGCCCAGGCCGCCACGAACGCGGCCACGGACTCGGGCGCCGATTCCTCCTCGACCGGTTCCTCCTCGACCGGTTCCTCCTCGACCGGTTCCTCCTCGGGCGGTCCTTCCGAGGCGGCGGACGCCCGTCGCCGCGCGCTCACCGGCCGCTCCACCGACCGGCTGCCCACCCTTCGCCCCTGGGGCCCGCGGACGGTGGTGCTGGCCGAGCCGGTGGGCCGGGACGAGCGGGTGAGCGGGGCGGTCCTGATGGCGGTGTCCACCGACGCCGCCCGCCGGGACGTGGCGGTCCGCTGGTCGCTGATCGGCGCGGGGGCGCTCGCCGCCTTCGCTGCGGCGGCCCTGGTCGCGGCCGGGATCGCGCGCTGGCTGATGCGCCCGGTGCTGGATCTGGACCGGGCGGTCGGGCGTCTGACCGCCGGCAGCCTGCAGGCCCGGGCCGTGTCCGACACCGGTCCGCCGGAACTGCGCAGTCTGCGGCAGCACTTCAACACCATGGCGGAGGCCATGGCCGACTCCATCGGCCGCCAGCGCGATTTCGTCGCCGACGCCTCCCACCAGCTCCGCAATCCGCTGGCCACCCTGGTGCTGCAGCTGGAGAACGTCGAGCCGCACATCGCGCCCGGCCCCGGTTTGGCCGAGCACAGCCGCGCGCTCGACGAGGCGGAACGCCTGGAGGAGCTGCTCGACGGGCTGCTGGCGCTGGCCCGCGTGGAGTCCGCCACCGCCGAGCTGAGCGATCAGGACGTGTCGCGGGCGGTACGGGACCGGGTGACGGCCTGGGCTCCGGTCTACCGGGCCGCGGGGCTGGAGCTGTCGGCGGGCGGCCCCGCCGAGGACCTGCGGGCGCGCGCCCTGCCCGACGCGGCGGGCCGGATCCTGGACGCGCTCCTCGACAACGCCGTGAAGTTCGTGCCGCGCGGCGGCCGCGTCGAGGTGCGCACCACGCACGGCACGGACGGGAGCGTCGTCGTCCGGGTCACGGACGACGGTCCCGGCGTGCCGGAGGAGCAACTGTCGCTGCTGCTCAGGCGTTTCGCGCGCGCCCCGGAACATCAGAACGTCCCCGGCAGCGGTCTGGGGCTGGCCATCGCCGACGAGATCGCCCGCATCAGCGGCGGAAAGCTCGACGTGAGCGGCCACGTGCCGCACGGCCTGGTGGTCGAGCTCCGGCTGCCGTCCGCCTGAGGCAGGCGTCAGCCGTACACCGACCGGTAGTACGAGACGGCGCCCGGGTGCAGCGGGACCTCGCCGGTGGAGATGGCGAACCGGGGCTCCAGCCGCGCCCCGGCCGTCACCTCCCGCAGCAGGTCGCGCCACCGCTCGAACACCACCTGGAGCAGTTCGCGTACGACTCCCTGCGGTACGTCCGCCCGTGCCAGCAGGTAGTTGCCGACCCCGATGGTTCCCACCGGCTCGGTCAGCCCGTACACCCCGGCGGGGAGCGTGACGGCCGTGTAGACGGGGGCGTAGCGCTCACGGAGCGCACCCACGTAGTCGTCGAGCGGCAGGAAGCGCAGCGGCATCTCGCCCGCGAGCTCCGAGAGGGCCGGTGTGGGCACTCCCCCGGACCAGAACAGCGCGTCGACCGAGCCCTCGCGCAGGGCGCTCACCGACGCGGCGAGGCCCAGGGGCCGCTCGTCGGCCGACGGGTCAGGTGCCCGTTCCGTTGCCGGTGCGGATGCGGGTGGGGGTGCGGGTGCGGTTGCCGATGTGTCGCTGAGGCCGGCCGCCCGCAGGACCCGTTCCGCCACCACCTGTACCCCCGAGCCCGCCGCGCCCGCCGCGACCGGCCGCCCGGCGAGGTCCTTCACCGAGCGCACCGGCCCGGCCGCCGGGACGAGCAGGTGCGTGTAGTTCACGTAGACCCGGGCCAGCGCCGTCACGGCGGCCGGACGGGGGAACGACTCGCGCCCCAGCACCGCGTCCCCGGCCGCGTCCGCCATGGCCAGGGCCAGCTCGACGGAGCCGTCGTCGAGCTTCCGCAGGTTGTTCACGCTGGCCGCGGTGCTCACCGGCACGATCTCGATGCGGCGGCCGCTCGCGGCGACGGCCTGCGCCAGGGCCTGCCCGAAGGCGTTGTACGGCCCGCCCTCCGGTCCCGTCGCGAGCCGTAGCCGCCGTACCGGACCGGACTCCCCCGAGCATCCGGCCAGCGCGGCGGCCAGGGCGCCGAGGCCGGCGCCCATCGCCTGCCGCCGGTTCACCGCTGCGCTGGTCACGGCGGAAGCCTAAGCCGTGGCCGCCTCACCCGGCACCCGCCGGCCCGGGCAGCCCTGCCATGGACTCGCCGCCTCCCATGTCCAGCCGGAACGGCGGGTACTCGTCGGTCATGAGGGCCGCGTAGACGAGCACCCGCATGGTCCAGCGCACCAGGCCCATGAGCAGGTCGAACAGCCCCTGCGGGTACCTCCCGGTGGACGCGAGGATCACCATCGCGACGAGGGTGAGCAGGCCGATCAGCCCGGAGGAGAACGGACTGTACTCCGCGATGTACTTGTACGCCGTCCAGCCGCCGGTGACCAACAGCATGACCACGAGCAACTGCGGTATGACCAGGAGCCACTTGACCAGGACCAGGCCGCGGGACAGCCGATCGGGGTAGGCGACGTCGACGCGGATCGGGTAGTCGGCCACGTCCTTGAGGGTGAATGGCGGGTACGTGTCGGTCCCGAGCACCGTGGAGGCGTAGTAGTTGACGCGCGTGCTCCAGCGTATGACGCCGACATTGAAATCGAAGATCGGCCGGGGGTATCTGCCCGTGATGAGGATTGCGAAGAACGCGACACAGGTCAGCGGAACGAACGCGATCTGGAGGAAGAGCAGGACGATGTGATGGGGGAAGGCGAGGATCCACTTCACCAGCCACGCCCATCGGCTGAGCCCGGTGTCCAGCGTCGCTTCGACGCGCAGGGGGTGGGCGGAATCAGGAGACATTGCTGCCACATCCTTATCTCACACGGGGTATGCGAAATCAGCTGTCTCCCCATGAGGCCGCATGAAGGGGACCCCGCGCCTGCCCCTGGATTTCGTGACACGCGAAGACGTGACTTGACGACGGGCGGCGCATCCGGCATCCGAGACACACCCACCGTCCGGACCGGCGAAAACGCACGGCACGGGGCGACAATTCGCCGATGTCAAGCCACGAGGTTCCGGGGCGTGACGAGAGGCTTTCCCGTCGGTTCCCATGAGGAAAAGCCACAGGAAATTGCGCGGGACGCGGCCGGGAGGGAATTTCCTCGAGGAGGACGGGAGATTCCGATGCACACCATGACCATCATCGTCGCCACTGTCACCGCAGCATGCACCAGCACCGCGTACATCCGGTACGCCTCGACGGTCTGCCGAGATCAACACATACCTCTGGTATTCCACAGGCTCGCCATGGTCCCGCTCTGGGTCGACCTGGTGTGCCACCCGGTCTGGTTCACTTGCGCCGTCCTGCTCGGCTTCACGCTGCCGCTGTGGGCCGCCATGACCCTCTACTGCGCAGCAGCCCTGCTCCCCTGGGAGCTCATACGCCGTCGCCACAACCACCGCGCCGGCCCGCTCGCCGCTTCGGCGGAACGCCCCCTCACGGTCCGCTAGGGCAACCTGATCAGCGGTGTTTCCGGTGACCGTGCTCCCCGTGTGGTGGGTACGGCGCCGCCGAACCCCTTGTACGGGCAGGGTGGACGGGCCATGACAGAGTCATGCTCATGTCGACTTCTACAACGCACGGCCCCCGCAGGCACGCGATCGCGGCCGCACTGCTCCTGAGCGCGGCCCTGTCCCTGACGGCCTGTGGCGAACGGCGCGCCACGGACGCGGCGCCCGGCGCCACGGTCGAGGCGCCGAGTCCGAACGCGAGTCCGAGTACGAGTACGAGCCCGACAGCTCCCGGGGCCTCCCCCTACGTGGAGCCCGGAGTCGGCGACGGCGGCCCGCACCACGGGGAGAACAACGCCCACCGCCGCGCGGGCGAGATGTCCCCCGCCAGTGCCAAGGACGCACAGAAGGAGGCCGGCCGCATCGAGCCCGTTCTCAAGCGGCTCTGGGAGCAGGGGAAGTGGGACCCGGACAGTGTGCGTACGGCGCTGAGCCCGCTCGGGTACGAGAAGGACCGGCTCAGCGTGCGGGAGATGGACCCGCGCTACCAGGGCGGCCACTACGTCACGCCCGAGGGCGCCCTGGTCGGCCTCCACGTCCATGACGACGCGTGCGTCACGGCGTTCGTACAGAAGACCAACTACGAGGTGAAGACGAACGGCCCGTTCATGGAGACGGGCTGCTTCGAACCGCCCGCCGGCCACTGAAGGCCGTCACAGCAGGCTCAGGGCGGGTCATTCCTCGTGGAGCCCATCCGGACGGCGGCGGTGATCCCGTCGTCGATCGCGGCGGCCTTTCACGGTCGCCTCGTAGTCGGCCTTCGGTGGCCGCCCACCTTTCGCCGGGATCGTCGCGGCCGTCCCGCGCCGGGCAAGCCGGCGCCGACTGGCCGCTTCACCCGGACCTGGTCGAGCACCCCGTCCGGACCCGGTGCCGGATCCCGTCGTCCTGCCGACGCAGGTTCCGCGGCGGATCGTCTTCGATCAGACGCTCTGGTCGGGCATGATCTCCCGGACCTCTTGCGCGCAGCGGCACGCGGCAGCGAATTTGGCGGCCCACTCCAGCGCGTCCTCACGTGAGGGCACATCGATGATCGAGAACCCGCCGAGGACCGCCTTGGTCTCCGGGTACGGGCCGTCGGTGACGGTCCCGTCGGTGGCCACGACGCTCGCCCGCTGCCTTTCCAGCCCACCGCCGAAGACCCACACAGCGGCGTCCTGAGCCTCCCGCACCACCTCGTGCGAGGCCTCGGCCACCTGGGGCAACTCCTCCTCGGGGAAGGTCATCGCGCCGTCGTCGAACGAGATCAGGTACCGGGTCATCCATGGCTCCCTTGGCGTCGTCCTCCTTCGACCGCCTCTCACCATACGGCGAACGCCTCCCTCCAGAACCGACACTCCCCCCGGCTTCCGAATCAGGCCCTGAAGGGTGTTGCAGAAGGGCAGTCCTGGGCATTTGCCCGGCAAGCGTGGTGTCGGTACGGCGCCCGCCGACCCTCTCCGACCGGACGGGCGGCTGAGAGGTCCGCGCGACCGCGACCAGGAACCGGGCCCGGTCTGAAGGCTCCGAGCGGCCTCGGGGCAACCGGGGGCACGCCCCGAGGCCGCTGCTCGCCAGGTCTCGACACGGCCGGCCCCGCGAATCCTGCACCGTCCAGCGTCACCGCCAGGCCACGGCTGCCGACGGGCGTCCGGCTGGCGGGGGGGCCGGCCCGAGCGTGCGAGGAGGAACCGCGGTGGTGCTCACCCCTCCGGTGGAACCGATGCCGTCGCAGGCCGCCGGGGCGCTCCCGGCCGGGCGCCCGCTCGTTCGGCCCGTCTGAGCCGGGCGGGCCGTGGCGTGGAGCACGCGGGCGGGGACGGCGCGTTCGTTTCCGGCGGATCGGGATTCACCGGCTGTGGCGGTGCCGGCCGTGGTGGTTCGGTTCGCCGGTCGCGAGGAGGACGAGGGCCAGTCCGAGGGGCAGCAGGAGAAGCAGCATCACAGTCATGCCGTCTCTCGTGCCCGCATCTCTAGGACCGACACGACGAACATTCGGCCGCCTATTCACCCAGGCACCACGGGCCGCCTCCTCCACGTACGCGCCCGCGTCCGCGCGGAGGACCGTGAGGCTGCAGGCGGTGGCCAGCGTGGGCCCATAGGCCACGACCTGCCCAGCGGCACGTTCGGGGAGCAGGCCGTTCGCCGGGTCGGCGAGGACGATGGCGGCGACCGCTCGCACCGGACCGGCGGGTCGGCAACCGCCTGATGGCGGGCACGCGGCAGACCGTCCGCAAGCAGCGCAAGGAGCGCGATCGCAGGGCCTCGTGAGGACCGCTGAGGGGCTCGTGCTCACGCCCTTCTTGGTGACCGTTCTCGCGATCGGGGGCTACGCTCTCAGCCCCTGAGGCGATCGGTCGTGGAGGTGCCGTGGATGCCCCTGTCCCGGGAACGCCCGTCTTCCTCTCCCCGCAGACCGCCGAACCGACCGCCGACGCGCCGGTCCGCGTCGTGTGGACACTGGGCGACCGCGGCCGTGACCTGGACGCGAACCTGGTCCGGCTGGGCGCGGGAGCCGTCGTCGAAGAGCACACCGAGACGGTTCTGGGGATGCTGGTCTTCGTGGTCGCCGGGGCGGGCGAGATCCGCACCCCGGACCGGGCCGTGGCGCTCACCCCCGGCTGCGTGGCCTGGCTGCCCGCCGGTACGACGCGCGCCTTGCGAGCCGGCCCCGACGGGCTGGTCTACACCACCGCACACCGCCGCCGCCCGCCCCTGACCCACGTCCCGGAACCCGGCCCGGACTCCGGCGAGCCGGCCTGCCTGCTGCACCTCGTGTGCGACGGATGCGGACGCCTGGCCACCGACCGTGACGCCCGCTTCTGTAGCCGCTGCGGCACCCGCCTGCCTGAGACCCGGCCTTAGGAGGTGCCTGGCGAGTTGTCCGGCATCCCCGGCCTGCGCGAGCTGCCGCCGAACGGAAGCCTTCCGGTGGCGGTCGGCTCGCCTCGCGACCCGGGTGGCGCGCACCTAAGGGCTGTCCCGTAATCCCCGGCGGGCGCACGACGACAGCTACGGCACCTCGCTGCGTTGCCGGAACGCCCGAACACGCACAGTATGAGGACGCTCCTCCGCCTTGCGATGCACCGCATCTGACGCCGTGCGCTGATCCACCGGGGATTACGGGACAGCCCTTGGGCTGATGGTGCTGCCCGGGTCCCTCGGACGGCAGGAGACCATGCCGTGAAGCCAACCCACGTCCGGCTGCGCCGGGCCTGCGCGGCCGCTGTCGCAGCAGGCCTGCTCATCGCCCCGGCAGTCGCGGGATCCGCCTACGGGGCCGCCAAGGCGACTCCCGTTTCGGTCGCCGCCCCCACTCCCACCCCCTCGGCGGACACCGACTTCCGTCCGCTCACCCCGGCCGTCGCCGCGCAACTCGACGCGGCCGTGCGTCAGGTCATGCGCGAGGCACAGGTGCCGGGCGTGACGGTCGGCCTGTGGGCCCCCGGCAAGGGGAGCTACCTGCGCTCCTTCGGCGTGGCGGACAAGGCGACCGGCGCGCCCATGACGAGCGACCTCCACGTGCGCATCGGCAGTGAGACCAAAACGTTTACGGTCACCGCCCTCCTCCAGCTCGTCGACCAGGGAAAGGTCGGCCTGGACGACCACATCGGCAGCTTCGTCACCGGGGTCCCGAACGGTGACCGCATCACCCTGCGCCAGCTGGCGGGCATGCGCAGCGGGCTCTTCAACTACAGCCTGGACGGCGACTTCATCAAGAAGCTCCAGGCCGATCCCGAACAGCCCTTCACCCCGAGGCAGTTGCTCGACTACTCCTTCCGGAACCCCGTGCAGTTCGAGCCGGGCGCGGAGTTCGACTACAGCAACACCAACCTGATCCTGCTCGGCCTGGTGGTGGAGAAGATCACCGGTCGGCCGCTCCACGAGGTCATTACGCAGGACGTGCTGGGACCGGCCGGCCTCCGGCGCACGGTCTTCCCCACGAGCCCGGCCCTGCCGACCCCTTACGCGCACGGCTACACCGACCAGACGGCCTCGGGCAAGGTCGAGGACTCGACCCACTGGAATCCCTCCTGGGCCTGGGTCGCCGGCGAGATGATCTCCGACGTACAGGACCTGCGCAGCTGGGCCCAGACCCTGGCGACCGGGACGCTGCTGAAGCCCACGACCCAGGCCGAGCGCCTGAAGACCACCCCGATGGACATTCCGGGGGCCGGCTACGGCCTGGGCGTCTTCGACGTCCAGGGCTGGATCGGCCACAACGGCTCGATCCCCGGGTACGAGGTCCTGCCCGTCTACCTGCCGCAGGCGCGGGCGGCGATGGTGATCGTCCTCAACACCGACAGCCAGTACAAGGGCCAGGAGCCCAGCACGCTGTTCGGCGAGGCGGTCACCGCCATCGCGACGCCCGATCACGTGTACCCGGGCCACAAGCCGGTCGTACCAAAAGCCGGCTGACTTCCCATCAGGTCGGGTCGAGGGCCGATCGGCGCCCACTGTCATCAGAAATTCACCGAAGGAATTCCTATCGGCCGACCGATTTCCACATGACACCCCTTCGCCGAAAGGTGCCCGGGTCAACCGAGTTGTCCGCCAGGTGAGTTACTACCCAGAAGACATGGAAGGTTGCACAGAGTTCGGGTAGCTTTCTGTCACGTCGCCGCCACACCCGGGGCACAGGGCCCCATGGGACTAGCGGCGCAAAGGACCCGACCCCTGTTGACGACAGCAACCGAAGTCTTCACAGTCCGGCCGTACACCCCGCATTGCCAGGTGATCAGCACCGAAGGCGATCATGCCGTAATTGGCATTTCCCCGGGGAACAGTTACTTTTCGGCCCAACGAGTTACCGACCTAGCCCACTGGGGCCTGCGCAACTTCGAGCAGGTCGACCTCATCTACACCGATCTGCACGTGGCCGAAATGTACGAGGCCCTCGGCTACGGTGAAGACGAAGCCCGACGCAAGGCGGTGAAGAACCTGCGCGGTGTTCGCGCCAAGGTCAACAACGCCGCCGCCGACGCCGATCCCACCGGCATCCGTCTCCGCGCCCGCCCGATGTCGTCCCTCACCGACATCCCCGCGTACCGGGCGCTCCACAGCCACCTGACCCACCTGCTGGACACCGACCCGGAGTTCCGCAGGACGAGCAACTCGCTCGTCGACGCGTTCCTCTCGTCCAAGGTCCTGAACGGAAAGGCGGCCACCACGCGGCAGCGCGACGTGTGCCTGGAATACGTCTGCGCCGAAATGCCGCTCTTCCTCGACACGCCGGCCATTTTGGGCGTGCCGTCCTCCCTCAACTGCTACCACCAGCTCCTGCCCATGGCGGAACTGCTCTACTCACGCGGCTCGGGCCTGCGCGCCTCGCGCAACCAGGGTCACGCAATCATCACCCCCGCCGAAGGAGTTCCCGATGTCCACTGACACACTGCTCGACTTCCCGTTCTCCGCGCGCGGCGACCAGCTCCCGCCCGAGATCGAGGAGCTGCGCAGCGAACCGGTGAAGCGGGTTCGCACGATAGCCGGGGACGAAGCCTGGCTCGTCTCCTCCTATCCGCTGGCCAAGCAGGTCCTCGAGGATCCCCGGTTCAGCCTGAAGGACACCTCGGCACCCGGTGTGCCCCGTCAGTACGCGCTGACGATCCCGCCCGAGGTCGTCAACAACATGGGCAACATCACCGGCGCGGGACTGCGCAAGGCCGTCCTCAAGGCGATCAACCCCAAGACCGACGGCCTCACCGACTGGATGCGGGCCCAGGCCACCACCCTGGTCGACAGCCTCCTGAGCCACGGTGCGCCCGTCGACCTGCGCGGGCAGTTCGCCAACCCGTACGCCGAGAACCTGCACTGCCGCATCCTCGGCGTACCCGAGTCCGACGCGCCCCGGCTGGCCGCCAGCCTCGACATCGCGTTCATGAACTCGGCCTGCCCCGTCACCGGTGCCAAGCTCAACTGGAACCGGGACATCGCCTACATGGTGGAGCGCCTCGACGACCCGACCACCACCGGGCTGATCGCCGAGCTCGCCGCGCTGCGCAACGACCCCGACTACGACCACCTGACGGACGAGATGCTCGCCACGGTCGGCGTCACGCTCTTCGGCGCCGGCGTCATCTCCACCATGGGCTTCCTGACCATGGCGATCGTCTCGCTCCTCCAGCACCCCGAGATGTGGGAGCAGTTGCGCAAGGAGCCGGAGAAGATCCCGGCCGCCGTGGACGAACTCCTGCGCATCAACCTGTCGATCGCCGACGGCCTGCCCCGGCTCGCGCTGGAGGACGTCACCCTCGGCGACGTCGAGGTGAAGAAGGGCGAGCTCATGCTCGTCCTGGTCGAGGCCGCCAACACCGACCCGAACGTGTTCCCCGACCCCCACGTCGCGGACATCGACCGGCAGAACGCCGGTACCCACCTCTCCTTCGGCGGCGGACAGCACTACTGCCCGGCCACCGCTCTCGGCAAGCGTCACACCGAGATCGCCATCGAGGTGCTCCTGGAGAAGATGCCCAACCTCGCACTCGCCGTGCCGGTCGACCAGCTGGTGTGGCGTACCCGCTTCATGAAGCGCCTGCCGGAGCGCCTGCCCGTGCTCTGGTAACCACCAACGAGTGATCGCGTCGGCGCGCGGACCACGTGCCTGCTCGATGATGGCCCCGGCCGGGGGGAATTCGGCCGGGGCCATCGCCCTGCCCGAGACGGTCGTCCCGTACGGGACGTGGACGCCGTACGGGACGCGGACGCCGTACGGGACGCCCGGTGAGCCCCGTCGGTGACGTCGGCTACGTCCGTTACGTGAGCAGCGTCGGCTGCGCGGCGAGGAAGGCCGCGATGGTCGCCACGAACCGGTCCGCGTCGTCGAGCCAGGGGTAGTGTCCCGCCCCCCGCTGTACGACGAGCGTGGCGTCGGGGAACAGCGCGGCGCACTCGGCCACCGACCGAGGGGGGCTGTTCACATCGAACTCCCCGGCGAGCAGCAGGACGGGAGTCCCGCAGACGCTGAGCGCGTCGCGGGTGGCCTGCGGATCGAAGGCGCCCTCGGCGGCGAAGAGGGCGACGGCTTCCCCGTTGTCCGGCCGGGCCGCCGCCTGGTGCCGCTGCGCCACGGTGTCCCAACGGCCGTGGAAGAAGGGGCTGATGGCGTCCCAGTCGCTGCCCCTGCCTTCGCTGATCGCCTCCAGTGCGGCGAACGCCGCCGGGAACCACGGCTCGTCCTTGCGCAGCCGGGCGAGTTCTCGCCGGGTCTCCCCCGTGACGTCCACGCCGACGGCCCGCAGGCCGGGCGTGATCATGGCGAGCCGGTGAACACGGTCGGGGTACCGGGCCAGGTACTGCGTGGCGGGGTTGGCACCGGCCGAGTGGGCGAGCAGGTCGATCCGGGCGAGGCCGAGGTGTTCGCGCAGGGCCTCGATGTCGTCGACGAGGCGGTCGCAGCGGTAGGTGGAGGTGTCCTCGGGCACGGCGGACCGGCCCGTGCCGCGGAGGTCCGGGACGATCAGCCGACGGTGGGCGGACAGGCCGCCGAGGTCCCCGAGGTAGGCGGAGTCCGCCGGTCCTCCCGGGACGCAGACGACCGGGTCGCCCCTTCCGTGGATGCGGTAGGCGAGCCGGGTTCCGTCGGGGGCGGTGAAGGTGGGCATGTCGCAGATCCTGACAGTCATAACCTGGTTGTACAACCGGGTTATGACGGAGGCCTCGTGCCGGTGTATAACCGAGTCGTGGCAGGGAGAGAGAGTGCGCGCCGGACGCCCGAGACGCTGACCGAGGAACAGGCCGTACGGATGCTCGCCGGCATGAACGAGGTCATCCGCGCGGGCGAGGAGATGCGCAAGCTGCGCGCCGAGATGATCAAACTGTTCGCCGGCTTCGGCTGGACCCAGGACCGGATCGCCCGGATCGCGGACATGAGTCAGCCGGCCGTGTCCAAGCAGGTGGCGAAGTACGCGGCCGACGACCCCGCGCCCCCGGTGGGGCTCGCCCTCGACCAGTACGACGCCCCGTGGCTCGAAGGACGCCTGTGGGGGCTCGCCGAGGTGGTCGCCGAGACCCTCGACGTCGCGCGCTGCACCCGCTGTGTCGACGCCCTCGCCCGGGGCCGCAAGCGCTTCACGCCCCGGACCGTCGACGAGCTGCGGCGCCTCGTCGAGGAGGACCTGCTGCTCCACCGTACGGAGCTGCCCGCCGGCTTCCGGGCCGCGTACGACGAGATCAGCCGTGGCCTCGACGTTCCCCCGAAGGCGGCGACGCCGACCGGCGCGGCGCCTCCGGTCTCGGCCTCGGCGCGTCGTACCCTCGCCCACCAGCTGCAGCGCGACCGGCTGCAGGGCGAGCGCTGACCCGGGTCGGCCCCGTGCCCGCATGCCTCGGCTGCTGCGCACCGCCCGAGCGGAGGCGCCGATCCCGTCCGGTTCCGGACAGCCGTCCTGTCCGGTCTGGGCAAGTCCGCCCTCTGCTGCTGAAGTGTGTGTGACCGTAACATCCAGCCGCACAAGGGGAGTTCTCATGCGCAGCCGAGCCCGCAGCACCCTCGCCACCGGCCTCGTCGGCACCACCGCAGCCCTCGTCGCCCTGCTCGTGCCCGGCACCGCCCACGCCGCCCCGGCCAAGCTCAGCCACGCAACGGCCGTGAGCAGGCTGAACGCGACGGGCGGCATCGGTCTGTCCTCCAGCGGCGGTTGCACCAACCGCAACAACGGCACGTGCACCTCGCTGGAGCAGGTCAACGCCGCCACCATCAGCGACGTCATCGTCCTGCGCAACGCGAGCCACTGCGCGCTCACCATCACGGGTGGCACCGAGGTGGGGCACGCCTCGGGCACCTACAGCCACTGGAACGGCTACAAGATCGACTTCAACCCGTCCGCCTGTGTCAGCAACTAGGTCACCGGCAGCTTCACCCGGATCGCCAACCGCGGTGACGGCGCGGCCCGTTATCGGTCCGCCGCCGGTAACGTCTACGCCCGGGAGGGCAACCACTGGGACGTCACCTTCTGCGGTGGCAGCTCCGCCTGCACGTCCGCGGCCAGTTCCTGAGCCGTACCCGGCCGGGCGGCGGGGGTTGCACCGGTACACCACGGGTGCGCCCCCGCCCTCACCGTCAGTCCTCTTCCAGCACCGCCCTGATCACGTGCCGGGCGTTGGCCGCCATCGCCGGGTTCGTCGTGCGGTAGTACGGCAGCGCGATCAGCGCCTGCGAGAGGGCCCGCCCCCGGCCGCGCCGCCAGGTCGCGTCGTCCACACCGAGCGCCTCGCGGAAGACCGTCCTCGCGCCGGCCGGCAGCAGGTTCCACGCCGGGAACAGGTCGCAGGCCGGATCGCCCAGCCCCATGCACCCGAAGTCGATGACCGAGTGCAGTCTCCCGCCGTCCACCAGCAGGTTGCCCGGCATCAGATCGGCGTGCAGCCACACCGGCGGCCCGTCCCGGTCCGGGGCACGCAGGGCGTCCTCCCATACGGCGGCCACGGCATCACAGTCGACGCCCTCCTGCGGGATCCCCCGCAGCTGCTCGATCGCCGCCCGGGTGGACGCGTCGAGCGAGGCCGGCGGCCCTCCGCGGTAGGCCTGCGGCGCCCCCGGCAGGGTGATGCTCCGCATCGCCGTCACGAACCGGGCCAGGTCCCCGGCCAGCGCCTCGGGCCGGCTCAGCGCCCCGGCCACCGGATTCTCCCCCGCCAGCCACCGGTAGACCGACCACGGCCACGGGTATCCCTCCGCGGGCTCCCCGGCGGCGAGGACCTCGGGGATGGCGGCGGGCAGCCGGCGGGCGAGGCGGGGCAGCCACTCCCGCTCCGTCGCCACGTCCTCGGCCCCGCCCGCCAGCACCGGCAGCCGTACCACCATGCCGCCGCCCAGCCGGAACATCCCGTTGACCGTGCCGCCGGACGCAATCCGTTCCACGGTCAGCCCGGCCCACCGGGGGAACTGCCCGGCGATCAGACGGCGTACGAGGTCCCCGTCGACGGGGTACGCGCCGGAGTGCATCTGTGCTGTGCTCATGGACAGCCATCCGATCGCCGGCCGCCCACGGGGTCAAACCCTTTTCCCACCGCTCCCGTGCGGCGCCGTTGCCCCACCGGGGTCGTGATCGTTTGGGTCGCTGACGGGTTGTTCGGGGCAGTCATCGACGGACAGGACGAGTGGTCGGGTTGCGAGTTGCGCGAAGGACCGTACTGCAGGCGGCGTCGGCGGGCGCCCTGACGGCGTTGCTCGACCGCACGTCCGCGGCAGGGGCCGCCCCGGACGCCGCACACGCCCCGCAGGCCCCGGACGCCGCGGGCGGAGCCGCCGGGGACCTGGTCAGGCTGCGGTTCACCCGTACGACCAACGGCGCGGCCACCGCCGCCGGGGGCCGGGTCGTCGCCGAGGTGCAGGGCGTTCTCTGGTCGCTGCCACCGGATGGTGCGCCCGCGACGCCGCTCACCCCGCCCGACCTCGAACCCTGCCGCCCGGTCCTCTCCCCCGACGGCCGCCAGGTGGCGATGAGCGCCTACCGCGGCGGCGCCTTCCACATCTGGGTGATGAACGCGGACGGCTCCGGCCTGCGCCCCCTCACCGACGGCCCCTTCGACCACCGCGCGCCCGCATGGTCGCCCGACGGCCGTACGCTCGCCTTCTGTTCGGAACGCGGCGGTGATCCGGTGGCCGGCAGCCCGTACCGGATCTGGACGGTCACCGTGACCGGCGGCCCCCCGCGCCGGCTGACGGGCCTGCCGGGACAGGACGGTCCCGGTCAGGACGGGGAGTGGGAGGACTTCGACCCCGTCTGGTCGCCCGACGGCTCGCGCGTGCTGTTCGTACGCGGCACGCCCACCGGCGAAACCCTGACCGCCCGGACCATCGCCTCCGTGGCCGCGGAGCCCGCCGACGGTGGAACGGCCCCGGTGCGGGTCGAGCACACCGTCACCGACGGCAGGCTGCTGGCCCCGGCGCTCTCCCCCGCCGGACGCACCGCCTGGCTGTCCGCGGCTCCCGGCGCCCGCAAGGCCGAGCACCTCTCCCTGTTCGCCGACGGCCGTCCGGTCCCCCTCGATGGTGATCTCGCGCCCGCACCCCCGCGCTGGATCGGCGACGACCGGCTGCTGATCACCCTCGACGGCCGGTTCCGGATCATCCGCCCCGACCGCCACGGCGACCCCGGCCGCGAGATCCCCCTCGATGCCACCCTCGAAGTGCCCCGCCCCCGCTACCGGGTCAAGGAGTACGTCCTGGAGGCCGAACAGAGCCTTCCGGTTCGGGGCATCCACCTGCCGGCCCTCTCCCCCGACGGCCGCAGCGTCGCCTTCGCCGCGCTGAACGCGCTGTGGGTCGCACCCGTCACCGGCGGGGCGCCCCGCAAGATCGTCCAGGCGCCCGTCACGGCGTACGTCCAGGGGCCGGTGTGGAGCCCGGACGGCCGCGCCCTCGTCTACACCGACGACCGTGACGGGCTGAACACCGTACGCCGCCGGGAACTCGGCGGCGGCCGGGAGAGCGTTCTCGCCCCGGGCGGCCGCGTCTACGGGGTGCTGTCGCCCGACGGCAAACGGCTCGCCGCCCTCGACCTCGCCGGGCGGCTCCTCGTCCGCGACCTCGCGACCGGGACGGAGACCCCCCTGGTGGCGGCCCTCGGCGGGGGCGGTCTGCCCGGCCCGCCCAGCTGGTCGCCCGACGGCCGCCACCTCGCCCTCTGCGACCGCAACCGGCTCAGCCGCCGCTTCCGCGAGGGTTACAACCTCATCCGCATCGTCGACTCCGCCACCGGGGCCGCCCGCCTCCACGCGCTCGCCCCCCACGCCTCGCTCGCCGACCGCTACGCCTCCGGTCCCGTCTGGTCCCCCGACGGCCGCTTCCTGGCCTGCGTCGGCGAGTCGGCCCTCTGGCTGCTTCCCGTCGGCCCCGACGGCACCCCGTCCGGCCCGGCGCGCCGCCTGACCGACGAGCCCGCCGACCACCCTTCGTGGTCCGCGGATTCCCGCACCCTGCTCTACCAGTCCTGTGCCCGGCTGCGCCTGCTCACCCTGGACGACGCCGGCGCACCGGCCGGGGCGCCCAGGTCCGTGCCCGTCTCCCTGGACTACCGGCGCCCCGCACCCGTCGACACCGTCGTGCACGCGGGACTGCTCTGGGACGCCACCGGATCCCCGCCCCGCGCCGACGTCGACATCCTGATCAGCGGCGGCCGGATCACCGCCGTCGAACCGCACCGGCCGGGCCGCCGCGCCGCCCGCACCGTGGACGCCTCCACCGGCACGGTCCTGCCCGGCCTGTGGGACTCGCACGTCCACCCGTACCCCTACACGTACGGTGCGCGCCAGGGCGCCCTGCACCTCGCGTACGGGGTCACGACCGTGGTCTCGCTCGGCGGCTCCGCCTACGAACAGGCCCGGCTGCGCGAAGACATCCGGGCCGGGCGGCTCGCCGCGCCCCGGATGCTGGCGGGCGGGGAGCTCCTGGACGGCTCGCGGGTCGCCTACAGCATGGGGCGCGCCCATCGCACGGGTGCGGGCTTCGCGCGCTCGCTGGCCCGGGCCGCGGCGCTGGACTGGGACTTCGTCAAGACGTACGTACGGGCCCCCTACGCGCACATGGCCGAGGCCGCCCGCTTCGCGCACGAGCGGCTCGGCGTCCTGGCCGGCTCCCACTTGTGCGCCCCCGGCATCCGGTCCGGCCAGGACCTGACCACGCATCTGGTGGCGACCGAGCGTGCCGAGTACGGGCACGGTGCGACCCCGCGGGGGGACACGTACCAGGACACCCTGGAGGTGTACACGCGCGGCGGTTTCGATCTCATCGCCACCCCCTTCACGGCCCTCCCGCTGATCGGCGCCGATCCGGCGCTCGCCGACGACGCCCGGGTCACGTCCCTGATGCCGCCGTGGGACGTGGCGGCCGTCCGGGCCGCGGCGGCCACGCCGCCGAGTGCCGAGCAGAGTGCGGCGCTGGAGCGGGAGGTCGGCGTCTACCGGCGCGTCATCGAGGGCGGCGGACGGCTGGCGCTCGGCACCGACGCGCCGCTCACCCCGGTCGGCCTCCATCTCCACCTGGCCCTGCGGGCCCTGCACCGGTACGGCCTGACGCCGGCGGAGGCCCTGACGACGGTGACCCGGACGCCGGCCCGGGTGTTCGGCGTCGCGGACCGGCTCGGCACGGTCGAGCCCGGCCGGATCGCCGACCTCACCCTGGTCGACGGCGACCCGTTCACCGACTTCGGCGACCTGGTCCGCGTACGGGCGACGGTCCGCGGCGGGACCGTCCGTGAACGCCCGGTCCTGGAGCGTGCCTTCACCTCGCCCGCCCCGGAGTCCGGCCACTGGCTCACGGTGCTGGACCAGATGCTGCGCGACGGCTGCTGCAGCCCGCACGCGTAGCGATGTCACTGGTCAGGGCTGGTCGTACCAGGCGAAGGCGGCGATCCGCCAGCCGTCCGCGGTGCGGACGAACTGGATGGTCTTGGTCCCGCCCCCTTGGAACGGCGTGCCGTCGAGGATCCCCGACTTGCCGTACTCGCCGAACCGCGACGCGATGTCGCCCGCGATCTCGGTCCGTTCGGAGGTCTCCCACTCGGAGAACTCGGTGAGCCGGCCGTCGGCCAGCAGGCGCCGGCGCGGCTCGATGAACCCCTCCACGGTGTAGACCGTGAACTGCGGGCCGGTCATGGTGATCACTCCGCCCGGCAGCACCAGCCGACGGATCCGGTCCAGATCGGCGGGCTTGCCGCCCCGGTTGTCGAAGGCGCCGAAGAACTCGGCGGTCACCACGTCTATTTCGGCCTTGGACGACATGGCGCGACAGTAACACCGCGCAGGCGCGGACGGAGCGCACGGAGAATTCAGTGCGCCCGGGCCGTCGTGATCACCAGAGGCGGGTTCGCCCGCTCCCCCGCCCACGCGCGGCCGTCCGCGAGGTCCGCATCGGCCACGGTCAGTGCCTCGTCCACGGTCGGGCGGTGCTGCCCGACGTCCCGGAAGCCGGTGCGCTCCAGCAGGTCCGGCAGCAGGCCGACGGGCCACGCGTGGTTGCGTACCTCCTGCCAGGATCCGTCCGTGCGCCGGAGCCGTACGGTCAGCTCGTCGCCCGGACCGTACGCCTCGCCCGGCTCGCCGATCCGCAGCGAGGCGTACTCCGTGCCGCTGCAGGCGGGATCGGTGCTCAGCAGGACGAACGGGGCGCCCGGCCGCAGGAGCCGGTGGATCTCGGTGAACACGCCGAGCACCGCCTCCTCGGTCGGCAGCGACGCCAGCACGTGGTTGCACATCACGGCGTCCGCGCAGCCGTCCGGCAGGCCGCTCACCCGTCCGTCCTCGACCAGGTGGTACCCGGCCACCGCGGTCGCCGATCCGCGGGCCAGCGTCAGCATCTCCGGGGAGGTGTCCACCCCCAGCACGCGCGCGCCCAGCCGCCGGGCGGCCTGGTCGGCCACCTTGCCCGGCCCGCAGCCGTAGTCGATCAGGACCTCGCCGACGCCGATGCGGCGGGACAGGGCCCGGAAGACGAAGGGATATCCGAGCAGCCAGTCCGTGGCCGCCTCCACCGCCGCGAACGCCTGCGCACCCGCACGTCCGGACCAGGCCGTGCCGTCCTCGGCACGACCCCGCCCCGGTTCCTCCGGTCTGTCGCTCACAGCCCCACTATCGGCCCACCGCCGCCGTACGGGGGTGGAACGACACGGTGGCGCTGCGCCGCCGTCCGCTAGAGGTCGATCCAGTAGCGGCGCTTGGGGCCGATCAGGGTGTCCCGGACGTCCTCCAGGACCCCGCCGTTGCCCTCGATCGTGCGGACGGAGGCCTCGTTGTCCGGGTCGCAGGTCAGCAGGACCCGGTCCATCCCCAGGACGCGCGCCTCGTGCAGGACCGCGTGCAGGGCCCAGGTGGCCAGGCCCCGGCGACGTGCCGAGGGCCTGATGCCATAGCCGATGTGGCCGCCCGCGTCGAGGAGGAAGCCGTTCAGGTAGTGCCGCAGGTCGATCGCGCCCAGATACGTGTCGCCCTCGGAGATCCACCAGTACGTCGCGTGGACCCGGCCGTGGTCGACCGGCACCGTGCGGTCCGCGTACCGGCCCAGTCGCTCCACCCAGGCCGCGAAGCCCTCCGGGGTGTCCACATCGTCGTCGGAGCCGAGGCCGGCTCCGTCCATGTGGGCGTCGGGTCCCCATTCCTGTTGCGCGGCCAGCCAGGAAGCGTGCAGGCGGGGGGTGGGGGCTATGAGCTCGGGCATACCTCGGACGATAACAGTCGGCGGGGCGCCGGCCGGCGCCCCGCCGTAGGGCCCGCCGAAGCCCGCGCGCCCGTCAGCGGTCCGTGGCGCCGTCCCGTCGCGCCCAGGCGACGGTGGTGCGCTGGAACGTGGCGTGGAAGCCGCCGGACTCCGTCAGCGCGGCCTGTTCACGGAGCAGGGCCTCCGCGCGCCCGCGCGGGATCAGGCCGCCGGTCCACGCCGCACGTGCGGCCCGTTCCAGGGAGATGACGCGGGACAGTTCCGTGGCCGATGCGTAGACGACGAGCTCGACCTCGGCGCGTACGTCGGTGAAGCCCGCCGAGGTCAGCAGGCGGCGCAGGTGCCGGCCCACCTGGCGGTTCGGAACGCGGCCGCCGACCGCGTCGGCGACGGCGCGCGCCGCCTCCGGGTCCCCGGAGGCCAGGACGAGGGACGCCCAGTCGGGCTCCAGGACGGTGAGGCTTCCGCCCGGGCGCAGGACCCGGTGCGCTTCCGCCAGGACGGCGGCGGGGTCGTTCACGTGCTGGAGGACGCGTTCGATGCGGCAGCCCGCGAAGCTCCCGTCGGCGTACGGCAGGCGGTGGGCATCGGCGCGGACGAGCCGGACCGGGAGCCCGAAGGCCTCCAGCCGCCTGCGGCTCGCGTCCAGCATCACGCGGCTGGAATCCGCTCCGTACGCGCGCAGTCCGGCGCGTTCGAGCTCGACCAGCTCGTGTCCCGCACCGCAGCCCAGGTCCAGGACGCCGTGGCCCACCGGTACGGCCATGCGCGTGCGCATCACGTTCTTGGGTGCGGACAGTCCGTGGTGGGCGTGGTCGAGATAGTCGAGGAGTTCCGGCCCGCGACCGCTGCGGTCGACGTCGGCGAAATCGTTCATGGCGGCACCTGCGCGGGCGCCCAGGCGGTCGGCTCCCGCGAGTGTGCTTCCCGATGGTCGATTCCATCTCCGGGCCGCCAGTCGCTCGAATCCGCATTGTGGCACACCGAAGGGGCTATGCCGGGTCCGTCGGCAGGGGCCTGGCGCGGGCGATGACCAGGGCCACGTCGTCGTGGTCGTCCGTGCGGCGCAGGGAGTCCAGCAGGCGGTCGCAGGTCTCCTCCAGCGGACGCCCGGTGTCGGCGAGCAGGGCGAGGAGGAGGTCGAGCCGTTCGTCGATGGGCTGGTCGCGGGTCTCGACCAACCCGTCGGTGTAGAGGACCAGTTGATCGCCGGGGTCCATGGCGATGGCGGTGGATTCGAAGGGGATGCCGCCGACGCCGAGCGGTGCGCCGGTGGGCAGTTCGAGCAGTCGGGGGCTCTGGCCGGAGCGGATGAGGACGGGCGGCAGATGTCCGGCGAGGGCCACGCGGCACTGGGCGGCGTGCGGGTCGTAGACGACGTAGACGCAGGTGGCGATGGTCTCCTCCAGTGCGGCGGTGGTGTGGTCGAGCTGCTGGAGCACCTGCGGCGGGTCGAGCGCGAGTTCGGCGAGGGTGCGGGTCGCGGTGCGCAGCTGCCCCATGCTGGCGGCCGCGTTGATGCCGCTGCCCATGACGTCTCCGACCACGAGGACGGTGGTGTCGTCCGGTCCGGCGATGGCGTCGAACCAGTCGCCGCCGATCTCGCTGCTGGCCGCGGCGGGCCGGTACCGGTAGGCGACTTCCAGGCCGGGGGTGGGCGGGGGGTGGTGCGGGAGGAGGTGGTGCTGGAGGGCGAGGGCGGTGTGGTGGGCGTTGCGGTACCAGCGGGCGTTGTCGATGCACACGGCGGCGCGGGCGGCGAGTTCTCCGGCCAGCACGATGTCGTCGTCGTTGAACGGCAGCGGGTTGCGGGTGCGTTTGAGGTCGAGGGCGCCGAGGACCTCGCCGCGGGCGATGAGCGGGACGGCCAGGTAGGAGCGCAGTCCGGCGCGGGTCAGGAGGTTGGCGGCGGTGCTGTCGCGTGCGATGCGGGAGATGTCCTGGGCCTGGACGTGGGCGACCAGGACCGGGTGGCCGGTCGTCACGGACTGGGTGACCAGCCGGTCCGCGGCGTAGCGGGCTATGTCGCCCGGCGGGTCGGCGGCGCGGACGGCGTCGCTGGGGTAGGCGGCGGCGAGGGCCAGTGCGCGGAACACCGCGGGCTCGTGGGCGGATGATCTCAGGGTCGGCCGGCCTTCGAGGACGGAGTCGAGGATGTCGACGGCCGCGATGTCCGCGAGTTCGGGGACGACGACGTCGGCGAGCTCCCGCGCGGTCTGCTCGAGGTCGAGGGTGGTGCCGATCCGGACGGTGGCGTCGGCGATGAGTGCGAGGCGGCGGCGGCTGCGGGCGATCTCGAGGGCCGCCTGGTGACTCTGGGTGACGTCCACCACGGAGGTGGCCAGACCCAGGACCCGCCCGGTGGCGTCCTCCAGCCGGTAGTACGACACCGACCAGGCGTGTTCGGTGCGGTCCCCGCCGTGGGCGCGGCCGGCCGTGAACTGTTCGAGCAGCGGTCTTCCGGTGGCCAGGACCTGGCGCATCGCCGACTCGGCGGCCTCCGCGTCGTCGAGGAAGGCGAGGGCCTCGCGGACGCCCCGGCCGATGTGCTCCTCGGCGGGCAGTCCGTTGATCCGCTCCAGCGTGGGGTTGACCAGCACGTACCGCAGTTCCGTGTCGAGGACCGCGAGCCCGATCGGGGACTGGGCCACCAGGCGCGCCGAGAGGGCGAGGTCCCGCTCCAGCTGGCGCAGCCGGGTGCGGTCGGTCGCGATGCCCAGGGCGTACATCTGGCCGTGATCGTCGAGCAGCCGCATGTTGCGGAACTCCACCAGGCGCGTGGTGCCGTCCCTGAGCCGTACCGGGAAGGCTCCCGCCCAGTCCCCCGCGCCGCCCATGACGCGCGCGAACAGCTCCGTGACCAGGCCCACGTGCTCCTTGGCGGCCAGCAGCCGGGCGGCGGGCTGGCCCAGCGCCTCCCCGGCCGTCCAGCCGAACAGCTGCTCGGCCTGCGGGCTCCACAGTGCGACCCGCCCCTCGGAGTCGAGGACGACCGCCGCGACGTTCAGGACGTCGAGCAACCCGCTCGGCGGGGTGACTCCCGCCATACCCGGCCTGAACCCACCGATCCCCGACCCGTCGATCGCACCCATCGGCGACGCTCCTTCCGGCATCGTCGGCCCGACGCCACCCGCCCCTATCCGCTCCGGGGCGGGCCGAGGCGCGCGGCTATCTCTCATCGTGCCCCCGAACCCGCCCGGCAGCGTCCGGAGCGTCCGCGGCGCGGCCGTGCGGCACGGGACGGCCGATGCCGCAACCCTGACGTTCGTCGGGGTCCGGGGTGGCCCTTCGGCCGGGGCGGGCCGGTCCCCGGATTCCTACGGTCGGGTCCATGGAAGAGAACACCCGATACGGATGGGGCCTGCGGCTGTCGCTGGCCGGAGCGGCGTTCGGCGCGGGCACCGCGGCCGTCACCTGGGCGGCTCCCGGCGGCGCACTGGGCACGAACGAGCCGGTACACGTCACGGAGGGCGCCTCGGCGACGGCGTACCGGTCACTCGCCGGGAGCGTGGCGCGCGACTGGCCGGCGTGGGCCGGGCAGGCGCTGGAAGCCGCGAGTGAGGGCACGCTGCTGTTCCTGGGCCTGCTGCTGGCCTGGACGGGCCTGCGCGCCCTGCGGCGCCGTGACGTGCCGGGCCTGGCCGGTGTGGCCCTGGCGGCGGCCGGGACCGTGGCCTCCTACGCCCTCAGCGAGGCACTGAAACTCCTCGTGGACGAGGAACGGCCGTGCCGGGCGGTGGCGGGGGCGTCGGCCGTCGCGCCGTGCCCGGTGCCGGGCGACTGGTCCTTCCCCAGCAATCACGCCACCCTCGCCGTCGCGCTGGCGGTCGGTGTGACGCTCGTACGGCCCCGGCTCGCGGCCCTCGCCCTGCCGATGGCGGCGGCCGCCGCCCTGCTGCGGGTGCTGGTGGGCGTGCACTATCCGCACGACGTCCTCGCGGGCGCGGCGCTCGGCGCGAGTGCAGTCGCGACCCTGTGGATCCTCCTCCTGCCGGTCGCCGGGCACGCGGTGTCAGCGCTGCTCGTACGGGGTCCGGTCCGCGGGCGGCGCGGGAACGACCGCGGCCTCGTGCGCGACCACCGCCGCCGCGGCCCGGTTGTCGACGCCGAGGCGGGCGAGGATCGAGCTGACGTGGGCCTTCACCGTGCCTTCGGCCAGGTGCAGACGGCGGGCGATCTGCCCGTTGGACAGCCCGCCGCCGAGGAAGCCCAGCACCTCCCGTTCGCGGCCGGTCAGGGCGTCGACCCGGGCACGGGCCGCGGCGCGGCGGCCCGCCCGGGCGCCCGCGCCGTCGGCCGCGAGGTGGGCGACGACCCGGGCCGCGACCTTCGGTGACAGGTAGGCGGCGCCGTCGGCGACGGCCCGCACCCCGGCGATCAGTTCCTCCGGCTCGCCGGACTTGACGAGGAATCCGGTGGCGCCCTCGCCGAGCGCACGCAGGATGTACTCGTCCTCGCCGAAGGTCGTCAGCATCACGACTCCGGTCGCGGGTGCGGTCCTGCGGATCTCGGCGGCGGCCTCGATGCCGTCCGTTCCCGGCATCCGGATGTCCAGGACGGCCACGTCCGGGTGGTGGCTCTGCGCGAGCCGCACCGCCTCGTGGCCGTCGGCGGCCTCGGCGACGACCGTGATGCCGGGGTCGGTGGCGAGGACGGCGCGGACGCCGGCGCGGATCATCGGCTCGTCGTCGGCGATCAGGATCCGGATCATCGGACTTCCCTCCCGGTGAAGGTGTCGGTGGAGACCAGGCGGCCGGCCCGGAAGCAGAGGCGGTAGACGTCCCCCGAGCGGTCGTCGAAGGGGTCGGCGGTCTGTACGTAGAACTCGCAGGCGGTGCCCGGCGGTTCGGGGGTGGGCACGGCCGGGCGGCGGGTCGTCTGGCGTTCGGGCAGGTAGGGCGTCACCTCGGTGCGGGGCTGCCCGACGCTCAGCCGGGCGTAGTCCTGCGGGGCGAGTACGGACTGCCGTGCCGTGACGGTGTCCCAGGCCCGCACCCCGAGGATGAGCAGACCGGCGGTGCACAACGGGACCAGCACGGCCGCGGTGGCGGTACGGCGCAGCCGACGGCGGGCGGTGTGGTGCTCGGGAGGCAGTACGCCGGCCGGGCGGGCCGGGGCGGCCGGAGCCGGCCCGCCCGGCCGGTGCGGGAGTACGGCGCGCACGGCGAAGCCGTCGCCCTCGGGGCCCGCGGTGAAGGAGCCGCCGGCCAGCCGGACCCGTTCGTCCAGGCCGATGAGCCCGAGACGGTGGGCCCCGCCGGGTGCGGCGGCCGAGCCGGTCGGTCCGGGATCCGGGCCCCGCGTGGGCCGGTTCGTCACGGCGACCTCGGTCCGGTCCTCCGCGCGCCGCAGGACGACCGTCGCCCGGTCGGCGGGCGCGTGCTTGGCCACGTTCGTCAGCGCCTCCTGGACGATGCGGTGCACGGCCCGGCCGACGGCCCGCGGCGGCTCGTCGGCCGCCGGTTCGCCCGCCACGCGCAGCCGTACGTCGAGCCCCGCCGCGGCGGCCCGGTCCACCAGGCCCCCGATCCCCGCGAGCCCGGGCGCGACGCCGGCTCCGGGCCCGGCCGCGGTGTCCGAGGGCTCGCGCAGGATGCCGATCACCTCGCCGAGCCGGTCCACGGCGGCTCCCGCCCTGGAGCGGATGTCCTGTGCGGCGGCGCGGTGGGCCTCGGGCAGGCCCGGGGCCAGCTTGAGGGCTCCCGCCGACAGGGCGATGAGGCTGAGTTCGTGGCCGAGGAGGTCGTGCATGTCCTGCGCGATCCTGGTCCGTTCACGCAGGCGGGCCTGTTCGGCGAGCAGTCGTTGCTCCTGCTCCAGCCGCGCGGCCCGCTCCCATCCGGCCCGTACCAGTGCGCGGTACTGGCGCAGGAAGCGGCCTGCGAACCACGGGAGCATCACCGCCGCGAACAGCATCAGCACGAACCGGCTCCCCCACCCGAGCCAGGCGGGTACCAGGACCACGGCCGGCACGGCGGCCGCGAGCACGGCCGCCAGGGCCAGCGCGGCGCTCCGGCCCGGCCCGGGCCCTCGGCCCGCGAGGAAGGCGCAGAGCGCCGCCGGTATCCCCCACCACAGCCCGGTCACGCTCATGCCGACGGCGGCGACCGCACCGGCGAACAGGCCCGCGGACGCGACCGGTTCCGGTATCCGGGTCTTGCTGATCACTGATCTCACGCAGGCGACCCTACGGAACTCCCCCGGGTCCGCGGCACTGCCGAAAGTCCACCGTCGGCCCCTCGGGGCCCGTCTTGTCGATCAGGCCGGGCCCGGCTTGCCCGGCACGGCCCCGGCACCGAGTTCCTCGGCCAGTTCGGGCCAGGCGGGATCGTCGACGTCCGGCAGTTCACTCAGCGTGCGCATCCGCGCATCGTCGCACCCTGTCCCCCGCGGCCCGGCCGGCGAGCCCGGGCGGGCCCGGGCGCGGCGGTGGCGGGGCGGTGGCGGGGCGGTGGCGGGGCGGTGGCGGGGCCGCGAGCGCGTACGCTCGGCGGATGGCGAAATACTTCGACGTACACCCAGAGAATCCCCAGCGGCGCACCATCGACAGCGTGGTCGACATGATCCGCGGCGGGAAGCTCGTCGCATACCCGACGGACTCCTGCTTCGCGCTGGGATGCCAGCTGGGCAACCGCGACGGCATCAGCCGGATCCGGTCGATCCGGCACCTGGACGACCGTCACCACTTCACCCTCGTGTGCCAGAACTTCGCACAGCTGGGTCAGTTCGTCCACATCGACAATGACGTGTTCCGCGCCATCAAGGCGGCGACCCCGGGCAGTTACACCTTCATCCTCCCCGCGACGTCGGAGGTGCCGCGCCAGCTGCTGCACCCGAAGAAGAAGACGGTCGGAGTCCGCATCCCCGACCACGTCGTCACGCAGGCCCTGCTCGCGGAGCTCGGCGAGCCGCTGCTCTCCAGCACCCTGCTGCTGCCCGACGAGGCCGAGCCGATGACGCAGGGCTGGGAGATCAAGGAGCGGCTCGACCACGAGGTGGACGCCGTACTGGACTCGGGTGACTGCGGCACCGAGCCGACCACCGTCATCGACTTCTCCGGTGGTGACGTCGAGATCGTCCGCCGGGGGGCCGGCGACACCTCCCGGTTCGAGTAGCCACGCCACGCGACGCCGCGCCGGGGCCGTCCCGCCCTGGCCGGCCCCGCTCACTGCGCGGACTCGGGGCGTACGTCCGCGTGGAGGCCCAGGTACCGGTACGCGCCGGATTCGACCCGGTAGAGGTGGGCGGTGCGGGTCCTGGTCAGAACGTGTGTGTTGGAGTCGAAGGACAACGGCTTGGCCAGGCCCTCGTGGGCCGTCCGGAAGATCCTGCGGGTCAGGCCCGCACGGTCCCGCCCTTCCTCCCCCAGGCCGGTCAGGGCCGCAGTCACCAGGCCCACGGCGTCGTACGCCTCGGTGGCCCAGCGGGCGGGCGGTTGCCCGTACGCGGTGCGGTGCGCGGCGACGAACTCGGCCGCGGCGGGCACGGCCAGGGGATCGGTGAACAGGGCGCTGAACAGCCAGCCCTCGGCTGCCGGTCCGGCCGCGGTGAGGAAGGCCGGTTCCATGGCGTGCTGGATGCCCATCCGCGGTCCCCGGAACCCGCCCTCGGTCAGGGCGCGGGCCATCTGGGCCGCACGCTGCGGTGAGGTGCCGGCGTAGACGACGGCTTCGGCCCCGGCCCCGGTCAGTGCGCGTACGGCGCCCGCGAAGTCGGAGCTGCCCGCCTGGATCCGGTGGACGCTGACCGTGCCCTGCGACGGCGGGCTCTGCTGCAGGACGCGGACGAGCGGATACGCGGGCTCGCCGCCTTCGACGTCCTCCACCAGGCCCGTGCGGTGGACGGGCCGGATGCGGCTGAAGTAGTCGATCACCGGGAGGGCGAGCTGGTCGCCGGCCGGGCGGGTGGCGACCAGGGTGCGCCACTGCGACGGGGCGGTCTCGGCGCTGTCGGCCGACACCAGCAGCAGGGCGAGATCGGCCGCGCCGCAGGCGGTGGCCAGCTCGGGCAGGGCCGCGTCCCAGGTGGGGCCGGTGAGTGCCAGCACCGCGGGATCGGCGGCCAGCTCCTTGACCACCTGCGCGGCGCGCGCGGGGTCCCCGGCGTCGTCGGCGACGCGCAGGGCCAGCCGGAACGCGGCGTCCTTGCGGCTGTTGTGCCGGTCCACGGCCAGTCTCATCCCGCGCTCGTGTGCCTGGCCGATGCCGATCCCCTTGCCGGGCCCGGTCAGGTCGGCCTGCAGGGCGAGGGTGAGGGTGGCGAGGTCGCGGGCCGGCGGTGTCGTGCCGCGGGCCCGCCCGCGGGTGGTGAACCAGGCGACCGGTGCGCCGATGAGGGCCAGGCCGCCCGCGCCGGCCGCGAGCAGCCGCCTGCGGGTGAGGCCCCGTACGACCGCCTCCGGCGCGTCGATCCGGGTCGGCTCGGGGGCGGGCAGGTCCAGGGCCCTGGTGGAGCGTTCGGCGATGAGGCGGGGCAGCGGGGGCGGCAGCCAGTCCTCGGCGTCCGCTCCGGTGAGTTCGTCGCCCAGTACGGCGCGCAGCTCTGCGGGTGTGGGCCGGGCCGTCGGGTCCTTCGCCAGGCAGGCCAGCACCGGATCGAGCAACTCCGCGGGAAGGCCCGAGAGTTCGGGCTCGTCGTGCACGGTGCGGTAGACCACCGCGGCCGCGTGGCCGCCGCCGAACGGCCCGTGCCCGGTCGCCGCGTACGCCAGGACGCAGCCGAGGGAGAACACGTCGCTCGGGGCGCCCGCCGCGGCGCCGTCCGTCCGGGCCTGCTCCGGTGCCAGGTATCCCGGGGTCCCGAGGACCGCGTCCACGGCGGTCAGCGTGGCGGCGCCTTCGGCGCGCGCGATCCCGAAGTCGATCAGGCGGGGCCCGTCCGGGGCGAGCAGGATGTTGCCGGGTTTGACGTCGCGGTGGACCAGTCCGGCCGCGTGCACCTGCTCCAGCGCCTCGGCGAGCCGCGCGCCCAGGGTCCGTACCGCCCGGGCGGGCAGCGGGCCGTACCCTCCGACGGCCTCGGCCAGGGAGGGGCCGGGCACGAAGGGGGTGGCGAGCCAGGGCTCGCGTGCCTGCGGGTCGGCGGCGACCACCGGGACCACCCAGCGCCCGGTGAGCTGCCCGGCGGCTTCCACCTCGCGGCGGAAGCGGGCGCGGAAGTCCGGGTTCGCGGCGTGGTCGGCGCGGATGACCTTGACCGCGACGAGGGTGCCCGCAGCGGAACGGGCCAGGTACACGGTACCCATGCCGCCCGAACCGAGGCGTCCCAGCAGCCGGTTGCCGCCGATCGCGGCCGGATCGGCAGAGGTGAGGGGGCGCACCGGGGGTTATCCCGCCACGGGCGCGTTGGCCGGGCCGACGTAGCGCATGCGGCCGCCCTCCACCTGGTGCACGAAGAAGACGTTGCCCTTGACCTGCCGCCGGTCGTCGAAGGTGTACTCCTTGGTCAGGCCGCGGAAGGTGCCCTGGGCGAGCGCGGTCAGCAGACCGGCGCGGGTCGGCCGCGCACCGCCCGCGGCGGCGGTGACCAGCCGGTCGATGACCAGGCGGGTGGCGTCGAAGGCCTCCGCCGCCCAGATGTCGGGGGCCGCGCCGTACGCCGCCCGGTGCGCGCGGGTCATCTCCGCGACCTCGGGGGCCTCGGGGCCGGTGTACGGGGTGAAGAACTGCCAGCCCTCGGCCGCCGGGCCGGCCGCGCCGAGGAACTCGGGGTCCGCGATGGTGTAGTCGGCGGCCCGGGGGCCCTTGAAGCCGGCGGCGGCGAGCAGTCCGGCGGCCTTGGCCCCTCCGGCCGGGGTGCCCGTGTAGAAGAAGCCGTCGACGCCGTGGGCGAGCATGTCGGTGACCACCGGGGCCAGGTCCTGCACGCCGCGCGGGACGACGCGCCCGTAGTAGGTGGCCTCGGGTGCGAAGTAGGCGATGGTGCGGCCCACCAGCTGGGCCGCCTGCCAGGTGTCGGTGTCGCCGCTGCGGTCACTGAGGATGCCCATCCGGCGGACGCCCTGCTTCCCGGCGAGTTGCAGGTTGACCGCGGCGGCCTGGCCCGAGGAGAGCGGACAGCTCTGGAAGAAGCTGCGCCGGTCGGTAACGCCGAAGGTGGTCGCCAGGGCGGACACGGTGACCAGGGGTACGGAGGCCTCTCCGTAGAGCTCGAGGCACGGGATGACGGACTCGTTGCCGGTGGGGCCGATCACCGCGAACAGGTCGCGGTTGGCGATGAGTCCGGTGGCGGCGGCCGCGGAGCGGTCCGCCTGCCCTCCGTCGTCGGCGGTGGCGACGGTGAGCGTGAAGGGCTTGTCCTTGCGGGAGTTGAAGGCGTCGACGGCCAGCCGAACCCCACGTTCCTGGGCTTGTCCGGCGGCCTTCCGCGGGCCGGTGAGATCGGCCTGCACACCGATCACCCACTGCCGCCGGGCGTCCGCCGGGGACTTGGACCTGTCCCGGTCGCGGAGGGCCAGCCAGGTGGCCAGGCCGCCGCCGGCCACGAGCACGGCTCCCCCGGAGGCGAGGGCGAGGAACCTTCTGCGGGAGGGCGGGGCCGTGCCGGGCGCGGGGGCGGCGTCCGGCTCGGCGACGGTCTCGTCGATGCCCGGCAGGGCGAGCAGCGCGGCGGCGCGCTCGGCGATGGTGGCGACGACCGGATCGGGCAGCCAGTCGGTGCCCTCCCCCGGGGTGTCCTCCGTCAGGGCCTCGTCCAGCTCGCGCGCGGTGGGCCGGACGTCTGGGTGTTTGGCGAGGCAGGTCCGCAGCAGCGCGGCGAGTTCGGGGTCGGCGAGGATCTGCGGGCCGAGGTCGGGCTCGTCGTGGACCGTGCGGTAGAGCACCGCGTCGACGGTGCCGGTACCGAAGGGCAGCCGGCCGCCGGCGGCGTACGCGAGGAGGCAGCCGAGCGAGAAGACGTCGCCGGCCGGTTCGGCGGGGCGGCCCTCGGCCTGCTCGGGCGGAAGGAAGCCGGGGGTGCCGAGGACGGCGTCGGCCGAGGTCAGGGCGGTGTGCTCGCCGCCCCGGGCGATCCCGAAGTCGATGAGCCGGGGCCGGTCCATGCCGAGGAGGACGTTCCCGGGTTTGACGTCGCGGTGTACGAGGCCCTGCTCGTGCATCACCCCGAGGGCCTTGGCCATGGCCTTGCCGAGGATCCGTACGGCGCGCAGCGGGAGCGGGCCGTGGGCGGCGACGGCCTCGGCGAGGGAGGGGCCCGCGACGAAGGAGGTGGCGAGCCACGGTTCGGGGGCGTCCGGGTCGGCGCCGGTGATCCGGACGGCCCATGGGCTGTCCACCGCGGCGGCGATCTCGGCCTCGCGGCGGAAGCGGGCCCGGAAGTCGGCCTCTTCGGCGTACTCCGCGCGGATCACCTTGACCGCGGCGAGCGCGCCGTCGTCGGTACGGCCGAGGTAGACGACGCCCATGCCGCCGGCGCCGAGCCGTCCGAGGAGTCGGTGGCCGCCGATCCGGGAGGGGTCCGAGGGATGGAGCGGCTCCATCAGCCCGCCGCCTTTCCGAGCTCCTGCTTGGCCTGCGCCATCATCCGGCTGGTGCCCTGGACCACGAAGGCGCTCACGGCCTCCTCGGTGATGCCCGCCGCGCCCCGGGCGGCGATGGCCACGGTGACGGGTCCGAACTGGGCCTGCGACCAGGTGTAGTAGTGGGGTCCGCCGTCCTGCGCGCCGACGTACTTGCCGGATTCGGTGAAGGCGTCCTCGGTCCAGCCGTTCATCTGCTCGCCGAGGTAGAGGACGCCGCCCCACAGGCTCTTGAGTTCCTCGCCCTCACGCAGCTTCTGGTCCGGGCAGCGCAGGACCTCCTCCATGGAGCGGGCGGTCTCCCAGCCGGATTCCAGGCGGTTGTGGTGGATGGTGACGGTGGCGCTGAGGCGTACCCGGCCGCGGCCGTCCTTGGCCGGGACGTGGAAGTAGCGGGTGCTCGTGGCGAGTACGTCGGCCGGCAGCCCCGCGGTCTGCCAGACGCAGCCCTCGTCGAGCACGGGCCAGTGGCCGGGATCGCTCTCGAACGGGGTGCTGCGCACGACCTCGGGCCCGAGCGCCTGTTCGGCGATGACGACCCGGCGGAGCAGTTCCCGGGCCTCGGCGACCGTCTTCGGCTGCTTGGACTCGTCGAGCTCGGGCACCAGGGGGAAGCCGGTGCCGCCGGTCGGGGTACTCGCGGCCGTGCTGCCCGGTCCCGCGGTGCTGCCGCCCGTGCCCGGCGGCGCGGCCGGGGTGCGGCTCGCCGCACCGCCCTTCGGCGTGCCGTCGGCCGAGCATCCGGCGATGAGGAACAGTCCCACCACCGCGCAGCCGCAGGCGCGCAGGGCAGCGTTGCCTCTGTTGCGTTTTACCAGTCCCCCCACGGCACGGATGCTACCCCGCCGTGGGCGCGCGCAACTGGCTTATGGAAAAGGGAGGTTGGCCGCCCCCTGACCGGCGCCCCTCAGCGGCTCACTACAGGCGGTCGAGGGTCCAGGCGGATTCGTGGCGGGTGAAGCCGACGTGCGGGTAGTAGTCGACCGCGGCCGGCGCGGCGAGCAGGATCAGCCCCGCCTCGGGCGCCGCTTCCCGCGTGACGCGGATGAGGTCGCGGCCTACGCCCTTGCCCTGGTAGGCGACGTCGACGGCGAGATCGCTGACGTACGTCGCGTACGCGCCGTCCGTGATCGAACGGGCGATGCCGATGAGCCGGCCGTCCTCGGTCCGGGCGACGACGACGAGGTTGGCTCCGGCCAGCATCCGGGCGAACCGCTCCACTTCGGCGACGGGGCGACGCTCGGCGAGGGTGGACGCACGGTAGACGCCGATGACCTCCTCGACGTCCAGGTCGGCGCCGATGACACGCTCACACTCCCACATACCGGTGTAACTCCTCGCCCTCGCATGTAATGGGTAGAACTATAGATTGATTATTACATGCGAGGGGCGGCGGAAGACAAACCGGTCCACCGGTATGTACCGCACCGCAGCTGGGCATGCTGCAGGGGCGTCCATTCAGGAGGAAGGAGCCGTCGTGCTCACTCAGGTTCTCACGTGGCTCCGACGACTCCTCGGACGCTTCACCGGCACCCCCGACCGCGCCACCGCGGCGCCGGGCACCCGGGCCCCGGTCTTCACCGCCGACTTCGGGTCGGCCACCCAGTGGGTCGCGGGCCGGTCCTGGGCCTATCCGAACGGCGGCCCCACCAATCCCGGTGACAACAAACTCGACCACCTGGTGGCGGACCCCGATTACAGCCGCACCGGCACCTTTCGGGCCACCCGCCGCCCGGACGGCAACTGGGACGCGGGGCTGTTGACCACCGAGGGCAGCGACGAGGGGTTCATGGTGCGGGCCGGTGACGTACTGGAGTCCCGTGTGCGGCTGCCCGCCGAGATCGGGGCCTGGCCGGCGATCTGGACCTGGCGGGACGGCGGCAACGAGATCGACGTCTTCGAGTACCACCCCGACAACGCCGACCTCCTCGAACTCTCCAACCACGTCAAGGGCGGCTCGCGCTACCACCGGAGCTCCTCCGTCGCCCCCGGCGGCTGGGTGGACCTCAAGGTGGAGTTCGGGGCGCGCTCGGTCGTGTGGTGGGTCAACGGCACCCGGGTCTTCGCCGACCGCCGGGGAGTCGGGCGCAACTGGCGGGCGTACCTGATCGTCAACCTGTCCGTGTGCGCGGGCCGCTACCACCCGGCGCCCGATCCCTCCGTGTCGCAGATGTCCTACGAGGTGGAGTACCTACGCGTCCACCGCTCCTAGCGAACCGCAGGCCTGGTGGCCCCAGCGGCTGCCGTTCTTGGTGATCATGTCCCCGGCGGCGTAGGGCTTCCCGCAGGAGCAGCTGCCGGGGAACTTCGCCTTGATGGCCCGGGATCCGCCGCCGGCCGTGGTGCCTGTGGCCGTACGCTTCCTCGGCGCGGCGGCCTTCCGGCGCGCGGGCGAGGCCGCCGCCGGGTCCGGTACCGGCATGTCCGGGCTGCCGAGGGCCGTACCGGCGGCCTCCTGGGTGACGGCCGCGTCGCTGGCGGCCTGGTCGGCGATCGCGTTCAGGTGGTCACCGTCCTCGCGGTGCGCCGGAACGTACTGGAAGGTCACGTCACGCTCGGCCAGCAGCCCGTCGATCGTCTCGACGAGTTCACGGTTGGCGACCGGCTGGCCGGAGGAGGTCTTCCACCCGTTGCGCTTCCAGCCCGGCAGCCACTGGGTCACGGCCTTCATGGCGTACTGGGAGTCCATCCGCACCTCGACGGCCGTCCCCGGCTCCAACGCCTCCAGCAGCCGCTGGAGGGCGGTCAGTTCCCCGATGTTGTTGGTGGCCCGGCCCAGCGGGCCGGCCTCCCAGCGCTCTGGGCGGCCCTGGGAGTCGGCGATGACCCAACCCCAGCCGGCGGGCCCGGGATTACCTTTGGCCGCTCCGTCACAGGCGGCAATGATGCGATCAGACATCCCCCGATCATGCCTCATGCGCCGGGGCTCCCCGGTCCCTCAGCCCCGCAGCACGTCCTTGGCCACCAGACGGGAGCCCGCGTAACAGAGCCGGTAGACGTCGACCTCGTCCAGGAGGTTGCCGTTCGAGCGGTAGTACGCGCACACGGTGCCAGGGGGTACGGGCAGCGCCCGGACGGCGTCCGGTACGTACCGGAACTGCTGCTCCGGAAGGAACCGGGCCACCTCGCCGCGGTCCTGCCCCACCCGGACCGCGGCGAAGTCCGCGGGGTGCAGGACGCAGGTGGTCAGCTGGAGGGCCAGGTACGCGCAGGAGGCGAGGGCCACGAGACCGAACCCGACGGGGGCGGCGAACGCGGCGGCGAACCGGTACCGGGTGTTGCGCCGGGCGGCGGTGTGACGGCGCGCCGATTGCGAACCGGATTCCTCCCGGGGCTCCTCGGTGGTCCCCCGGCGCTCCGGTCCCACCTGGTCCGGGAGGGAGGCGAGGACCTCGAAACCGCCTTCACGGGGCGCGGCGTGCAGCGTTCCGCCGAGGAGCAGGACCCGTTCGCGCAGTCCGGTCAGTCCGCGGTGGCCCGAGACCCGGCTCGCGGCCGGCCCGGGCTCGGGCGGGGCGCCGGCCGGCGGGGCGGAGTTGGTCACCCGCACCTCGGTCCGGTCCGCCTGGTGGGCGATCCGGATGCGGACCGTACTGCCGGGTGCGTGCTTGATGGCGTTGGTCAGCGACTCCTGGATCACGCGGTACGCGCTGCGGTCGACCAGCGGCGGGAGGGTCCGGGCCGCTCCCTCCCGCCGCAGGTCCACCGTGACTCCGGACTCCCGGGTCCGGGCGACGAGTTCCTCCACCGGCTCCACGGACGAGGCCGTCGGTTCGTCCCCTTCGGAGCCGTCGCGCAAGACGCCGATCGTGTCCCGCAGGTGGCCGACGGCGTCGGAGACGGCCGCGCGCAGCACGGCCAGATCCTCACGGTCCTGGCCGGTCAGGGTGGGCGAGAGCTCCAGGGCCCCGGCGCGCAGCGCGATGAGGCTCAGCTCGTGCCCCAGGGAGTCGTGCATGTCGGCGGCGATCCGGGTCCGTTCTCTCAGCCGGGCCCGCTCGGCGACGAACCGCTGCTGCTGTTCGAGGCCGCGCGCCCGCTGCCAGCCCTCGCGCACCAGGGCCAGCCTGGCCTGCCGGTAGCGGCCGGCCAGCCAGGGCAGGAGGAGGGTCGCGGGGACCATCGACAGCACGTAGAACCAGTACACGGCGCCGACGCCCAGGGCGGCGCACAGCGCGAGGTCAAGGGCCGTGCAGGCTCCGAACAGCAGCAGCGCCGGCCCCGTACGGTCCGCCCGCAGGCCGAGGAGGTAGGCCAGTACGGCCAGCGCCGTCAGGTACGGGCTCGCCGCCGGGGCGGGGTGGGCCAGGCCGGAGGCGACCACCGCGTTGGCGAGGAACACGGCGGCCCCGGGCCGGGTCCGGGCGGCGGGCACCGCGACCGCCAGGACCAGGAGGGGCAGGACCAGACCGAGGAGCGGGGAGGGATGGGCCTGTTCCCGGTGGGCGAAGACACCGGCGCCCGCCATCGCCACCCACAGCGCCGCATCACGCACGGCCGGGCCCCACCCCTGCGCCGCCGGCACCCCCCAGACCCTCACGCGCAACCCCGCCTCGTCCGTCCCATTGGTCCCGTCCTGCTTCTTCGGCCACCTCACCGGCCGAGGCTAGTCCACGTCATCCGTCGCGCTGCCCGAGGACGAACCGGCCGGTCAGGTGGGCGGCGGCCGTCCAGGCCAGCACGATCAGGATCGCGGCCGCGGGAGGGTAGGGGGCATCACCGTCGGCGAGCATGAAGTGGCCGCCGGCGGACTGCGGCAGGTAGTCGTTCACCGTCAGGAGGAAGGGGCCGCCCAGTCCGGTGCAGATGCTGGGGAGGGCGGAGACCAGGGCGAAGACCGCCGACAGGGTGCCGGCCGCGGTCCGCAGGGCGAAGCTCGCTCCCACCGTGAGTACGGCGATCAGCGCGCAGTACAGGCCCATCGCCAGGGTCTGGGAGACCGCCTTGGCCGGGTCGAAGGAGGCGTGACCGCGAAAGGGGATCCAGGCCACGGCCATCCCGAGGACGGCGAACAGGACACCGGCGGCGAAGGCCACCGCCGCTGCCACGACCGCCTTGGCCAGCTGCATGCGGTGCCTGACCGGTACCCACTGGAGCGAGGTACGGACACTTCCCGTCGCGTACTCGCTGGTGACCATGGACATCGCCAGCACGATGACGACGAACTGCCCGAGGATGACGGAGGACACCGGGGCATTGCCGAGGGGCTGCACCGGCTTGTCGTTGATGCGGGCGATCGAACCGTAGTAGAAGGTGAAGACCACCGTCAGCAGGAGGCCGACGATCAGGCAGGCGTACGGCGTGCGGATGGACCACAGTTTGGTCCACTCGGCGCCGACCGCACCGGCGAATCCGCCGCCCGAGGGAGCGGGCGCGGTGCGTCGCGCGGGGAGGGTCGGGAGGGTAGGGGTCGTCGTCATCCGGTTCACACCTCGGTCGTTCGGGTCGCGTACTCGACGCTGTGTTCGGTCAGTTCCATGTAGGCCTGCTCCAATGAGGCCGAGACGCTGTGCAGTTGGTGGAGGGGTACTCCGATGCGGTGGGCGAGGTCGCCGATCTCCGCGGCGCTCCTGCCCCTGACGACCATCTCGCTCTGCTCAGTGCCGCCCGGCGGGTCGACGGACACCCCGTCGTAGGCACGCAGGTGGCCGGCCAGGCTGCGCAGGCCGTCGGGGTCTGCGGTACGCACCCGTACCGAGGCCGAGGCACCGGCGGCGAGCAGGTCCGCCATGGACGTGTCGGCCAGCAGCCGGCCCTTGCCGATGACGACGAGCCGGTCGGCCGTCAGCTGCATCTCGCTCATCAGGTGGCTGGAGAGGAAGACGGTACGGCCCTGCGCGGCCTGTGCGCGGACGAGCTCGCGCACCCAGCGCACGCCCTCCGGGTCGAGGCCGTTGACCGGCTCGTCGAGGATCAGCACCTTCGGATCCCCGAGGAGGGCGCCCGCGATGCCGAGCCGCTGGTACATGCCCAGCGAGAACGCCCCGGCGCGCCGGCGCGCCACTTTGGCCAGGCCCACCGTCTCCAGGACCTCGTCGACCCGGCGCACGGGGATGCCGTTGCTGCGGGCCTGGGCGATCAGGTGGCTGCGCGCCGAGCGGCCGGGGTGCAGGGCCTTCGCGTCGAGGAGGGCTCCGACCTCGCGGACGGGATGGCGCATCGACGCGTAGGACCTGCCGTCGATGAGTGCCTGGCCGGCAGTGGGACGGTCCAGGCCGAGGATCATCCGCATCGTGGTCGATTTCCCGGCGCCGTTGGGGCCCAGGAAGCCGGTCACCCTCCCGTCCTCGATGTCCAGGGTCAGTCCGTCCACGGCGACGGTGTCGCCATGACGTTTGGTCAGGCCTCGCAGGGTGATCACGGGTGTCCCTCCGGTGTGCTCGGTAGTGCTTCGCGGTACTGCTACGACCGTAGGAATCGCCCGGCCCTGCACACATCGCTCGCAGGTCGGCGATCGGGACCCCTACTTTCGTCGGGGGTCCCCCGACGAACGGCCCGCTCTCGGCCCGCCGTTAGACTGCGCCGGTGGTTCAGGTGCTGCTGGCAGACGACGAGGCGATGGTCCGGGCCGGCGTGCGCGCCATCCTGGCGAGGGATCCGGGGATCGAGGTCGTCGCGGAGGCGGCCGACGGGCACGAGGCCCTCGACGCCGTACGCAGGCTCCGGCCCGCCGTCGCCCTGCTGGACATCCAGATGCCCCGGCTGGACGGGATCGCGGCGGCCGCACGGATCCACCACGAGCTGCCCGGCACGGCGGTGATCATGCTGACCACCTTCGGCGAGGACGAGTTCATCGCCCGGGCCCTGCGCGAGGGTGCCAGCGGATTCCTGCTCAAGGCGGACGACCCGCGGGAACTGCTGGCGGGCGTGCACGCGGTGGCCGCGGGCGGCGCGTACCTCTCGCCGAAGGTCGCCGCCCGCGTCGTCGCCGGACTGCGCAGCGGCCGGATGGCGGGCCGTGCACCCGCGCGGCACGCCGTCGAGGGGCTGACGGAACGGGAGAACGACGTCCTGGCGCTGCTCGGTGCCGGGCTCTCCAACGCCGAGATCGCCGCTCGGCTGCGGCTGGTCGAGGGCACGGTGAAGGCCCACGTCAGCGCGATCCTGGGGAAGCTCGGCGTACGCAACCGGGTCGAGGCGGCGATCGCCGCGCACGAGGCGGGGCTGGCCGGCCGGAGCCGTTGAGCGGGGCCGGGCGCGTGGGTCAGGAGCCGGGACCACCGGCGGCGAGCAGCCGGCACTTCTCGAAGTTCATGCACCCGCAGGCCAGGCAGTCGGCGACGGCATCCCTCAGGGTCTGTGTCTGCCGGATGAACAGGTCCAGTTCGGGGAGCTTGCTCTCGGCGAGGGCGCGCCACTGCCGGGTGGCGCCGCGGTCGGCGTCGGTGTCCAGCAGACCGCGGATCTCGGCCAGGGTGAAGCCGGCCCGCTGGGCCATCTTGATCAGCGCGATCCGCCGCACGGTGCCGGCCGGGTAGACGCGCCGGCCCGCGGCCCGTTCGGCGGTCGGCAGCAGGCCGACGCTCTCGTAGTAGCGCAGGGCCGAGGGCCGCATCCCGACCTGCCGAGCGAGCTCACCGATACCGAGCTGTCGCACCCGCCACTCCCCCTTGACTTCACGTGCGCTTGAACCATGAGTCTGACCTGGTGACTCCCGCTCGGACAACTCGCCTCCTGCCCCCGGCCTATCGGCCACTGTTCGCCCATGCCGACTTCCGCCGGCTGCTGCCCGCGCTGGCGGCCTCCGATCTCGGTGACGGCATGAGCGTCGTCGCGGTGGCCTGGCTGGCCATCGAGATCGCACCCCCGGGACGGTCCGGGATGCTCCTGGGTGCCGCGCTCGCCGCCTACGCGCTTCCGGGAGCCGCCGGAGCGCTGCTCTTCGGGCGGTGGCTGCGCCGGCTCCCCGCCGCCAAGCTGCTGGCCGCCGACAGCCGGATCCGCGCCGTGCTGCTCGGCTGCGTGCCGCTGGCCTGGGCCGCGGGGGTGCTGCACCCGGCGCTGTACGTGGCCCTGCTCGCGGGTTCGTCCGTCCTGCACGCCTGGGGCAACGCGGGCAAGTACTCCCTGCTCGCCCGCATTCTTCCGCCCGACCAGCGGCTGGCCGCCAACGCGCTGGTCAGTTCCAGCACCTCGGCCTCGATCGTCATCGGGCCGGCCCTCGCCGGATTCCTGGCGGCGGCGATCAGTCCCGCCTGGCTCATCGGGCTCGACGCCCTGTCCTTCGCCCTGCTCGCCTTCCAGGTCGGGCGGCTGCGGGGCAAGGCGGCCGGAAAGGAGGAGAAGGAGGAGGAGGCCGGCGGGCCGGTGACGGAGGCGACGGCCGCGCCGGTCGACGCCGACCGGTCGGCCGCCGGCCTGCACCTGTTGCGCAAGCAGCCCGAGCTCCTCGGTGTCCTGGCCCTGACCTGGTTCTTCAACTTCCTCTACGGCCCGGCGGAGGTCGCGCTCCCGTTGCACGTCACCGACGACCTGCATGCCGGGGCGGGTCTGCTCGGGCTCTACTGGGCGCTGTTCGGAGTGGGCGCGGTGCTCGGCGGCCTGGCCGCGGGGGCCCTGCGGCGGTTCCCGCTCTGGCCGGTCACCCTGGGGATCGTCGCGGGCTGGGGGCTGGCCCTGGTGCCCTTCGGCCTCGGCGCGTCCGCAGCCGTCACCCTGGCCTGTTTCACCCTCGGCGGCCTGGTCTACGGACCGTTCACGGCGCTGTCCTACACCCTCTTCCAGGAACGCACCCCGGCCGCCTGGCTGACCACGGTCCTCGCCGCCCGCAGCGCCGCGCTCCTCACCGCGGGGCCGGTGGGCACCGCGCTCGGCGGCCCGTTGACCGCGCTCCTCGGGCCCCGGCGGGTGCTGGCGGCTTCGGGGGTCGCGACCGTCGTCCTCGCCGTCGCCGGGGCCGCGTTGTGGGCCTGGAGCCGGCGTCGGGCGGCCTCGTCCCGCCGCCTTTCAGGACCCGTTGCTCCGGCTGACGGCTGATCCGACCTCGTCGGCCACCATCGGGTCGGCTGTGGACGCCGCGCCGCCCACCGGGCGGGTCCGGGTCGGGCTGCCGCGCGGCGCCGGGGAAACGGATCAGGGCCGTGCGGCGGTGGCCGCACGGCCCTGATCTTTTCCGCAGCCCGTTCGGCGAAGGGGCGGGGAAACGGTTCTCCGGAGCCCGGTGATCAGACCGGTCCGTCGTCCGGCAATCAGGCGGGGGTGATGTTCTCCGCCTGCGGGCCCTTCTGGCCCTGCGTGATGTCGAAGGTCACGGCCTGACCCTCCTGGAGCTCACGGTAGCCGGACGCGTTGATCGCCGAGTAGTGGGCGAAAACGTCCGGGCCGCCGCCGTCCTGGGCGATGAAGCCGAAGCCCTTCTCCGAGTTGAACCACTTCACAGTTCCCGTAGCCATGTTCATGCCTTCCCGTTGACGTACGTCTTCCACACGGCGTGGAAGACGGAGGTGATCGCCCTGGTCCTACGGCACAACACAGCAAAACTGCCCACACCAAAGGGCACGGGCAAGGCACTTGGAACCACGACAGCTACCCGTGAAGGTACACGCCTGCACGCACTGTCACCAGGGGGAATGATCTCGCCTTCGCGGCGGGATTCAGTCCTTTCGCCCACACTCCGGGCGTGGCCGCCCGTAAACGCGTCGAGTACGGCCCCGGGAATGCCGTAGGGTGAGGTCTACCGACGCGGGGTGGAGCAGCTCGGTAGCTCGCTGGGCTCATAACCCAGAGGTCGCAGGTTCAAATCCTGTCCCCGCTACTGCTCGGAAGGGCCCGGATCCTCATGGATCCGGGCCCTTCCGCATTTCCTCCGCTGTCCGGGCGCCCTCTGCCGTGGCCCGGCAGCCCGCCGGATCCCGGGCCCGGCTGCCCGCGCCCGCCCGGGTCCACATCACCCGGTGGCCCGTTGCGCCGCCGCCCGTCCGCGCCCCTGCCGCCGCGACGATGGGTACCCCCCGCCCGCCGTGTGACGGCCCTCACAGAACGATCTGCCGTCCGGTGTCGACCGGATGCGGTGTGGCAGGCGTATGCCCGGTGAGAGGGATACATGGATTCGGGAGCGATTTTTGACCATCGAGGAGTTCGAGGAGTTCTACGCGCAAGCGGCGGGACGGCTCACAGGACAGCTCTACGTGATGCTCGGTGACCACCACGAGGCCCAGGACGTGGTCCAGGAGGCCTTCGTCAGGGGGTGGGGCCGCCGAGTTCAGCTGGACCGCGACGGCCGGCCCGAGGCGTGGATCCGTACGGTCGCGTGGCGGCTCGCCGTCAGCCGCTGGCGCGGTCGGCGGCGCAGCGCCGACGCCTGGCAGCGCACTGCCCCCGCCGGCCATGTGGAGGGGCCCGGACCGGAGGCGGTGGCGCTCGTGGAGGCGCTGCGGCAACTGCCCCTGAAACAGCGCCGGACCATGGCGCTGCACTACCTGTGTGATCTGACCGTCGAACAGATCGCCGCAGAGACCTCGCTGTCCGCGAGCACCGTCAAGACCCACCTCTCCCGGGGCCGGGTCACCCTGTCCCGCCATCTGCAGGACCCCCGCATTGAGGAGGCTCCCGATGCCTGAGTCCCACGACGACCCGCTGCGGTCACTGTTCCGGGAGGCGGCCTCCGCCGGGCAGTCCGCCACCACGCCCCCGCCCGTCTCCCTCATCGAGCGGCGCGGTGAACGGCACCGGCGGCGCCGGATCGCCGGAATCGCCGCAGCCTGCTTCCTGGCCCTCGCCGGATCCGGTGCGGTCCTGTCCGCGTTCCTGCCGGGCGACGCGGGCCCGACCCTCCCTGCGACCACCCCCTCCCCCTCCCTCCCGGTCCCGTCCCCGTCCTCCGCGCCGCCCGCACCGCGCAGCACCACGACACCTCCCTTCGACCCCACCGGGTCGATGAGCCCCACGCCGCCCACGTCCTCGACTCCCACCCGGATGGTGAGCGCCCCGCCGTCCTCGACCTCGACTTCCACCCAGGCCCCTCGCTAGCTCCTCAGCTCCTTCACCTTCCCCTCCCCGCACCACACGGCCCGCCGGCACCGGCCTGGACCCCGAACCAGGGCCGGTGACCCCGCACGCCTCCAGACGGCCAGGAGATCCCGACATGCCCGTTTCCGCCCCCAGTCGGCCGGCCGAGCTTCCCGGCTCGCCCACCGCCTCCACCACCTGGCCGCCCGTGTCCGACACCGGTCGCCGCCCCGGCCGCCGTGCCCGCCCGGCGCTGCTCCGGCTCGGCCCGGCCGACCGCGAGGTGCTGTGGCTCTACCTCCTGACCCGCGTCGGCGTCTGGGCCACCGCGGGCGCCGTCGGGTGGCTGTTCCCCGCCGACAGCGAGACCCGCAGGCCCCGATCTCTGCTCTCCCCCTGGCAGCAATGGGACTGGTGGCACTACCTCCACATAGCCCAGGACGGCTACTTCCCCGCCCAGGCCGGACCCTGGACGGCCGGCTGGGACAACCGGGAGGCCTTCCTGCCCGGCTTCCCCCTCGCCCTGCGCGCCGTCCACTCGGTGGTCCCCGACTGGGCCGCCGCCGGAGCACTGATCTCCTTCCTCTCGGGCGGCGTCGCCGTCCTGGCTCTCGCCCGTATCGCCCACCTCCATCTGCCCGACCTCGACGCGGGCCGCCGCGCGGTGGTGTTCTTCCTGCTCTCGCCGTGCGCCGTGTTCCTCGCCGCGGGCTACACCGAGGCGCTCTTCCTCGCCCTGGCCCTGCCCGCCTGGCTGGCGGCGCAGCGCCGGAACTGGCCGGCGGCCGCGGCCTTGGCCTGCCTGGCCTGCTCGGTGCGCATCACGGGGCTGTTCCTGGTGGCCGCGCTCGCCCTGCACTTCGTCCTCACCGCCCGCGGCCGCCGGGCGTGGCGCGCGGCCCCGTGGCTGTGCCTGCCCGTCCTCTCCCCCGCTCTCTACAGCTGGTACCTGCACACGCGGACCGGGGACTGGATGGCCTGGAAGCACGCCCAGGAACGCGGCTGGTACCGGGACTTCCACGCGCCGTGGGAGGCCTGGGCCAACACGTGGGAGGCCGCCTTCCAGCACACCCAGGCCACCGGGTACGCGTTCATGTGGCAGGCCGAACTCCTGGCCATGCTGGCCGGCGTGGTACTGCTGGCCCTGCTGGTACGGGCCCGCCGCTGGCCCGAGGCCCTCTACCTCGCCCTCACCCTGTGGGCCCTGGGCACCTCGTACTGGTACACCTCGGTGCCCCGCTCCACCCTGCTGTGGTGGCCGCTCTGGATCGGCCTCGCCGCCTGGAGCCTGAAGCACCCCCGGATACAGAGCGCCTACCTGTACGTCGTGGGTCCGCTCTCCGTCACGGTCGCCATCACCTTCCTCACGGGGCGCTGGGCCGGATAGGACTCCGAGCCCGCAGGTGGCCGCCCGCCGGTCCGGGGCTCCCGTGCCGCCGACTGGCCCGTCCGGCACGGCGGGCGTTCCATCGAAAGGTGGGCCTTGTCCGAGGGGCTCGTCACGGCAGGAGATCGCCATGGTCCTCGCAACCCGTGCGGCAGGCCCCGGGGACCTGCCGGAGCCGTGACCGCGCGCCGGGTCGCGCCCGGTTGGTGCTGCTGTGCGCCGCCGCACTGCTCGGCACGGCCCTGCCCGCCGGCGGCACCCGGGCCGCGCCCGCGTCGTGCGTGGCCTCGCCCGCACCGTCGGGCGGCGAGGCGAAGCAGATCCTGGACATCGCCAAGGCGGCGCAGAAGGAACTGGACCTGAACGGCGTCGTGCTGCGGGTCACGCGCGACGGGCGGGAGGTCGTCACGGGCGCCCTCGGCGAGTCGATGACGGGTGTCCCGGTGACGGCCGACATGCACTTCCGGGCCGGTTCGGTGGCCATCGTCTACATGGGGATCGCCATGCTGCAGCTGGTCGAGGACGGCAAGGCCGCCCTCGACGACCCGATCGCGCGCTGGCTCCCCGACGCACCGCACGCCGACGAGATCACCCTGCGCATGCTGGGCGCCTCCACCTCGGGCCTGCGCGACTACGTACCCGATCCGAAGTTCCTCTCGGCCCTGTACGCCGACCCGTTCCGCCAGTGGACCCCCGACGAGCTCGTGGGCATCTCCGCTGCCCACCCCCTGCTGTACGAGCCGGGGAAGAGCTGGAGCTACTCGCACGCGAACTTCGTCCTCCTCGGGGAGGCCCTGGAGAAGATCGCCGGCGTACCGCTGGCCCAGGTGATGAAGCAGCAGATCACGGGTCCGGCCGGGCTGGACAGCACCCTCAACAGCTTCACGCCCGAGATCGAGGAGCCCGTCCTGCACTCCTACGACGCGGAGCGCGGCAGGTACGAGGAGTCCACCTACTGGAATCCCTCCTGGACCACCGCCCCCGGCGCGGTCCTGAACACCCACGTCTGCGACCTGGCCCGCTCGGCCGAGGCCGTGGGTACGGGTGAGCTGCTCTCGCCGGCGAGCTTCAGGACCCAGCTCGACCCGGGCACGGTGGGCCTCGGCGGCAACACCCCCGGGTGCCCTCCCAAGGACTGCTTCCGTCAGCTTCCGGCCCGGCACTTCGGCTACGGCGTGATCGTCCAGAACGGCTGGATCCAGTCGAATCCCTCGTTCGCGGGATACGCGGCCATCCAGGCCTACCTCCCGGGCGAGCGGCTCGCCATCGCGGTCTCCACCACGGTCGGCCCCAAGGGTCCTGAGGACAACACGGCCCAGACCATCGCGGGCCGTATCGCGAAGGCCCTGACGCCCGGGAACTCCCTGACGGGATAGCGGTGCGGTCACCGCAGGCAGCACGCCTGCGGCGAACGGGCCCCCGCCCGGTCACCGGGCGCGCATACTCGGAGCATGGCCGACACCACCACCGTCGAGGTCGACACCGATGTGCACGACCGCCTCGCCGTGCTCGCCGCGGACCGCGGTCTGAGCCTGCGCGCGTACCTCGCCGAACTCGCCGCCGCCCAGGAGAACGAGGCCGCACGCGCGCGGGCCGCACGCGCCTTCGAGAGGGCTCTGGAGCGGCCCGGCTTCCGCGAGGGCTTCGCGCGCGACTTCGGCGGACCGGCGTCCCGCCACTGACGGGGCGGGCGAACCCGGCCGCCCGGGCCGGCCGAGCCCCGGCGAGCCGGGTTCGCGAAACGTACCTATGCTCGAGAAAGGGGCGCTCCGAGCCCTGGAGGACGGCTGTCATGACCGAGGCGAGCGATGCGGCCCAGGCGGACCGCGCCCTGAAGGCCCGGCACCGCGCGATGTGGGCGCTGGGCGACTATCAGTCGGTGGCCTCCCACGTCATTCCGGACCTGGGCGCCGTGCTCGTGAAGGAGTGCGGCGTCCAACGGGGCGACCGGGTGCTCGACATCGCGGCGGGCTCGGGCAACGCCGCGATTCCGGCCGCCCTGGCCGGGGCCGACGTGGTGGCGTCCGACCTCACCCCCGAACTGCTGGAGATCGGCCGGCACCTGGCGGCGGTGCGCGACGCCCGGCTGGAGTGGCGGGAGGCGGACGCCGAGCACCTGCCCTTCGCGGACGGCGAGTTCGACGTCGTGATGTCCTGCGTCGGCATCATGTTCGCCCCGCACCACCGGCCCGCCGCCGAGGAGATGCTGCGGGTCTGCCGTTCCGGCGGCACGGTCGGGCTGGTCAACTGGACCCCGCAGGGTTTCGTGGGCCAGTTGTTCGCCACGATGAAGCCGTACGCTCCCCCGCCGCCGCCCGGAGCCCAGCCGCCCCCGCTGTGGGGGGACGAGGAGCACGTGCACGAGTTGCTCGGTGACGCGGTCACCGACGTGGACTCCCGCCGCCGGACGGTCCGCGTGGACCGTTTCACGGGACCCACGGACTTCCGCGAGTTCTTCAAGGCCTGCTACGGACCCACCGTCGCCGTCTACCGCAACGTCGCCGACGATGCGGACCTGGTCGCCGAGCTGGACGCGGCGCTCGACGCCCTCGCCGCCGAGCACACGGTGGACGGGATCATGGAGTGGGAGTACCTGCTGCTGACGGCGCACCGCCGGAGCTGACCCCGCGAAGCGGCCCACCGCAGCACAGCGCCCCGCACCCGCCCCACCTCGCCGGTCAGTCGAGGACCGGATGCACCTCCGGGTGGGCGTCCCACCACTCCTTGTGGAAGCGGTTGTTGTCCACATTGGCCAGGTAGGCGCGGGCCGCGGCGCGGTAGAGCAGTTCCGCCTGCCCGGCCGACAGCGCCGCGCGGCTCCAGGCGAGGCGGATGCGGCCGATGATGGGGTTGCCGACGAGCGGGCGCATCACCGTACCCTCCCCCGACGGGGCCGTCGGCTGGCTGAGCGCGACCGCGCGGCCCGCGGCGATCAGGTCGTGCTGCATCTTGCGGTCGGTGATCCGGTAGCGCAGTGACGGGCTGAATCCGGCCTTCGCGCAGGCAGTGACAAGGGCCTCGGGGCCGCCGTCGTCGTCCTCCACCAGGGTCATCCACGACTCCCCGGCCAGGTGGGCCAGTTCGACGCGGTCCAGGACCGCGAGCGGATGGTGGGCGGACAGCCGGATGCAGAAGGGTTCCTTCGGGATCAGCGTCCTGGCCAGGGTTCCTTCCGGCAGCTGGACCTCGTGGTCGTTGACCTCCCCGTACACGATGGCGTCGTAGCGCCCGGCGCCGAGCATCCGCGCCAGCACGGTGACCGAGTCCTCCAGGTCCACGGCGATCTCCCGGCCCGACATGGACAGGTCCGTCTGGGCGAGGAGGCCGTCGAGCAGCACGAGCATGATGCAGCCCAGCCGCAGCGGGCTGCCGGCCGCGATCGCGCGCGCCTCCGCTCCCAATGCGTCCATCTCGCTGAGGACGCGCCGTGCCTTGGCGAGCACGAACTGGCCCAGTGCCGTGGGTTCGACCCCGCTGCGGCCCCTGAAGAACAGCTCGCCCCCGGTGACCCGTTCGATGCGGCGCAGCTGGGCGGAGAGTGCGGGCTGGGACACGCCGAGACGCCGCGCCGCGCCCCCCAGGCTGCCCGCCTCCGCGATCCGGCAGACGGCTTGCAGATGCCTCAACTCCAGCTGCATCCGGGCAGCGTACGAGCCGCGCCGCCGCGGCACCATAACGCGGACCTTATGCCTGCCGGGATGTCCCAATCTCGTCATGTTCACGCTCATACTCGGCCGCGAACGAACACCCATCCCCGAACCCCCCACGATCGGAGTGGACGTTGCATCCCAGCAGATGGACGGCGGCCGTGGCAGCGATGGCGCTGACCGCGAGCCTTGCCGGCGCCCTGGCCGGGACGGCATCGGCGGCGCAACAGGCGCAGCCCTCCCCGTCACAGAAGGACACACCGGCCGCACGTGCGGTCGCAGCGGCCGACCAGGCCGTCGACAGCGGCCTCGACTCCCTGGTCAACTCCGCCCAGGAACAGTACGAACGACGGCTCGTCACCCCCTGGGTGAAGGACCTCTATTCCGTCTCGTACGAGCGCAGCTACCGCGGCCTGCCGGTCGTGGGCGGCGATGCGGTCGTGCTCGCGGACGGCACCGGCAAGGTGCGCGCGCTCCAGTCCGCCTCCTCCGTGCGCATCGACGTCTCCACCCGGGCGTCGGTCTCCGCGAGGGACGCCGAGTCCACCGCGCGGGCGAAACTCACCTCGGTCGACAAGGTGGAGAACAGCCGGCTGGTGGTCCGGCTCAAGGACGACAAGGCGGTGCTGGCCTGGGAAACCGTGCTGAGCGGCCGTACCAAGACCGCACCCAGCAGGCTGCACGTCTTCGTGGACGCGCGGAGCGGTGCCTTCGTCGACAGTTACGACGAGGTGGTCGCCGGCACCGGCAACAGCAAGTGGAACGGACCGGGCCCGCTCACCATCGACACCACCAACTCGGGCTCCACGTACACCCTGCGCGACCCGAACCGGACCGGCCTGAGCTGCGCCGACTACAGCACCGGCACGGTCTTCACGAAGTCCTCCGACTCCTGGGGCACCGGCAACCCCACGAGCAGGGAAACCGGCTGCGTGGACCTGATGTTCGCCGCGCAGAAGCAGTGGGACATGCTCTCCCAGTGGCTGGGCCGCAACGGCGTCAGCGGCAACGGCCGCAGCTTCCCGGCCAAGGTCGGTCTGAGCGACCTCAATGCCTACTGGGACGGCAGCTCGGTCACCATCGGGCGCAACAGCGCCAACGAGTGGATCGCCGGCATCGACGTGGTGGCCCACGAGTACGGGCACGCCATCGACTCCAACACCCCGGGCGGCACCAGCGGCCAGGAGTCCGGGCTCGGCGAGGCCACCGGCGACATCTTCGGCGCGCTGACCGAGGCCTTCGCCAACGAGCCGGCCCCGTACGACACCCCTGACTACACGGTCGGCGAGGTCATCAACCTCCAGGGCCGGGGCCCGATCCGGAACATGTACAACCCGCCGGCCGTCAACAACGACCCGGCCTGCTACAGCTCCGCGATACCCGGCACGGAGGTGCACGCGGCGGCCGGCCCGCTGAACCACTGGTTCTACCTGCTGGCCGAGGGCACCAGCCCGGGCGGCGGCAAGCCCAACAGCAGCACCTGCAACGGGTCCACGCTGACCGGTGTGGGCGTGCAGAACGCCGGCAAGATCTTCTACGGCGGCATGCTGCTCAAGACCAGCAGCATGTCCTACAAGAAGTACCGTACGGCGACGCTGAGTTCCGCCAAGTCGCTGGACACCAGCTGTGACCTCTTCAACAAGACCAAGGGCGCCTGGGACGCGATCAGCGTGCCCGCCCAGTCCGCCGATCCGACCTGTACCCCGAGCGGCCAGAACAACGACTTCTCGATGTCGCTGAACCCGTCGTCGGGCACCGTCCAGCAGGGCGGCTCCGTCACCACCACGGTCGGCACCGCCGTCACCACCGGCACCGCCCAGTCGGTGACCCTGTCCGCCACCGGCCTGCCGGCCGGAGTGAGTGCCTCCTTCAACCCGGCCACCGTGCAGTCCGGCCAGTCCTCGGTGCTGACCCTGACCGCCACCGCCAACGCGGCGCCCGGCGCGTCCACGATCGTCGTCAAGGGCCAGGGCACGACCCTCTCCCACACGGTCGACTACTCGCTCAACGTCGGCGGCACCCAGCCCGGCAACGACCCGCCGGACATCAACGTCGCCAACGTGCAGGCGCACCTGACCCAGTTCAACACCATCGCGAGCCAGAACGGCGGCCACCGCCGTGCGGGCAGCGCCGGCTACACCCAGTCGCTGGCCTACGTGAAGGGCAAGCTGCAGGCCGCCGGTTACACCGTCACCGAGCAGAACTGCTCCTCCTGCACCTACCCGTCGAACAACCTGATCGCCGACTGGCCGGGCGGCCCCGCCGACCAGACCGTCATGTTCGGCGCCCACCTCGACGGCGTCTCCGCCGGCCCCGGCATCAACGACAACGGCTCGGGCTCCGCCACCCTGCTGGAGAACGCCCTCGTCCTCGCCCAGAAGAACCCGACGATGACCAAGCACGTGCGCTTCGCGTGGTGGACGGACGAGGAGCAGGGCCTCAACGGCTCCCGGTTCTACGTCAACCAGCTGAGCAGCGCCCAGCGTTCGGCCATCAAGGGCTACTACAACTTCGACATGGTCGGCTCCACCAACGGCGGCTACTTCATCAACAACGTCAACTCCGCCACCGCCGCGCCGCTGAAGGCGTACTGGACCTCCCTGAACCTGGCGCCCGAGGAGAACACCGAAGGCCAGGGCCGCAGCGACGACTACTCCTTCCAGCAGGCCGGCATCCCCACCTCCGGCTACGCGGCCGGCGCCAGCGCCCGCAAGACCTCGGCGCAGGCGACGAAGTGGGGCGGCACGGCCAACGCCGCCTACGACCCCTGCTACCACAGCTCCTGCGACACCACGAACAACATCAACGCCACGGTGCTGAACCGCAGCGCCGACGGTGTCGCCTACGCCGTCTGGAAGCAGGCGGTGGGCGGTGAGACCCCCGCGCAGGACTTCTCCATCGGCGTCAGCCCGTCCGCGGGCAGCGCGGCCCCCGGCGGCTCCGCCTCCGCCACCGTCAACACCGCGACCGTGAGCGGCGCCGCCCAGACCGTCGCGCTCGCCGTCTCCGGCGCCCCGAACGGTGTGACGGCAACGCTCAGCCCGGCCTCCGTCCAGTCCGGCAGCTCCTCGGCCCTGTCCGTCCAGGTCGGGGCGAGCACCGCGCCCGGCACCTACACCCTGACGATCACCGGTTCCGGCACCGTCAGCCACACCACCACCTACACGCTCACCGTCACCGGTGGCGGCACCTGCACCCCGCGCCAGGTCGTGGTCAACGGCGGCTTCGAGAGCGGCGCCACCCCGTGGAGTGCGACCACGGGTGTCATCACCAACCAGTCCGGCCAGGCCCCGCACGGCGGCAGCTACAAGGCGTGGCTGAACGGGTACGGCTCCACCCACACGGACAGCGCCTCCCAGACGCTGACCATCCCGTCGGGCTGCTCCACGTACCGGCTCGGCTTCTTCCTGCACATCGACACGGACGAGGACGAGAACGTCGTCTACGACCGGTTCACCGTCCAGGTGGGCGGCCAGACCCTGGAGACCCTCTCCAACCTGAACGCGAACTCCGGCTACGCGGAGAAGTCCTACGACCTCTCGCAGTTCGCCGGTCAGAGCGTCACCCTGAAGTTCAGCGGCACGGAGGACCAGTCCCTGCAGACCTCCTTCGTCGTGGACGACGTCACCCTCCAGGTGAGCTGACGCCCACCCGGCCTCCCGCCCCACAGCACCAGCAGCCCGGCCCGGCCCTCCGCACCACGGGGACCGGGCCGGGCCCGTGTCGCGTGCGGCTACCGAGAACGACCGGATCCTCCGGAGGGACCGGTCAGCGGTTGCCGGGGCCCCGGTCGGGGGCGATCATCGCGATCAGTCCGTAGTCCAGCTCCGCCCCGTCGACGAGCAAGGCCTCGACCGCGCGCGTGCTCGGGTCGATGTCGGCTTCCACGCCCTGCCCGCGGTAGCGGGGGTACCCGGAGGCGCCCGTTTCGCCGGTCGCCTCGACCACCGCCGACCGCAAGGCCCTGTCCGCCGCGGACTCGCCGCGCAGGTTCTCGATGTGCTCGGGCACCAGCAGGATCTCGAAGCTCTGCGGCTCAGTGGTCATGGACCGACGCTACCGGATCAGGCGCCCCGGAGCGGGTGTGCACACGCCCCGCCTCGTAGGCTCTGCGGGACCCCCGCACACGGATGAAGAGGAACGACATGAGCGGCGACACCCCGAGCAGGATCCTCCTCGTCGCGAAGGAGCCCACCCTCCGGGGCCTGCTGGAGCGCCTCCTCGTGACCCGGGGGTTCGCCGTGGTCGACGGCGGAACCGGAGCGGACACCGTCTCCCTGCTGGGCAGCGCCGGTCCGATCGACCTGGTGATCTGCGAGCGCACCGGGCCGGGCCTGGACGAGGTGGCACTGTTCGAGGAGATCCGCCGGCACCCCGATCACGGACGGGTGCCGATCCTCGCGCTGCCGCCCGCGGATCCGGAGTGCACGGTCCACGCGCTGGAGGCCGGTGTGAGCGACTGCCTCGCGAAGCCGTTCCACCCCACGGAGTTCCTGGCGCGCGTCGAGCATCTGGTCCGGCCGGCCGCGGCCTGATTCCGCTCTTCGGCCTCCGGCCGGTCGTCGGGATCCGGCCGGTCCGGGCCGGGGAGTGCGATTGGCCGGACATCGCCCTGGTCCGGCCCGCTCGGGATTCCTACGATTCGGGCACCCGGTCTTCACCGACCGGACATTGTCAGGGGCATGCCCAGATTCCCCTTCCTGGGCCTGCCCCGTTCCACCCTGCACACCGGTATGTGACGACCCGGCCCCGTCCGGCCGGCCGCACCCCCCACCCTCCGGCGCCCAGGCACCCCCGCCTGCGCGCCGCCCGGTACCGAAGCAGTGGATCGGAGAACCATGTCAGGTGCATTCCTCGTGAGCGGCGCGATCGGCGCCCTGCTCACCGCCACCCTGCCCACCCACACCAGCCCCTCCACCATCGTGGACCCGCCGCCCGACCGCATCGTGATCGAAGTCGCCACCGTCAACGGATCCGGATGCCCCAAGGACACCGCGGAAGTCGCCGTGTCCCAGGACAACACCGCGTTCACCGTGACCTACAGCCAGTACCTCGCACAGATCGGCGGCGGCGCCCCGCCCACCGCGGCGCGCAAGAACTGCCAGCTCAGCCTGATCGTGCACGTGCCCAGCGGATTCACCTACGCGGTCGCCAGCGCCGACTACCGCGGCTACGCCTCGCTGGCGCCGGGCGCGAAGAGCACCGAGAAGGCCTCGTACTACTTCCAGGGCTCGCCGGACACCGCCTCGCACACCCACACGTTCAGCGGCCCCCAGGAGGACAACTGGCAGGCCACCGACGTGACCGACTGGGCGCAACTGGTCTGGGCGCCGTGCGGGGTGCAGCGGAACTTCAACATCAACACCGAGCTGCGCGTCACCAGAGGCACCTCGTCCCCCTCGTCCACCAGCTACATGACGATGGACTCCACCGACGGCAGCATCAACACCATCTACCACCTGGCCTGGAAGGAATGTCCCGGTAAGTGATCCACCCCGCTCCCGGCCGCCCCCCGCTCCGCGTGCGCGCGCAGCGGGGGGCGGTACCCGCGAGCGCGGACCAGCCGGGCGGTGAGCCCGGTGAAGGCCCGGGCCGCGGCGCTCTCGTACGCGCTCTCCCGGCGCAGCAGCACGACCGTCCGGGACGGGAGGGCGGGATCCAGCGGAACGGGGCGCAGGTACGGGTGGTCGTGGGTGACCGCGTCCGGCAGGACGGTGGCCAGTGACGTGCGCCGGACGATCTCGGTGAGGGCGTGCACGGAGTTCGCCTCGACCGCGATGTGGGGCCGGACGCCATGGGCGGCGAGGTAGGCGTCGACGTGTTCGCGGGTGGCGAAGTCCCCGCTGAGCAGGGCCAGTCGGCGCGTCGCGAGGTCGCGTACGGGCAGCGGGCCGGGATCCACGTCGGCGGCGGCGGTGACCAGGCCCAGGGTCTCGGTGAACAGCGGGGTCGCGGCGATACCCGGCAGGTGCGGCCCCTCGAAGGCCAGGCCGAGGTCGTGGTCGTCGGCGAGCAGGCCGGCCTCGATGCGGTCCTGCGGCATTTCCCGGACGTCCAGGGTGATGCCGGGATGGTCGGCGTGCAGTCCGGCCACGAGCGGGCCGACGAGGTACGCGGTGAAGGTGGGGGTCAGCGCGAGGCGCAGGTGGCCGCGCGAGAGGTCGGCCAGGTCCAGGACGGCGCGCTCGGCGGCGGCGAGGTCCCGTAGGGCGCCGCGCGCGTAGTGGACGTACGTCGCGCCGGCGTCGGTGAGCCGCACGGCGCGCCCCGTACGGTCCAGCAGCTGGACACCGACGGTGCGTTCGAGCTGCTTGACCTGCTGGGACAGGGTGGGCTGGGAGATCCGCAGCTCTTCGGCGGCGCGAGTGAAGCTGCCGTGTTCGGCGACGGCGATCAAGTAGCGCAGGTGACGCAGTTCCAGAGCCATGGACGCGACTATAGATGACATCGATGGCAGACATGGTTAATGCGTCCTGGACACAATAGATGCAGGTCATGCATGGTGGAACACGTCAAGCCCCGCACGGGGCGCATCCCACGGAGGGAGGGACCATGCAGATCGAGACCATGCGGTCCGAGACCACGCAGACCCCCGGCGATCTCGCCGGCGGCGTCGCCCGTTTCCAGCGCGAGGTGTTTCCGGCCAAGGCGGGGCTCTTTGCCCGTCTGGCCGAGGTACACCGGCCGGCGACCCTGTTCATCGGGTGTTCGGACGCCCGCGTGGTGCCGGAACTGATCACCCAGAGCGAGCCGGGCGAGTTGTTCGTCGTCCGCACCGCCGGAAACCTGGTCCCCGCCCACGCACCGGGCCCGGACGGGGTGGCGGCCAGCATCGAGTACGCCGTCGCCGTCCTCGGTGTCGGCGACGTCGTCGTGTGCGGGCACTCCGCCTGCGGGGCGATGACCGCCCTGGCCGAGGGCGCCGACCTGAGCACCGCCGCCTCCGTCGCGGGCTGGCTGCGGCATGCGCACGCCTCGGTGGCCCGTACCGCGGCCGGGGCCGGCCCCGACCGGCTGGCCGCCCTGATCCGCGAGAACGTACGCGCCCAGCTCGCGAACCTGGCCACCCACCCCTCGGTCGCCCGGGCGCAGGCGGCGGGGACCCTCACGCTGCACGGCTGGGTCTACGACATCCGCTCCGGCGGTGTCACGGAGGTCGGCCCCACCACGGCCGCCTGACCCCCTCCCCCGCCTCTTCCCCCTCTCCCCTCTCCCCTCTCCCCTCTCCCCTCTCCCCTCTCCCCTCTCCCCGAAGGACACCTTCATGCCGCACGCCCAGGTCGACCCCTCCGCCCGCCAGGCCCTGGCCGTCACCGTCGTCGACGCCAAGACCCGCAAGGACCTCTCCTGGCAGCAGCTCGCCGACGCGGCCGGTCTCTCGGTCGCCTTCGTCACCGCCGCCCTGCTGGGCCAGCACGCCCTGCCCGAGACCGCCGCGAAGGCGGTCGCCGAACGGCTGGACCTGGACGAGGACGCGGCGCTGCTCCTGCAGACGATCCCGACCCGCGGGTCCATCCCCGGCGGTATCCCGACCGATCCGACGATCTACCGCTTCCACGAGATGCTGCAGGTCTACGGCACCACCCTGAAGGCACTGGTCCACGAGCAGTTCGGGGACGGCATCATCAGCGCGATCAACTTCAAGCTGGACGTCAGGAAGGTCGCCGACCCCGAGGGCGGTGAGCGCGCCGTCATCACCATGGACGGCAAGTACCTGCCCACACGCCCGTTCTGATCGGCGTCAGGCGCACTCGCCCGCGGGGGACGCACCCGTCGGGCACCCGGCGCCGCGCCGCTCACCGAGCTGCCAGAAGAGCCGGTTGTCCAGGCATTCGGCCAGGTAGGGGACGCCCGCGGTGTAACCCGATCCCTGCTCGTCGCCGAGCATGCGTGCGGCGAGGCTCCGGTGGGTGGCCTTCCAGCGCTGGTGCCTTTCCTCCAGCGTGCCCAGCGCGGTACGGAAGTGGTTCCACTCCGCCGCGCTGAAGCGGGCCGAGCGGCGGAGGTCGAGATAGGCCCGGACCACCGTGTCGTGGCCGTCGTCCTCGGCCTCGGCCCGTACGGCGGGGACGTTGGTGAAGGCCTCCGACCGCAGCCGCGGAGCGGTCGGGAGGCCGCACAGGATCTCGAAGCGCTTGTACTGCTCGGACTGGATGGCGCTGGCGCCCTGGGTGAACTGCCGGAACCCTTCGAAGTGTTCCGGCCGCATGGTGGCGACCATCCGGAAGAGCGCCGAGGCCCGGTCGAAGAGGCCGGCGGCACGGTCCACCTGGTGCGCCGCCGCTTCCAGGCGGCCGTCACGCAGTGCCTCGATCGCCGTCCGTACGTCCGTCGCGATCGCCGTGAAGATCATTTCGTGGGCCTGGAGGGCCCTGATGAAGAAGTACTCGTCGTGCAGCACGTACACGGGCTGAACCGTCACGTCGAACCAGTGGCCGGCCTCCGCGGCGCCGGGCCGGGGAAGGAGCTCGGCGACGTCGGCCCAGTCGGACCAGGACACCTGGGACGCCCGGGACATCAGGTCATCGGCATCCACTGCGTCGAGATCGTCCGCCACGAACCGCAGGGCGTGACGGAGTCGCTTGCGCAGGGTCACCGGGTCCGGCGGATCCCTGTCCTCGGATTCCCCGGACAGGGCTTTCGAGCGGATCTCGAAGCGCATGACGTCGGCTATGAGCAGCGTGGCCATCCGGTTCGGATCCGGCGCTTCGTCCGCCTCGTCCACAAGGAGCTCCAGCAGGGGCAGCGAAAGGTAGGTCCGGTTTGCGTAACGTCCCTCGTGCTTGTCGAGCATGCAGTCGAGAAATGCCTGCAGAAAGGGGCGGCGGACCACGGCGTGGCGGTTCTGGATTTCACCGAGCTGGGAAAGAAGGGACTGCGGCAGGAAATGCTTCCCGGTTCGCCGCACCTCTTCCGTGACGGTACGGGCCAGGTGGATTCCGTCCAGCTCCCCGTTCGCGTGCCCGGTGGCCGCCCAGCGGTCCACTTCTCCGAATTCCGCATTCATCGCCACTCGCCTCCTGGGCCTGATGGGCCTCACGCCGTCCGGGTGAAGCAGGAGATTCAAGTGGGCATGATCGGAACACCGTGCGTCACGTCTCGAACATTCGTGTCTTGACAAGGACGGCAGGGACACGAACAGAGCCTCCGGCCCGCTCGGGCAGGAGGCTCTGGGACATACGGTCGGTGCCCACCGTGACGGCCGCTCGGCCGACGCGCGCCGGTGGAGGAGATGGATCCGTGGGAGCGTGGATCCGGGTGGAACAAGCCGGGGCCCCGTGGGCACTCGCGCAGGCGTCGGAGGCCCCGGCTCGCAGAAGGGGACCGCGTCAGCTGCCGGCCGAGACGTTGCCCGAGAGGACCGGGATGTTGTCCAGGATGTGCGAGAGCGGCTCGTCGCCCTTGGCCTGGGTGGAGTTCTCGGTGCACTGCTGGTTCTGCGGGTTGGACAGGATGTTGATGTCCTGGACACCGACGTTGACCAGGGCAAGGATCGACTGGGCGTTGACCTTCGCCGGCAGGCCGATGCAGGGCTTGTTCAGGGTGCCCTGGACCAGGCCGAGCTGCGGGCTCAGGTCACCGGCGGTCTTCTGGTTGCCGTACGCCTGCACGGCGCCGTTGCCGTTGACGGTGTTGATCCCGTTGTCGTTGCCGATGGCCATGGCCGGGGCGGCCATGGCCGCGCCCGCGCCGACGATCGACGCGGTGGCGGCGGCGGTGGCCATGAACTTCTTGATCATCAGTGGTCCTTCTGTCGCACGAGTGCACGGTGATAAGCACCTTGATCAACGGCCGGGTCGACCACAGGTTGCGCTGCTTCACCCGAACAGCCCCTATCGCGTCTCGCGGCCCCGAACAGCCACGCTCACCTCGACGACGTAGTGCTCCTCCACCCATCCGTCCGGGAACCGGCCCATGAGGAGGCCCCGTTCCTCCTCCAGGAAGGCGTCCGTGCCGGGCTCGCCGATGAGGAAGAGGGAGTGGGTGGACAGCTTGGCCAGATGCGTGTCGACCGGGACGCGGCGCGACCATGCCAGGCGGCGGTCGGTGAAGCGCAGCCCCTCCTGCGAGAGGGCGCGCTCGTTGATGTACCAGCCCGGGCCGAACCGCTCCTGGATCCGGTTCTGCTGGTCCGCGATCCAGTCCACCTCGACGTCCGGGTCGTTCTGCCAGACCGCCAGCGCCCCGCCGGGACGCAGCACGCGCAGCGCCTCGGGGACGGCGTGGGCCGGGTCGGTCCAGTGCCAGGACTGAGCGTAGGTCAACAGGTCCAGGCAACCGGAGGCCAGCGGCAGCCTGTTGCCGTCCGCGCGGACCAGCGGCAGGTGGGGGTTGCGGCGCCGGAATTCCTGGGCCATGCCTTCCCCCGGCTCCACCCCGACCACCCGGGCGCCGCGGGCCGCCAGGAGGGCGGTGGCGATTCCCGTTCCCGCCCCGACGTCGGCGACCCGTGCTCCGGCCAGCGGAAAGCCGGCCATCTCCGCCAGCGTGTCGAAGAGCGCGGGCGGGTAGGCGGGGCGGTGTGCGGCGTAGCGTGCGGCCGCGGAGCTGAAGGAACGAGCACGGGATTCGTTCGTCATGGCGTCCATGATGCCGGTGTCCCGGAGCGGCGCGGAGAGGCAGTCGCACATGGTGGCCGCGCGGTACGTCACATCGCTGGTAGGGGCGTTGGAGCGGTACGCGGGGCAGCCCGCGCTCGGGTCCGGCCCGGTCGTGCTGGATTTCCGGGAGGTGCTCGACGGGGCCTGCCGGCTGGCCGGAGTGCTCTCCGATGCGGGGGTCTGGCGCGGCTCGGGCCTGGCCTGCGTGGCGGGTTCGAACCGGCCGGAGGTGCTGCTGGTACGGATCGCCGCGCACCTGCTGGGCGCGCGGCTGACCCAGGTGCTGGCCGGACCGGCCCTGTACGCGCTGGACTTCGTCCTGCGCGACTGCCGCCCGGACCTGGTCGTGCACGATGTGCCGGTGCCCGACACCGGGGCGCCCCGGCTCGGCCTGGACGAGTTGCTCCGCCGGGCCGCCGGCCACGGGCCCGCGGCCGTGTCCGTACGGGCGCGGGAGGAGGACGTGGCGCGCGTGACGTACACGGGCGGGACGACGGGGCGGCCCAAAGGGGTCGCCTCCACCTTCGCCGCGATGGCCGCGCGGAACGCCGTACGGCCGGCGGCCTGGGCCGAGTCGGTCTACCTGTCGGTCACGTCGCTGGCGCAGCGGTCCGGCGGGCGGTGTCTGGAGCAGTGGCGGGCCGGGGGCCGGGTGGAGATCCTCGAACCGTTCTCCCCGGGGGAGTTCGCGGCGGCCTGCCGGCGCCTGGAGCCGGTGGCCACGTACCTGACGACCTCGATGGTGTACCGGCTGCTGGACGACCCGGCGACCGCGCACGGCGTGCCGGGGCTGGAGGCGGTCTCCTACGGCGATTCGCCCGTCCACCCCGGACGGCTGCGGGAGGCCGTGACCCGCTGGGGCGGCCGGTGGCGGCAGGGCTACGGCACGAACGAGGCGGCGGTGATCTGCCGCCTCTCCGCCGCCGACCACGATGCGGCGGTGGGCGGGCGGCCGGAGCTGCTCGCTTCGGTGGGGCGGCCCGTCGAGGGGGTGGAGGTGGAGGTGCGCGACGAGCGGGGCACGGCGGTGGCGCCCGGCTGTACGGGCGAGGTGTGGATGCGGTCGGCGGCGATGATGACCGGGTACTGGGGGCGGCCGCGGCTGACGGCCGGGGTGCTGCGGGACGGCTGGCTGCGGACCGGGGACGTCGGGCACTTCGGTGCCGGCGGCTACCTGTACCTGGACGACCGGGTCCACGACGTGGTGATGGTCCACGGGGACAACGTGTACTGCGTGCCCGTCGAGGCCGCGCTCGCCCGGCATCCGGCGGTCGCGCAGGCCGTGGTGGTCGGCCGGCACAGCGACCTCAGCGGCGAGGAGGTGTGCGCCTTCCTGGTGCCGGCGGCGGGGTACGCGTTCGGCGCCGAGCAGGCCGCCGAGGCCTGTGACCTGGTGGCGAAGGACCTGGCCCCGGCGCACCGGCCCACAGCGGTGTTCTGGGAACGGGCGATCCCGCTGACCGCGCGGGGCAAGCCGGACAAGCGCCTGCTGCGGGAGTGGGCGGCGCGGGCCTAAGGGCTGTCCCGTCATCCCGGGTGGATCAGCGCGCGGCGTCAGATGCGGTGCGTCGCAAGGCGGAGGCACGTCCTCATTTTGGGCGTATCTGGACGTTTCCGACAACGCGGCGAGGTGCCGTAGCCGGCCTCGCGCGCCCGCCTGGGATTGCGGGACAGCCCTGGGGAGGTGTCTTGTCGGTCGGGCGAGCCCGGTCCGGCGGGCAAGACACCCCCAAGGGGGCGGCCTCCGGGTCAGGGCCGTGCGGCGGCGTAGGTCCAGAACTGCCGCATCACCTCGGGTGAGGCCGGACCGCCCATCTGGCGCTGGGTGAGGAGCAGCGTGACGGTCCCGGTGGCGGGGACGATGTGGGCGGCGGTGCCGGTGCCGCCGATCCAGCCGTACCGGCCGGGTACGTTCCACGGGTCGCGGCGTGCCACGTCGACCGAGCCGCCGAAGCCCCAGCCCTGGCCCTCCAGGAAGAGGTCGCTCGCCTCGCGCTGCGGCGCGGTGAGGTGATCGGTGGTCATCTGCCGCACCGAGTCCGCCGAGAGCAGCTGCCGGCCCCCGTACGAGCCTCCCGCGAGCAGCATCCGGCAGAAGGCGAACAGGTCGTCGACGGTGGAGACGAGCCCGCCCGCGCCGGACGGGAAGGCGGGAAGGCTGCTCCACTGGCCGTCGGGCGCGTCGGCGAGTTCCAGGGCTCCGCCGTCGGGAGCGGCCCGGTAGTAGCTCGCGAACCGGTGCAGCTGCCCCTGCGGTGCCGCGAACGCGGTGTCCCGCATGCCGAGCGGCTCGAAGACGCGCTCGGCGAGGACGTCCTGGAAGGGCTGTCCGGCCGCACGGGCGATGAGCACCCCGAGGATGTCGGAGCAGGTGTTGTAGAGCCACGCCTCGCCGGGCTGGTACAGGAGCGGGATCCGCCCGAGGGTCGCCATCCACTCGTCCGGCGCCGGTACGTCCTGGGGCTGGGGCGGCCCCTGCTTCAGTTCGCCGATCAGCGGGACCAGGGCGGGCAGCGAGAAGTCGGTGGGGAAGCCGTACCCGGCGCGGGAGGTGAGGAGGTCGGCGACGGTGAGGGGGCGGTCGGCGGGCACCACGTCGTCGACCGGCGAGGACGGGGTGCGGACGACCGTCGGCGCCGCGAGTTCCGGCAGCCGGGGGGCCACGGGGGCGTCGAGGGTGAGCAGCCCCTCCTCGATGAGCATCATGGTGGCCGCGGCGGTCACGAGCTTGGTGAGGGAGGCGACCCGAAAGAGGGTGTCGCGGGCCATGGGTGCGGCGCCGGCCGTGTCGAGCGAGCCGACGGCCGCGACCTCCACGTCGTCGCCGTGGGCCACGAGGGCCACCGCGCCGGGCAGTGATCCGTCACCGACGTGGGTTTCCAGGAGGCTGCGCAGGTCGCTCATGGTCCACCTTCTCGCTTCTCGTACGCGCGGATGCTCGTAGGGAAGACTGCCGTCGGGCGGCGGATTCATCGGTCCGACACGACCGGCCCCGGTTGGGTCTGGGCCCTGTCCGGGCGGTTTTCGCGGGTCGGCCCGGTTGTCCGGCGCGGTGCTTCGCACGGCGGACGATCGCAGCTCGTAGGTGGCCGTACTCGCGCGATACGACAGCGCGGAGGCGCCGTGCCGGGCAGCACGGGCCCGCGAAGACCGCCCGGACACCCCCTAGGCGGCCGGTACGACCGAGGCGCGTATCGCCGAGGCCCACTCGCCCAGCAGGACGGCGTGGCGGATCCGCTCCGCGTCGGAGAGGCGGCCCTCGGCGCGTGCAAAGAGGCAGCGGATGTCGGCGTTGATCTCGGCGAGGGAACGCTCGGGTACCGGGTGATCGTCAGGGGTCGGGCTCACGTGATCAAGAGTAGGCGGCACGTCTGACAACGGTGGACCATGTCCGTCATGCGGACGGCCGGAACGGGGGTGTTCCCGCTCATTGCGCTCCCTCCGCTCCCTCCGCTCCTTCCGCGATGCGCGCGGCCCGGTACTGGAGGTAGCGGCGCTCCGGGATGCTGAGGGTGAGGCCGGCAGCCTTCGCGTAGGCCGCGCGCGCCGCCGCCCGGTCGCCCGCCGTCTCCAGCAGGTGGGCCCGTACGGCTTCGAGACGGTGGTGGCCGGCCAGCCGCTCGTCCTCGTCCAGGACGTCGAGCAGGGCCAGGGCCCGCCGTGGCCCGTGCACCATGGCCACCGCGACCGCATGGCCCAGGCGCTCCACCGGGCCGGGGACCAGGCGGATCAGCACCTCGTACAGGGCGAGGATCTCCGCCCAGTCGGTGTCCTCGTCGCTCGCCGCCTCGTCGTGGACGGCCGCGATCGCGGCGCGCAGCTGGTACGGGCCGAGCGCGGTGTGCGTGAGGGCGTCGCTGACCAGGGCCACGCCTTCGGTGATGGCGGCGCGGTCCCAGCGGGTGCGGTCCTGCTCGGCGAGGGGGATCAGACTGCCGTCGGGGGCGGTGCGGGCGGCACGGCGGGCGTCGGTGAGGAGCATCAGGGCCAGCAGGCCGGCCACCTCTCCGTCGGCCGGGAGCAGGGCGTGGACGGCGCGGGTGAGGCGGACCGCTTCGGTGGCGAGGTCGGCGCGTTGCAGATCGTCGCCCGAGGTGGCGGTGTAGCCCTCGTTGAAGATCAGGTAGAGCACGTGGAGCACGTCGGCGAGCCGTTCGGCGTGTTCCGGGCCGGCCCCGCCGGCCTCGGTGCCGCCCAGCGGCCTGCCGAACGGCGCCCCCGAGGCCTTGATACGCCGTTTCGCCCGGGTGATCCGCTGCGCCATCGTGGCCTCGGGCACGAGGAGGGCGCGGGCGATCTCGGCGGTGGTGAGGCCGCCGACGGCGCGCAGGGTGAGGGCGATCCGGGCGGCGGGGGCCAGTTCGGCGTGGCAGCAGAGGAAGAGCAACGCGAGGGTGTCGTCCTCGGCGGGGGCCCGGCTCTCCCCCGGGGGCGGCGCCACGAACTCGTCACGCGGGGTGAGCGCGGCGGCCGTCTCCTCGCGGCGCCTGCGCGCGTCCTCGCTGCGCAGCTGGTCCATGAGCCGGCGGGAGGCCACCCGGATCAGCCAACCGCGCGGATTGGCCGGGCGGCCCTCCTCGGGCCACTGCCGGGCGGCGGCCAGCAGGGCCTCTTGTACCGCGTCCTCGGCGGCGTCGAAGTGTCCGTAACGGCGGACGAGCGCGCCGAGGACCTGCGGCGCCAGGCGGCGCAGCAGGTCCTCGCTCGCCGGGGTGGATTCGGGCCCGGGGGCGGTCGTCACATCTCGGTCCCCGAGCGGCTGTCGACGGGGTGGACGACGACCGGGTAGTTGGGTGCGCCCTCGGGGACCGGGCAGGCGTAGGCGCGGGCGGCGATCTCGGCGGCGCGGTCGAAGTCCGCGACGTCGACGATCCAGTACCCGGCGAGCACTTCCTTGGCCTCCCCGTACGGACCGTCGGAGATCACGGGGCTGCCGTCGCCGGCAGCGGTGACCAGGCGGGCCTGGCGGGGGTCGGCCAGGCCTTGCCCGTCGACCCACTCGCCCGACTCGGCGAGGTCGTCGTTGAGGGCGCCCATGTAGTCGAACATCGCCTTGAGGTCCGCTTCGGACCATCCGGGGCTGTCGATGTTCGCCGCGCCGCCCATGGCGTCGTAGTCGGCCTGCTTCCCGAGAACCATCAGCATGTACTTCATGGGGTGCCACTCCTTCTGTTCTGCGCGGCGGCTCCGGGATCGGGAGCCTTTCGCAGGGGACGTCGGAGCCGTCCTTCCCATTTCGACACGTCGGCCACGGCTTTGCGCAACGGCTTCGGCCGAGGGCCACCCGCACGGCTCAGTGGACCTCCCGGCCGTGACCGAACCGTCGCCGCGTCGAAGCGCGATCGGCCTCGTCGGCGGGGGGACCGGCTTGCTAGCTTCCTGCCGAAGCCGACCCGGAGGACCGATCTGATGCCCGTATCCCGAGGCCCCCGCAGGGCCATGAGCGCGGCGGCCGTGGCCGCGGTCCTGCTGGCGGTCAACACCGGGTGCGGGGACAAGGCCGGCAGCGCCGCGGAGCCGGTCTCGGCTTCGGCTTCGGCTTCGGCTTCGGCTTCGGCCGCGGCCTCGGCCTCGGCCTCGGCCTCGGTCGTTGCCTCCCCGCCGGCGGGCTCCTCCGCACCTCCGGCCCCGCCCGCGACCCGGACGGTGACCACACCGCCGCCGACCCCGCCCCCGGCCCCGACCCGGCTCACGGTCGCGGTCGACACCGCGGGCGGCCGGCTCTCGCTCGTACGGGGCGGCGCCCCGCAGGAGTTCACCGTCACCCTGCGGAACGGCAACTCCGCCGAGTACCGGCACGTGCTGGTGGCCTTCCAGATGGAGATCCTGGTCGGCGAACCCGGTGTCCGGCCCGGCAGCGGCCCGGGTTTCCTGCTGGAGCGCTTCGACCCGGCCTCGGGCAGCTGGCGCCCGGCCGACTTCCGCATCGCCAATGACACCAAGCCCGCGTCTTTGTTCAGGGGCGGCAGCCCACTCGCCCGCGACGCCGTCCGCGTCGAGCGCTACCGACTGCGCGCGACGGCCGGCGGCCCCACGGGCAGCAGTCCGGTGGTGGTGTCCTTCATCGACACGGATGCCGAGCGTGAGGTCGCGGCCCACGCGATCCTCGGGCACAGCACCCGTTAGGCCGTCTCGTTCGGATCGTGCCGGATGAGCCCGGCCTGATCGGCCACACACCCACCTAGTGCGTGGTCCAGATGAACTTGCCGCCGCCGACCCACCGAACCACGTCCAGGTCGTCGAGGTCGTGGATCGTGATCCCGACCTCCGCGGCGACCAACAGCACGTCCGTCATCGACATCGCCCTGCCGACGAACTCGCCGTCGACCTCCACGATGCGGAAGGGCGGGTTTCCGGGTTGCACCCCCCGGACGGTGATGCGCGCCGGGGACATGTGAGGTGTCGAGCCTTCGGTCATGCGGAGACGGTCGCACGATGTGACCGGTCACGGGCTCGGCGACACGTGCCGAGGGGCCGATCGGCGTCCCCCGCCACGCCTCAGGCCGCCTCCCCGAGGGCGAACGCGGCGGTCCGCCAGGCGGCGGTGACGGCCTCGCGAGCCCGGTCCGTCGCCTCCGGCACCCGGTCGGGCAGCTGGAGCGGCGAGCCGATGTGCACGTGGAAGCAGGGCCTGCGCAGCGGGGCGGTGAAGACGCCGGCGAGCTGCTTGGCGCCGCTCCCGGAGCAGAGGCGGCGGGCACCCGCCTGGCCGACGGGTACGACCGGGGCTCCGGTCGCGGCGGCGAGCCGGGCCAGTCCGCTGCGGAAGGGGCCCGGGGCCGTCTCCCCCGCGTCGCGGCGGACGGGCAAGCCGCCTTCGCCGTAGAGCATCACGCTGCGGCCCGAGGCGAGAGCAACGGCTGCGGCGTCGAGGGAGTCGGCGGCCCGGGCGGTGCCGCGGTGGACGGCGATGTGCCCCTCGCGGCGCAGCGCGGAGCCGAGCAGCGGGATGCGCCAGAGCCCGCTGGTGGCCAGGATGACCGGCTCGATGCCGTGCCGGCGCAGCGCGGCGACGACGACGGCCGGGTCGGCGAGGGAGGTGTGGTTGGCGACCAGGATGACGCCGGGGGCCGGCTGCGACCCGAGGTCGGCGGTGACGGTCAGCCGCCCGAAGGCGGGTACGAGGGCGGCGGCGATTCGGCTGAGCATGGACGTCCCCGTTCGGATGGTGCGGTGGTGGTGCGCTGCTGATGCGTCCATGGTCGGCTTGCGCGGCGGGCACGGTCATGAGTAGGCGTACTCACCGAATATGACCGAACGGTCACAAGATCCCGCGCGCGGAACGAGTGGGGTCGTGGGGGCATCTAGCAGTGCGGCGAGGCCCCGTGGGGTCTCGCCGCACGTATCGGCACGGTGTGAGCAGCAAGGCGGGGCTGGGATGAAGGCGGTAACGGTGGCGGGCGGTTCCTCGGACGACCCGGAGATCGAGGCGGGGACCGCCGTCCTGAAGGCGGAGCCGGAACAGGTGTCCGCCGAGCCGATGACCGAAGCGGGACCGGCGGCCGCCGGCGCCGACGACGGCCCGAACGCCGAGGCCCAGCCCGGCGGCGAAACCGAACAGGAGGCCGACGCCGGACCGAAGGCGGAGACCGAACGGGGAGCCGCAGCCCACCCCGAGTCCGGCACGGACGCCCGACCCGAGGCCGGAGCCGACCCGGAGGCCGAGTCGGGGCCCCGGGACGAAACCGTTTCCGCGGCCGGCACCGACGCCCGCCCCGCGGCCGGATCCGAGCCGAAGGCCGACGCCGAGGGCAAGGCCGAGGCGGAGGACCGGGGCCAGGCCGAACCCGAGACCGAGGCGGAGACCGGCCCCAAGGCCGAACAGGAGGGCTCAGCCCGCCCCGAGGTCGAGGTCGAGGTCGGGGCCAAGCCCAAGGACCCCAGGGGCGCAGCCGTTCCCGAGGCCAAGGGTGACACCGACGCCCGGCCCAAGGCCGGATCCGAGCCGAAGGCTGACACCAGGGCCGAGGCGGACGACCGGAGCCAAGCCGAGACCGGGAGCGAAGCCGTTTCCAAGGCCGAGGCCGAAACCGGCCCCAAGGCCGAACAGGAGGGCTCAGCCCGCCCCAAGGCCGAGGTCGAGGCCAAACCCAAGGACCCCAGGCGCGCAGTCGTTCCCGAAGCCGCAGGTGCAAGCGGCCCGAAGGCCGAGCAAAGGGGTGCATCCCGCTCCGAGGCCGACACCGACGCCCGGCCCAAGGCCGGATCCAAGCCGAAGGCTGGCACCAGGGCCGAGGCGGACGACCGGAGCCAAGCCGAGACCGGGAGCGAAGCCGTTTCCAAGGCCGAGGCCGAAACCGGCCCCAAGGCCGAACAGGAGGGCTCAGCCCGCCCCGAGGCCGAGGTCGAGGTCGAAGCCAAGCCCAAGGACCCCAGGGGCGCAGCCGTTCCCGAGGCCAAGGGTGACACCGACGCCCGGCCCAAGGCCGGATCCGAGCCGAAGGCCGAAGCCAAGGGCCCGGGGCCGGCGGAGCGCGGGAGCGAGGCCGTTCCCGACGGTGAGGCTCCGGCCGACGAGACGCAGGTCATCGTTCGGCCCGTGCCCGGTGGTGGGCCGCGGGAGGCGCCCTCGTGGGTGCGGGACGTGGAGCCGGAGGCCGAGCGGACGAGCCAGTTCGTCGCGCTCAAGGACCCCGACGCCCTCCCGGCACCGGCATCCGCACCGGCATCCGCACCGGCAGCGGCACCCGCGCCCGCCCCCTCCGCACCGCTCCCCCCGCTCGGCCTGCTGGCCGAGCTCACCAACACCCCTCCCCCCACGGAGACCCCCCGCCGGACCGCGCTGCGTCGCGTCAGGATATGGACGCCGATCCTGCTCCTCCTCGCGGGCGCCGGCGTCGGCGCGCAGCTGCTGCGTCCCCTGCCCGCCCCGCAGCTCGTCGCGTCCGCGACCGACCGCACCGTCGACGGGCAGTTCACCATCCCCTGGCCCGCCAAGGGCCAGGGCGCCGTCCGCGTCCCCGGCTCCGGCGACCTCGGTACGTTCGGTGAGCAGAAGCCCGTCCCGACGGCCAGTGTCGCCAAGGTGATGACCGCCTACGTGATCCTGAAGGGCCACCCGCTGCGCAAGACCGACCCCGGTCCCGACATCACGGTCGACGCGAAGACCGTCGCGGACGGAAACTCCGAGCACGAGTCCCGCATCGTGGGGCTGACCGCCGGGTCGAAGTTCAGCCAGCAGGACATGCTCAAGATGCTCATGATCCCCTCGGGCAACAACGTCGCGCGCCTGCTGGCCCGCTGGGACACCGGCACCGACTCCGAGGCCGCGTTCGTCGAGAAGATGAACGCCGCCGCCAAGGAGCTCGGGATGGAGCACACCACGTACACGGACCCCAGCGGTCTGGACGCGGGCACCGTCAGCACCGCCACCGATCAGCTGAAGCTCGCCGAAGCCGTCATGAAGGACGAGGCGTTCCGCGCGATCGTCGCGCTGCCGAGCGCCACCATCAAGGGGTTGCCCCAGCGGATCGAGAACAACAACAGCCTGCTCACCGTCCAGGGCCTCAGCGTCCGGGGCATCAAGACCGGTTCCAGCACGCCCGCCGGCGGAGCACTGATGTGGGCGGCGTACAAGTCGATCGGCGACGAGACCCCGCTGATCCTCGGCACGTTGATGGAGCAGCGCGTGGACGGGCCGGACCCGGACGCCATGAACAGCCTGTCGCTGGTGAAGGCGAACAGCCAGAAGATCATCGAGGCGGTGCGAACGGCACTGGCGTCGGTCCCGGTGGTCCGCAAGGGCGACCTCGTGGGGTACGTGAACGACGGGCTCGGTGGCCGTACGCCGCTGGTGGCCACCAAGGACGTGAACATCATCGGCGTACCGGGCCAGCAGGTGAAGGTGTCGCTCACCGTCGGCGCCGGACCGCTGCCGCACACCGCGAAGGACGGCTCCGAGGTGGCCGTGCTGACGGTCGGCAGCGGGGAGGGGACGAGGAGCGTGCCCGTGGCGGTCAAGGGTGCCCTGGCCGAGCCCTCGTTCGGGACGCGGCTCACCCGCGGCCGCTAGCCGGCGGCCGGTCGTGCGGGAGGTCGCGGCCCGAGGGGCCGCGACCTCCCGTTCGTTCAGGCCCGGGACGGACGGCCGGAGCCGCGCGTCAGGGAGTGGCCGAAGAGGCCTGCGAGGGCCGCGAGCACTCCGCCGGCGGCGGTCCAGATCCAGCGGTCCGACCACCAGCCGCCGGACCAGCCGTCTTCCGGCTCGCGCAGGGTCGCCGTGACGGTTCCCGCGACCAGCGGGGTGGAGAGGGTGCCGTCCACCGCGTGGATGCCGCCGGTCTCCTTCACTTCGGCCTCGACGGCCGCACGCACCGGCAGTCCCAGGTCCTCGTCCGGCAGGTCGACGACCGTCAGCCGTACGTAGTAGCTGCCCGGCAGCGGGTCGTTGGCCCACGGCTCGGCGCCGGCGTGGACGGTGCGCAGGGTGCAGGACAGTTCGACCGTGGCGGCCTCCTTGGCCGCTGCCGCGCTCTGCTTGCCGTAGGTGCACGCCTGGCGGCGGCGCAGTCCGTCGTAGACGTCGAGCTGCCAGGTCGAGGCGCCGTGCCGGGCGGCCGATTCGGGCAGCGTGACGGCGGCCTTCACCGTGGCGCGCTGCTGCGCGTCGATCGGGATCACCCAGTAGAGGTAGTCGCCGCTGGAGGCGCCGGCCGTGGCCTTCTGGCCGGGGCGGAACGCCGTGGCGGTGCGGAAGCTGGTGCCCGCCTCGGTCGGAGCGGATTCGGCCTTGGCCGCACCCGGGCTCGCGGTGGCCGTGGCGCTCGGCGAGGGCGTGTCCGCGACGGCGGTGCCCACGGCCGTACCCGCCACCGTGAGAGCGGCGGCCGAGGCCAGCAGGGACGCGGTCAGTGTGCCTACTCTACGCATCAGTTGGTCCTCCAGACGGAGATGCGCCAGCGGGAGATCCATCCCCACACCAGACCGGCCAGCAGCCCGGCGAGCGCCAGCACGGCCAGCAGCCACCAGCCCCGCCCGAGGCCGAAGGCGGCCACGTCGGAGGCCTCGTCGGGTCCGTCCACCAGGTCGATGGTCAGCTCGACGGGCATGCCCGGGGTGGTCTTGACGGTCGCGGGAGCGGAGAAGGAGTTGCTGACCTGGAGGCAGACGGTTTCCGGCACGGGCTTGGCGTCGGAGTCCTCGCCGTCGCTCTCGGCCTTCGGGTAGCGCAGGCCGGTGGAGAGGACGTCGGTACGCCCGTCGCCCGCCTCCGAGCCGCGTACGATCTCGCGCCCGTGGACGGTGGTGGCCCGCAGCAGGACGCCGTAGTCGTTGTTGACGGCGCGGTCGGCGCCGATGCTGACCGAGGCGCGCAGTTCCTGGCCAGGGAGGACGTCGACCCGGTACCAGCGGTGTTCGCCGAAGGTCTCGCGGTCGCTGTAGAGGCCGGCCTTCAGCTGCGGGGCGCCCGCGCACTGCTTGGCGCCCTCGGTCGCCACCGGGTTGACGACCGGGTCCGCGGCGCGGTCGACGAGTTGGCGCACTCTGCTGGACAGGTCCGCCTTGTGCTGCACCGAGGTGTAGGTGCCGCCGGTGGCTTCGGCGATGCAGGTGAGCTGGGCACGGGTCTTGGCGTCCGGGACCAGGCCGAGGGTGTCGATGACCAGGTGGATGCCCTTGGCGGCGATGTCGCGGGCCACTTCGCACGGGTCGAGCGGGGCGCAGGTGTCCTCGCCGTCCGTGATGAGCACGATCCGCTTGGTGGCGTCACCGCCCTCGAGGTCCTGGGCCGCGCCGAGCAGGGCCGGGCCGATCGGCGTCCAGCCGGTGGGGGCGAGGGTCGCCACGGCGGTCTTCGCCTCGGTCCGGTCGAGCGGTCCGACCGGGTAGAGCTGCTTGGTGTCCTTGCAGCCGAGCGCCCGGTCCTCCCCCGGATAGTTGGCCCCCAGGGTCCGTATGCCGAGGCGCACCTCGGCGGGGACCGCGTCGATGACCTCGTTGAAGGCCTGCTTGGCCGCGGCCATGCGGGACTGTCCGTCGATGTCGTTGGCCCGCATGGAGCCGCTGACGTCGAGGACGAGGTCGACCTTGGGGGGTTCCTTGGCCGTCGGTCCGTCGGCGGCGGTGGCGCTCGCCGGGAAGAGCCCGACGGCCAGGGCGGCGAGCAGGCCGCACGCCCGGGCCGCCAGCCGTTTTCTTGTGATCATCGCCGGATCGTATTGAGGATCGTCCGGCAATCCAAAACGGGTGCCCGGCCTCGGCTTTCGGGGTGGCGGGGTCGTCCGTCCAGGGCTGTACGGGGCCCTGCGCAGGACGTCCGCGAGGAGTGGGACGGGCCGGACCGGCGGATATCCGGGTGCATCGGGCGGACCACCCGTTCTAAGGTCCCGGGATGAGTACCATTCGCACCTTCCGGATCACCGTCCGCGGCTCGTTCGACTCCCTGACGGACGAGCAGACGGCCCGGCTGCTCGCCGCCGCGCCCGAGCACGACATGCTGCGCGCGGAGTTCACCGCCGAGGGGCACCTCTCGTACGACATCGCGGCCCGGCCCTTCTTCACCTTCCGCTTCCTCGAGTCGGGTGAGGCCGAGGACGACATCCTCGACGCGACGGCCCGCGCGGAGCTGGCGGCGGAGAGCTGGCTGGCCGAGCGGGGGTACGGCTTCAAGCAGCTGAAGTCGCAGGCCCAGGACATGTCGCAGGCTCCGCTGGGCAAGCGGCAGCGCCGGGAGGCCGCCCGCGCCTGACGGGTCAGTCCTGCGCGTTCCCGGGCGCGGTCGCGGCGAAGACGGACGCGAGGTGGTCGGCCAGCGGCTGGGGGGCGGGCGGGGTGAGCCGGGCGCCGAGGTAGCCGTCCGGGCGGATCACGAAGGCCGTCGGCTCCCCGGCCCCGTAGAGGCGGGCGAACTCGCCCCGTCCGTCGCGGTACACCGGCAGCGGTGTCCCATCGGCCTCGATGCCGGCTTCCGCGTCCGGGTCCGCGTCGGCCGGGAGCACCACGCAGACCTCCAGCCGGCCGCCGGAGGACCGGAGTGCCGTGCGTACGAGGGCCTCCAGGCCGGGCCCGGTCGCGAAACCGGCCCCGTACAGCAGCAGTACGTGCTCCCGCTCGCGCAGGACGTCGTACAGGCGCAGCGGGTAGGCGGTGATCCGGCCGGTGAGGCCCTCGCAGTCGGGTGCGCGGTCGCCCGGCCGGGGCCCCGGGCCCTTGCCCGCCGGGTCCACGATCGGGCTTCCCCGGTAGCCGACGAGGAGTTGGGCCTCGCGCATCATCAGGGTCGCCGGGTCGTCCGGGTCCTTCTCCATCCCCTCGACGGCGTGCCGCACGGTGCGGCCGACGACCTCCTCGCCGACGGGGCGCCGTTCGGCGTCGTAGCTTGCGAGCAGGGCGGGGTGGGCCGCGCCGTCCTCGGTCGCGAGGGCGATCTTCCAGGCCAGGTTCCAGGCGTCCTGGATACCGGTGTTCATGCCCTGGGCGCCGGTCGGCGGGTGGATGTGGGCCGCGTCCCCGGCGACGAAGACCCGGCCGTCGCCGTAGCGGTCCACGATGCGGTGGCTGATGCGGAACACCGATGTCCAGCGGATGTCGTAGGCGGTGGTGGGTTTCGGTGAGAGCCGGTCCAGCACGGCCTGGACGTCGGCCAGGCCGGGCCCCCGGCCGTTCTGCAGCCCGTGGGTGATGCCGTCGGCGGCGGTCTCGCCCACGGCCTGCCGCGCGGTGGAGAGTTCGGGCGGGACCATCATCGACATGCGGTACCGGCCCCGGCCGGGCAGCGGGATGCACACCAGCAGGTCGTCGACCGCCCCGTCACCGTTCTGGTGCATGCAGCGCAGGGCGTACCCGGAGGGCAGGTCCCAGTCGACGCGTACGTCGGCGAGCATGTACTCCTCGGCGAAGGCGCCGCCCTCGAAGCCGAGGCCGAGTCCCTTGCGGACGATGCTGTGGGCGCCGTCGCAGCCCATCAGGAAGCGGGTCCGCAGCTCTTCCTCACCGGACGGGGTGTTCAGGCGGCAGGTCACGCCGTCGGCGTCCTGGCCGAACGACACCAGTTCGGTGCCGCGTTCGACGGCGGTGCCGAACCGGCCCAGGAACTCGTCGAGGATGCGCTCGGTCTCGTACTGCGGCAGGCAGGCGAAGCCGTAGGGCACCTCGGGTGGTACGGAGAGGTCGATACGGGGTTGTTCGGCGCCGTTGACGTAGAGGATCTGCCCCCGCATCGGGACGGCCGCCTCCAGCGCGGCGCGGACCATCCCCATCCGGTCCCACACCTCCAGGGTGCGCGGCTGGATGCCCACGGCCTTCGCGAACGGCAGCCTGCCGGGCAGCCGGTCGACGATCCGGCAGGAGACACCCCGCCTGCGCAGCTCGGCGGCGGCGGTCAGCCCGACCGGACCGGCGCCGACGACCAGGACGTCCGTTGCGTAGGTGTGCGCCACTGGCGCCTCCCGGCGTGCGGCCCCCGTACGAGTGGATGCCCCTCCATGGTGGCCGCGCGCCGGGTGTCCGGCATCTTTACTCGATCACGAGGTCGACGTCGATGTTGCCGCGCGTGGCGCGGGAGTACGGGCAGACCTCGTGCGCCTGCTTGACCAGCAGGGCGCCCGTCTCGCCGGCCAGGGATTCCGGGAGCTCGACGCGCAGGGTGACGCCGAGGCCGAAGCCGGCGCCGTCCTTGCCGATGGAGACCTCGGCGGTGACCGAGACCTCGCTGGTGTCGGCCTTTGCCTGGCGGCCGACCAGGCCGAGCGCGCTGGCGAAGCAGGCCGCGTAGCCGGCCGCGAAGAGCTGCTCGGGGTTGGTGCCCTGCCCGTTGCCGCCGAGCGCCGGGGGCATGGCGAGGGCGAGGTCGATCTGACCGTCGGAGCTGACGGTGCGGCCCTCGCGGCCGTTGGCGGTGGCGACAGCGGTGTAGAGCGCGTCCATGAGAGGTCCTCTCGCAGAAATGAACCGTGGTGGCGGCCGGTGGTCGGCCGCGCTCCACTACTAGAGCACACAATTCAGTTGTGCACAATTCAATGCCTCGCAAGTCCTTCCCGGGTACACTGGACCGCATGACCGAGCAGCCCACCGCGACCCACCCCGACCAGGACTTCCTGCGCCTCGACGGCCAGATCTGCTTCGCGCTGAACGCCGCGAGCCGTGCCTTCGGGGGCCTCTACCGGGTCGTCCTCAAGGACCTCGGGCTCACCTACCCCCAGTACCTGGTGATGCTGGTGCTCTGGGAGCACGGCGAGATGCCGGTCAAGGAGATCGGGCAGCACCTGCGACTGGACTCCGGAACGCTGTCGCCGCTGCTCAAACGGCTGGAGGCGGCCGGACTGGTCCGCCGCGAGCGCAGCACCGAGGACGAGCGGTCCGTGCACGCCCACCTGACCGAGGAGGGCGCCGCGCTGCGTGTCCGCGCGGTGGAGGTGCCCCGGCGGATCGCGGCCGCGACCGGCTTCGAGCTCACCGAGGTCCTCGACCTCCAGGCCCGCCTGAACCGCCTCACCGCCGCCCTCGACGCCGCCGTGCCCCGGGAGGCCGGAGAGGCGTAGCCGCCTCCCGCGCCGGACACTGGGTCCGGGAAGAGGAGGCGGAGGCGGGAGGTATGCGATGGACCCGGTTGCGGCGCTGGACCGGATCGCCTTCCTGCTGGAACGTGCGCAGGCGCCCACCTACCGGGTACGGGCCTTCCGGTCCGCGGCGGCCGAGGTCACGCGGATGGGCGAGCGCGAGGTGGCCGAGCGGGCCGCGGCCGGTTCCCTGGAGGCCGTGAAGGGCATCGGCCCCAAGACGGCCCAGGTCGTCCGGGAAGCGCTCGGCGGGGCCGTGCCGGCCTATCTGCAGGCGCTGGAGGACGAGGCCGCCGCGCTCCCCGAGGGACCGCCGGCCACGCCCGCCGCCACCGCGCTGCGGGCGGCCCTGCGCGGGGACTGCCACGTGCACTCGGACTGGTCCGACGGCGGCAGTCCGATCGAGGCGATGGGCCGGGCGGCGGCCGCACTGGGCCACGAATGGGCCGTACTGACGGACCACTCACCGCGGCTTACCATCGCGCGCGGGCTCTCTCCGGAGCGGCTGCGCGAGCAGCTGCGGGTGGTGGCCGAGCTCAACGACACCTGGGCGCCCTTCCGGCTGCTCACCGGAATCGAGTGCGACATCCTCGACGACGGCTCCCTGGACCAGGAGCCCGAGCTGCTGGAGCAGCTCGACCTGGTCGTCGCCTCGGTGCACTCGAAGCTGCGGATGGACTCGCCCGCGATGACCCGGCGGCTGCTCGCGGCCGTGCGCAACCCCCTGATGGACGTACTGGGCCACTGCACGGGGCGGCTGGTCACCGGCCGGACCCGGCCCGAGTCGCAGTTCGACGCCGAGGCGGTCTTCGCGGCCTGCGCGCAGAGCGGTACCGCCGTGGAGATCAACAGCCGGCCCGAACGGCTGGACCCGCCCCGGCGGCTGCTGCGCCTCGCCGCGGCGGCCGGAACGTTCTTCGCGATCGACACGGACGCGCACGCCCCGGGCCAGCTGGACTGGCAGCAGGTCGGCTGCGAAAGGGCCGTGGAGTGCGAAGTTCCGGCCGACCGCGTCATCAACACCTGGCCGGCCGACGTCCTCCTCACCTGGACCCGCACCCGGAAAATGCCTTAGGCCCTGTCCGGGCGGGGCACCGCGCGCTCTCGCCCTGCACCGCGCGGTGATGCCGGCGACGGGCCGGGCGGCTCAGGAGCGGAGTTCGACCACCAGGAGGATCACATCGGCCCCGGCGACCGCCACCGTGGTGAGGAACGGGAGGCGTCCGGCGGGACGGCGGGCCGCGAGCAGCAGCGCCGCCGTGGTCACGGCCAGCAGCGTCCAGCCGTACGCCGTCACCCGCCCAGGTGGTCCTACGACCAGGGTGGCGGTCGAGCCGAGGACGAGCAGTCCGGCCAGCGCGGCCGAGGCGCGTACGCCGAGCCGCTGCGGCAGTCCCGCCACCCCGGTGGCCAGGTCGTCCTCGATGTCGGGCAGTACGTTGGCGAAGTGCGCACCCGCACCGAGGAGGGCCGCGGCGGCCGTGAGCCACGGGGGCGGCCAGGGGGCGCCGGGCAGGCCGAGGGTGACGAAGGCGGGCAGCAGCCCGAAGGCCAGGGCGTACGGGAGCCAGGAGGCGGCCGTGCTCTTGAGCCGGAGGTTGTACGCCCAGGCGGCCGCCACACCGACGAGGTGCACGGCGCCGGCGAGGAGCCCGCAGGCCAGGGAGAGCGGGACGCAGACCAGCAGGGCCAGGGCCGCGGCCCTGGTCACGGCGGCGGGTGACACCGTACCGGCGACCAGCGGTTTGTCACGTCGGCCCGTGGCCAGGTCGCGTCGCAGGTCGGCCCGGTCGTTGCACCAGCCCACCGACAACTGGCCGGCGGCCACGGCGCCCACGGTGAGGGCGGCTGCCGCCGGGGCGTGTCCGGCGGCGGCCGTCAGGGCGGCGGCGAAGAGGGTGACGGCGGCCGCGGGCAGCGGGTGACAGGCCGCGGACAGGCCGCCCCTGGTGGTGGGACGGGGCGCTGCGCTCCCGATGGCGGCAGAGGCGTCGTGGGTGGCGTGGGTCTCGTGGGTAGCGTGGGTCTGCGTGATTCGCGCGGGCACGGCGACACGCTATGCTGCGCCGCGCCCGGTTCGCCTGATTCATAACGACGTGTCAGTTGTTTCCTATGGTGAACGAATGACACGTGTTCTGGCAGTGCGCAGCGTGTTCCCGCCTCATCGCCATGCCCAGGCCGAGATCACGGAGGCGCTCGCCCGCTTCCTGCCCCCGGGCTCCGACACCGCCCTGCTGCGTCGCGTCCACCGCTCGGTGCGCGTGGACAGCCGACATCTCGCGCTCCCGCTGGAGCGGTACGGCCCGGCGAACGACTTCGGCGCGACGAACGCCCTCTTCCTCGAGACGGCCCTGGAGCTCGGCGCCCGGGCCATCGAACTCGCCCTCCCCGACGCCGGCCTGACGGCCCGGGAGCTCGATCTGGTCATGTCGACCACCGTGACCGGGCTCGCGACGCCCTCGCTGGAGGCCCGCCTCGCCACCCGCGCGGGCCTGCGCCCCGACGTACGGCGGGTGCCGCTCTTCGGCCTCGGCTGCGCGGCCGGCGCCGCCGGACTGGGCCATGTCCACGACCATCTGACGGGCCGCTCCGGGCACGCGGCCCTGCTGCTGTCCACCGAGCTGTGCTCGCTCACCCTCCAGTCCACGGACGCCTCGATGGCGAATTTGGTGGCCGGGGCCCTGTTCGGCGACGGGGCCGGCGCCCTGGTGGCGGTGGGCCGCGACCATCCCCTGCACGCCACCGGCGCCGGACCCGAGGTGGTGGCCGCCCGCAGCCGCCTGTACCCGGGCACCGAGCACCTCCTGGGCTGGGACATCGGCCACTGGGGGATGCGCATGGTGCTCGGCCACGAACTGCCCGACCTGGTCAGGCTGCACGTGGCCGAGGAGGTCGAGTCCTTCCTCGCCGCGCACGACCTCAAGCCGGGCGACGTCGACGCGTGGATCTGCCACCCCGGCGGCCCGAAGATCCTCGACGCGCTCTCGGACGCGCTGGCGCTGCCGGAGTCGGCCTTCGCCGCGAGCCGGGCCTCGCTGGCGGCCGTGGGGAACCTCTCCTCCGCCTCGGTCCTGCACATCCTGGACGGCGTCCAGAGCGCGGGACCGCCCCCGCCCGGATCGGTCGGGCTGATGCTCGCCTTCGGTCCGGGCTTCGCCTCCGAACTCGTCCTCCTGCGCTGGTGACCCCGATGATCTCGACGGACCCGATCCCGACGACCGCGATCTCGATGAGCGCGATCCCCACGGACCCGATCTCCCTGCCCGCCCTGGCCGCCACCACCTCCCTGGGCCTGTACCTCGTGCTCATCGGCCTCGTCGTCGCCGAGCGGCTCGCCGAGCTGATCACGGCCCGCCGCCACACCGCGTGGAGCCTGGCCCGCGGCGGCCGCGAGTACGGCCGCAGCCACTACCCGGCCATGGTCGCCCTGCACACCGCGCTGCTCGTGGGCTGTGTGGTGGAACCCTGGGCGGCGGGGCGGCCGTTCGTCCCCCTGCTCGGCTGGTCGGCCCTCACCGTCGCGGTGGCCGCCCAGGGCCTGCGCTGGTGGTGCATCGCCACCCTCGGGCGGCGCTGGAACACCCGGGTGCTCGTCGTTCCCGGCCTGCCCCTGGTGGAGTCGGGACCGTACCGGCTGCTGCGCCACCCCAACTACGTGGCCGTGGTCGCCGAGGGCGTCGCGCTGCCGCTGGTGCACTCCGCGTGGGTGACTGCGCTCGGCTTCACCGTGCTCAACCTGATGCTGCTGCGCGTCCGGATCGGCTGCGAGGACGCCGCCCTCACGGACGGCGGCCGGCTGCGCGCGCCCGCCTCCGTCCACTCGGCCGGCGCCGCCTCGTGATCGACCTGCTGATCGCGGGCGGCGGCCCGGCCGGACTTGCCACCGCCATCCACGGTGCGCTCGCCGGTCTGGAGGTGGTGGTCCTGGAGCCGAGGCCCACCCCCATCGACAAGGCCTGCGGGGAGGGCCTGATGCCGGGGGGCGTACGCCACCTGCGGGAGCTGGGCGTCGCCGTGGCCGGGCAGCCCTTCCGCGGCATCCGCTACGTCGACGGCGTCAGCGGCCGCCACGCGGAGGGGCTGTTCCGCTCCGGCCCCGGCCTCGGTGCCCGGCGCACGGAGCTCCAGGCCGCGCTGGCCGAACGTGCCGCGCAGCTCGGCGTACGGGTGCTCCCCCGGCGCGTCGGCCAGGTGCGCCAGGACGTCCACGAGGTCGGCGCGGCCGGGCTCACCGCCCGCTACCTCGTCGCTGCGGACGGACTGCACTCCCCCGTCCGGCGCGGGCTCGGCCTGTCTGCGCCGCGCACGCCCCGCCGCCCGCCGCGTTACGGGCTGCGCCGGCACTACGCCGTCGAGCCGTGGAGCGACCTCGTCGAGGTGCACTGGGCGGCGTGCTGCGAGGCGTACGTCACCCCGCTGGCCCCCGACCGGATCGGCGTGGCCGTCCTGACCTCGGACCAGGCCCCCTTCGACGTACAGCTGGCCCGCTTCCCGATGCTGTCGGCGCGCCTGGCAGCGGCTACGGGAACGGCGGTGCGCGGGGCCGGGCCGCTGCGCCAGTCGGCCCGTGTGCGGGTGGCCGGGCGCGTGCTGTTCGTGGGGGACGCGGCGGGGTACGTGGACGCGCTGACCGGCGAGGGGCTCACCCTGGCCGTGACGGCGGCGGGCGAGCTGGTGCGGTGCGTCCGGGAGGGGCGTCCGCAGGCCTACGAGCAGGCCTGGCGCGATCTCTCGCGCAGCTACCGCACCCTCACCGCGTCCCTGTTGTGGGCCCGTCACCAGCCGCGGCTCGCACCACGGATCGTCCCGCTGGCGGCACGCCTGCCGCGCGTGTTCACCGGGGCGGTGAACCTCCTCGCGTGAGCGGGTGCGAGCGCATGCGGAACGGCACCCCGCGCACGGGGCGCGGGGTGCCGTTCCGGTCGGGCCGGCCTGCTGGTCAGGCCGGGCCCTCCCGGTGGTTCCGCAGGGCCAGGCCCGCGAGGACGGCGCAGGCCGCCGCGCACAGCATGACGGCCACGCCCGCCCAGGCGAGGGCGCCGCCCACCGCGCCCTCGAGCGGGTCGTACTGCAGCGACCCGCCGAGTACGTGCAGGGCGACGACGCCCAGAGCGGTCACCGCGCCCGCCCGCCACACGGTCGCGGTGTCCCGGAGCGCCACCAGTGCGCCGCTCACCAGGCAGAGCACGGTCACGAGGAGGGGCAGGTAGTCGACGGGGGCCGCGGACTGCAGGGCCGTCAGGTCGTTCGGCAGGTGCAGGGCGCCGCTCACCAGCAGGGCGACCGCCACCGGCCAGCGCAGGACGTGCCGCAGCGCCCGGTCGCGGGAGGGCGGGGCGGCGGGCGGGTCGACTGCGGCGGTGCGGCGGGGACGCTCCTGGTACGGAGCGTCGTACAGCTCCGCGCACGGGGGCTCGTACGGCTCCTCGTAGGGCTCTTCGGGCGAACCGGGGTACGCGGCGGCGTGCGGGGGGACCGGACCGGCGGGCCCGGTCCGGCGCTGCCGCTCGGCCTGGGCCGCGTCCTCCTTGCCGAGGATGGTCACCAGCAGGGCGACGTCCTCGATGGACCGTCCGACGGCGGCGGCGCGCAGCGTGATGTCCGCCTCGGCCCCCTCCTGCGGAGACTCGCCCAGGAGGGCGACCATCCGTCGTACGTCCTGCACGGGCCGGGTCACGGCGGCCGTGCGCAGCGCGTCGTGTCCGGCGTCGGGCAGCGGGCCGTCCTCCTTGAGGAGGCTCACGAGTGCGGTGACCTCCTCGACCGGACGGTAGGTGGCCGCCGTCTCCAGCAGGGTCCGCATGGGCGGCGTGGTCGGCTCGTCCGGTGCGATGGGGTCGGGGGTCCCGTGGCGGTCTTCGTGCTGTTTCGCCGCGAGGGTGATGGGGTCATTCATGGAAAGCTCCGTTCGCCGACGCGCGGGTCTACGCAATCGCGCGCCGGTCATCGTGCGTCATGGGAAGCGCACGCTTTGTTACATTGAGTGCCACTTCCGCTCACTGCGCCATTCGGGGCGGGCAAACGGGGGATCTCCCCCGGGGCCCGGGGTCCCACGGAGAAGGGGAGTCGACCGTGCCCGACGCTCGCGGGGTCCGCCGCCGGTGCGCGCTCCTGCTGCCGCTGATGTTGCTGCTGCTGGGCGCCGCGGCCGGCACCGGCCGGCCCGTCGTGGACACCGATCGAGGGCCGGTACGGGGCCTCGCGCACGGCGCGTACGACACCTTCGAGGGCATCCCCTTCGCTGCTCCCCCGACCGGCGCGCTGCGCTGGCGGCTGCCGGAGCCGGCGCCGCGCTGGGTGGGCGTGCGGGACGCCGGGGCCGCGGGTTCGCGCTGTGTGCAGCTGCCCGCGGTGGGGCCGGGCGGGCCGACCGACTCCGAGGACTGCCTGTACCTCAACGTGACCGCTCCGGCGGACCGCGCCGCAGGGGGCCGGCTGCGGCCCGTCATGGTCTGGTTCCACGGCGGCGGCTTCTTCACCGGCGCGGGCGATGTCTACCGGCCCGATCGGCTCGCCGTGCAGGGCGGCGTCGTGGTCGTGACCGTGAACTACCGGCTGGGCGTCTTCGGCCTGTTCGGCCATCCGGAGCTCGGCGGAGCCCCCGATTTCGCCCTCGCGGACCAGCGGGCGGCACTGCACTGGGTGCGGGCGAACGCGGAACGCTTCGGCGCCGACCCGCGCAACGTCACCGTCTTCGGGGAATCGGCGGGGGCGCTCAGCGTGTGCGCGCACCTCACCTCGCCGGCCTCGGCGGGCCTGTTCCACCGGGCGATCGTGCAGAGCGGATCGTGCTCGACCACGGCGCCCCCGCGGGCCCTGCTGCCCGGCCTCGGCACGTACGAGCCCTTCGTGCCGGAGCGGCGCACGGTCGCGGACGGCGCCTTGACGGCGGCCCGCCTCGGCTGCGACGAACCCGGCGGCGCGCTGGACTGCCTGCGCCGGCTGGACACCGGCGCCCTGGCCACCGCCGAACTGATGCAGCGCTTCTCGCTGGTCTCCTACGGCAACGGCGTGCTGCCGACGGAGCCCCGGCGGGCGCTGGAGGCCGGCCGGTTCCACCGGGTGCCGGTGATCCAGGGCACCACCCGGGACGAGATGCGCCTGTTCCTCGCTCAGACCCTGGCGGCGTACCCGATCCCCGACGAGGCCGCCTACCGGGCCCGGCTGGAGGGGTCCTTCGACGCGCCGACCGCCCGCGCGGTGGAGGCGGATTACCCGGTGTCGGCCTTCCCGACACCGGCGCTGGCATGGGCCACCGTACTGACCGACGCGTCGTTCATCTGCCCGACGCTGCGGGACGGCGCGGCGCTGGGCCGGCACGTGCCGGTGTACGCGTACCGGTTCAGCGACCGGGGCGCGCCCGACTTCACCGGGCAGCCGCAGCCGCCCGAGCTGCCGTACGGCGCGACCCACGGCTTCGAACTGCCCTATCTGTTCACGATCGCTCCGCTGACGGAGCCGCAGCGACAGCTCGCGGACCGGATGACCGGCTACTGGACCGCCTTCGCCCGCACCGGTGTCCCGGCGGCGGCGGGAGCCCCGCAGTGGCCGCGCGAGCCGGCCCCGGCCCCGGTGCTGTCGCTGGCGCCGGGGGCGGGCGGGATCCGTCGGGTGAACGCGCGGGCGGAACACCACTGCGCCCTCTGGGACGCACGGTGGCCCGGGGTCACCACGACTCGGTGACGATCACCCCGTCGTCCGGCATCAGGATCGTCACCGTGCCGGTGTCGCCGTAGACCTTGTGCCGCCAGGCGGCGAAGGCGCCGGCGAGCCTGCGGGCGGCCTCGCCGCGGCCCTTGCCGACTTCCCGGGTGGTGAAGGTGATCCTGGCTTCGCCGACCGTGTGGACCTTGCGGACGCGGGCTTCCTTGATCACCTCGGGGGGCGTGTACCCGCTCCCGGACGTGTTCCGGTGCCGAGCGTAGTAGGCCGTGAAGTCCCGGGTCATGTCGAACCAGTCCGCCGGGCCGCAGGGGCCACCGCCGTTGGTCATCTCGCCGTCGGTCGGCGGGCCTACGTAGGCGCCCGTCTCCTCATCGGTCGGCGGACCGGCGTACCCACCCGTCTCCTCATCGGTCGGGGGGCCCGCGTACCCGCCCGTCTCCTCATCCGTGGGCGGACCGGCGTACCCGCCCGTCTCCTCATCCGTGGGCGGACCGGCGTACCCACCCGTTTCCTCATCGGTCGGCGGACCGGCGTAGGCGCCCGTCTCCTGATCCGTGGGCGGACCGGCGTTCGAGCCGGAGCCCTCGTCCGTCGGCGGGTCGAGATCGCAGTCGGCCGGGGCGAGCGTCGGTACGCCCGCGGGCGGTGCGGCCTGCCCCGCCCGTGTGGTCCCGCACGCCGCCAGGGCGGCGCACAGGAACCCCGCCACCACCACCCGCCCGGTCACGGACCTTGCTGTCTTCATCATGTACATCCCCCTCGACCATCAAGAGGCGATGACGCCGTCCGGGGTTCCGTCTTTCGGCCGGTCAGGCCCTGAGGCGAGTTCGAGGACGTCCCCGACCCGGGCCGTACCGGGTGTGACGATCCTGGCGAGCACGTCGAGCCGGTTGTCGTGCGCCTTGGCGATCGCCCTCAGGACCAGCGGCGAGTGCGGAAGGTCCTGCTGGGCCTGGTTGGTCATGACGCACCGCTCGCTGGAGCGCAGGAACTCGATGAGGAGGGTGTCCCCGATCCGGGCCGTGCGTCCGGTCCACTCGTCCTCGACGAACGGTGGGGTGCCGGGCGGGGTGCGCACGAGGACGTTCGGCCGGAAGCGGCGCTCGTCCACCGGTACGCCGGGGACCTCCTGGCGTATCCAGTCGAGGGTGGCCGTGGTGAGGACGCTGAGCGGCAGTTGGTCGAAGTGCGAGATCTCCCCCTCGCGGGCCAGCTCGACATCGTCACGGCCGAGGTGGGAACGCAGGTACGCGGTGGGGTCGGCCACCACGTTCCCGTGCGGGTCGAGGAGTTCCGGCGGACCGGGCTCCGGGGTGCTCCGCGGGTAGCGGGAGCTCAGGTGGAGCAGGCCGTCCATCCGCCGGAAGCGCCGGGTGTTCTTGCCCGAGCCGAACTTCCCCTCCGCGTCGCGCACGGCGTAGAGCCGGTCGCCGGTGAGGCCGCGCTCGTCGACCTCCACGCTGCGCAGCCGTTCGCCGCCGGTCGACTTGATCGGGTACCGCCACAACCGCTCGATCACGCCCGCTCCGCCAAGATCATTGTCCATGCCCAGGAGGACTAGGGTGGCTTCATGACCGGTTCCGCGGGACGGCCCCTGCTCTATCTCGACGTCGACGGACCTCTGATCCCCTTCGGGGCCGGCCCGTACCCGACGGGCGACGACGCCAATCCCCTGCTGGCCCGGGTCGATCCCACGCTCGGGCCGCGGCTGGCGGCGCTCTCGTGCGAGCTGGTGTGGGCCACGACCTGGATGGCGGAGGCGAACGAGTGCGTCTCACCCCGGCTCGGCCTGCCGGAGCTGCCCGTGGTGGCGTGGCCGGAGCCGTCGGACGAGGACGGGCGCGGCGGCGTCCACTGGAAGACCCCCGCCCTCGTCGACCACGCGGCCGGGCGGCCCTTCATCTGGGTCGACGACGAGATCACCGGCGCCGACCGGACCTGGGTGGCCGACCGGCACCCCGGCCGGGCGCTGCTGCACCGGGTCGAACCGGGGCTCGGCCTGACCGAGGCGGACCTCGGTGTGCTGCGGGCGTGGCTACGGTCGGACGTCCCTTGACCGCGCCGGAGCCGGGTCATCGCCCGAGCACGGACTTCAGCCCCCGTGCCGTCGCCCGGGGGAAGGCGGTGTTCCCGTTGTGGCCGCCGGGGAACTCGACCGGCTCCGCGCCCAGTCGCGCCGCCAGCGCCAGTGCGCAGCGGTAGGTGTGGACCGTCGGCCGGGTCGTCCGGCCCGTCGCCGCGATGATCCTCGTACCGGCTCGTGCCGCGGCCCGCAGCGGCTCCGCCGGGTCCAGGCAGTCCGTGGTGACGGCCGTGAACTCGGTCCCGATGAAGAAGCCGAAGTTGGCCCGTCGGCGCGGGGTGAACGGCTGGGGGGTGAGGCCGTCCTCGGTCTCGTCGTGCGACGGGTCGATGCCGAGGTGCCGGGCGATCGCCGGGAAAGCCGCCGTCAGGCCCCCGGCCGCGTAGGTGTCCCGGATGGCGGTCAGTTCGGCCACGTGCTCCGCGCGGTCCGCCTCGGGCAGCAGGCGCGGCATCACCGGCTCGTGCGCGATCAGCGTGCTCAGCAGGCCCGGGTGGCGGGCCACCACCTGCAGGCCGATCGCCGCGCCCATGCTGAAGCCGGCCATCAGCGCCGGCCGGTCGGTGACCTCGGCGAGCAGCCGGGCGACGTCGTCCGCGTGGTCGGCCATGGTGACGGGCCGGGCCGGGTCGTGGCGAACGCTGCGCGACAGGCCGCGGCGGTCGTACGTGACGACCGTGAAGGCGTCGGTCAGGTGCGGGACGAGATCGACCGTGCGGTCGGCGTCGCCCTCACCACTTTGGGAGAGGAGGAGGACGGGGCCGCGGCCCGCGACCTGGAAGTGCAGGGTGGCGCCCGGGACGGAGAGGGTGCGGATGGCGGCGGCGGTCGTGAGCACGGTGATTCTCCCTTGCTGGTGCGTCATCGGGATCTCCGGCTGACACCACGACGCTAATCCATCGAGATCGATACATCAAGATAGATGCATCTATTCCGATGTACTCTGTGCCGCATGAACGGAGTCGAAGTGTTCCTGCTGGGCCGCGCTCTCATGAAGATCGGCGAACAGGCCATGCCGCAGCCGAAGTCGGGACCGTCTGGGGCACCGGGATCGGTTCGCTCGGTGGTCGTCGTCCTCGGCGACGTCGTCTCCCATCCCGGGACGACGGTCGGCGAGATCGCGGCGCGGACCGGCCTGCCCCAGAGTCAGGTCTCCACGGCCGTTGCCCGGTTGGAGCAGGCGGGCTCGGTCGACGCGGAGTCCGACCCGGCCGACCGGCGCCGTCGGCTGATCCGCCCCGCCGCCGAGCCCTCCGAGCGGGTCGCCGAGGTCCGCGCCACCACCGTCGACGACGCCCTTGCCGCGGCGCTGACCGGTCCCGGCGGAACCGCCCCGGACCCGCAGACCCTCCGCGAGGTCACCGAGGCCCTGGCCCTGCTGGCCCGTCGGCTGACCCCGTCGATCGCCACCCGCTGACCGGGGCCCGCTGACCGGGCCCGGGACCGGGCCTCAGCCTGCCGCTGGAGGCGTGGCCGCGCCCGGCGTGGCTGCCCAGGACGCGGCGATCAGGGAGCGTTCCGCCGCCGCCAAGTGGCTGGCCGCGGCCAGCCAGGCCCAGGCGTACCCGTCGGACGAGGGGTCGGCCAGGCGGCCGAAGACGTCGCGGGGGCGGCGGTCGGCCTCGGCGGCGAGGGCACCGGCCAGGTCGGCCGCCGCGGTGAACCCGGCCCGGCGCAGCGGGCCGTACGAGGCCGCAGCCAGGGAAGCCGTGCCGCGGGCCGCCTCGGCGACGGCCCGGCGGCCGCCCGCGACCCCGGTCTCCAGCAGGCGGCGCACCCGCCACAGCGGGGAGTCGGCCAGCGGGTCCGGGCCCTCGGCCGCCGGGGCCGGTGCGGCGGGGGCGGCCTCCCCGGCCGGGAAGTGCATGCCCTGGAGGCGGTCGTAGCCGAGGTCGGCCCGGCCCAGCCATTCCTCGGGCAGCCGCAGTGTGTACCGCGCCCCCGGCACCGGGCCGACGGCCAGCGGGCGGAGCGTGGCGGCGCGGTCCAGGTCGGGGCGGCCGAGGACGCGCAGCAGGAGCCCGGGATACGAGGCGATACGGCGCAGGTTCTCCGTGTGCGCCAGCTCCGGGTGCGGATGGGCGGGCAGCAGTCGCAGCAGGGGCGCGTCCGGGCGCGTCTCCCGGACGAGGAGGTGTTCGCCGGCCGCGCCGACGACCGTGACATCGCAGCCGAGCAGCGAGGACCCGGCTGTGTCCGGGGCGGCCAGCAGCTCGGCGACGGCCTCGGCCGCCGGGCGGGCGAAGAGCCGCGCGGCGGGCTGCCGGGTCCAGGCGGTACCCGGCAGCGGGGTCGCCCTGACCCCGCGCCCGGCGCCGAGCCGGCCTTCCGGGGAGACCGTCGCGCCGACGATACGCAAACCCCCGCGGGCGAGACCGGCATGGTCGAGGACGGCGCCGCCGAGGGCGACGGAGGCGGAACCTGCTCCGCGGGCGCGGGCCAGGCCGCCGGGCCGGACGTCGGAGACCGAATACGGGGTGCCGTCGGGGTCCAGCAGGTGGGTGACCACGCCGCCGTATCCGGTGGCGGAGAGCACGGGCTCCCGGCACAGGCCGTGCACCTGGAGGCTGCCGCCCGGCGCGTAGGTGCGGCGGGCGGTGCCGGTCAGGGCGGGGTCGGCGGAGCCGGAGGCCAGCACCCCTGCGGTGTGGAGGAGTTCGCGGAAGGCTCCGGTGAGGTCGCCGAGCCGCTGCCCCGCCCGGCGTTCACGGGCGGCGCGCAAGCCGCGTACGACCCGTAGGGCGGCCGCCTCGGCGCGCGGCAGCCCGGCGAGGCGGGCGGTGTGCGCGGCGCGCAGCAGCTCGGCCTGGACCACCGCTCCCCCGGCGGTGACTCCGGCGGCGAGGGCTTCGGCGGCCACGTGCCAGAGGGCGGCCGCGGCGCGCTGCTGGGCTCCGGTGAGGGCCGGCGCGGGCTCGCCGGATCCGGCGGCCGAGGTGGGCTCGCCGGATTCCGTGGCTGGGGTGGGACCGGCGGCCGACGTGGGCTCGGTGGACTCCGGGGGCTCGACTGCCGTGGCCGGCTCCGGGGACGTGTCCGCGAGCGGGGCCGCGCCCAGAACGGCGGCCCGGTGCAGGCAGCGGGGGGCCAACAGACAGCTGCACGTGGCCTGTTCCGCCGTGCTGATCGTGCCCGCCGGACCGGGGCGCAGGGTGACGAGCGCGTCCTCGCCGAAGCGGAGGGTCACCGTACCGTCCGCCCCGTGGGTGGCGCCCGCCGCGCAGCCCTCGGTGGCGGCGTCCAGCTTCTTGCGCAGGCGGGCGGTGAGGTTCTCGACGGCTTCGGCGAGCACCTCGGGGGCGACGGGCGGCAGTTCGGTGCTCAACGGGACTCTCCACGGAGGCGGTCGCCCACCCAGCGGGCGAGGGCGAGGGGACTGAGGGCGGCCACGGGCATACCGGCCGCCACGAGTTGCCGCGCGACCGGGACCGAGTACCGGGGCGTCCCTTCGTCGTCGAGCGCGGCGCAGCCCAGCAGGTGGGCGCCCGAGGCGGCCAGCGCACGGACCTCGCCGAGGAGCCCGCCGATCGGCGCGCCCTCCTCGAAGTCGCTGACCACGACGACGAGGGTGCGGCTCGGGACGGTGATCAGGGAGCGGGCGTGCGCGAGACCGGCGGCGATGTGCGTGCCGCCGCCGACGCGGACCTCCAGCAGCAGGGAGAGCGGGTCCTCGACCCGGTCGGTGAGGTCGACGACCTGGGTGGAGAAGGCGAGGAAGTGGGTGGACAGGGTCGGTACTCCGCCCAGTACGGCCGCGGTCAGGGCCGACCAGATGACGGAGGCCTCCATGGAGCCGGAGACGTCGACGACCAGGACCAGCCGCCAGTCGGCCTCGCGGCTCGCCCGGGTGCTGAAGACGGGCCGCTCCGGGACGACGACCACGCTGCCGTCGGCCCGGCGCCGGGTGTGCGCGAGGTTGGCGCGCAAGGTGCGGGCCAGGTCGAGCCTGCCGCCGGGGCGGCGGGTGGGGCGCGGGGTGGCGAGGCCGGAGAGGGCCGGGCGCAGCCGGGTGGCGAGCTCCTTGGCGAGTTCGTCGACGAGCCTCCTGACCAGGGGGCGCAGCTGGGCGAGTTGGGCCTCCGGCAGGCCGCCGGCGAGGGACAGTACGGAGCTCAGCAGTTCCACGGAGGGCCGCACGGCCGCCGGGTCGAGCTGGGCGAGGACGTCGGTGCGGCCCGTTTCGGCCGCTCCCGCCAGCACCTCCTCCCGTACGTCGGCGCCGAACAGCGCCTCCAGCTCCTGCGACCACTCGCGGGCGGTGGGGAAGGAGGCCTCCTGGCCGCCGCCCCGGCCCCCGCCCGGGCCCTGACCGAAGTCGAGGTCGGAGGCTCCTTCGCCGCGACCGGCGCCGTAGAGCTCGTCCAGTGCGTGGGCGTAGCGGCGGGCGCCGGCGGGGAGCCGGTCGCGTTCGCGGCCGAGGAGCAGCCGCCAGCGGTCGGCGGGGGCGAGCCGCGGGGCGTCGGCCACGGGGGGCCGCTCGCTCGGGGCGCCGGGTGCCTGCGGGGCCGGGACCTGGGCCGGGGTGGGCGCGTCCGAGTCGGGTGGTGATGTTCCGGGCAGCGGGAGGGCCTTGAGGGCGGCGAGCCCGGCCGCGTCGGCGGCGGCCCAGAGGGCGAGCAGGGCCGGTGACGCGTCGAGCGCGAGGTCGATGCGGTCGCCGAGCCGTTCGGTGACGGTGTCCAGCAGCCGGTCGCGGGCAGCGGGCGAGAGCGCGTCGAAGCCCCCGCGCAGGGCGGGGAGCCGGTCGAGGAAATCCTGGTCGGCGAGGTGTTCGACGCGGTCGAGGAGCGGGGTGAGGGCGGCCGGGGAGGACTGCAGCAAAGGGCCGGCGGCGGTGAGGAGGCCCCCGAGCCGACGGGTCAGGGCGCGCCGGCTGTCGGCAGTGCCCGCGCCGTCGATCCATCCGGCGGCGCGGCCGCCGAGCTCGGCGGCCGGGTCGAGGTCGAGGAGGACCCGTACGGCCAGGGCCGCGCCCTGCATCAGCGGGGAGGCGGAGGCGGCCAGGGCGGCGAGCGCGTCGTCCGTGCGCAGGCCCAGGTGGTGGGCGGCGGCGCGGTCGGCGAGGGCCACGAGGGCGGCCGCGTCGGCGGGGTCCTCGCTCCCGGCGAGGCCGGGCAGACAGCGCACGGCCGCCTCGATGAGGTCACCGGCCAATGCGGCGGAGGCGGCCCGGGATGCGGCTGAGGTACCGGGCAGGTGGCCGCGGTGCAGGGCCTCCAGGAGGTCGAGGGCGTCGAGGAGTTCGGGCAGGGTCGCGGTCTGCGGCAGGGCCGTGGCCGCCTCGTGGAGGCGTACGCCGACCAGCTCGGGCAGATCGCACCGCGCGGCCGCGGCCAGCCCGGCGAGGATCTGCGCCGGGGTGGGCCCGCCCTCGGCGGCGGCGCGGCGGGCGGTGTCGCGCAGCGTTCCGGCGGCCGCCTGGGCGGCGGTGACGCCGCGCACCCCGGCGAGGTCCAGCCGGGCCGGGACGGAAGGCGTCCAGGACAGCCGCCACTTGGTGCCGAGTGCGGTGCCGTCGCCGGTGGCGGCGACGGTGAGGGGCTCGCCGTAGGAGGCGCCGCACACGAGGAGCCGTTGCAGCAGGACCTCACGGCGGCCGTCGAGGGCGGAGCGGAGCGGGTCGAGGCGGATCTCGCGGGGCGCCGGGTCCTCGGGGGACGGCAGCCGCAGCGCGGCGAGTTCGGACTCGGCGGAGGGGCCGAGGCCGGAGCGGGGGGCGTGCGGGGTGATCCGCCCGCGGGCGGTGCCGACGAGCACGGCCTCGAGGGCGCGGGCCAGCGCCCGGCCCCGGCCGAGCGGTTCGCCCTGGCCGAGGACGGTGGTGACGGCCTCGAGGAGCTCGCCGCGGCCGGGCGCGGGGAGCGAGCGCAGGGTGGCGAGGTCGCAGGCGAGCCGCAGGGTCTCGGCGGCTTCGCCGGTGCCCGCGGTGTGCCCGGCGCGGCGCAGCTCGCGGCAGGTCCCGGTGACGGCGACGGAGGCGGCCTCGCGGACCAGGCCGGGGTCACCGCCGGCCTCGAGGACGGCCTGCTGCCAGCGGGGGTCGCGGATCCCGGCGGGGTATCCGGAACGGGAGTCGAGCAGGTCGAAGGAGTAGGGCACGAGGGAGGTGACGGCCTCGTCGGCGGGCGGGGCCGGGGCCGCGGCCGAGGTCACGGTGGCCTCGGTGGGCGGAGTCACCGGGCCGGTGGCGGCAGGGGCCGGCGCCGGGGCCGAGGTCACGGCCGCCTCGGCGGGCGCACCCGGCTGCGCGGGCAGGGCCGATGCCACCGGTCCGGTGCCGGCCGGGGTCTGCGCCGCGGCCGAGGTCACGGCGGCCTCGGTGGGCGGAGTCACCGGGCCGGTGGCGGCGTCGTCGCCGGAGCGGGGCTCCGGCAGCTCGGCCGGGGCCGCCCCGGCGCCTGCGTCCAGGAGGGCCGGAGCGTGGAACGCTCCGATGACCGCGGCCACCCGGTGGCCCCCGTCGGCGGCGCCCGCGATCACGGCCCGCATGTGGGCCTCGCGGGCCAGGTCCGTCGCGGGGACGACGGACGCGTCCGCGCGCAGGGCCCAGCCGACGCCGAGGGCCGCCCGCCGGACGGCGTCCGGGGTGCAGCCGGGGGCGAGCACCTCGACGGCCCGGTCCCACATGTCGTCACCGTCCCGACCCGTACCGGCGGCGGTGAGGGCGTCCGCGAAGGACCCCCCGTGCCGGGGCGCGACGAGCGGTCCGGAGCCGGGATCCACGGCGTGGCCCTCGGTCCCGTCCGAGTCCGAGCCGGTGCCCGGGTCCGGGTCCAAGTCCACGGCCGGGGCGGGGGCCGGGGCCGGGGTGGTCCAGGCGCGGTCGGACAGGGGGAGGTCGCAGCAGATGAGCGTCGCGCCGCAGCGGTGGGCCCAGCGGATCGCGGCCAGTTCCGGGGAGAAGTCCGCGAACGGGTAGAACGCCAGGCGGCCGTCCTCCCCCGTGCCCGCGAGGGCGACCGGGGCGATCGTCTCCGGGTCTGCGAGGTGCTCCAGCCAGGGCTGGAACTCCGCCGGGAGCTCGACGCAGACCACGTCGGCGCCCGAGGCGTCCAGCAGGGCGGGCACCACCGCGGCCAGCGCGGGGCTGTGGTGGCGCACCCCGATGAGGTACGGCTCACTGGCCGCGGCGAGCGCGTCGACCGCGGCGCGCGGGTCGGTGTGCGTCAACGCAGGCTCCCGCGCAGGTCCCAGAGGCGGCGCCACATGGGCGAACCGTCCTCGGCGCGGCGCCGGACCGGGCCGTCCCAGTACCCCAGCAGCCGCCCGTGGTCGGCCGGGTCGTCCTTGCGCACGACGCCCAGCAGGTGTCCCGGCAGCAGGTCCAGGACGTCCCCGCCCGGCAGGTACGCCGCGGCGACCCCGAGCGAGGCCGCCACCTGGACGGCCTCGGCGGTGGACATGACCGTACCGGGGCGCTCCACGTCCCAGCCCTCGGCGGAGCGTCCGGAGCGCAGGTCACGGAAGACGGTGACGAGGGCGTCGAGCACGGCGTCGTCGACCCCGAAGGCGGCGCCGGCCCGCTGGACGGCGGCGACCGCCTGGTGGCGGATCAGCGTGGCCTCGGCGTCCGCGTCGGCGATCGGGGCGACGGTCTCGAAGTTGAAGCGCCGCTTGAGGGCGGCGGACATCTCCGAGACGCCGCGGTCGCGCAGGTTGGCGGTGGCGATGACGGTGAAGCCGGGGGCCGCGGAGACCACCGCGTCCTCGGTGGCGGTGAGTTCGGGCACGCTGAGCCGCCGGTCGGACAGGATCGACACGAGCGCGTCCTGCACCTCGGGGAGGCAGCGGGTGATCTCCTCGACGCGGACGACGCGCCCGGTGCGCATGGCGGAGAGCACCGGTGAGTCGACCAGGGCCTGCGAGGTGGGGCCCTGCGCGAGCAGCAGCGCGTAGTTCCAGCCGTAGCGGAAGGCGTCCTCGGTGGTGCCGGCCGTGCCCTGCACGGTGAGGGCGCTGGTGCCGCTGACGGCGGCGGCCAGCAGCTCGGACAGCATCGACTTGGCGGTGCCGGGTTCGCCGGTGAGGAGCAGGCCGCGCTCTCCGGCGAGGGTGACGACGCAGCGCTCCACGAGGGCGCGCTCGCCCACGAACTTCGGGGCGATGACCAGCTTGGCGGGGAGTCCGGCGCGGCGCTTGGGCAGGGCCAGTTCGGCTCCGTCGCTACCGCAGACGAAGGTGACGACGGCGCGCGGGGTCAGGGCCCAGCCGGGCGGCCGGGGGCCGGAGTCCTGGGCGGCGAGGAAGGCGAGCTCGGCGGCGTGGCGTTCCTCGGCGGGCAGCACCTGCCGGGCGGCGGGGGCGGTTTCTTCGGTGACGGTCATCGGGGTCCTCTGGAATGTGTACGGGGATGGTCCGGGGGCGCGGCGCACCTGTGGGCAGGGGCGCCGCGCCGGGCGTACGGGCGGGCCGGGGCGGCCGCGCGTACGGGTGTGCCGGGGCGGCCGGTTCAGCGGCGGCGGGCGCGGGTGCGCTTCACCTTGAGCTCCTCGAAGCGCGGCAGGTCGCCCTCCCGGACCCGCTGCCAGGCCCGCCGGTAGAGCTCCGCGGCCGGTTCGGCCGGGACCAGTACGCCCAGCAGCGGCCGCTCACCGGTGTTCAGGCCGTACATCGCGAGCTTCCACTGCTCCACCGGCAGTGTCGGGGAGGGCATGTCGGCCCATCCGCCCGGCAGGAACAGTGAGCGCCCGGCCCGGCTGCGGCCGGCCGAGACCACCAGGTCGGTGGCGGCCAGTTCGGCGCGGGCGGCCTTGAGGCGGGCGGGCTTCCAGCCGGTCCACCGGGCCGTGTTGCGGTCGGTGGGGTCGGGCATGGCGAGCAGCGCGAGGTAGAGGGTGGCCGCGTCGGCGCCCAGGCCGTGCCGGGTGCTCGCCTCCTCCACCAGTTCGGGAACGGAGCGGCTCGCGTCCTGCGGCCACCAGGTGCCGTCCGCGTCCACGGCGCCGGCCGCCGGGGCTCCCGGGTCGGCGAGCAGCGCGGCGAAGCGCGGGTCGTGGGCGGTGCGCAGGGCCCTCTCGGTGCCGGAGGGCCGCTGGTCGTCCCCGCGCAGCGCCGGCAGGTACGGGTCGGAGCCGGTGGAGTCGAGCAGGGCCGGGCGCAGTGCGGGCTTGGGCTGGTCGTCGTGGGTGGCCATGACGACGGCGCCGTACCGTTCGTATCCCTCGCCGGTCTCGGTGGGCGTACCGGCCGCCGAGCGGAAGGCGGGGAGGCTGGTGTAGTGCCCGAGCTCCAGCAGCAGTTCGGGTGCGGCGAGCCGCTGCCGTACGGCGGTCAGTGCGGGCGGCAGGGCCGCTCGTACGGGATCGCCCGCGGGCAGCCGGTGGGCGAGCCAGGCCGCCATGGCCAGGGTCCCGGTCAGGACGTGGGCGGTGAAGGGGCGGGTGGCCGGCTCGCGGGGCTCGACGTGGTCGCCCTTCACCGCCCAGGGGACGTCGACGGAGAGCTCGGGCGAGGCCGCCGGGTCGAGCAGGGCGGCCAGGGCGCGGTGCGCGGGCCAGGTGCCGCCGACGGCGCGCGCGGCCTCCGTGGCCAGCCAGTCGGGTACGGGGGGTCGCCGTCCCACGCGCCGGTTCCAGATCTCGGCGGCGGCGACGACGTCGGGTCCCTCGCTCCACAGCTTCGCCGGATCGGCGGGCAGCAGGGCCGCGGCCACGGCGCGCAGCACCTCGGCGTCGAGGTTCCTCAGCTCGTCGCGGGCGTACGCGGCGTCGGTGGCCTTGACCCCGAGGGCGGTGCGCAGTTCGGGGGACAGGAAGTTGCGCTCGTGGCTGTCGATGCGCGGGAATCCCGCGATCACCAGGCGGGCGAGGGTGCCGGAGACTCCGGTGAGCCGGGCGAACTCCTCCGCGTCCTCCTGCCGGAAGGGCGCCGCGCCGTGTTCGGCGGCCGCGCCGAGGAAGGCGGTCAGCCAGTCGGCGCCGCGTTCCCGGTCGCCGAGCGGGGCTTCGCTGCGCACGGTGTAGGGGCCGGGGACGGTGAAGCGGCCGGTGGGGTCGTGCAGGAGGGCGCCGAACTCGTGGCCCTCGGGCACGGATTCGCCGTGCTCGGTCAGTGCGAGGACGGCTCCGCCGCCCAGCGGCAGCAGGCTGCGGTGATGGACGTTGCGTTCGAGGCCGTCCGGGGTGAGCAGGTGCCGCCGGTCGAGGCGCAGCAGGACCCGGCGCCAGCGGTCGGCGGAGCCTTCGGCCGAGGCCAGGCCGAGGGCGTCGACAGTGCCGAGCAGGGTGAGCAGCGCCTCCCGCTCCTCGTCGGTGGGGGTGACGGTGGCGGCGCGGTAGGCGACGGCGGCGGGCTGGTCGAGCAGCGGTGTCCATGTGAAGGGGAAGTACGGCAGCGCGGGCGTGTCGAAGTGCAGCAGGCCGGGCACCGGGGCGTCGCCGGTCCGCGCACGGGCCACGGCGAGTTGGCTCAGCGTGTAGTGGGCGGCGTCGCCCTCGCCGCTCCAGCGGTGGTACCGGGAGCCGGTGAGGCCACTGAGCCCGTCGGCGATCAGGCGGTCGGCGGGGCCCTGCTCGCGCTCCTCGGTGGGGGTGTCGTCCGGGTGGAGCCGGGCGGCGATCGCGTCCAGGGCCTTCTGCTGGGTGAGGGTGAAGCGGAGGACCTCGACGATGCCGCCGATCAGCTGGGGGGCGGTGATCCGCGGCAGGGCCGCGCTGACCAGGTCAGGCAGGTCGGCCGCCTTCTCGGCCGCGGCGGCGGACTTCAGCAGTGCGGCGAGGGTCTCCCGGTCGGCGGTGCGCAGGGCAGCCGAGCCCTCGGGGTCGCGGGGGCGCAGGGCGTACCAGTGCGACAGCGGCGGCAGGTCCACGCTGCCCGTGCCGAAGGCGGAGCGGCGGCGGTGGTCGCCGCGGGACCGGGCGGTGACCACCCCGTCCGGGTCGCTGATGCTCAGCTCCTGCCAGTGCTGGGACAGCGCACGGAGCCGGTCGTCGCCGGGGAAGGTGAGGGCCGCCAGCGGCATGTCGCGGCCCTCGGGCACGGTGACGGTACGGCCGCCGGTGTCGGTTCCCTGCCAGCCGTGGCCGGCGACACGGGCGGTGCGCCAGCCGAGCAGGCCGCCGGCGGGCACGCCGAGCACCGAGCCGGTCACGGTGGGCGCGGGCCGCAGCCAGTTGGAGTACCCGCCGCGGCGGCCGGTGTCCGCGTCGGCGCGCAGCGCTTCGGCGAAGAACGCGGGCAGGGAGGGCCTCCCGTAGGTCCCGCCGGCCGGATCGTACTCGAGCCAGCCGCTGTCGGTCTGCTGGTCGCGGCGCTGCCACACCCAGTACGAGGTGCCGTCGGACAGCAGGGGCCGCTCGTCCGGCAGCTTCGTGTCTCCGCGGTGCAGGACACCGCCGCCGGTGGCGCGCCCGCCGCCCGGGAGCGGCAGGGAGAGGTGGTCGCTGCGCAGCGACCAGTGGTTGCGGTCGGTCTCCAGGGTGAAGACGGTGCCGGGCGATTCGTGCCAGTAGCCCTGGGTTCCGTGGGTGTTCCAGGAGGACCAGAAGACGAGCAGTTCCCCGTCGACGTAGTGGAAGCCGTGGCGGTAGGCGTTCCCGGTCGGCACCCGCAGGTCGTGCGTGAGGACGGTGGAGTCGGCGTCGATGACCCGGACCTGGGTCTCGTTGGCGACGATCAGGTAAGGCCAGGCCTCCACCACGTTCAGGGCCTCCCGGCCCCGGCCGGGGGCCAGTTCGTCGAGGGCGCTCTCCCAGGAGGGCCAGGCCAGCTCCTCGAAGAGTCCGCCGCGCAGAGTACGGGCGAGGGTCTCGGCGAGGTCCGCGGCGGCCGCGGCGGCCACTTCCCCGGGGGCGAGTTCGAGGGCTTCGGTGGGCAGCCAGGACAGGCGCGCGATGGCGTCGGGGACTCCGGGCAGACCGGCGGCGGTGGACGCGACGGCGACGTCGCGCACCCAGTCGGTCAGCAGCGGGCGGCCGCCGGGCGAGGCGGCGACGCGGCGGACGACGTCGGCGCAGCCGTCGTTCAAGCCGTTCAGCGCACGTCGGAAGGCGGGGTGGAAGCGCTGGTCGGCGGCGAGGGCGAGCAGGTCGCGGCGCTGGTCGCGGTCGGCCCATTCGGACAGGCCCAGGTGGTCGTGCCTGCGGTTCCCCTTCTCGGCCTCGGGGTCGGTGACCGGAATGTCCAGGGCGAGCAGCAGGTCGAGGAGGTCGACGTCCTCGACCCCGATCCGCAGGCCCGCCTCCCGTTCGGGCCGGGCGAGTTCGGTGCGCAGCTGTGCGGCGCAGCGCTCGACGAGTTCGAGGAGGAGCGGGAGCGTGGGGCGCCGGCCCCAGCCTGCGTGCCGGGCGGCGTGGAAGCGCTCCAGCCAGCCGGCCGTGCCGTCGGCGCAGCGCTGCTCGGCGGGCAGGTCTGCCTCGGCGAGCCCGGCGGTGGCGCCGGACTCCTCCAGGACCTCCAGCCACAGTGCGGTGAACCCGTTGCCGCCGTCGCCGCCGCTGGGCGGCGTCAGCCCCAGGAGCGTGCCCCGGGCGGCGGGCACGCGGCGGGCGAGCGCGACGAGGGCGCCGCGGTGGGCCTTCCACCAGCCGATCGCGGCGCGCAGGGTGGCGGGCAGGGGCAGCAGTTCGGCGAGGTAGTCCTGCTCGGGTTCGGTGCCGGTCAGGCCCGCGGCGCGGGCGAGGCGGCGCAGTTCGGTGGCGGCCTGGGCGGAGGGCGGCAGCCCGCCGGCGGTGCGGCGTACGCACAGGCGGCGGAAGCGCTCGTAGGCATCGGCGGGGGTGACGCGTCCGGCCAGGGCCTTGCCGTAGCCGGTGAGCACCTTCACCGGCAGGGCGCCGGCCAGGGCGAATTCGAGGAAGACGGCGTCGAGGCGGTCCTCGTCGACGCCCAGACCGTACTGGGCCTCGGCGGCGCGGGCCCGGCCGAACAGCTGCGCGGCGTAGGTGGTGTTCTCGACGCCGAGGAAGAGGCGCGCCGCTTGCTCGTGGAAGAGGGGCAGGAAGTGCGGAACGGATGCGGCGAGGCGGTCGGCGAGTTCGAGGCAGGCGTCGAGGGCGGCCTTGGGCTTGGTCTTGGCCTGCCGGGCGATCCGGTCGAGCTCGGGGACGACGGCGAGGGCGTGGTGGCCGTCCTCGGGGTGGTGCACCAGGACCCATTCGGGGAAGCCGAGTGCCTGACGCCGGCTCAGGCCGACGACGGGCGGCTCGCCCTCGTCCCGTACGAGTCCCAGGAAGCCGGCGGCGAGGTCCTCGGCCGCGCCCAGTTCGGCGGGTGCGAGCCGGACCACGACGCGGTCGTCGCCGAGGCCGGGGTGCCGGTAGGAGCGCGCGGTCAGTTCCACGGCGCCCGGACCGGCACCGGTGGTGCCGTGCGGCAGTACGGCACCGGCCTTGAGCAGCAGTTCGGCCTTGTTCATCTCGGTGTCTTCCTGGTTGGTGCTCACGCGTCCCCGCCCTCCTCGATCTTGCGCCCGGCGTACAGCGCCGCGGCCATCCGCATGCCTTCGGACCAGGCGACCGGTCCGACCGCGGTCAGGGGTACCGCCCGGCCGTCCTCGTCGTGCCAGCTGAGGGCGCCGGTGGTCATCTCGTCCTCGTAGTAGGGTTCGCCGATCCAGACGGCCGCCTCGGTGCCGGACCCGGAGTCCCGCACCTTGCAGGTGGCGTAGCCGCCGGAGACCCGGTAGCCGAGGCTCGTGGCCCGGGCGGCGAGGCTGAAGCGGGTGGGGAAGACCCCGCCCGCGTAGTCGCGGACCTCGGTGGCGGTGGCGGCGAGCTCGGCGGGCTTGTGCCAGGTGGCCCGGTGGATCTGCTCGACGCGCTGCACGATGCCCAGCTCGGCCGCGAAGTCCCGTACGTCGTCCAGGTCGGGCAGCAGCACCGGGTGCGGCAGGGTCACCGTGCGCGGGGAGAGCCGTACGGTCTCACCGTCGAGGTTGACCACCTTCAGCTCACCGGAGGCGGTGGCGTCCCGCAGGAAGCCCACCTCGTCCGGGTCGTCGCCGACGACGGCCACATCGCGCAGGGCGTTCTGCCAGGCTTCGTCCGGCCAGACCCGGGCGAGCAGTTCGGTCGGCACCGGCAGCGAGGAGACCATCCAGCCGTCGACCTGTGCGACGCAGGCCGCCTCGTGCCGGTCGAGCCATTCGGCCAGCCTGCGCAGCCGGTCCACCTCGGGATGGTCCTTCAGTGCCTTGGGCAGTGTCTTCAACTGCCGTCCCGCCGTCCGCCCGGTGGCGGACCGCGCCGCCACCCGCCCTTCCACCAGGGCGATCTCGTACCCCTCGCCCGCCGCCAGCCAAGCCATCAGACCGTGCCCCTCCGCCTGTCCCGTCCGGTTCCGCGCAGCCCTGACAGGGGGGAGCCGACCCCCCTGAGCTGCGGTATGCCGGGAGACTAGCGAGGGCCACTGACAACGCCCACCGGAGGGCCCTCGGTAGGTTGATTGTCCGGTTCTGGGTAGTGTTCCGGGGACAGCGTGCGGAGCGGTACCGGCTCGGGGTGGGGTTATGGGACGTCAGATACGGGTGTCCGGCGCAGTGCTGGTGGCGCTGCTGCTGGCAGCCGCGGCCGGGTGTTCCGATCCGGCCGCGCCGGGCGGCGGGGACGCGAAGCCGTCGGCCCCCGCGGGGGCGCCGTCCACCGCGGCGCCGAAGTCGCCGGGTGACGACGCGAAACCGGCCGGCGGGGACGTACTGCCCGGCATGGTCGGCGTCGCCGAGGCGCGGACCCGGCTTTCGGCGCTCAAGGTGGCGCCGGTCGGCACGATGGCGGGCTACAGCAGGGACAAGTTCACGCACTGGGCGCAGCAGGGCAACAAGTGCGACACCCGTGAGGCCGTCCTCAAGCGCGACGGCACCGAGGTCACTCAGGACGCCGAGTGCAAGGCCGTCTCGGGCCACTGGAAGAGCCTCTACGACGGGGTGGCCGTCACGGACGCGGGGAAGATGGACATCGACCACGTGGTCCCGCTCGCCGAGGGCTGGCGCTCCGGCGCGGCCGGCTGGGACTCGGCCCGGCGCAAGGCCTTCGCCAATGATCTGACCAATCCTCAGCTGCTGGCCGTGACCGCGGCCTCGAACCGTTCCAAGGGCGACCAGAGCCCTGACCTGTGGCAGCCGCCGGACAAGGCGAGCTGGTGCCAGTACGGCCGGGCCTGGACCACCGTGAAGTCCACGTACGGACTGACCGTCACCGAACCGGAGAAGACGATGCTCACCACGATGCTGGACACCTGCGGCTCATGACGCAGGCAAGGCAATGGCAGGACGAGGTGCTCGCCGGGCCCGGCGGCGCCATGACCGACGAGGTCGGCGTGATCACCGGCCCGCTCACCCTGCGCACCACGGCGGTGGCCGGGGGTCTGGTCCGGTTCGACGTCCAGTACAAGGACGCCGACGAGTGGTACACGCTCACGGGCAGCCCGCGGGCCCACCACGGCGCCCCGGCCGCCGCGCACGCCGCCGCCCTCGCCGCGGTCCGCGCGGGCGGCGCGGCGCAGGCCCCGGGCGCGCCGCCCGGATGAGGTCGGGGGTGAGCGCCGCGGTTCAGAGGACGGCGATGCCCAGCGGCCGGGCGCCCGCCGCGAGCCGGCGGGTGGCTCCGGTGTCGAGGTCGACGACGGTGATGCCGTTCCAGTAGCCGTCCCGGGTGTAGCCGCCCGTGAGGTACGCGGTCCGGCCGTCCCGGGAGACGGCGATGTCCTCGTGCGGGCCCTGGAGCGGGTACACCCGTTCGGCGCCGCCCGGGGAACGGACCGTCAGGGACGGGCCCCTGCCGTCGCCCGGCTGCACGGCACCCGTGCCGACCACCAGGAGCCGGCCGTCGGCCGTGACCGCGGCGCCGTGCTGGTGGGTGTCGGCGGTCATCGGCTCGATCGCGGTGTGCCCGGTCCGCGGGTCGACCACGGCGAGCCGCTCGCCGCTCCCCCGGTCCGTGCTCGCCGCGCCGGGGCTCCCGGCGGGTCCGACCGGCGGACGGAGCGTGCGGGCGGTCCGGAGGACACCGGGGTCGACCGATCGGCTGATGCGGGACGGCCGGGTCAGGCCTCGTACTCGGTGAGGTCGATGCCGTGGACCCGCACCGAGGTCCCGTACCGGGGGTCGGTGGTGTCGCGTTCCATCACCATGCCCAATTTGCGGATCACGTTCTCGGAATCGGTGTTGCTCATCCGGTTGATCGCGACGACCCGGTCCAGGCCGCGGTCCTGGAGGGCGAACTCCAAGGTGGCGTGGGCGGCCTCGGAGGCATAGCCCTGGCCCCAGTACTGGCGGCCGAGGCGCCAGCTGATCTGCACGTCCGCCCGGGCGTCCGGCAGGTTCTCGAGGACCGAGAGGCCGACGGCGCCGATGAGCTCGCCGGAGCCGAGGAGCTCGACGGCGAAGAGCCCGAAGCCCTCGTCGTCCCACTCCTCCTCCCAGCGCTCGATCTCCTCGGCCGTCTCGTCCAGGCCGAGGGTGGAGCCCTCACCGATCCAGCGCATCACCTCGGGGTCGGCGTTGATCTCCGACAGGGGGACGAGGTCGTCGTCGGTCCAGCGGCGGAGGAGGAGTCGGGGGGTACGGATCTCGGTCATGCCCCACATCCTGCCGAAAATCCGCCGACCAGCGGTAATCGGCCGTTGCGGCAGTGTTGCGGGTTCGTGGCCATCACGGTGGGGAGGTTTCCGCGGCTCGCCCCGGACCCCTACGGTCCGTGGGAACCGCGACCAAGGAGTGCTGCTGCCATGCCCCTCGATCTGTCGGACTCGGACGAGAGCCGGTACGACCGCACGCGCCTGCGGCAGTGGGCGCGCGGCCGCGCCCGCTCCGCCGGAGTGGACCGCCGTGATCTGCTGAAGCTGTTCGCGGTGGGAGCCGCCGCCGGATCGCTGGGCGTGGCCGCGGGCGGCGGCGCGGCCTCGGCCGCGACGGCCGTACCCGTCGCCGACCCGGTGCCCCGTACCGTCAAGCCGCTGCCGCCCGAACTGTTCACCCTCCGCGGCACGAACGCGGAGACGAACTTCGCGGCGCTGCGCGGCACGGGCCCGCTGACCCCGATCGACCGGTTCTTCGTCCGCAACCACACCTCCACCCCACGCATCGACGCCGGCGGGTGGCGGCTGAAGGTGTGGGGCGACGGGCTCGCGGGCGACCCGCTGGAGCTGTCGTACGAGCGGCTGCGCGCGCTGCGGCCGGTGGAGCGGACGCTGTTCATCGAATGCGCGGGCAACGGCCGGAGTTTCTACACCACCCAGCAGGGCCAGCCGGTGACCGGCACCGCCTGGACCCTGGGCGCGATCGGCGTCGCGCGCTGGCGCGGCGCGCGGCTGTCGGACGTCCTGCGCCTGGCGGGCGTGACGCGCGGCGCCGTGGACGTCCTGCCGCGCGGGCTGGACGACGAGGTGGTCGCGGACGGGGTGAACCTGGGGCGGGTGCGGCGCCCGCTGCCGGTCTCGAAGGCGCTGGACGACGTACTGCTGGCCTACGAGATGAACGGGCAGCCCCTGCCTCCCGACCACGGCGGGCCGGTCCGCCTCGTGGTGCCGGACTGGGTCGGGATCTCGTCGATCAAGTGGGTCGGGGACATCGAGGTGAGCGACGAGCCGCTGTACTCGCCGTGGAACACCGACCTGTACCGGCTGTTCGGGCCCGAGCACCCGGCGCAGGGCAGCGACCCGCTGACCCGGCAGACCATCAAGAGCGCCTTCGAGCTGGAGCTGGGGGCGACCGTTCCCGTGCACCGGAACCGGCTGCTGACCGGCCGTTCCTGGTCGGCCGCGGCCCCGGTCACCCGGATCGACGTCAGCACGGACGGCGGCGCCCACTGGCGGCGGGCCCGGCTGCACGACACGCCGCGCCGGGGCGGCTGGGTGCGCTGGTCGGTGCCGTGGACCCCGCGGGCCACGGGTGCCACCTCGCTGCTGGCGCGGGCGACCGACGCGACCGGACGGACGCAGCCCGACCGGTCGGTCCACAACACGCAGGGCTATCTCTTCGACGCCGTGGTCCGCCACCCGGTGACGGTCGTCTGACCGGGCGGCGGACCGCCGCTCAAGGGGTGTGGAAGCGGACCTCGGGCGCGTCGGGGGACGGGCCGTCCAGCACGGGCTGCGGGCGGCCGCCCAGGTGCCGGTCGAAGAAGGCGCCGACGTAGCGCCGGGTCAGCTCCACGGAGCGGGCGCCGGGCAGCGGGGCCTCGGCGTCGGGCAGGCCCAGCTGCTCGGCGATCGCCGGGAAGTCGGTGAAGGTGAAGTGGGCGGAGTCGGCGAAGGTGATCCAGCGCTTCCAGCCGTCGAGCAGCGGCCAGTCGCGGTCCCAGCTCGCGTTGCCGCCGGGGCCGCGCTGCTGCGCGCCGAGCAGCATGAAGGGGCGTCCGCCGAGCCCGGCCGCGGGGACCGGTGTGGAGAATCCGCCGTCCATGTTGACTCCGGCGCGGATCCGCCGGTCGGCTGCCATCGCGGCGGCGGTCGAGGCGCCGCCGATGGAGTGGCCGGCCATCGCGATGCGGTTCTTGTCGATGAGTCCGGCGTGGCGCCAGGCGGGGCTGCGGCCGGTGAGGCGGTCCAGGAGGAAGGAGACGTCTCGGGCCCGGGTGTCGCCGACGGTCCGGTAGCCCGCCTCGTCCTGGACCTTCTCGCAGGCCAGGCACTGCAGCACGCGCCCGCCGGGGAAGGCGGTCCCGACGCTCTCGTACGCGTGGTCCACGGCGGCGACGACGTAACCGCGGGAGGCCAGGTCCTCGGCGAGCGCGGTGAGGGTGGCGCGGTGAACGGTGAAGCCCGGCGAGAGGACGACCAGTGGGTACCGTCCGGCGACGGGGCGGGCGTCCGTCCGGCCGTGGGTCCGGGTCCCGGTCAGGGCCTCGACCGGGATCACCTGGTCCAGCCCGCGGTCGACCAGCAGCAGCCGGGCCTCCTCGGGGGTGAGGTAGCGCGCGGTCCGGCCGGAGTCGTGCCGGGCCGGGTAGCGCAGGGTGACCATCAGCTCGCGCGGCCCGGAGCCGGCCCAGGGGTCGGTGCGGCTGCGGTCCACCAGGTGCAGATCCTCCCGGCCGACCGCGAAACGGCCGGTGGGGCGCGGGAGTTCCACCGTCGTGCGCGGGCTCTCGGTCCCGGCGGTGGCGGGCCCGGCAGTGGCGGAGGTGCCCGCGGCGAACGAGGTACCCGCGGTGGCGAGCGGGAGCGGCAGGAGGAGGGCGAGGAGAGTCACGGAGGCAGCGGTGGCTGTTCTGCGGTTCTTCATGAACTTCACGCTAGGCGGGCGGTCCTGGCGGATCGTCAGCTCCGGGGAGGGATCCGCCGTCCGACCCCGGGGGGAGGGGGTGGTCGCCGGGTCACTCCTGGGGCGTACCCACGCTGATCGAGTCGAGTTTGCCCCGCAGGTACGTGTGGGAGTCGACGGGGTCGTGCACCACCCGCCCGACCGGCGCGGGCAGGGACTCCACCCGGGTGTGCGGGTCGCACTCGTAGAAGTAGACGAGGGAGATCAGTTCCTCGGTGGGGGTGTCGGCGGGCGGGGGCAGCACGCGGTGGCGGCCCGCGCGCCAGCGGTCGCCCGTCCAGCGGGCCATCAGATCACCGATGTTGACGGTGAGCGCCGCGGGGTCGTACGGCGCGTCCTGCCAGCCGTCGGCATCGGTGTGGATCTGGAGCCCGCCCGCGCCGAGCTGCCGGTCGAGGACGGTGACCGTCCCGAAGTCCGTGTGGGCCCCGATGCGGAACTGGCCGGGCAGCGGCGGGCCGACGACCTCGGTGCCCGGGTACCAGTTGAGGTTGAACCCCCAGGTGGGGTGTGAGGTGTGGCGGGTGAAGTGGTCCTCGGCAAGGCCGAGGGCGCCGGCCAGGAGTTCCAGGAGTTCGTCGGAAAGGGTCCGCATCAGGCGCAGGTACTCCGTCACCAGCGGCCGGAGCTGCGGCACTTCGGCCGGCCAGGCGTTGGGCGCGAACCATGCGTCGTCCACGGCGGGGACGCCGGTGGGCTCGTCGGCCGCGAAGGACCAGGACTCCTTGAGGTCGGGCGGCGAGGCCGTCCCCTCGGCGTAGCTGTTGGCCTCCGCCCCGGGGCCGAGCCAGCCCCGGCCGCCGACCGTGACGGCGTACGGCGCCTTCGCGCTCGCGGGCAGCCGGAAGAACTCGCCCGCCGCCTCCCGGATCCGCGCGGGCAGCGCGGGGTCCACGCCGTGCCCGGTCACCAGCAGGAAGCCGGCCGCGCGCAGGGCCTCGTCGGCGCGGGCGGCCGTACGGGCGCGCGCTTCGGGTCCGCCGGACCGCCACGGCCCGAGATCGATCACGGGAATCTGGGATCCGGCCATGGGAGACCTGCCTTCCGGGGCTGTGGGGCGACCGGGACCGAAGCTATCGCCGCGCGCCACGGGACGGGATCGACACGGAGCGTGATTCTCGGCCACCTTCTGTGCATTCGCTGCCGTCGTTCGCGTAGATCGTCACGACACGTACCAGAATGAGGGGGAGGGCGAGCGGCTCACCAGGGACGGAGCGAATGGTGGAGATTTCGACGAGGCAGGTCTTCGGGGCCCCGTGCTGGGTGAGCCTGATGACGCGTGACCTCGGCACGGCCCAGCGTTTCTACGGTGCGGTCGTGGGCTGGCGGTTCCGCCCGACCCGCCTGGGCGAGGCGTTCGCGGTGGCGTTCCAGGGCCGGGTGCCGGTGGCGGGCATCGGGGCGCTGGCCGCGGACCTGGGAGTCGCGGCGGCGTGGACCCCGTACTTCGCCGTCGACGACGCCGATGTGGCGGTGGACCGGATCCGGGAGCGGACGGGAACGATCGCGGTCGGTCCGGTCTCCTTCGAGTCCGGCGGCCGCGCCGCGCTCGTGGCCGATCCCGACGGCGCCGTCTTCGGGATCTGGGAGGGCAATGTGGAGGCGGACTGGCGGGTGGGCCGGGGCCCCTCACCCGCCTGGCTGGAACTGCGCACCAGGAACGCCCTCGACGCGGCGATCTTCTACGGCGCGGTGCTGGAGTGGGCGACCGGCCGCGCCGGCTGCTGCGAGGTCTCGTACGAGGACGACCAGGTCGTGCTGAGGCAGGACGGCGAGCCCGTCGCGCGCCTGAACAGCGGCCCCGTGGAGATGGCCTCGTACTCCCCGCACACCCGGCCCCGCTGGCACGTCCACTTCCGCGTGCCGAAGCTGGAGCCGGCGATGGAGGCCGCCGTCTCGCTGGGCGGGCGGCAGGTCTCGGACATCACCTCGAACGCGGTCGAGCGGTGGGTGACGCTCCGCGACCCGGACGGCGCCCTGTTCACCCTCACCACCGCCCTGGGGACGGACACGGCGTGACCGCCCGCCCGCCTGCCCGCCCGCCTGCCTCCGGTGGGGCGGTGCGCTTCACACTCGGTGACGCTTCGAGATGCGGGCGCACGGCAGTGCTGGTTCGCTGAATCCGCCCGCTCTCCCACAGATCCAAGGAGCGATCATGAGCGTTTCAGGCGAGTCCCGCGGCCGGTCCCAGCAGATGCGCGCCAAGGCCCAGGAGCTGAACGATGCGGCCGAGCGTTCCACCGACCCGGAAGAGCGCCGCCGGCTGAAGGAGAAGGCCCGCCGCCTTCAGGAGCAGAGCGAGCAGGAGGGCCGCATGGACGACCGGGGCATGGACCCCATGTAGCCCGTACGCCGCCCCCTCGCCCGGCACCGGCCGGTGGCCGCCGCGACCCCTGTCGCCGCGGCCACCGGCCGTCACGGGTTCCGGGCCGGGGCCCAGACTAGAGCCGGACGTTCCACTCGACCGTGGAGCGCAGGGTGCGGATGACCTTCGGGTCGCGCACCGACGGGGTGCGGTCCTCGGCCGTGACCGACAGGCGGTGCGTGCGGAGGTCGAAGAGCCACAGCTCCGCCACCCGCACCTCGGTGCGGCCCTCGAAGCGCCGCAGTTCCCGGCCGTCGAGGTACCAGCGGACCAGGGGTTGGCGGCCGTCCGCGCCGGCCAGCTTCGGTACGGACACCTTCGCCGTGTGGCGCAGCCGCAGCGTGCGGTCGGTCGGGGTGATCGGGCTGGCGATCCGCGCGTGCTGGTAGAACCCGGCGATCATCGACTCGACGCCGGGCAGGTTGAAGGGCTTGCCGAGGACCCGCATGAGCGAGTTGTCGGTGGGCCGGTACAGGCCGGTCACGAAGTAGTTGCCGCCCTCGTACGCGCCGACCGTGCCGCCGTCGGGTGATTCCTCGCCGAGCCAGCGGTACCACTTGGTCCGCCGCGCGGCCATGCGTGCGGCGGACAGGGCCGAGCTGTTGGATTCGGCGGGCTCGGGGCCGGTGTACTTCTCGTACTCCGGGACGCCCGGGTAGAAGTACTCGTCCGCGAGCTTGCCCAGGGAGTGGCCGGTCTCGTGGATGGCGACCTGGCCGGACTTGGCGTGGCCCGCGGAAGCCGTCGATATCCCCTCGTAGCCGAGGGTGGCGCTGGGCTCGTTGTAGCCGGCGCCGCCGTACTTGGCGCTGTTGGCCAGGACGATGACGAGGTCGGCTGCGGGTGCCTTCGCCACGTACGCGTCGACCTTGGGCTGGTCGATGCAGAGCAGCCGTTCGATGCCGTCGCACCAGAAGTACGAGCCGAGCGCGGTGTCCCGGACGGCGGCCGGGTCGGGGTCGCCGGAAACCCCGGAGTCGTGCGAGACCGCGTCGACCGTCCAGACGTTGAAGAGGTTCCGGTACGTGGTGTAGGGCTCGACGGCGGTCACCTCGGCCCATTTCTGCTCGGCGTCGGTGTGGAACTTCGCCAGTTCGGCGGCGGTGTATCCGTCACCGATGACCACGACGTCGAGGCGGTCGGCGGTGGAGCCGTTGTCGATCATCTTGGTGACCTCGCCGTCGGCCGCCCGCTCGGCCGCGGAGAGGCGGCCCGAGGCCTTCGCGGGGCCGCCGGCGGCCGGTACCCGGGCATGGCCGGATCCGGCGTCACCGCCGTGCTCCGGCCCCGGGATCTCGACCTCCACCCGGGACTTCGCCGGAGCGTCGGCCGCGTCCGCGGGTCCGGCGGCCACCAGCGCGGCGGTCGCACAGATGGCCGCGACGGCTCCGCGCAGCGCCGAGCGCGTGGCCGGGCGCAGGGCGGGACGCCCGACCGGACGTCTGACTGGATTCATGAAGTCCTCCCCCAGGAACGGAAGTTGTGCGGCTTGTTAAACGGTGCGTTAAGTGCACTGAATCGGTTGCTTAAACTAGGTGGCGCGCGAGTGGTGCGCAATGCCTGCTCCCCCGGAATACTGGGGAGTTCGAGCAACCAGGGGGATTTCATGGACGAACCGGCCCGGATCGGCCGCAGGGTGCAGCGCATGCGCGGTGAACTCGGTCTGACCCAACGGCAGCTGGCGGAGCCCTCCTACACCTCCGCCTACATCTCCACGCTGGAGTCGGGCAAGGTGCGCCCCTCGGAGACCGCGCTGCGCTTCCTCGCCGCCCGCCTGGGCACCTCGTACGAGGAGCTGGCCACCGGCCGCTCCGCCCATCTGGCCACCGAGCTGCGGCTCGCCCTCACCGACGCCCAGCAGACGCTCGCCACGGGTGCGGCCGACGAGGCCGCCGTGCGCTACCGGCGACTGCTCTGCGAGGCGCAGGAGCTCGGGCTGGTCCCCGAGCAGGCCGAGGCGCGGCTGGGGCTCGGTGAATGCGCGCTGGAGTCCGGCGAACTACCGGACGCGATCGCCCACTTCGAGGCGGCGGAGCGCCTGCTGGCGGACGAGCCGCTCCCCCGCCGGGCCCGGCCGATCCGCGGCCGGGCCGTCGCGCACCTGCTCGGCGGCGAGCTGCGCTACGCCTGCTACCTGCTCGAATCCACCATCGACGAGCTGGGCGCGAGCGGCCTGGCCGATCCCGAGGCCCTGGTGCTGCTCAACGCCGCGATCATCGGGCCGTACCTCGACATGGGCGCGCATGCCCGCGCCGCACGCGCCGCCGAGCTGGCGCTCGCACTGGCTCCGCAGGTCAGCGACCCGGCGCTGGTGGCGGGCATGCACCGGCAGGTGGCCCGGACCTTCCTGGCCGGGGGCCGGGTGGCCGACGCCGACGCCTCACTGGCCAAGGCGCAGGAGATATACGGGCAGTTGCGGCTGCGGACGGATCTGGCGCACTGCCACTGGATGCGCGGCTACGTACAGGCCCAGAACGGGGAACTCGACTCGGCCGAGCGGGAGTTGCGGATAGCCCGGGACATGCTGTCGGCTCGCCGGGCCGGGCTCTACACGGCGCAGGTGGAGGTCGAGCTGGCCGACGTACTGCGCCAGCTCGGCCGGTACGAGGAGGCCGCCGGCCTGCTCTCGGCTCTGCTGGAGCTGGGGGACAGTCACGGCGCCGTGCACGCGGGCGGCGCGCACCGGCTCCTCGGCCTGATGGCCGAGGAGCGCGGCGAGCCGGAGTCCGCCGAGGAGCACTACGTACAGGCGCTGGCGCTGCTGGAGCGCAGCGGGGCGAGCGGCGATCTCGCCGACCTGTGCCGGCTGCTGGGCGATCTGCTGCGTCGTACGGGCCGGGTCGAGGCGGCCATGGACGCGTACCGCACGGGACTGGGCCACCGGGCGGCGCCCGGCACCACGACCCTGGGCCCGGCGCCCGCCGCGCCCGCCGTGCGGCCCGCCCGGGTCAGTGGTTCTCGGTGGGCTGGAGGTCCCGGGGAATGAGCGTCCAGGTCGTGGTCGCCGCGGCGACCACGAGGCCCGCGGCCAGCAGGAACGCCGGGGTGATCGCCAGGGTGTAGGCGTGCGAGGCGGTGTCGAGCAGGGCCTGACCGACGGCGCCGCCGAGCCGTTCGGCGGTGTGCGCGGCCTCGCCGACGGAGTCCCGTGCGGCGGCGGCGCTCGGACCGTCCAGGTCCAGGGCGGGCAGGTTGCCCCGGTAGAGCGCGGCCGCGGTGGAGCCGAGGATGGCAACGCCCATGGCCGAGCCGAGCTCGTAGCAGGTCTCCTCGATGGCGGCGGCGCTGGAGACCTCGGCCGCGGGCGCCGCGGAGACCAGGGTCACGGAAGCCACGGTGGTGGCGAGTCCGGCGCCCAGGCCCATCACGGTGAGGGCGGCCGCGAAGGCCGGGTAGCCGAGATCGGTGAACTGCTGGAGGGTCCAGGGCAGGGCCATGCCGACGGCCAGGACGAGGAGGCCGGCGCCGAGTACGTGGCGGATCGCGAAGCGGTGCATCAGCGGCGGGGCCACCATCGAGGCGGCGATCAGTGCGAGCGGGGCCGGCAGCAGGCGCAGTCCGGCCTCCAGCGGGGTGTAGCCCTCGCCGTACTGGAACCACTGGGTGACCAGGAACAGGATCGCGCCCATGCCCACCATGGGCAGGAAGATCGCGGTGGCCGCGACGCTGAACGCCGGCTTGGCGAACAGCCGTACCTGCAGCAGCGGGTGGTCCAGGCTCAGCTGGCGGCGCACGAAGACGGTCAGCGCGACGGCGGCGAGCAGGAGCAGCGCCCAGGGCAGCGGGTCGCCCATTCCGCTCTTGCCGAGCTGCTTGATACCGCCCGCGAGGGCGAGCATGCCGACGACGGACTGGCCGACGCCCCACCAGTCCCACCGGCCGGTGCTGCGCGGGGAGCGCGATTCGGGCAGGTAGCGCAGGCCGGCCGCGACGATGACGGCGGCGACGGGGAGGTTGAGGAGGAAGGCGGAGTGCCAGCCGTAGTCCTGCACCAGGAGTCCGCCGACGACGGGCCCGAAGGCCATGCCGCCCCCGAAGACGGCCGCCCAGACGGCGAGCGCGAAGGCGCGCTCCTTGGCGTCGGTGAACACGGTCCGCAGGATCGACACGGTGGACGGCATGATGGCCGCGCCGCCGATGCCGAGCAGGGCGCGGGCCGCGATCACGTGCCAGGCCTCGGTGGAGAAGACGGCGATGAGCGAGGCGAGCGAGAAGATGCCGAAGCCCGCCATGAGCAGCCGCTTGCGCCCCCAGCGGTCACCGAGCGCACCGGCGGTGACCAGCAGGCCCGACAGGGCGAGCGCATAGACGTCGATGATCCACAGCTGCTGTACGGCGCCCGGCTGGAGGTCGCCGACGAGGGAGGGGAAGGCCACGTTGAGGATCGTGGTGTCCATGGAGATGAGCAGGAGGCTGCCGGAGAGGATCGCCAGGACGATCCACCTGCGGGGGTCCAGCGCGGGGGTGTGCATGAGGTTCCGTTCAGAGGTGCGGGTGCGCACGGGGTGGAGAGGAGTTTCAGGGCGCGGGTGCGCCGGCGGGGGGCCGCGTGACCGGCCGCGTCCCGCTGAGGAAGGAGGTCAGGACCAGGTGGCCGATCTGGCGCGGGGCGAGGTGCCCGTCGCGCACGCCCTCGGCGGCCGCGTCGAGCAGACCCCAGAGCGAGTACCAGATCCAGTACGGCGGCAGGTCCGCGCGCAGCCGCCCCAGCCGCTGGCCGAGGGCGAGGAAGGCCAGGGCCCGGCGGTCCTGCCGGTCGACGCCGGCCCGGAACTCGGGGTCCGCGAGGACGGTGGCGTCGCGTGAGGTGAAGCCGTAGAGGTGCGCGGCGGGCATGAGGGCGATGACCAGTTCCTCGAGGGCCGCGTCGAATGCGGCCGCGTCGGCGCTCTGCGCGAGGTCGAGCGGGGCCAGGCACCCGTCGACCACCTCGATCGCCCGGACGGCGACGGCCTTGAGCAGGGCCTCACGGGTCGCGTAGCGGCGGCTCAGCGTGGCGCGGCTGGTACCGATACCGGCGGCGATCTGCACCATCGAGGCGCTGTGATCACCGGCCAGAACGCGGGCCGCGCCGTCCAGCAGTTCTTCTTCCTGCACCATGAATGAGCCTCCTTCGCCTCGAACGATACAAGATTGTCTCAATCGAGGCAAAGATGACCCATCACACCTGCGTCATTGACTGCGCGGGCGGCGCCGGGCGGCGCCCTCCGGCCCCCGTGCGCCGGCCGCTCGCGAGGGCTATTCGTCGCTGGTGCGGGCGCGGGCGCCTGTGCGGGTACGGCTCGCGGTCTGGGCCCGCTGCGGGTGGCGGCGGACGTACTCGTGCTCCAGCTCGTTCATCCGCTTCGTGTGGGTGACCAGGGCGTCGTCGGACCCGTGCAACAGGGTCTCGTGGCGCGTGCGGTGAATGGCCTCCAGCTCCTTGAGCAGTCGGCCCTCCTCCAGCTTCCGCGCCGCCGGACCGCCGTCGTGTTCCGTCATGGCACGTGCACCTCCTCCACCGGGCCGTGGGGCCACAGTCCATCATCCCCCGCACCGCGGGACAGGGCCTCCGGGCGCAGCGCCGGGCGAGTAGACACTGTCTACTCCTCCTGGTAGACAGTGTCCATGGACCAGGGGGGACCGCTCCGGGAGCGGCTGATCGACGCAGGGGTGGAACTCGTCATGAGCGAGGGCACCGGCGCGCTGGGGCTCCGGGAGATCGCCCGCCGGGCGGGTGTCTCACACGGGGCGCCGCGCCGGTACTTCCCCACCCACCAGTCCCTGCTGTCGGCGATCGCCCGGCGCGGGTTCGAGGATCTCGGCGTGCGCTTCGCGAGCGCCGCGGCTCCCGCGCGGGAGATGCCCCCGCGGGAGCGGGTGCGTTCGATCGGGTGCGCCTACGTCGGCTACGCGCTGCAGCACCCGGGGATGTTCGAGCTGATGTTCCGGCACGACCTGCTGGACAGCACCGGCCAGGGACCCTCCCAGGGGCCGCGGCTGCGGGAGTCGACGCTCTCGATGTTCGACCAACTCGTCGCGCTCGTCTGCCGCTGCGGGGCGCCCGAACCGTCCGTCACCGCCGCCGCGTTGTGGGCCAACCTGCACGGCGTGGCGCAGTTGTGGCGCTGGGGCAGCCTGCCGCTGGTCCTCGGCGGCGCCCCGGCCGACGGCGTCGAACGGCTCGTCGGCGCGGCCGTCGACGCGCACCTCGGTCCGGAGCCGGTATGAGGCAGCGGATCTCCCTCCTGGTCAGCGTCGCGGGAGCCATGCTCGTCGCGCTGGACGGCACCGTGCTGACCGTGGCGCAGCCGAGCCTCCGGCGTGATCTGGGAGCGAGCGTGGCGCAGGTCCAGTGGACCAGCACCGCCTACCTGCTCGCCGTGGCCGCCTTCCTGGTCGTCGCGGGGCGGCTCGGGGACCGGTACGGGCACCCCCGGCTGCTCTTCGTCGGCGTGCTCGGCTTCGCCGCGGCCTCGGCCGGCATCGTGTGCGCGCCCGGCGTGGGCTGGGTGATCGCCCTGCGCGCCGCGCAGGGCGTGTTCGGCGCGCTGCTGCAGCCCGCGACGCTGGCGTTGCTGCGGCTCGCGTACCCGCCCGACCGGCTCTCCACCCCGGTCGCCGTGCGGACCAGCTCGATCGGGGTGGCCGCGGCGGCCGGTCCCCTGCTCGGCGGCGTGCTGGTCGCCCAGTGGGACTGGCGGGCCGTGTTCGTGATCAACGTGCCGGTGGCCCTGGTGATCGCCGCGCTGACGCTGGCCGTACGGGCCCCCGCGCCGCCGCGTGCGCAGCGCGGGCGGCTGGAGCTCACCGGCGCCGCCCTGCTCGCGACGGCCCTCGCGGTGTTCGTGCACGCGCTGGTCGGCGTGCCCGAGTACGGGTGGACCGCCGCGCCCACGCTCATCGGGTTCGGGGCCGCCGCCGGGCTCGCGGCCCTGTTCGTACGCCGTGAGCGGCGGACCGCGCAGCCGTTCGTCCCGCACGCCGTGGCCCGGTCCACGGCGGTGACGGCCTCGATGGCGCTGCTGCTGGTGGTCTCGGCGGGCATGTTCGGGGCGCTCTTCACGGCCACGTTCCAGCTCCAGGACGTCCAGGGGCTGGACCCGCTCGCCACCGGGGTGCGGGTGCTGCCGCTGACCGCGCTGATGGTGGCGGGGGCGCCGGTGGCGGGCCTGGCGCTGCGCCGGTTCGGGCCGCGCCGGACCGCGCTGGCCGGTACGGCGCTGGTCGTCGCCGGGATCGCCGGGCTGGGCTCCGCGTCCGCGGTGGCCTTCGGGGTGCTCGGCGCCGGGTTCACCACCGTCATGGTCACCGCCACCGGGGCCGTGGTCGGCGAGGCACCGGCCGGTTACGCCGGGGTGGTCGGGGGGCTCAAGCAGACGGCCATGAACGTCGGCCCGGCGCTCGGGATCGCGGTCGCCGCCGGCGCCCGGCTGCACGGCTCGTCGCTGGTGGTCCTGGCCGCGCTGGCCGCCGTAGGGCTGGCGGCGGCGTCACTGCTGCCCGGCGGCGCGCGCCCGGCAACTGCGGGCGACCTCGTCGGCGAAGACGAGGGCGGGCGCAGTGAGGGCGGCCCAGCGGCGGACGGCCCAGCCGACCGCGAGCGGCGGCAGCGCGGGGATCGGCACGAGGCGCAGCGGGCCGTCGGAGCCGGGGACCTGCCAGCCGGGCAGCGCGGGCACGACGGCGTGTCCGAGGCCTAGTTCGGCGAGCAGCAGGGCGGTGTCCCAGTCGGCCACGCTGGTGTCGGAGTCCACCCGGATGCCGGATTCGGCCAGCGCGGCATCGAGGTGGGCGCGGGAGGCGGAGTTCTCGGGCAGCCGGATGTGGCGGATGCCGGCGAGGTCGGCGGGGGCGATGTGCTCGCGGGCGGCGAGGGGGTCGTCGGTGCCGACGGCGAGCACCCAGGGCAGTTCCATGACGGGGCGCTGCTCGATGCCGCGGACCGGGCCGCCGATGGTGATCCAGGCGAGGTCGAGGTCGTCGGCGGCGAGGGCGTCGAAGCAGCTGCGGCTGGAGTTCTCGGTCTGGAACTCAAGGCTCACCCCGGGGTGGCTGCGGCGGAAGGTGACGACGGCTTCGGACATGAAGTGCCGCACCGTCGTCGCACCCGTGGTGACACGGACCGTGCCGCCGCCGCCCCGGACGAGGTCGTCGACGCGGCGCAGGGCGCCGTCGAGTCCGGCGATGCCGTCGGCGGCGGCCGCCCGGAGGATGCGGCCGGCCTCGGTGGGTACGACGCCGCGGGCGTGGCGCTCCAGCAGGCTCGTGCCGGTCTGCCTCTCCAGGCGGCGGACGTGCTGGCTGACGGCCGACTGGGTGCAGCCGAGGTCGCGGGCCACGGCGCTGAGGCTGCCGGCGCGGCAGACCGCCACGAACACACGAAGATCGTCGAGGGTCATGAGACCCAAGGTATCGCTTGGATGTGAGGAGTAAACCGGAGGATTGACTTGGGTTTCCGAGGGGGCCAGGATCGGTGCAGGGCCCGGGCGGCAACCCGTCCCTGCCTTCGCCACGGGGTCCGGAACCCGGGTACGGGCGGGCACGGGTGCCGACCCACCCCGCCGACCCGCCCCACCCGGCCCGCCCCACCCGGCTGATCCGGCCGGCCCGCCATCACCGATCGGAGGGACTCACCGGTGTCGGAACACGCCGTCGCATGGTTGCGGGAACTCGGTGCGCGGGAGATCGCCCACCCGGGCGGTACCCTCCTCGCCCATGTCGAGCGCGTACGGGAGCTCCTCGCGTCGTGGGGTGCGCGGCCCGCGCTCCAAGGGGCGGGCCTGTGCCACGCGTTCTACGGTACGGACGGGTTCCCCACCGCCCTGCTGCCGCTCGCCCGGCGGGCCGAACTGGCCTCGCTGATCGGCGACGAGGCCGAGGAGATCGTGTACCTGTACGCCGCCTGCGACCGGGCGGCTTCGCATCCGGCGCTCGCCCGCGAAGAGGCGGCGTTCCGGGACCGGTTCACCGGCCGCGTCCACTCCCCCGCCCTGGAGCTGCGGCGGGACCTCGCCGAGCTGTCGGCGGCCAACGAGCTCGACCTCGCGCGGATCGATCCCGCCTTCCGGGTCGCCCGCGGAGCCGAACTCCTCGCCCTGTTCACGCGGTGGCGCGCCCTGCTGAGCGAGCCGGCCCGGCGGGAGTGCCGGGCCGTGCTCGGCGGCTGAGTCAGGGGGCGGGTCGGCCGGTCAGGGTGATCTCGGCGGCGCTGGTCCAGGGGCCGCGGCCGCCCGCTTCGCTCAGCGCCCTCAGGCGGAGGTAGCGGCCGCTCTTCGGGGAGAGGGCGGCGGTCTTGGCGGCCGCGGTGTCGGCGAAGGTACCGGTCGCCACCGGTGGGCCCCAGTCGGTGGTGCTGTCGGAGACGTAGACCTCGTAGCCGCCGATCCGGCCGTTGACGCCGCCGTCCTGGCGGGGCAGGTAGCCGAGGCCGTCCACCGCGTACCGGGCGCCCAGGTCGATCCGGATCTCGTGCGGGAGCGGGGCGGGCGTGCCGGAGGACCAGGCGGTGTGCCACAGGGTGGCCGGGTTCCCGTCGATGGCGTTTGCGGCGGCGCCGTTCTCGGCGGCGGTCTCCTGGCTGTCGGCGTGGAGCAGCGACCAGGCCGAGCGGTCGATCGGGCCGGGAGAGGGCAGGGGTGCGGTCGCGGGGACGCTGGTGCCGGTCGCCGAGACGCGGAAGGCGCCCGCCTGCGCGGCGGTCTTGATCCAGAGCACTCCGGAGCGGTCGGCCGGGTCGAAGTACCAGCCGGAGGCGGCGGAGTCGTAGGCGGCCTTGGAGGCCAGACCCGCGAGGGGCGCTCCGCCCACCGTGACGGTGGTGGGCGCGGTGGCCACGTGCAGGGTGAACTCGTAGCCGCGGGAGGCCGGTTTGCCGGTGTAACTGCCGGTGGGGGCGCCCACGGACACGGTGACCGTGCCGGGTCCGGTGCTCGGGGCGGTGACGTCGACCTGCTGGCGGGCGTAGGCACCCGACTGGTGGGCGCGGGTGCGGCCGTCGTCCTCGTAGAGGCTGAAGGAGGAGGTGCCGCGCGGGTGGATGTCGTAGGTGAGGGTGGAGACGGGCTTCTCGCCGGAGTAGTTCATCTGCGGCCACATCGGCACGATGGCGCCGCCCTTGACGAAGAGCGGCAGGGTGTCGAGCGGCGCCCGGTAGCCGTTCAGCCAGCCCGGGCCCGCGTACGTACGGCCCGTCCAGTAGTCGGTCCAGGTCCCGGCGGGGAGGTAGATGCCGTCGCGGACGGAGGTGTCGGAGACGACGGGCGCGACGAGGAGGGAGTCACCGGCCATGAACTGGCCGCTGGTGGCGTTGCCGCGGGCCACGGGGTCGTCGGGGTACTCCAGGACCATGGCGCGGGTGCTCGGTACGCCGCTCTCGTGGGCGACGCGGCTCATCGTGTACAGGTAGGGCATCAACCGCATCTTGAGCTGGAGGTACTTGCGGTTGATGGAGAGGTACGGCTCGGCGAAGCGCCAGGGCTGCTTGTCCTGGTAGCCGGCGGCCGGATTGGTCGCGCCCCACCCGGACATGGTCATGAAGGCCGGGGTGAAGGCCTTCCACTGGAGGTCCCGGGTGTACGTCTTCGGGCTGCCGCCGAAGATGCCGTCGATGTCGCCGGCCGCGTAGTTGAGGCCGGAGAGGCCCGCTCCGGTGATGGCGGGGACGTGCCAGCGCATGTCGTCCCAGGTGCCGTGGGTGTCGCCGGTCCAGACGACGGCGTTGCGCTGGGTGCCCGCCCAGCCGTCGACGGTCCAGACGTAGCGGCGGGCGTCGGAGTTCTTCTCGATCCCGTCCACGGCCTGCTGCACGCCGTTGAAGGCGTACTTGTAGCCGCTGCCGATCCACGCCACATCCGTCTTCACGCCCCGGCTGCCGGCCGTGCCCACCTCGTCGGCGATGGAGCCGAGGCCGGTGGAGGTCCACAGGCCCGTCTGGAAGCCCTTGGCCTTCAGGGCGTCCACGGTCGACTTGAGGGGCGCGGTGTAGCCGCAGCCGTAGCCGTCGTTGGGCAGGAACCAGCCCGAGGGCATGTCGGCGGCGCGGGCGTCGGCCGCGTAGCCGACGACGTCGGGGGTGGTTTGGTGGCGCAGCCGGTCGTGATCGCCCTGGTAGTCCGGGTTGGAGGCGTTGAAGCAGTCGGCGTTGCCGAGCTCGAAGCCCCACATCGGGGCCATGAAGGGCTTGCCGCTGACGTCGGTGTAGGCGTCGAGCACGGACTTGAGGGAGTCGCCGGTGAAGTACCAGGCGTCGAAGCGCTTCTCGTCGTGGGTGAGGGTGGTGGGCGCGTTGAAGCCGTAGGAGCCGGGAGCCCACGTGTTGCGCATGACGCCGTAGCCGTTGGTGGACATGTAGAAGGGCGCGGGGCTGGCGTTGTCGTTCTCGCGCCACTTGTTGTCGACGGCGATGGGGACGGTCTTGCCGCGCAGCGCCCATTCGCCGAGCCGCAGGCCGGTGCCGTAGAACTGCTCGTCCGCGCCCCGGGCCAGGTACTGGGTGGTCCGGGTGCCGGTCCAGCTGGTGGGCTGGGTCTCCTGCCAGACGGGGGTGGTGTCGTCGGCGCGGTAGACGGAGAAGCGCAGGGGCTTCTTGTTGACCCGGATGGAGAGGGATCCGGTGGTGATCCGGTAGTACGCGCCGGCGTCCGAGTAGCTCGTGGCCACGGAACCGAAGTCGGTGGTCGGGGCGAGGTCGGAGCCGGCCGGGTCATCGGTGAAGGACCCGTCGGGCGAGAGCCAGAGGCGGAAGATGTCGGCGCGGGCGACGACCACGCGGGCCTTGGCCCCGCCGGACGCCGTAACGGTGAAGGTGTTCCCGGACCGGCTGAAGCCGGTGACATCGCCCGCGGTGGCCGTGGCCCCGGCGGCCTCGGCAGGGGCGGCGGAGGCGGGTGCGGCAAGCGGTCCGGCGGCGGCCAGACCCGAGACGGTGAGGGCGGCGGCGAGCAGAGCGGCGGCGGCCGGGGTGCGCCGTCGGCGCCGCCGCGCCGCGTGGACTCGGCTGCCCAACGGGCCTTGCCGACCCTGGCTCCGGCGGATGCTTGGCAGTCTCATGGGGCAGCTCCTCGTGCGGTCCGGGACACGGACACAGCTCTTTGGCATGCACCCGGCAAGATAGCGCCCGGACGGCCCCAGTGAAAGATGATGCTCGAAATCGGCTGCAATCACGCATATTTGAGCATCCAGCAGCTGCCTGTGCCGGCCGGGCTGGAGTGCCGGTCATGGTGGTGGACGCCGACGTGGCGGTGGTGGGGGCCGGACCGGCCGGGCTGAGCGCCGCCCTGCTGCTCGCCCGGGCCGGGCTCCGTGTGGTGGTGCTGGAACGCCGTCCCGGACCGGTCACCGAATCCCGCGCGACCGACGTGCACGCACGGACCCTGGAGGCCCTGACCCCGAGCGGACTGGCCGAATCACCTCGGCCTGCGGGACGCCGTCTCCCTCGCGGCGGCGCTGCCCCGTGCGACCGCCGCCCGCGCCGGCCCGGCGTATGAGGGGCTCGCGGCCCGGCGCCGCGCCCGCCGCGCCGACGCGCTGGGCGTCCTCGCCCGCACCGACCTCGCCACCCGCGCCTGGACCCTGCGCCCGGCGCCCGCCCGCCCCGTCCGGGACACGGCGGTGCGCGCCGCGCTCACCGCGTCGGCCGGCCGCCACCTGCTCGCCGAGGCGGTCGCCGGGCCCCGCCCGGTCTGATCGGCAGGACACCCGCGTCTCTTGGGTCAGCCCGTCGGGAAGGGCCGGACGACCGCCAGAACCGGCGGGGCCGGGGTGGACCAGCGGTGGCCGCAGGGGTCGAAGACCAGGACCACCGGCCGCCCCGGGCGCTGGCGCCAGGAGATGCGCTCCGGCGCGCCCTCGCACACCGGACAGCAGGGCAGCGGCCTCGGTTCCGGCAGGCACTCGGGGGCGGCCGTGAGCGGCGTGGCGTGCGGATCGCGCATGGAGGCTCCCTGGTCGTGCGGTTGGGCTGATCGCACTGTGCCATGGACGGGCCCTGGTGCGCACGGGCGAATCGTCCAGTGTTTTGGCTGGTCAGAGGTGTGGTCTGCAGGCGGAATCCGGTCCTCTTACGGGCACTTGGTGATCAACCGCTCGCGCTGCCCGCCTCCACCAGGCCCGATTCGTACGCCGCGATCACCGCCTGCGCGCGGTCGCGGACGCCCAGCTTGCCGAAGATGCCGGTGATGTGGTTCTTGACCGTGGAGACACTGATGTCCAGTTCCGTGGCGATCTCGGCGTTGCCCCGGCCGGTGGCCATGAGCCGCCAGATCTCCAGCTCGCGCGGGGTGAGTTCGACGGGCGTCGCGGCCGCCCACGACCGCGTCCGCGCGGGGGTGCGCACGTAGGCGGAGAGGAGGCGGCTGAGCAGTCGCGGCGCGACCGCCGCCTCGCCGGTGTGGACGATGCGGACCGCGGCGATCAGCTCCTCCGGGGATATGTCCTTGGGCAGGAAGCCGTACGCGCCCGCGCGCAGGGCCGCGACCACGTACTCGTCCATGTCGAAGGTGCTGAGGGCAAGGACCCGGGTCCCGGGGAGGGTGCGCGCGAGTTCCTCGGTGGCCTTGACCCCGTCCATGACCGGCATGCGGATGTCCATGACGACCACGTCGGGCCGTACCTGCCGGGCGAGGGCCACGGCCCGGGCTCCGTCCTCGGCCTCGCCCACGACCTCGAACTCCGGGTCGGGGCCCAGGATCAGGGCCAGGCCGCGCCGTACCAGCGGCTGGTCGTCGGCGATGAGTACACGGATCATCCGTGGCGCCTCTCTCTAGAAGGTGTCCTGGGCCGGGAGAGGGATCCGGGCCGCCACCCGGAATCCGCCGCCCGCGAGGGCGGCTGCCTCCAGGGTTCCGCCCTGCAGGGCGACCCGCTCGTGCATGCCGATCAGACCGTACCCGGAGCGCGCCGCGGGGCGGGCGGGCGGTGGTTGCGCTCCCGCTCCGTCGTCGCGCACCTCCACGCCCACCTCGTCCCCGTGGTAGGTGAGCCGTACGTGGGCCCGCGCCCGGCCCGCGTGCTTGCGGGTGTTGGTCAGGGCCTCCTGGACGATACGGAAGACGGTGAGGCCCACGGTGGGCGGCAGCGGGCGGACCGGGCCGTCCACGGTGAACTCGGTCTCCGTCCCGGCCAGCCGGGACTCGGTGATGATCCGGGCGAGGTCGCCGGCCCCGGGCTGCGGCGCCGGCGGGGTGTGTTCCGGCTCCTCCCCGGCCCGTAGCACGTCGAGGAGTTGGCGCATCTCGCGCAGGGCCATCCGCCCGGAGTCCTCCAGGGTGACGAGGGCCTCCCGGGACACTTCGGGGTCGTGCGCCAGGTTGGCCCGCGCCCCGCCGGCCATCAGCTGCATGGTGGTGATGTGGTGGGCGACGATGTCGTGCAGTTCGCGCGCGATCCGGCGGCGCTCCTCGGCCACCGCCCGGTCGGCGAGCCGCGTCCGCTGGGCCTCGGCCTCCCGTTGGCGGTGGTTGACCACCACGGCCGCGGTGACGGTGATGAGGGCGGCGACCGCGTTGCCGGCCAGCCCCCACCAGCCGTAGGGCAGCGGCCAGCCGCTCTGGCCCGCCGAGACGAGCGGTATCGCTGCGAGCACCGTCACCGCGACCACGGCGGGGCGGCTGACCCTGACCACCGAGTAGAGGGCGACGGTGAGGCTGAGGGTGAAGTGCGGGGACAGCGGGGCGGCCACGTTCACCAGGGCGCCCAGGGCCAGTACGGCGGCGAGGACCGGCAGCGGGTGGACGCGCCGGGCGAGCAGGGTCATCGCCGAGACGATCAGCAGGGCGGCTGCGGTCAGGGTGAGGGACCCGCCCTCGGTCAGGGTTCCCAGGGAGAAGCCGACGAGGTCGGTGGCGCCGGCCGCGATCGCCACGAGCGCGTCGTTGCGCGTCCACGGCCCCCGCTCGCCACCCCGGTCCGCGCCTGTGGCCTTACCCGCCGCCGTGTCCGTGCCCGCCCTCGTGTCCGTACCCATGTCCATCGCCCCCATGCCCGCCCCCGTGCCGCCCGTCCGGTCCCCCGGTGATCCATTCTGGCACCGGCCGCCGCCCCTGGCGCCCGACCACGGTCGGGGCCCGTACCAGGACCGGAGTCCTGGTCGGCGCGGCAGGCCGGACCCTGGTCCCGGGGTACGGATCCTCCCCCGACCGGACGTTTCGCCCGTTCGCCCCTGATGGTCTGGAGTCAGGCCGGGAACCCCCGGCCCGCACCACACAGACCGGAGGAAACGTGATCCGCGCCCTGACCGGATTCTCGACGAGAAGTCCGTGGAAGGTCATCGCCCTGTGGGTGGTCCTCGGGATGGCAGCGGCCGTCCTGGGCCAGGCGTTCGTCTTCCGCGCCGTCCAGACCGGGAACGGCGGGTTCCTGCCCGCGCAGTACGACTCGGCGGCCGCTCTGAAGATCGCCGAGGAGCGGTTCGGGGCGAAACCGGACGCCAACCTCCTGACCGTGCTCGTGGCCCGGTCGGACGGGGCTCCGCTCACCGCCGCCGACGAGCAGCGCATCGACGCGCAGGCCGCGCAGTTGTCCCGGAAGCGCATCGCCATGCCCAGGACCGAGGAGACGATGCCGCTCGCACAGGACCACTCGCAGATCCCCCGGGTCAGCCCGGCCATGACGGCGCCCGACCGCTCTTTCCGGCTGCTGTCCGTCGAACTGACCGGGAACCCGGCCGATCCCGGGGTGCAGAGCACCTACCGGGCCTTCCGGGACTCGGCCCGGGACACCCTGGCCGAGGAGGGCCTGCGCACCGGCTTCACCGGCCCGATCGCCGACCGTGTCGACACGATGGACGCGGAGAAGACCCGCTCGACGGTCGTCGGCATCATCATGCTCGCGGTCATCGTCCTGTTGCACGTACTCGTCTTCCGCAGCGTCCTGGCGGCCCTGCTGCCGCTGCTGGCCGTCACCGTCATCGGAGGCGCCGCGGCGGGCGCGGTGGTCGGCGCCGCGCTGCTGACCGGGATCGGGCTGTCCGAATCCACACCGAGCCTGATCAGTGTGGTGCTGATGGGCATCGGCATCGACTACTTCCTGTTCCTCCTGTTCCGCTTCCGGGAGCAACTGCGCCGGCACCCCGAGCAGTCCGGGCGCGAAGCGGCCGCGCACGTCGCCGGGCGGGTGGGTACGGCCATCACCTCCGCGGCGCTGACCATCGTCGCCGCGTTCGCCACGCTCGGTCTCGCCTCCTTCGGCCAGTTCCGGGTCCTCGGGCCGGCCATCGCCCTGTCCGTACTCGTGATGCTGCTGGGCAGCCTGACCCTGATGCCGGCCCTGCTCGCGGTCACCGGCCGCAAGATGTTCTGGCCCTCCCGGAGCCTGCAGCGCGAGCCCCGCGCGGGGTCGGCCTCGCGGATGGGCGACCGGGTCGCCCGTCGGCCGCTGACGCTGGTCCTGGCCTCGGTGGCACTGCTCGGCACGCTGGCCGCCGGGGTCGTGGGGATGCGGATGGACTACGGGCAGGGCGGCGCGGGCGGGGAGCGCACCGCCGCCGTGGCCACCGCGGCCGAGATATCGCGCGCCCTGCCGGCCGGGGTGTCGGACCCGACGAGCGTGTTCGTCACGGCCACCACCGGCGGCGCCCTGACCACCGAGGGCCTCGGCGGGCTGTCGAAGGCGCTCGCCGCGGTCGGCGGGGTGGGCCAGGTCGCGGACACCGTGCTGACGGAGGACCGGCGGGCGGCACGGATCGACCTGTTCCTGACAGCCGACCCGCAGCGCCAGGAGGCGCGCGACCTGGTGACGGGTCCGGTCAGGGCCGCGGTCGCAGCCCACACACCCACCGGTACGGAGGCGCACGTGGGCGGCACGGCGGCGGTCTTCGCCGATATCGCGACCGCCGTGGACAAGGACCTGGAGGTGGTCTTCCCGGTGGCCGCCGCACTCATCGGGCTGATCCTGCTCGCCCTGCTGCGCAGCCTGCTGGCGCCGGTGATCCTGCTGGCCTCGGTCGGGCTCGGCTTCGCCGCCACCCTCGGCGCCTCGACCCTGGTGTTCCAGCACGCCCTGGACCGGCCCGGGGTGGACTTCACGCTGCCGCTCGTGCTGTTCCTGTTCGTGGTGGCCCTGGGCACCGACTACAACATCCTGATGAGCGACCGCATCCGGGAGGAGATGGAACGACCCGGTCCGGCCCGCGCCGCGGTGGGCCGCGCCGTGCGGCACACGGCGCCGGCCATCGCCACGGCGGGTCTGGTGCTGGCCGCCTCCTTCGGGAGCCTGGCCGTCACCCCCGCTCCGTCCACTCAGCAGATCGGCTTCGCGACGGCCCTCGGGATCATGCTGTCCGCCTTCGTCCTGTCGATCGTGCTGGTGCCCGCGCTGGCCACGCTCCTGGGCCGGTCCATATGGTGGCCGGTGCGCCCGCGCCACCGCACGCACGGCGCCGGCGCCGGCGCCGGCGCCGACGGCAACGCCCGGCGGACCCCGGACCGGGTGCCGGTCGGCTGAGCCGCCCGGACGCACGAAAGGCGCCGACGCGCGCAGGACCCCGTACTGTCGTACGGTCCTGCGCGCGGCGGCGCCTTCGCTCTCGGGCTGCCTCCGGTCTTCAGGCCGCCCGCCGTATCACGCGAGCCGGTCGATCTCGGGGTGGTCCTGGAGCCAGGCGCGGACCGCCTGCTGCTCCTTGCCCTTGCCGGTCTCCTGGATCTTCGCCTCCAGGCCGGTCAGCTGCTCCTCGGTGAGCTTGAAGGACTTCAGCCATTCGGCGACCTTCGGCTCGTCCTCCGCGAAGCCCTTGCGGGCCAGGGTGTGGATGCCGTCGCCCTTGCCCCAGGCTCCCTGGGGGTCCTCGAGCTTGGTCAGCTCGTACGAGGAGTACGCCCAGTGCGGGGACCACAGCACGACCGCGACGGGCTCCTTCTTCTCGTAGGCTCGCTTCAGCTCGGCGAGCATGCCCGGCGTGGAGCCGTCCACGACCTTGTACTCGCCGTCCAGGCCGTACTCCTTGAGGACCTTGTCCTTGAGGATCGACATCTCACCGGCGCTCGGCTCGATGCCGATGATCCGGCCCTTGAACCGGTCGGCCTTGCCCTTGAGGTCGGCGAGCGAGCGCACGTCCTTCATGTAGGAGGGCACGGACAGCTCCAGGGAGGTGGGGCCGTACCAGGAGCCGAGGTCCTCCATCTTGTTCCCGTACTTCTCCCAGTACTGGGCGTGGGTGACGGGCAGCCAGGCGTCGGTCTGGAAGTCGAGCTGCCCTCCGGCCAGGCCGGTGTACAGCGCCCCGGCCTCCAGCTGGCGCGCGTCGACCTTGAAGCCGCGGCGCTCCAGGAGCTCCTTCCACAGGAAGGTGGAGGCGATGCCCTCGTCCCACGGGATGTAGCCGACGGAGAGGGTGCGGCCCTTGCCGATGTTCGCGGCCCCGGCCGGTCCGTCCTCGGCGGCGGAGCCGCCGAAGGTGTTCAGGCCGCCCGCGACGAGCGCCAGGACGACGGCGCCGCTGATCGCGTACGCGGGCTGGGGACGGTGGTTCCACAGCTTGGCCGCACCGCTCGCGGCGGCCCGCGCCTTGGCGAGCGTACGGCGGCCGATCGGGGAGACGTGGCGGCCGAGCGCTCCGGTCATCCGGTCCAGGTACATGGCGAGGATGACGATGGAGACGCCCGCCTCGAAACCGAGGCCGATGTCGACGTTGCCGATGGCCTTGTAGACGGCGCCGCCGAGTCCGCCGCCGCCGACCATGCCGGCGATGACGACCATGGACAGGCCCAGCATGATGACCTGGTTGACGCCCGCCATGACCGTGGGCAGGGCCAGCGGGAGCTGGACGCGTACGAGGGTGTCGCGCGGGCTGGTGCCGAAGGCTTCGGCGGCCTCGACCAGTTCGGCGTCGACCTGGCGGATGCCGAGCTCGGTCATCCGCACGCCCGGCGGCAGCGAGAAGATGATGGTGGCGATGATGCCGGGCACCACGCCCACCCCGAAGAAGATGATGCCGGGGATCAGGTAGACCATGGCCGGCATGGTCTGCATGAAGTCGAGGACCGGCCGCAGGACGGCGCTGACCCGGTCCGATCTGGAGGCCCAGATGCCGAGCGGGATCGCGATCGCCAGGGTGACGAGGGTGGCGACCAGGACCAGGGACAGGGTGGACATGGCGTCCTCCCAGAGTCCGAGGGAGTCGACCAGTGCGAAGCCCGCGAAGGCGAGCAGGCCCGCCAGCAGACCGCGCAGCCACCAGGCGGCGACGGCCAGGATGCCCGCGAAGAGCAGCGGGGCGGGGGCGGAGAGGACGGCGTCGATGCCGTCGTAGAGGCCGTTGACGACCGCGCTGATGGCGTCGAACAGCCAGGAGAGGTGGCTCTGGAGGAAGTCGACTCCGCTGTCGACCCAGGCGCCGAGGTGCAGGCGGGGCATCAGGCAGCCACCTCCGTACAGGCCATCGGGGGCCGTTGTTCGTCGCCGATGAAGGCGATGAGGCGGTCCTGGGGTACGGAGCCGACGACGGAGCCGTCCGCGCCGGTGACGGCGACCGCGTGCGGGACGCGGGCGCTGACGGCGCACAGGTCGGCCAGCGGGGTCCCGGCCGTGACGGTGGGGCAGTCGCAGGCGTCGGCGGCCGGTCCCGGATCGTCCATGACGGCGTCGGCCGTCAGGACCCGGGACCGGTCCACGTCCTGGACGAAGGAGGCGACGTAGTCGTCGGCGGGGCGGGTGAGGATGTCCTCGGCGGTGCCTTGCTGGACGATGCGGCCGTCGCGCATGACGGCGATGCCGTCGCCGAGGCGCATGGCCTCGTTGAGGTCGTGGGTGATGAAGACGATGGTCTTCTTCAGGCGCTGCTGGAGCTCCAGGAGCTGGTCCTGCATGTCGCGGCGGATCAGCGGGTCCAGGGCGCTGAAGGACTCGTCCATCAGCAGGAGCTCGGCGTCGGTGGCCAGGGCCCGGGCGAGGCCGACCCGCTGCTGCATGCCGCCGGAGAGCTCGTCGGGCCAGGACTTCTCCCAGCCCTCCAGGCCGCACAGGGCCAGGGCTTCGGCGGCGCGCCGCTCACGCTCGGGCCGGGGCACGCCCTGCACCGCGAGTCCGTAGGCGGCGTTCTCCAGCACGTTGCGGTGCGGGAACAGCGCGAAGTGCTGGAAGACCATGGAGATCTTCGTGGACCGGACGTGGCGCAGCTCACTCGCGCTCAGCGCGGTGAGGTCCTGGCCACCGAAGAGGATGCGTCCCGCGGTGGGTTCCAGCAGGCCGTTCAGCATGCGCAGCAGGGTGGACTTGCCCGATCCCGACAGACCCATGACCACGAAGATCTCGCCGGGCTGGACGTTGAAGGAGGCGTCGATCACGGCGGCAGTGGTGCCGTCGGCACGCAACTCGTCGCGGCTTGCGCCGCCTTCGAGGGCGCGGACCGCGGCTGTGCTGTCGGCGGGGCGCCTCCCGAACACCTTGTAGACATGCTCGGCCTGGAGCGTGGACACATATACCTCACGGGTCGCAGGAAGTACGGCGCGCACCGGCGGACCGGCGGGCCGTGGAGCGGGACGGGATCTGCCCGCGTGCGCCGCGTCCCCCGGCGCGAGTGGCCGGAGGACGTGGTTCCGCTCCAGCTGCGCCGATGCCCTGCATTCACCCGTGCAAACACAAGGGTGATCCTCCTCACGTACGGCCCGCCGGGGCCCGGTACGCGGATTCGCGCCCCGGTCCCGCGGGCCGCGGGTGGCCTCGTACGGCTACGCCCGCCCCCTGCGCGGGAGTTGGGTCCGCAACCCGGCGGCCTGTGCGACCGCCGGGCCCGGTGCACCGCCGCCCGGGGTGTGGCCGAGGCCACAGGGACTCTCAGTTGATGCGGAAGCCGGTGGTCGCGTGGTCGCGGTGGTCGCGGTGGAAGGTGAGGCGGTCCCACGTGGGGAAGGCCAGGTCGGTGAGGGCCAGCAGCCGGCCGGAAGTGTCGCGCAGGGTGCGGCGCACGGTCAGGCCGCAGGCCGGGGCGGTGGCCGGGGCATGCGTGACGCGGGTCATGGTGAGGGTCTCGGCGACCCTGCCGCCCGCTGCGGCCAGGTCGAGCCATCGGTGCAGGACGATCAGGTCCTGTTCGCGGATGTTCGCCGTGCGGTTGCGCAGGGCCGCCAGCTCCGGGCTCCGCGCGAGCGCCCCGGGGCTGAAGTAGGTGACGGCGTGCCGGAGGGTCTCCCCGGCCGGGCCGCGTTCGCGGTGGTGATGGACCAGGGTGCGGTCCCCGCCGGCCATGCCGAGGAGTGCGGCGAGCGAGGGCGGGACGGTGACGAGCGTGACCCAGCTCCGGGTCGGGGCGAGTGCGGGGGATGCCGGGGGTGCGGTCGCCGCGGCCACCGGCCCGGCCGGGACGGCGGGGCGGGTGCCGCGGCGACCGGTGACGACGAGGCCGTCCTCGCGCAGGTGCTGGAGGGCGGCCCTGATCGTCTGCCGGTTGACCTGGTAGCGGGCGGCGAGACTGCGCTCGGAGGGCAGCGTGCCGCCGGGGGTGTGTACGGCGCGGTCGAGATCGCGGCGCAGCGCTGCGGCGATCCGCTGGTACTTGGGCATGGCGGCCTGGCCGCCGCCCCGCGAAGGGGAGGGCATGGCTTCTCCTCTGACGGGTGGTCAAGGACTGCGCGGTCTGCCCGACCAACGTAGCATTGGTCTATACCTTTGGGTGAGAGGGGATCAGGGCCCGCGACCCACCTTGGCCGGTTCCGCATCCCCTCCCCGCCGGTGCTACCCGCGCAGCGGATTCGGGAGCGGCAGGTAGCGGGCGTCCGCTCCGTCCGCCCGCGTCCAGCGCAGCAGCAGGTTGGTCTTGCCCGGCAGGGTCGCCGCGGAGAGCAGTTCCGCGATCTCGGGGAGCCCGCGGGTGGCCTCGTAGCGCAGGAACTCCTCCCGCGCGGCCGGCCACAAGAGCGCCGAGATGTCCGGATACCGACCGGCCAGCGCCCCCGCGATCTCCGTCAGGTTGTTGACCACCAGGCAGTAGACCAGCCGCTGCCAGGCATCCGCCCGCGGCAGGTCCGGCAGCAGCTTGACCCCCTCCGCGTCCCGGAAGAGGGCCTGTACCGGCAGACCGTCCGCGTCGACGGCGACCAGGGTGTTCTGGAGGTGGGCCTCCAGAACGATGCCGTGCCGGGCGAACAGTTCCAGCACCGGCGGTACGACCTGGCGCAGGTAGGCCCGCCACCACCGGACCGGGTCGGCGCCCCCGGCCGGCGGGCTGCCCGGGTAGCCCTCGGCGAGCGCGGCCGCCAGCAGGGCCGTGGCCCCGGGCACGGTGTGGGCGTGCAGGCCGTCGCGGACCAGGACGGCGAGTTCCTCGAAGGCGAAGGCGGCCGTGCGGTAGCCGCGGTCGGCGAGCCAGGCCGCGGCCGAGCCGGTCCGGCGCAGGGCGGCGAAACCGGCCTCGACGGCCGCGTCGGTACGACGCAGCTTCAGCAGGTCGTGGCGCCACAGCCGGCGCACGTCGTTGGTGATCCGCACGTCGAGGCTGAACTTCACGAAGAGGTCGGCCGCCGGATCCGGTACGTACAGGGTCCGGATCGAGGCGGTCGGCCAGGCCGGCCGCCGGCTCTCGCCGAGGCGCAGCAGCCGCCCGTCGGCGAAGGCCTCGCGCACCGCGGGCCGGTCGCCGACCAGGTCGAGCTGCCAGGGGTGGGCGGGCAGCAGCCGGTATCCGGCGGGAGCGTGCGGCCCGTCGAGGGCGTCGGCCAGGGCGTCGACGCCGCCGGAGGCGGCCGGGCCGCCCTCCTCCACCGTCTGGTCCTCGCGCAGCCCCAGGAAGACCAGCGGGAAGCGGGCGTAGGCCTCGGGCGCGTACGCCAGCCAGCTTCCGGCCGGGGCTCCGCCGCGGGCCTTGGGGGCGGGGTGGTGCGGGTGGCCCGTCACCAGGGACTGTTCGGAGAGGAGGTAGGGGTCCGCCGGGGGTTCGGCGGTGGCCCGGGCGGCCAGGAGCGCGGCGATCGCGTCCCGGCTGTCGGTGATCTCGACCGGGAGTTCGTCGTTGGGGACCCCGGTGAACCGGCCCAGTTCGTCGGAGACGAGTTTGACCAGTTCGGCGTGCCCGAGCGGGTGCCAGCCGTCCGCCGCGCGCAGTTCGGGGCGTACGGGCCGGCGCCCGCCGCGCACCCGGAGCAGCCTCCCGCTACCGTGCAGCCGGTGGACGCGCAGCGCGTCCGGGGTGCCGGGTTCGACGGGTGCGACGGGTTCGGCCGCCTCCCTGAGCAGGCAGTTCAGGAGCGGGGTGGCGGCGTACGCGTCGGCGGCGGCGTTGAGGTCCACTGGTTCCATTCGGTCCATCCGGTGCGCCGGAGGTTCGCAGGGCGTAACCACCAGCCGTGATCTTCGGTATCGGCAATCATTACTTGATCATCCCGTAAAGCGATATTCCGATGCCGGAGCCTCAGCATGCATCCTTCCCCCTCCCCGGCCGAAGAGGCCGTCGCCGCCGGACTGGCGGACGTACGACCGTCGCTCGGACCCTCGTACGCCGCTGCGCTCGACGGCGCCCGGGCGGCCGTGCTGACCCGGCTCTGGCGTGCCCTGGCCTTCGAACCGCTGCCCTGGATCGTGGGCCGCGAGTGCGGGCCGGACGGTCTCGCGCTGCAGCTGGCCGGGGGCGCCCGGCTGGAGGGCCCGCTGCCGGATCCCTACGCGACCGGCCCGTACGTGAGCGAGCTGCTGCTCGACGGCAGGCCCTACCGGCAGCCCACACGGCTGGTGACGGCCCTCCGGGTGCCGCACGGGGAGGACTTCGCCGCCGAACTGGACGGCTGCACGGCCTCCCTCGCGCTCTCCCGGGCCGGCCGGCCGGCCGTAGCGCAGGAGCCGGCTCCGCGGACCACCTGGGAATGGGAGCAGCGGGTGGTCGACGGGCATCCCTACCACCCGAACTGCCGTTCCCGGCCCGGGTTCTCGGTGGCCGAGCAGCTGGCGTACGCGCCCGAGCACCGGCCCGAGGTGGAGCTCGGGCTGGTCGCCGTACGGACCGAGGAGTGCCTGGTCACCGGCGACTGGCCGGAGGGGCTGCGGGACAGGGGGCGGATCCTGGTCCCGGTGCACCCGTGGCAGGCGGCGCACGTCCTGAAGCACGAGCGGGTGGGGTCCGGCTTCGCGGCGCACCCGCTGATGGCCCTGCGCACCCTGGCCCCCGCCGACGGCGGGGCGCACGTGAAGACCGCGCTGAGCACCCGGCTGACCTCGTCCGTACGGGACATCTCCGTCTACTCCATCGAGACCGCGGCGGCCGTCTCCGCCTTCGCCCAGGGCCTGACCGAGCGGCTCGACGGCCGGCTGCACATCACCCGCACGCTGGGCGCGGCGAGCGCGCACAGCCCGGACCTGGCGGCCGTGCTGCGCGAGCCGCCGGAGGTGTACGCGGACGCCGCCGCCGGTGAGCGGGTGCTGCCGGTGGCGGCCCTGGCCATGTACGCCCCGGCGCGCTCGGCGGCCTGGCGGGCCGAGTTCGCCCGGCTCGCCCTTTCGGTGTGCCTGCGGGTGCTGGACCTCGGGGTGGCCCTGGAGGCCCACGGCCAGAACCTCCTCGTCGTCCTCTCCCCCACCGGCGCCCCGCTGCGGCTGGTCTACCGCGACCTGGCCGACATCCGGATCAGCCCGGCCCGGCTGGCCCGGCACGGACTGCCGGTGCCGCCCCTGTCCGGCAGGCTGGTCACCGACGACGTGGCCGTCCTGCGGCGCAAGCTGTTCGGGTCCCTGCTGACGGGGGCGCTCGGCGCCACGGCGGGTTCGGCCGCAGGCTTCGCCGAGGCCCTCGCCGAGGCGGGCTCGCTGCCGGCCACCGCGGACACGGAGGCACTGCTGACCGGGCCGCTGCCCACCAAGGCGCTCACGCTGATGCGGCTGAGCCCCGGGGTTCCGGGCGACCTGTGGGCGGAACTGCCCAATCCGCTCATCGCGGGGTGATCGGGAGCACCCGGCCGGTTTCCCCTCGGAGGGGCTTCGGAGGCTACTGTTCAGGGGCATGACAGAGACCTCGTACTTGAGCTCCGTACGGGCGTCCTACGACGCCGTCGCCGTCGACTACGCGCGGCTGCTGAGCGCCGAACTGGCCACAAGGCCCCTGGACCGCGCCATGCTGGCCGCCTTCGCCGAGTACGTGCGCGCCGACGACGGGGGCCGGGCGGTGGCCGACCTGGGCTGCGGTCCGGGCCGGGTGACGGCGCATCTGGACGGGCTGGGTGTACGGGCCTTCGGCGTCGACCTGTCCCCGGCGATGGTGGCGGTGGCCCGCCGGACGTATCCGGGGCTGCGGTTCGAGGTGGGCTCGATGGCCGCCCTGGACGTGGCCGACGGGGTCCTCGGCGGGGTACTGGCCTGGTACTCCACCGTGCACACCCCGCCCTCGGAGCTGCCCGCGGTCTTCGCGGAGTTCGCCCGGGTCCTGGCGCCGGGCGGCCACCTGTTGATCGCCTTCAAGGCGGGCGACGACCGGATCCGGCTGGACCACGCGTACGGGCATCCGGTCGACCTCGACGTGTACCGGACCCCGCCCCGCCTGATCGCCGAGCTGCTGGCCGGGGCCGGACTGACCGAGGTGGCCCGGCTGGTCCGCGAGGCGGACGCCGACGAGAAGTCCCCGCAGGGCTTCCTGCTGGCGCGCAAGGGGTAGGGGCGTCTTCCAGACCTTGCCGGGCGGCCCCCGGGCCGGCGCCCTACCGGACCGGACCGGCCACCGTTTCGAGGGCGGCGCCTGCCACTTCTGCTCTTCGCGGGTGCGGCGCGCCAGCTCCTCCGGTGGCTCGGCACCCTCCCGAACGGCCGTGACGTAGGCCTTCGCCTCCCGCAGGCTCAGGCGCGGGGCCTGTCTGCGCAGGTGGCTCATCGCGGCCACGCCACCCGCGGACCGCGCGAGCTCGCGAACGGCGCAGGCCAGTGGATCAGGTGGCCGGATGCCCTTGGTCTGCAGGAGGTACTGCTCCTCCCAGCCCTCGTCCGGCCACCAGGCGGCGGGCACGTGGTGGATGCTCCCGTCGTGCCGGTCCACCAGGTAGTGACCGCCGCCCATGACACCCTCGCCCACCTCACGGGGACGGTCCGCGTACCCCGCGGTGTTCCAGAACACGAGCCAGCCGACCGCGTGTTCCTCCACCCCGCCGGCGACGAGCTCGGGTGCCGGTCCGCTCCACGGCCATGTCAGCCGCTCTTCGGCCAGAAAGGACTCGACGAGCTCGACGGCACGTTCCTCGGAGATCACGATCTCATCCTCCCTCACGGCCCCCGGTCCGGATATCAGACGAGTAGAACCGTTTCCGCTGTGCGCCGTTCAGGGGGCAGGCCGGTGCGTGTGGGACCCGCCTGCACGGCTATCGGCCCGGGCGGTGGCAGGAAGGAGTTATGAGTCTCCATCGCCGCCACCTCCTGGGCAGCGCGGCCGCGGCCGTCCTCGCCACCGTCGGAGCGGCGGCCCGGACCCCGGACTACGGTGCGCTGGCGCGCGGGATCGACGGGCGCGTGGTGCTCCCCGGGGACCGGGACTACCCCGAGGCACGCCGGCTGTTCCAGCCCCGGTACGACGGCGTCGCCCCGGCCGCGGTGGCCTATCCCGCACATGCCGCGGACGTGGCCGTCTGCCTGGACTTCGCCCGCCGCTCGGCCGCGCCCGTGGTCCCGCGCGGTGGCGGCCACAGCTACGCCGGCTGGTCCACGCGCTCCGCCGGGCTGGTCATCGACACCGGGGCCATGGCGGCGGTGTCGCTCGAGGGGGACGGCGTACGGATCGGTGCGGGGGCCCGGCTCGGAGCGGTGCACGCGGCCCTCGCCGGGCGGGGGCGGTCCGTCCCGACCGGGCTGTGTCCCTCCGTCGGCATCGCCGGGCTCACCCTCGGCGGCGGCCTGGGACTCGCCTCTCGCGCGTACGGCACCACCGCCGACCGGCTCACCGGGGCCCGGGTGGTCACCCCCGACGGGATCGTCCGCGAGGTCTCCGCCGACCGCGATCCGGAGCTCTTCTGGGCGCTGCGCGGCGGCGGGGGCGGCAACTTCGGCGTGGTCACCGAGTTCCGCTTCCGGACACATCCGGTCGGCGCGTGCGCCTTCGCCGAACTCCACTGGCACGGCGGGGACTCCGCGGCCGTGCTGCGCGGCTGGCAGCGCTGGCTGGCCGAACTGCCGGACCCCTTCTGGAGCCAGGTGGAATTCACCCTCGAAGGGGGGAGCGAGGCCCCGGCGGTGCGGGTGGTGTGCCTCGACGGACGGCCGGAGCTGGAACGGCAGTTGACCCGGCTGGCCGACCTGGCCGGCGGGGCGCCGCGGGACGGCCGGATCGCCGTGCTCAGCCACGAGGACACCGTCCGGGCCATGTCCGGCTGCCCGGAGCTGAGTCCCGCGCAGTGCCGGCTGCCGGGCACCCTGCCCGGCCGGGACCCGCAGGGACGGCTCGGCCGGGACTCGTACGCCGCCCGGTCGGACTTCTGGGCCGGCGGCGGACTGCCCGACGCGGCGATCGGCACGGTCCTGGACGCCGTGCGGCGGTACGGGACGAGCGTTCCCCGGGGCGGCCGGGGGGTGGTGCAGTTCGACGGGGTCTGCGGCGGCGCGGTGAACCGGGTCCCGGCCGGCAGCACCGCCTTCGTGCACCGCGACAGCGCCTTCCTCGCCCAGTACCTCGTCTACTGGCCCGAGGCCGCACCGGCCGCCGAGGTGGCCCGGCATCAGCGCTGGCTCGACGGGCTCTGGCAGGACCTGCGCCCCTGGGCGAGCGGCCGGGCGTACCAGAACTACACCGACCCGAAACTCATCGGCTGGGGCGAGGCCTACTACGGCCGGAATCTCGCCCGCCTCCAGGAGGTCCGGCGTGCCTACGACCCGGACCGGCTCTTCCGTTTCCCCCAGGCCGTTTAGGGAGTGTCCGGCATGCGACGTACGTTGACGATGGCCGCGGTGGCGGCCGCCCTGCTGGTGCCGGGAGGGCCGCTGCCCGTGGCGGAGGCCGGGAGCACCGCCGCCGCCCCGGTGGCCGTCGGCCGCTGGTCGGCGCAGCAGGCGCAGTCCTTCTGGACCGCCGAACGGATGGCCGCCGCCCGGCCGTTGCCGCCCGCGCCACCGGAGCCGGTGGAGCCCGCGCCGCCCGAACCGTCCGCACCGATGCCGATGCCGGAACCGGAACCGATGCCCGCGCTGCCGTCCGAGCTGCCCGAGCCGGTGCCGTCCGCGACTCCGGCCGCGACACCCACGCCCGCGCCCACACCCACACCCACACCCGCGCCCACACCGAGCCTTAGGCCCACGCCCACGCCCACGCCCACGCCCACCCCCAGGCCCACCCGTACGCCGTCGGCTCCAGCTCCGCTTCCGGCCCCGGCACCGGCGGCCGTCCCGCGGCTCCCGGCCCTTACCGCCGGCATCGGGCAGAACTTCGACGGTGTCCCGGTCGCCGGCCGGATGTTCCTCGTCAAGGGCGGCGGGGCCTACTTCTGCACCGCGAGCGTGGTCTCCTCCCCCGGCCGCAACCTCGTGCTCAGCGCGGCGCACTGCCTGCTCGGCTCCGACACCCAGCAGGTGGCCTTCGTACCGAAGTACACGAAGGCCAAACCGCAGCCGTACGGCATGTTCCCGGTCCTGCGGGACGCGGGCGGGCACTCGAAGATCTGGATCGACCCGCGCTACCGGTCCCAGGGCGCCGACCGCGCGGCCGCCCTCGACGTGGCCTTCGCCCAGGTGGGGCCGGACGCCCGCGGGTTCCCGGTGGAGGCCGTGGTCGGTGGCAACCGGCTGGTGACCGGCGCCGGTTACGCGCACGCCCGGGTCACCTTGATCGGCTACCCGTCCTCCGCTGCCCGGCCGCGCCTGTGCGTCAACCGGACCACGAAGTTCACCAGCGCCGACGCGCGGATCCCGGGATCCTTCCTGCGGATCGACTGCACCGGCTATCCCGGCGGGACCAGCGGCGGCCCGTTCCTGACCCGCTACGACGCCCGCACCGGGACCGGAGACGTGGTGGGGGTGATCGGCGGCTGGAAGACGGGCGGGGACAAGACCGACACCTCCTACAGCTCCTACTTCGGTGCGGACATCAGGAAGTTGTACGAGAAGGCGGTTGCCGGGGCGAAGGCGCGGCGGTGAGCACCCGCACCCAGCGGGTCCGGCGCGGGTTGCCGACCGTACGCGGGGTCGTGGCGGGCCCGTCGCCGGTCAGCGCGTCCGCGGGCGCGAGACCGAGGCGGCGGCGCAGGTCGGCGAGGGCGGCGTGGACGGGCGCGAGGACGACCTCGGCGCCCGGGTCGATGGACGCAAGGGCGTGCGCGGTGGTCTCGATCGCCTCGGCGGCGTCCTCCGCGGCGGTCCGGCTCCACCCGCCGGGCGCGCCGGTCCCCCAGGGGGCGATGGTGTCGTAGAGGTGGCAGGCGGCATCGGCCACGGCGTCGGCCCGTTCCCCGACACCCGGCGCCGCGATGGTCGGCAGTTCCATGCCGGGTCAACGAGCCGATGCCGCCCGGGGTACGAGGGCATGCCCCGGCGCCACCGCGCGGCGGCGCCCCGGTGGATCCGCCGGGCGGGCAAGCTTTCCCCAAGCTTTCCCCGGCCTGGGCGCCGGGGACCGCCCGCCAGTAGATTCGGTCCGAGGAAGGCGCGGATCGGGGGGACTCACCACGGCTACGCTGCGGATGCACCGGCGATCGTCTTCGTACGCGGGACGCGGCTCAGCGCGGGCCAAGGGAGCCCTCAGCTCGCCGCGCTCCAGGAGGAATTTCGGGTGGCCGCCGTTGACCTGCCGGGCCAGGCGCGCGCTCTGCTCAACCCTGGAGTCTGAACGCGGCGGCGGAGATCATCGCTTCTGCGGTGGACTCGCCCGACCGGGGACCGTCTCCCGTCGTCGGGCACTCCCCCGGCGGATACGCTTCGCTCGAGTTCGCGCGACGCTGCCCGGCGCGGCTGCGGGCGCTGGTTCTCGCGGGGGCCAGCGCCTCGACACGTGGTGCGTGGGCCCCGAGGTGGTGGACGCCGCCATCCGCGCCGGCTATGCCTTCCACACCCTGCCGGCCGCCTGGGGCGAGGTACCGGGCCGCTTCGACGCGGATGCGATGCATCATGTGGCGGCTCCCGTGCTCATCCTGAACGGCGAGAAGGACACCGTCTTCCGCTCCGGCGAGATGGACTTCGTCCGCGCGTATCCGTATGCACGCATCGAATTGATCCCGCGGGCGGGACGTCTCGCGAACTTCGGCGATCCGGAGGCCTTCACCGATGCCGTCCGCCGCTTCGCCCTGCACCCACCTGCTCACGGCTGAGCGGCCATGGCCGGCCACATGGAGGGCCCACTCGACACCGGCACGGGATTTTCGGGACCGTTGACGCTCACGAAGCCGAGCCGGTGCAGCGGCGACAACGCCTCGACGCCCCGCCGTCGGGCTCGGCCACCGCGTCCCTCCCTCTGTGAGGCGCGTCGCCGCAGGCAAAGCAGGCAAAGCACCTGGACGTCAACCCAGCGCGGCTGGGAGCTTCCTCGCCTTCACGAGCACCGCCGTGAGATGACGTCCGAGCACTGATATCCGGCGCAGGTCAGTGACCGTGCTCCAACCACCGGAGAGGGTGGTGCGGCGAGAAGACGGACGCGATCGGCAACGACGGGTGACCGTCGGCGCGTCCAGGCCGGGGCTCCCCGGCAGGGCGGCCCCACTTCCCCTGTCGGAACGGGCGTGTCAGCGGCGGCGTGCGCAGGCCCAGGCCCCCATGCCCTGGATCTTGGCGAGTCTCCTCGCCGTCGCGATCTGCTCCGCCTTTGTGGCGAGGTCCGCGCGTGGTGCGTACTTGCGGCCTCCTGCCGCGTTCCAGCTCGACTGGGTGAACTGCAATCCGCCGTAATGTCCGTTGCCGGTGTTCGCCCGCCAGTTCCCGCCGGATTCACACCGTGCGATGGCGTCCCAGTCGCGGTTCGGTTTGGAGTGGACCGCAGCGGCGTCAGCCCCGGAGACGTTCAGCAGGGCGACGGTCAACAGGACTACAGAGGCAAGCAGTTGGCCGATCGCGCGCCGGCTTCGCCGGTCCTTGCTTTGGTGTGACATCAGTCCTCCTTCGCTGTTGGGGCGGGCCTGCCACGAACGGCGGACGGGCTCGCGCACGACCACCTTCGGGCCGTGGCCACAGCACAGCACGGACCGACCTGCCTTCAGCGGCACTTGCCGTCGGCTAAGGAGTGACGCCACCCGAACGGAGGCTCGACGGCCCCGCTTGAGGTCTCACCTACGCAGAAGGGGCCCGTCCCGACCGTGACACGCCGAGCTGACGCCCCGGCGCTCCATCGCCGTCGTCGGCGAGCGGGGGGAACGGCAAGACCGCCCTGCTACGGGCCCTCCCCGGGCCCACCCTGCGGACGCTCGCCGAACTCCGGCTCGGTGAAACCGACTTGCCCATACTGTCCCGCACCAGCCCGGCGTTGCCCGGCTCCCGCAGGACAGGGACCTGTTGGCCCTGCCCACCCCGTCCACGGACTGCTCGCGTCGTCCGCGTCCACACAACATCGGTCGGCGACTGCACCTTGGCTACGGGGGCAAGCATTCGGGGCGCTTCGTGATCCAGCCGTGATGTCGCCGAAACCTGCAGGCAGGTCCCTGATCCCCCACCGACCAGGGCCGCCGCCCTGCTGCGGCGTGTCGCGGCCGCCTCGCCGATCGTCTTGCCCCGCTCCGATGCGCATGGCGGGCGGGTATCGGGGAAGGCGCATCCTGCAGGAGCATGCCGTTACCCGCTCGCTTGAGACCGTTATGTACCAAGCGTGACGAGGGAAGGGGATACCGTGATGAACTTCTCGGTTCGACGGACTTCCAGCGACACCACGTGGCGCCGCCCCAGCCCGGGCTGGCTGGATCCCCGGCACCCCTTCGGGTCCATGCGCCACCAAATGGGCCACTTCCTGGAGCAGGCCACCCTCACCCAGCCCGGTCAAGGGTGGTGGACGCCTTTGACCGAAGAGGAGGAGACCGACGACGCGTACGTGATCAAAGCCGAGATGCCCGGCATTCCCCGCGAGAACATCGCCGTGGAGATGGACGGCAACGATCTGTGCATCACGGGCGAGCTCGACAGGAGGTCCGACAAGGTTCTCACCCACCGCACCGGCAAGTTCTGTTACCGCGCCGGCCTGTCGGGGGGTATCGACAGCGAGAGGACCGAGGCCACCCTGGACAGTGGCGTCCTGACGGTCCGCATCTACAAGTCGGGGGCAACCAAGCCGCGCAGGGTCCCCATCACCGGCGGCGATGACCAGCCCGCCTGAGGCGGGGGCAGCGTGGGGGCCGACGTGCCTGCCCACCGCACACCAGGAGCGGCGACTGGTGCTCAGGGCGGCGGTGGCCCGGCTCGGTAGCATGCAACGCATGGCCATCAAACTGGAGAACGTCGGCATTGCCGTTCGCGACCTCGAAGAAACGATCTCTTTCTTCATCGACCTCGGCCTCACGGTCATCGGCCGCGACACGGTCAGTGGTGAATGGGCCGACACCGCCGTCGGCCTTGATGGCAATCACGCCAAGATCGCGATGCTCCAGACGCCAGACGGTCACGGCCGCCTTGAGCTCTTCGAGTACATCCACCCCGAAGCGATCGAGTCGGAGCCCACTCGTCCCCACGCGATTGGCATGCATCGCGTCGCCTTCTCAGTCGACGACATCGACAAAGCCCTTGAGGCAGCCGCAAAGCACGGATGCCTTCCCCTTCGCGGTGTGGCCACCTATGAGGACCTCTACAAGCTCACGTACCTCCGCGGTCCCAGCGGCATCCTCGTGATGCTCGCCGAGGAGCTGAAGAAGAACTGACGGCCGAGCGGTCGCGGGGTGTTTTTGCAAGCCGGTGCGGTCGCGGTGCTGCGGTGCGAGCCCACGCTCCGGACTCGGTGGAATCGAGCTCCGTCACCGGATGCACGCCCGGGCGGAAGACCGGATCCGGGCCGCCAGGACCACCGGAGGCTGCTTGTCACTCCATGATCGTGATCGGAGCCCTGAAGCTGTCCTCCGTGAGCAGGTCCAAGTCGAAGACTCCGTCATTCGTCTGCTGCCAGACGCGTACGTACCTGGTTCTCGCCGCCCAAGCGCCGAGGTCGGCGGTATCAGCGCTGTACTGCTGCCAGGTCGTTCCGAGCTCGTCCAAGTGGTCTGGCCAGGTGCCGGGCCTGTACGCCCACACGGTGATGTGGGTGACGCAGCCGATGGCCTGGTGGAACGGGTTGTCGGGGTCGGAGGCCTCGATGGGGGCCTGCAAGGAGCCGAGGCGCCGCAATCCGAGGTAGGCGAGGGAGTACACGACTGCGCCCTCCCCCCTGTCCCATCCGTCGGGGCGCACCGTGAGGGCGTTCCCCTGGTAGTAGGCCGCGTCGTACAGCCTCGCTCCGACCTTCGGATCGGGGTTGTTTGGCATGTCGTACTCCCGCGCCTCCGGGCTTGCAGGCCCGTGTCCCTGCCGTCGCCGATCCTGGAGGGCCGAATCGTCCATAGGCCGGGGCCCGGCCGCATACAGGGGGGGGTCGCTCCTCCTCGGCGTACATGGGGAGCGGCCAAACAAGCTTCCCACGGTTCGGGCGCGCTGCCGTGATCGGTCGGCTGTCGCTCCCGCATGTCGCATTCCGGCTCGGTCGCCAACCAAACGGCCGGCCGACGGCGCATTCCGGTGGAGTCGTGTCCGCTGGGACACGCGGGTAGAAGATCGCTGCGCTCGAATCGGTCCGACCGGGACGGGAACCCCGGAGGTGAGGCTGCTCCATTGCCGGATTCATGGTGGGCGCGAAGCACAGCAATCCCTCGCGAGCGATAGGGTGTAACTCGCGAGGAGGAGGCTGTCATGGGTGAAGCAGCTTCGACGACAACCCCCCGTGAGCGATACCGGCAACAAGTGCGTTCGGAGATCAAGGAACGGGCCTGGGAGCAGATCGCCGCTGCCGGGACGTCTGCGCTCTCCCTCAGCGGAATCGCCAGAGTCATGGGCCTGAGCGGCGCCGGGCTCTATCGCTATTTCACGAGCCGCAACGAATTGCTCACGGAATTGGTGCATGACGCCTACCAGAGTCTGGTGGGGACACTCAGGGCTGCGACTGTGCAGGGAAAAGGGGATCTTGCCGGCCTAGGGCAGGCCCTGCGCGCGTGGGCGCTCGATGATCCGCAACGGTATTTCCTCGTCTACGGACCTCCGGTGCCGGGCTACCGTGGCCCCGCCGACGTCGCCGCGCTGGCGGCGGAGATCATGGACATACTCACCGATGCCTGTGCCGATCTGCCTGACGCGCCCGCGAGTACGCCCGAGGCCCCATTGGCCGATGGCCCTGGGCCGTCGTCGGTAGGGCGGGCCGACACCGCGTCGGCGCAGCGCCTGGCCATCTCCTTCCGGACCCGGCTGCACGGGGTGCTCTCCCTGGAACTCAGCGGTCACCTCGCCGGGATGGAACGTGATGCCGCCCTGCTGTACCAGGACGAGCTGGACCTGCTTGCGGCCCGCTGATCGCGGCCGCCGGCACTGTCGTCGAGGCGGGCGTCAGACCCGCGGCGGGAGGAGGGGGCCGAGCGGGCCGAGGTCGATGTTGAGGTCTTCCAGGGCGTAGCCGTGTTCCTCGCAGAGGTCGGCGAGGCTGTCATGGAGGGCGAGGAGGGTGGCGCCGAGTTCTTCTTCCTGTTCGTCGGTGAGATCCCCGGCATCGACGCGGCGCAGGGCTTGGCGTTCGATGAGCTGGCGCAGGAGCTCGACGATGGTGAGGACGAGCTTCAGGAGGTCTTCCCCGACGGCGTCCGGGTCGGTGGTCAGGCGGTGGGCGGGGCGCGAGGGTTGGTCGTGAGGGGCGGGGGGTGCCTGGATGAGGCGGAAGGCCTGGGACAGGTTGTCGCCGAGGTCTTGGACTCGGCCGGGCCGGGAGTGTGGGGGCGGGGGATGTTCATGGCTCATTGCGTCCGCCGTCCTGTCTCCTGCGCCCGGGTGGGGGCGGGGGCGGTCTCGGAGCTGACGGAGACGATGAGGGCGCGCAGTGAGATGCGGACGAGGTCGATGTCTGCGATGGACAGGACGATGTCGCCGGTGAGGACGACTCCGCCGCTCAGGAGCCGGTCGAGGAGGTCGACGAGGGCGACCTGTCGGCCGGGCAGGGGTTCGCCGTGTTCGCTGACGGTCATCGTGGCGGCTCGGGGGCGTCGGCCGGGTCGGGTGCCGGCATGGCGAAGGAGTAGGGAGCCCAGGGGCCGGTGACCTCGATGCGCAGGCCGGGAAAACTGCGGGCTGCGTCGGCGATGGCGGCCTGGAACTGCCCGGCCTGGTCGTCGGGGATGAGGTAGGCGTCGTTGAGGACGTTCTCCTGGGGACCGGTGAGTTCGCCGCGCTGGGGTGCGTGGCGTACGCGCTGCGTGGCATGGCGGGAAGCGAGGGCCTCGATGGTCTCGGCGGCCTGCTCTGCCTGCTGGTAGACGGCGTCGCGGGAGTGGCGCTGGGCTCTGCGGGCCTCCAGGTAGGCCTTGCCCGGGCTGGCGGGCGGGGCGGGGGCCGCAGGAGGGGGCTCTGTGGTGTCGGGCGTGAGGTAGATCTTCACGCCGTACTCGGTGTGGGCGCGCAGCTGGTCGAGACGCTGTGTGAAGACGGCCTGCTGGGCGGAGAGCGCCTGCCGGGCCCGGTGGTCGTCCTGGTAGACGGTGGCCATGCGCAGGGGCAGGACGGGGGCCCGGGCGGCGACGGCCTGGACGACGTCGTGGTGGGTGCGCGCGACGTGTTCAAGCCAGCCCAGGTCCTCGAAGTTCTTCTTGAGGGCGGTCTCGTTGAAGTCCTGTTCGGGTACGTCGCCGGCCACGAAGGCGAGCGACGCGTGCGGGGTACCTGGGGCGATGTCGGCGGTGTCGGCGGCGAGCGGGAGGAACCTGAGCGGCGCCTGGCCGATGCCGTGCAGGCCGGCGAGGGCGTCGCCCAACGGGCCGCTCCGGTGGGTGACCGCGTAGACGTAGGTGAGGCTGCCGGGGGTGTTCACGGAGGGCTCTCCCGTCGACGGCCGGCCGGTCGGCCGCCCCGTTCCTCGCCCGGGGCTTCTTCCTCGTCGTACTCGTCGTGCTCGCCGGGTCCGAGCCGACCGCGGAGGGCTTCGAGTTCGGCGCGCAGGCGGCGGTTCTCCTGTTCCAGGGGGCTGCCCGTGTGCCGGGTGGACAGGGAAGGGTCGTGCTCCCACCAGTCGATGCCCATCTCCTTGGCCTTGTCCACGGAAGCGATCAGGATGCGGAGTTTGATGGTCAACAGCTCGATGTCGAGGAGGTTGATGCGGATGTCGCCGGCGATGACGATGCCCTTGTCCAGGACCCGCTCGAGAATGTCGGCGAGGCTGGAAGAGGACTGCCCGTACGGCATCGGCGCGCGGGAGGCGAAGCTTCCGGGTCGGCCGGGCAGGGATTCGGTCACGGTGGCCCCTCCTTGTGCGTCGTCGACTCAGGGAAGCTGCTGCCGGAACGCTGCGATCTCTTCCAGCCGGTCGATCAGCTCGTCCTCTTGGAGGTCGAAGGTCTCCTGGTCGATCTCTCCGCGCAGGAGCTGTTGCTCCAGTTCGGCCAGCCGGCGCCAGATCGGAGCGGGGTCGTAGTACTCCTCTTCGGCCTTGTCGACCACGCGCTGGGCGACCCAGGTGACAGCGCGTACCGGTGCTGCGGGGAGCGTCAGCAGGTAGGTCAGGAGTCCCATAGCGTTCCCCCTTCCTGAGCGGGGTGGTTACTGGACGAAGCTGTAGGGGGGCAGCGGGCCGGAAAACCGCAGGTCGATGCCGCTGCCGATCTCGCGGGCCAGATTGGCCTCCGCGGTGCGCAGATCCTCCTTGTGCTCTTCTGGGACGAGGAGGGAGAGGTTGAGGACGTCGTTCCCCGAGGGCGGGTGGGCCAGGTATTCGCGGGAGAAGGGGGCGAGCGCCTCGGTCAGGCCGGCCGCCAGAGTCTCCTGCCGTACCTGCACCTCACGGGCGATGACTTCGCCCAGGGCCAGTGGCAGGCCCGGATCCCGGTCTCCGCCACGGATCCGGTCGTTGAGGTCGCTCGCCTCGGGCACGTCCTGAAGGATCTGCTGCAGCAGAGGTGCCTCATCGGTCTGCGAGACCCTGACGTGGTACTCGGCGCAGCCCTCCAGACGCTGGAGCGCACCGAGGTAGCTCTCCGCGTTGGACTCGAGGGCCTGGCGGACCGCGAGGTCGTCGGTGGCGACGTAGCCGAACTGCAGCGGCAGGATCACCCCGTCGGCCATCAGCAGCTCCTGGACCTGCTGGTGGGCGGTCAGGTCGCGGCGTTTGGGCCGGATCTCCTCGACGATGTCGCTGACCACCGCGCACAGGGATCCAGCAGTGACCGTACGCAGCGGCGAGGGGTCGGAGCCGACGCCGCTGACGCCGTCCAGGCGGTGGGGGTGGTCCTTCGCGGCGATCGAGTACACGTAGAGCGGCATCGGTTACTCCTTCTCCCGCCGTACGGGGCGCCGGGCGGCAGGGCGGCGTCTCCTGGGTGCCTCTTCCTCCGCCTCTTCCTCCTCTTCCGGCTCCCTGGACTTGGAGGGCTTACCGGTCAGGGAATCGGTCACGGCTTCGACGGCACCGCTGATGGCTCCCTTGGACTTCCCGCGGGCCCCGCCTTCGAGCATGTTGCCCATGACTTCGGGAAGCTGGGCGGGGGCCTTGCGGCCTGCTTCGAGGTCGAGGCGGTTGCAGGCCTCGGCGAAGCGGAGGTAGGTGTCGACGCTGGCCACCACGATGCGCGCGTCGATCTTGATGAGTTCGATGCCCACCAGCGAGACGCGGACGAAGATGTCGATGACCAGCCCGCGGTCGAGGATGAGCTCCAGGACGTCGTAGAGGCTGCTCGTGCCGCCTCCTTGACCTCGGGCGACGGGGCCGCCGCCCTGCGGCACCATGGTCATGGCGCCTCCTTCCGCCGGCCTTCCCGAGCGCTCAGGGCTGCCGGTCGATCATGCCGCGCGTGTAGCGGCGGGTGCGTTCGTAGGAGATCAGCTCGCCGTCCTCGTCCAGCGCGACCCGGTAGCTGGCCATCACGCTGGTGGTGTCGGGGATGCGGTCCAGCTCCACCACCTCCACCTGCGCCTCCCAGCCGTCCTCGGTCGGCTTGAGCGAGGAGACCGAATCCGGCGGCCGGCCCAGTAGTTCAGCGAGCTGCTGCGCCGCGGCACGCATCGCCGCCGCCGCGCCCGTCTTTCCGGAACGGCGCCGGGGCGCAGTGCGCCCGAGCCTTTCCCTGTCCTGCCCTTCGCCGTTGCCGACGGCGTGCGAAGAGGCCCGCCGGGGGCGTGCAGGTTCCGCTGCGGCCATATACCCCTCCCTTGGGGAGACGGCCTCACAGAAACTAGAATGTCACCAAATCCAGGTATAAGCCCCACATCGGGGCAGAAGCCTTTTGGGAGCGGCCTCCGGCCGGACCTCCCTCTCGCCGGCGGGCAGTGTGAGCGTGGCGTTCCACCGCCCCCGGGCGACACCACCAAGACCGAAAGCGCCCTGGCAGGGGATGATCATGGAGGACACCACCAAGATCGCGCTCGCAGCCGCTGTGGCTGGGGGATACATACTCGGCCGTACGAAGAAAGGCCGCCTGGCGTTCACCATGGCGACCTATCTCGCCGGTCGCCGCTTCGGGCTCGAACCCGGCCAGCTGCTCAAGGAAGGCGCCTCCCGGCTCAAGGAGATGCCCCAGTTCGAGGAACTCGCCGAGCAGCTGCGCGGAGAAGCCCTCGACGCAGGCAAGCAGGCGCTGGCTGTCGCGGCCAACCGGAAGCTCGCCGACCTCGCCGGCGTACTGCACGAGCGCACCCTCGAGCTCACCCGCAGCGGTCAGGACGACGAGGAGGAGGACGAGGACGAGGACCAGGAACCGTACGAGGACGAGGAAGCCGAGGACTACGCAGGAGAGGACGAGGAGGAGGGGTACGCGGAGCCCGAGGACGAGGCCGAAGAAGACGAAGAGGAGGAAGAGGAGGAAGAGGGCGAGCAGGGGCCGGAGGCGGAAGCCGAAGAGAATGAACCCGAAGAAGAGGAAGAGCCGGAGGAGGAAGAGGAAGAAGAGGAGGAGGAGGAGGAGGAGCCTCCCCCGCCGCCTCGCCGGACTCGCACCTCGGCTCGCGCACGGAGCGGCAAGACCGCGACCCCCGCCCGAAGGACCGCTCGGCGCCCCACCCCGGCGAAGAAGTCAGCGCCTGCGAAGAAGTCAGCGCCTGCGAAGAAGTCAGCCCCTGCGAAGAAGGCCGCACCTGCCAAGAGGACGCCTACGAAGAAGGCAGCATCCTCGAGGGAGGCCGCACCCGCGAAGAAGGCCGCGACGAAGAAGTCCTCTCCCGCCAGGACAACGGCGGCGAAGAAGGCGGCCGGCAGCCGGCCGGCGAAGAAGGCCGCGCCCGCCAAGAAGAGCGCCGCGTCCAGGGGGGCCGCGAAGAAGACCAGCGCCCCGCCGCGCAAGAGGAGCGCCTCTCAGAGCCCGGCACGCAAGAGCGCTGCCACCAAGGCCACCGCCAAGAAGACCACCGGCCGCAGCCCGGCACGCAAGACGGCCGCCAAGAAGACGGCGGCGCGCAAGCCGTCCACGCGGAGGTAGGTCATGGCAACCTCAGACCGCACAGGCTCGTCGGAGTCCCCCACCGGGATGGACAAGCTGCTGAAGGAACTCACGGGATACCTCGCCGCCCAGGCCGACCAGCTGGCAGACAAGGCCACCGACAAGCTCTCGGACGTCACCGACCAGCTCCACGACGTCGCTGACAACAACGGCAGCCTCTCGGACGTCGCCGGCATCGGCGGCCGGCTGCTGCAGGGCGACTCCCCCCTGAAGGCGTTTGCCGGCCAGAAGCTCGGCAACCTCAAGGACAAGGTCACCGAGGCGTTCGGCGGCGGCAAGGGCCGTGGCCGCAAGAGTAGTGGCGGCAAAATCGTCAACATCGTCGAAGCCCTCGACGTCGGCCTGCCGTTGCGCACGGTCTACGACCACTGGACGCAGTACGAGGACTTCAGCGGATTCACCAAGGGCGTCCGCGACGTCTCCCGCGACGACGACACCACCAGCGACTGGAAGGTCAAGGTCGGCCCCTCCACGCGAAGCTGGAAGGCCACCGTCCAGGAACAGGTACCCGACGACCGCATCGTGTGGACCTCTCAGGGCGCGAAGGGAACCACCCGCGGCTGCGTCACCTTCCACGAACTCGCGCCGTCGCTGACCCGCATCGTCATCGTCGTCGAGTACTACCCCTCCGGACTCTTCGAAAAGACCGGCAATATCTGGCGCGCGCAGGGCCGCCGCCTGCGCCTGGACCTGAAGAACTTCCTGCGCCACGCCATGCTCACCACCGACGAACCGGAAGGCTGGCGCGGCGAGATCCGCGACGGCGAAGTCGTCCGGACACACGAAGAGGCCCTCGAAGAAGAACAAGCCGAAGAGGCAGACGAAGGCGACTACGAGGACGGCGGCGCCGAGGAGGACGAGGAGGAGTACGCGGACGGCGAGGAGCAGGGCGAAGAAGGGGACGAGGACGAGGACGCTCAGTACAGCGACGAGGGACTTGAAGAGGAAGACGAGGAGCCGGAGGAGGAACCTGAGGAGGAACCGGACGAGGAACCGGACGAGGAACCGGACGAGGAACCGGACGACGAACCGGACGACGAACCGGACGAGGAGGGAGAGGAGGAGGACGAGCCCGCTCCGCCCCGCCGACGCCGGCGCCGGCAGCCCGCATGATCCCCGCGAAGCAGCAGCGAGGACACAGTGAGGGCCGGTGGGAGATCTCCCATCGGCCCTCACCCCCACGTCACCTCGCGTACCAGCCTCACCTCGGCGTGTCAGTGCTTCAGCGTGTCCTTGGCCTTCTGGGCGGTCTGCTTCGCGTCACCCATCATCTGCTCGCCCCGCCCCTTGGCCTCCAGGCTCTCGTTTCCCACCGCCTTGCCCGTGTTCTCCTTCACCTTGCCCTTGGTCGCCTTGGCGACGTTCTTGACCTTCTTACCTGCACCCATTGCTCTCACCTCCCGCCACTCGGCACGTGGCAGTACAAGCCTGCTCAGCCCCTACCCCTCGCGAGAGGGGATACGCATTTCCTTGCATCTAGGACAAGGGTCATCGCGTGTTCGGCTTCTTGCCCGACGGTAGGCGGCTCTCGCCACCGACCGTGAGGACGCCTCCCTCGGCGTGTGGGAGCGCCGTGTCCCTGTCCGACGGTCGGGCCCGGGTGCCTCTGTCCACGGGAACGGGTTCCGGCTCAGGATTTCCGACGTTGTCACGCTGAGCGATCCGCCGGGGTGGGAAACTCAGAGCCATGGAGTGCGGATGGCCCGTACGATCAAGGGCGGGATGGGGTTGTAGCGCAGTGGTTGTCGCGCCTTCACCGCATGTGGGAGGACGCCGGTTCGAATCCGGTCGGCCCCATCCCACCCCGGCAGCGCGTCGCTCACGCCAGCACGAGCGTTTGCGGAGCAGTGGGGAGCGGGCGCGGCCGAACATTGCGCGCTGGATGGGAGTCGTCCCCCCGCGCACCCCATCGCCACATGCAGCGTGGCCGGACCACAGAAGTCCCCGGTCTCGGTGAGTCAGCGGGCGAGGGAGACGGCGAAGGGCGCGCTCTTCACCCCACCGACCTCCGCGCAACAGCCGCTGACCGACCGGACCGGGAAGTGACGGATACGCCCGGGGAGAGGCCGGCCACGGCCTCGCCGCCCGGGTCGTCAACGCGATCCGCAGCACGGTACGACTCGGCGCCATGTTGCCCCTCGACGACCCGGATCACGATCACCCCGGTCGGCGCCCGTCACCGTCACCGTCACCGTCACCCGCATCATGTAGCCCGCCCACATGGTTTGGCCTGGTCCGCGCGCGCCACGGGGGTACCTCAACGATTGCGGCAATTGGCAGCGTTCTCGTTGTTTGAAACCGGGTAGGGGGCGCACATGGACTTACAGAGGGTTCTCCCATAAATCCGAAATTTGTCTTGCCGACGACGAGAACGCCGGCCCGTAGCTGCGGGGAGGCAAGCGTGAAGTTCACTCCGGGGTGGCACGGACATCAATGGAGACGGCGTTGGACGCTTGTCCGCTGGATGCGACGACCTGTCGTGGGGCGGATCCTCTTGCGACTGACAATGTGGGGAGTGCGAGTGACGGTGTGGGCCGCTCGACGTGCGCTGCGCCGTAGGATGACACGCGTCCTGCACGGGTTACAGACAGGCCGCGCCACGCCAGGGCGCGGATGCCAGGTTCGATTGGGTCCGCCGGGCTCGGAGCGACCCCTCGCAGCGCGATCTCGTCGGGCTCAGGCCACCGTGGGCCGCGCGTGCGGTGCACGAAGGAAACGGCTTCGCCCGCTCGCGCAGGGAAGCCGTTTCGCGTATCGAAGGGACCGGCGTCCGGCTGCCGTTTCTGCTAGTGCCTAGCACGGCTGAAGAGGCGGAAGATCCCGAGAAGGATGAGGGAGCCGACGATGGCGGCGATCCACGTCGAGATCTCGAAGAAGCCGTCGATGGAGTCCACTCCGAAGATCACCTTACCGAGCCACCCACCGAGCAGGCCGCCCGCGATGCCTATCAGTATGGTGATGATGATGCCGCCCGGGTCCTTCCCGGGCATCAGCATTTTGGCGATGATGCCCGCGAACAGACCGATAAGAATCCAAGCAAGTATGCCCATGTTTCCTTCCCGTCCCGTCGCGAAAATGAGCGGTGCACTTCTGCTTCTGTGCCATTGAGGCGGGTCCAAGCCTTCGAGGCTCTACCCGCACGACCAAGGATCTGACGCGAGTCAACTCAACGCGTCCTTGCCCTTCTCCTTGACGCGCCGGGCATTGCCCCGGGCTTCCAGAGCGGCGCCCTTGGCGGCCAGGTCCTCCTTGCCCATGGCGTGGGCTGCTTTCTTCACAGCCCTTCCCGCAACTCGTTCTATCTCAGCTTTCGCTTTCTCACCAGTGCCCATATCGTCCCCTTAGACGTCTTACGCTTCGCATATGTCCGTACCGGTGACTTCCAAACGATTCATGCGAAACCGGTTCCTCGGCCGTTCCCTGCCGGTCGGCTACGGGCCTGGCAAGAGGGGGCGGGATGACCCGCAGGTGATCGACGGGATTCTGCATCGGGTGAGAATCGGAGGTCAGTGGCATGACCGGCCGGAACGGTTCGGGCCGCCACCACCCCATCCCGGCGAAGGCCGACAGCCAAGCCGCCCCCAGCGCAAAGGCTCACGGAGGCGCCTCCGGCGACGCGGGGCCGCCGGCCGAGTCGGAGACGGCGCCAGAGACAGAGCGTTCATATCGCAACAGCCTGCAGCCACAGGGGCAGCAGCAGGAGCGACACGATCGAGCTCTTGATCACGATCGACGCGGAGAGGTCGACGCCGACGTCGTAGCGCTGCGCGAAGATGAACAGGTTCTGTGGGGTCGGCATCGCCGCGATCAGAACGAGGTACGCCAGCCACTCGCCCCGTACGCCGACGAGCAGCCCGCACACCGCCCAGGTCAGCAGCGGGAACGCCAGGCACTTGAAACCTATGAGGGCGAGTTCCTCGCGCGTGGTGCCCCGGAGGTCCAGGCCCAGGCCGCCCAGGTGGAGGCCGAGGGCGAACAGGGCCACCGGGGAGGCGCTGTCCCCGACGAACGCGGCGCCGTCCAGGACGACGTCCGGGACCCGTACCGAGAGCAGGTTGAGCAGGATCCCCGCGTTGCAGGCGAGGACCAGCGGGGTGGCCAGCGAGGCGCCGACGGCCCGGGAGAGGCGGCGGCCCGGGCCGCCCGCCTCGGGGCCCGCGCGGCCCAGTTCCATGAGGGCGATGACGACCAGGGACAGGACGCAGACCTGGAACAGCAGGATCGGGAAGATCGGCGCCGCCGTCCCGAACACGGTGATGAAGACGGGGACGGCGAAGTAGGCGGTGTTCACCTGGACTCCGGCCATCACGCGCAGCGCCACGTCTCGGGGTTCGCGCAGGCCGTGGGCGACCGCCGCCACGGCCACGGCGAGCACGGCGAGGGCCGCGGTCCCGGCGTAGCCGCCGATCGCCCGCCAGTTGAACAGGGCCCCGAGGTCGCTGGCGTAGATGTTGCCGAAGAGGTAGCAGGGGACGGCGAAGAGGAAGGCGTAGTCGGAGAAGACCTTGGAGGCCTCGGCCGGAACGATCTTCCGGCGGGCGAGCAGCACCCCGCCGCCGAAGGCCAGCAGAACCGGCACCAGCTTCTCCAACGCGGCTGCGCCACCCATCCCCGTATCCCCCATGATCGACAGGCAAGCAGCGTAGCCCTGACGGAGCCGGAGGGAGCCGGAGGGAGCATAGGCTGGTCCGATCATGAGCGACAAAGCCCGCGCCGGGCGCAGCCGGTTCCGCGAACGCGTCCGTACCTCCTCCTCGGCCTCCGGAGCCCGGATGCCCGGCGCGCTGGGGCAGCTCGCCGTGGTGCTGCGCACGCCTGCCAGAGCGGCGCAGCCCCTGTTCGCGCGGGCGCCCAAGCGGTGGCAGCGGGCGCTGCCGTTCGTCGTCGTCGGCATCTTCGTCGTGACCCTGCTGCCGGTGACGATCGCGGTGCTGGCGAACGACTACGGGGCGGGCGGCGGCTGGGCGGGCGCGCTGGGAGTGGCGCAGACCGTACCGCTGCTCCTCGCTGTGACCCGGCCGATGCACGCCTGGGCCGTCGTCCTGACCGCCGACACCGTCGCCGCGGTACTGCTGATGGGTGCCGACAAGGTGGCCGGGCACTCCTGGCCGTGGCCGCCGATGACCATCGTCGGCTATCTGGCGCTGATGGCCTGCCTGGGACTGCGCGAGTCCATCCGGACCCTGGTCGGGGTGTGGCTGGTGACCGGCGCCGTCGGTACGGTGCTGGGCTTCTCCCAACCCGACGGCGTGACGAACACCACCGCCCTGCTCTTCGTGCTCAGCGGGGTCATGCTGGTGCTGACGGGCGCGCTGCGCGGGCTCGGCGACGCCCAGCAGCGGGTCGCCGAGCAGGAGAGCATCAGCGAGGCGGAGCGGGCCCGGCGGACGCTGCTGGAGGAACGGGCCCGGATCGCCCGCGAGTTGCACGACGTGGTGGCCCACCACATGTCGGTGATCACGGTGCAGGCCGATTCGGCGCCGTACCGGGTGCCGGGGATGCCGGAGCCGGTACGGGAGGAGTTCGCGGCGATCGCGGCGAGCGCGCGGGAGTCGCTGGGCGAGATGCGGCGGCTGTTGACGGTGCTGCGCGGCGACGGGGCCGGCGGCGCGAACGGCGCCGACGGCGAGCGGGCCCCGCAGCCCGGGATCGACCGGCTGCAGCAGCTGGTGGAGGCGACCGTACGGGCCGGGCAGCCGGTGGAGTTGTCCCTGGCGGCCGGGGCGGCCGACGCGGCGCCGCCGGCGGTGGACCTGTCGGCGTACCGGATCGTGCAGGAGGCCCTGGCCAATGTGGTGCGGCACGCGCCCGGCGCGCCGACCCGGGTCTCGGTGACCGTGGACGAGGACGAGGTCCTCGTCCTCGTGGTCAACGGCCCGGCCCGGGACGTCGTGGTGGAGCTGGAGAGTTCGGGCACCGGGCACGGCCTGGTGGGCATGCGGGAGCGCGTACGGTTGACCGGCGGGACGCTCGACACCGGCCCGCTGCCCGACGGCGGCTTCCGGGTCGCAGCCCGGCTGCCGCTGAACGACCCGACCGAGGACTCAAGTTGACCATCCGCGTGATCATCGTCGACGACCAGGCCATGGTGCGGGCCGGGTTCGCCGCGCTGCTGTCGGCGCAGGCCGACATCGATGTGGTGGGCGAGGCCCCCGACGGACGGCAGGGGGTGCACGTGTCCCGTTCGACGCATCCCGATGTGGTGCTGATGGACGTGCGGATGCCGGAGATGGACGGGCTCACGGCCGCCCGGGAGATCCTCGATCCCCCGCCGGGGGTGGTGCACCGGCCGAAGGTGCTGATGCTGACCACCTTCGACATCGACGACTACGTGTACGAGGCGCTGCGCGCCGGAGCCTCCGGGTTCCTGCTCAAGGACGCCCCGCCGGCCGATCTGATCGCGGCGGTCCGGGTCGTCGCCTCGGGCGAGGCACTGCTGGCGCCCTCGGTGACCCGGCGGCTGATCGCGGACTTCGTCCAGCAGCGCCCGGCGCCGCGCAAGGACCCCGCGCTGCGGCTGAAGGGGCTCACCCCGCGCGAGACCGAGGTACTGGAGCTCATCGCGCGCGGGCTGTCGAACCAGGAGATCGCAGGGCACCTGGTGCTGGCGGAGCAGACGGTGAAGACGCACATCGGTCGGGTGCTGGCCAAACTCGACCTGCGGGACCGGGCGCAGGCCGTGGTCTTCGCGTACGAGGCGGGTCTGGTCCGGCCGGGCGACTCCGCCTGACGGCTGCGCGCCCGGTGCTGTCTCCTCCACCCCCTACCGGGGTATGACACCGGACTTGGCTCCACGGTTGGACGTGGGCGCGGATACCCCCTACCTACCTTCCTCCTCGTCACGAGGAGAGGAGAAGGGGCATGCGCCGCTTCGGAAGGACGATGGTCACGGCCGCGCTGGCGGTGGGCGTCGTCGGGGGGACCGCCGGGTGGGCTTCGGGCGACAGCCAGACGGCGGTCACCGGACCGCCGCCGGGGACCGTCGCCTGGCGGGCCGATACGGTGTCCGGCCGGTCGCTGCCCGATCCCGCGACCGCGGCGCCGCGCGAGGTGGCCGCGTTCTTCGCCGGACTGGACGACGCGGCGCGCCGCGAACTCGTACGGTCCCACCCGCTGGTGGTCGGCAATCTGGAGGGGGCGCCGCTCCCTCTGCGGTACGAGGCCAACCGGATCGCGGTCGCCGCCACGGGTGAGGCGCGCTACGCCTCCCTCGCCGCGCCGGACCGGCAGATCCTGGCCTTCGATCCGCGCGGCCGGGGCCAGGTGGCCGAGGTGTTCGGGGACCTGGAGCACGCGCGGCACGTCTCGGTGATCGTGCCCGGTTCGGACAACGACGCAGCCACCCACGACAACCGGCGCAAGCCCCACACCGGACCGGCGGGGATGGCCCGGGCGCTGCGCGAGGCCACCGGCGGGTCGACCGCCGTCGTCGCGTGGGCCGGTTACACGACTCCGGTCGGCGTCGGCCTGGACGCCGCAGACGGCCGGCTGGCCCGGGCCGGAGCGGTCCGTCTGGCCCGCTTCACCGCGGGACTCGACGCGGTCGGCGCACCCGACCCGGTGCTGTTCTGCCACAGCTACGGCTCGGTGGTGTGCGGGCTCGCGGCCCGGCACACCGACGCCACCGACGTCGTGGTCTTCGGCTCCCCCGGGATGCGCGCCGACACCGCGGCCGCGCTGCGCACCGGTGCACGGGTCTGGGCGGCCCGGGGCCCCTCCGACTGGATCGCCGACGTCCCGAACGTCGAGCTCGCCGGGATCGGCCACGGCGCCGACCCCACCTCCGCGGCCTTCGGTGCCCGCCGGGTGCCCGCAGGCGACGTACGGGGCCACACCGGCTACTTCACGCCCGGCACCCAGTCCCTGACGGCCTTCGCCGCGATCGCGAAGGGAGAGGCCCGATGAGCGCCTCCGCCACCCTGGCCCCGCTGCGGAAGGCCGCCGCGCGGATCGACCGGCAGACCCCCGCCGGCCGCGACCGCGCGATCGACGGGCTGCGCGCCCTGGCGCTGCTGGCGGTGCCCACCGGCCACTGGCTGCTCGGCGGTTTCACCCTCGACCCCGACGGCGGTCTGCACAACGCCAGCCCGCTGTCGGCGTTCGGCGGGCTGGCACCGGCCGGCTGGGTGCTCCAGATGCTCGGCATCTTCTTCCTCGTCGGCGGGTACGCCTCGGCACTCTCCTTCGGGCGCCGCACCGGCTCGACGGGCGCCTGGCTGAAGGGGCGCATCGTCCGGCTGGGGCGGCCGGTGCTCGGCGTGACCGTGGTGTGGGCACTGGCCGCGCCGGTGCTGTACGCGGCCGGAGTGCCGCAGGCGTCGTTGCGGACCGGGGCGAAGCTGGTGATCCAGCCGCTGTGGTTCGTCGGGGTGTACGTGGTGGTCACCGCGCTGACGCCGTACTGCGTGCGGGCGGCGCGGCGCCTCGGCGGCTGGGCGGCGGCCCCGCTGCTCGGTTCGGTCGCCGTGGTGGACTTCCTGCGCTACGGGCCGTTCGCCGACTACGTACCGCCTTGGCTCTCCGTGGTGAACGTCCTCCCCGGCTGGCTGTTCGCCTACCAGCTCGGCGTCTCCTGGGGCGAGCGGCGGATCGGGCGGCGCGGGGCCTGGCTGCTGCTGGCCGGCGGGACGCTGCTGTTCGCGGCGCTGCTGGCGGTCTTCCACTATCCGGCGTCGATGGTGGGCGTACCGGGTGCGGTACGGACCAACTCGCACCCGCCGTCGCTGCTGGTGCTGGCCCTGGCCTCGGCGCAGTCGGGGGCGGCGGTCCTGCTGCGCGACCGGCTGGCGAAGCTGCTGGCCCGGCCGGCGCTGTGGGCTCCGGTGGTCGTGATCAACCTGTCGGCGATGACGATCCTGTGCTGGCACCAGACGGCCATGCTGGCCGCGGCCGTACCCGGCTCGTTCGTGGGTGAGCTGGCCGGGCTCACGACGGCGCCGGACAGCCTCGGGTGGATCGCGGCGCGCCTGGCGTGGATGCCGGTGTTCGCGGCGCTGCTGGTGGGTCTCGCCCGCTACGCGCGCCGGTTCGAGGGCCCGCCGCGGGAGGGCCGCGGGGCGAGCGCGTTGCGCGGGACCGTGGCCGGCGTGCTGGCGGCGGGGTTCGCGGTGTTCGCGCTCGGCCTGGCCTGAGCAGCGGTCCCGGCCCCGCGTACGTGACGAGAGCGCCGCTCCCTGGAGGGAGCGGCGCTCTCGTCACGTACGGGTGCTCCGTCAGGCGATCGAGGCGGCGACGATCGCGGCGACGGCGATGTTGCAGGCGGCGGAGACCCAGACCGCCGGGTGGGGCTCCGGGTCGACGACGATGGCGCCGAGCTTGCCCGGGGTCACCAGGTCGAGCACGAGGAAGGCCACCGCCATCAGGATCAGGCCGAGCACGCCGAAGGCCGCGGTGGACAGCAGCCCCTTGCCGAAGTCCGCGTACGTCGTCCAGATCGAGGTGAAGACGATGCCGCCGATGCCGAGGAGCGCGGAGCTGAGGAAGAGGGCCGCGTTGCGGTTGCGCTCCTCCCAGATCTGCTTGGGAAGCTTCCCGGGCGTCAGCACGTCCACGAGGACGATGCCGAGGATCAGCAGGACCAGTCCGAGGGCGCCGTAGGCGCTGGTGCGGCCAAGTCCGTTGATGATGTCGCTCATTGAGAAGCCTGTCTCCGCGTGGGTGGGAAAGTATCTGCCGTGGGGAGGCCGAATCTATCGCACGGCCTTGACCCGGACCATGGGGAGGTCAGCAGATGGTAAAGGTCAGGGCCGCGCGACCGGCCGAGGCGGAGGACCTGACCGGGCTGGTGATGCGGTCCAAGGCGCACTGGGGGTACGCCGCCGGCTTCCTCGCCGCGTGCGCGGACGAACTGCGGATCCGGGCCGACGACGTGACGGCCCGCCGTGTCGTCGTGGCCGAGAACGGGCGGGGAGAGGTGCTCGGCGTCGCCTCCCTGGAGGGGACTCCCCCGCTGGCGGCGCTCGGGCTGCTGTTCGTGGAGCCGTCCGCCATCGGACAGGGCGTGGGCCGGCTGCTGTACCGGGACGCGCTGCAGCGGGCGGTGGAGCTGGGAGTGCGCCGGCTGGTGATCGACTCCGATCCGCATGCGGCCGGGTTCTACCGGGCGATGGGCGCGGTGGCCGCGCCGGACCCGGCTCCCGCCCCGGCGCCGGCTCTGGTCCGGTTCGAGGTGGCTCCGGCTCCGCTCGCCGGCTGGGCGCGGGCCTGGACCGGCGGCGGTCGGGCCGTACACCTGGGCAACGTCGCCGAGTTCAACGTGCAGTTCGCCGACGCGACCCTGGACCGGGAGCAGCGGCCCGCGCACCACTACGCCTGCCTCGCCGCCTTCTACAGCCCGTACCCGGCCGCGCTCGTGCTGCCGCGGCCGGTGCCGCGGGGCTGGACCGAGCTGGTGTGCCGCCAGCTCGGCTGGACCGGGGTCGAGGTGTACGACGGCGTGGTGGACCGGGATCCCGGCCTCGCCGAGGCCGTACGGTCCCGGCCGGCGCTGGCCGCACTGCTGACGGGAGCCGGGCTGCCCCTCGTACCGTGGGGGCGCACCCGGGCGTTCGGACGGCTGGTGGGCCGGCCGTGGCGGGCCGGGGAGCTGCGCTACGAGTCGAAGTCCGCGGCGCACGGGCTCTTCGGGCGGATCTTGGCGGGCGGTGGGCATCCGGGAATCGTGCTCCCCCGTCAGTGGCGGGCCGACGGGCGGTGGGCGGCGGCCCGGCTGCTGGCGGCCCGGACCAGGGCGGGCGAGAGCACTGTTCTGAAATCGGAGCACGGTGTCGGGGGTTCGGGCACCACGGTGCTCAGCCCGGCGCAGGTCCGCGCCGCGGGCGGGGCGCGGGCCGTGCTGCGGCGGCTGCCGCGCGGGCCGCTGCTCGTGGAGGAGTACGTCGGCGGTCCGGCGACCGCGGCCGGCGGCGACGGGGGCCCGCGCGATCTCACGTACGACGGGTTCGTCGACGACGCGGGCCGGGTGCACGACGTGGGCGGGGCGGTGATGGAGGTGACGGACGGCTGTTACCGGGGCGCCACGGTGGGGCCCGGAGTGGTGCCCGGGTGGGCGGAGAAACCCCTCGTCGCTTTCGGGGCGGAGGTGGGCCGGGAGCTGGCGGAGTCCGGCTACCGGGGCTGGTTCGACGTGGACTTCGTCGCCGACGCGCAGGGGCGGCTCGCGCCGACCGAGACGAACCTGCGGCTGACCGGGCCGTCGATCGCCTTCATGGTGGCGGCCCGGCTCGACGTACTGCGCGGCGCGGGGCACCTCGTGCGGATCGCCGACCGGGTGGAGCTGGGCGCACGGCTGCCCGAGGCGCAGCTCGACGAGTTGTGCGCGGCCCTGGTGCGGGGCTGTGCGGAGCTCGGGGCGGTGTTCGTCCCCGCGATCCCGACGGGGGCCTTCGATCCCGCGCCCTGGCTGGGTGTGCTGGTGGCCGCGCGCAGCACGGAGGTGCTGGACGCGGCCGAGGCACTGGTGCGGTCCGAGGCCCTGGCGGTCGGGGCGGTGTTCGGCCTGTCGTAGCCCCGCGCCGCGCGGTACGTCGAGCCCTGGCCCCGCGGTCGCCCCCGCGCACGCTCTCACCCTTCACGCATACCCCTTCCGGGTTCCCCCGGGCCCGTGCGATGCCGGATCGGTCCGGAACTCGTTGCCGTCAACGGTGATGTTCTCGCTGAGCCGGCCCACAAGCCGAAGCCGTGCAGACAGCGGGCCTTGGGCCCCGCACGGTGACGTCCCGCGACTCCCAGAGGAGGGCGGAGGGGGCGTCGCGGGTGGTCAAAGACCAGCGCGCCGAGCTGACGGCGCGTGAACTGCGGGTGCGGCGCAAGCGGCTGCCGATGGAGAAGGTGAATCTGCTGCACGTGGCGCGGTTGTGGCTGGACGGGCGGTCAACCGCGGACGACCAGCCGGTGGGGGAATGGACGCGGTTCGACCGTGTGGTGTGGGTGCCGCTGCGGGACGGCCGGGCGTTCGGCGTGGAGTTCCGCGACCCGGCCGCGTTCGCCAAGGTGTTCGGCGCCTTCGCGATCGCGGCGTGCGGAGGGCCCGACGTCGTCCGCGCGAGGGCCGCGGTGGAGAACTACCCGGATCCGCTCCCGGTACGGCCCCGTCGCACCGATGACGCGGGCTCCTGGATGGACCTCTTGGACATCTTCGACTGACAGCCGGAAACGGCAGCAAGGGGCAGCAGAGGGCAGCAGAACGTCCCGCCTTTCCGATGGGCGCGCGTGCTGATGATCCTCTGGACTGCCGCGGGAATCCGGGCCGGTCAGCGGTCCGGTCAGTCGTCCACCGGGTCGTGGAAGTCGAAGGGATCGGCCGGCTTGCTGACGACGTACGCCGCGACGACGGCTCCCGCGATCATCAGCGGGATGTTGAAGGTGTAGACGAGCGCGGCCTGGCGCGACCAGTCCTGTTTGGCGGCCAGCCGGTAGAAGTTGTCCTGCGGCCACCAGGACAACAGCAGGTAGGACACCGCCAGATGGGCGGCCACGGTGAGGGAGGGGCTCCGGCGCTGGCGCAGCATCCGGGCGCGGCCGCCGAACAGGAAGACCACGCCGACGCCGAAGGCGAGGCACTCGAACAGGTAGAGGAGGGAGAACAGGAACGCCCAGGGCTGGGGCACTCCGGTGAGGTCGGTCGATCCGGGCCACAGGAGATTGGTGACGATCAGGGCGACGAGGCCCAGGACTCCCCCGCAGCCGGCCGCGCAGGAAGCCGGTACCTCACCCTGGCTCGGCGCGGCCCCGTACTTGCCGGACCTGCTCCCGGCGGCCTGCGCCGCCGCGGGCAGGATGGGCAGCGGCAGGGCGTCCCGGTCCTCCCGGCCCGCCGCGTTGCGGGGCAGACTGCGCAGCCGGATCACGGTGCGCGGGAACTCCTCCCGGAGCACCTTCCCCGCCAGGTGCTCGCGCAGTTCCTCGATGTCCGGCAGCGAGGCGCCGACGGGCCACGCCCGGCCGCCGGGCGGCGGGGCCACGTACGCGACGAGCCGCCGCGGCCCGCGCGGGCCGTCGACCCCCTTCACGATGGCCGCGCCGATGCCCTCGTGGCTGCGGATGGCGGATTCGAGGGGGTGGGGGTCGAGCCGGCGGCCGTCGGGCAGGGTGATCCGGTCCCGGATGCGGCCGCCGAACTCCAGCAGCCCGTCCTCGCGGAGCAGGCCGAGATCGCCGGTGGGCAGGGCGTCGCCGCCGTCCGGCGGGGTGAGGCGGATCTCCCCGCCGCCTACCTCGACCCGGCAGCCGGGGAACGGGGTGCCGAGCAGGGAGATCTCCTCCGGGTCGTCCAACGGATGCGGCAGCTGCGGCAGTTCGAACCAGGTGCCGATGCCGGCGCACTCCGCGGGACCGTAGACGTTGAGCACGCGCGCGCCGGGGCGCAGCCGCACCTGCAGGGTCGCCTGCTCGTCGAGGTAGAGCCGGTCGCCGGAGACGGCGAGCAGGCGCAGCGACCGGCAGGCGGGGTCGGCCCCGCGGTGGGCCGGCGGGGTGGCGGCTCCCGGCTCCGCGTCCTGGATGAGGAGCCGGGCCGCGCCGGCCGGGTCGGTGTGCAGGACGGTGACGCGGTCGGTCTCGACGGCGGCGCGGATGTCCTCGGGCTTCCAGGGGGTTCGCCGGGAGAGGACGAGGGCGCCGCCCGAGCACAGGGCCCGTGTCCAGCCCGCGGCGAAGGCGGTGACGTCCGGACCGGCCGTGATCAGGTGCCGGTCCTGCGGGGTGGGCCGGGCCACCTCGGCCCAGCTCTCGTGGGCGGCGAGGAGCAGCCCGTGGCGGATCGGGACCGCGCGCGGCTCGGCCGCGCCGGTGAACAGGACGGCCGCGGTGCGGCCGGGTGCCGGGGCCGCCGGGAGCCCGGGGGGCCGGTCGGCGGGCTGTTCGGTGCGCGGCCCGGCGATCACGGGACCCTCCGCGTCGAGCGGGATCACCCGCAGGCCGCTGCCGTTGTCGAGGGCGGCCCGGTGGGCGGGGTCGGTGAGCAGGACGACGGGCTCGGCCGCGCTGAGCTGCCGGCGCCCGGTGCGCGGGGTCTCGACGTCGATGACGGTGTAGGCCCCGCCGGCCTTGAGGACGGCGAGGAGGGCGACGACCAGTTCGGCCTGCCGGGCGGTGCCGACGGCGACGAGCCCGCCGGGCGGCAGGCCGGAGTCGAGCAGACGGTGCGCCAGCCGGTCGGCGCGCGCGTCCAGTTCCCCGTAGGTCAGGCTGTCCGGGCCGGCGACGAGCGCGCGGGCGCCGGGGGTGTCCCGGGCCCACTGCCCGAAGCGGTGCAGGACGGTGTCGGTGGTTCGCTTGCCGAAGCGTACGGACTCGGATCCCTGCGTCATGGACCGATGATGCCACCGGGCACCGACAACGGCCGGGGGTCGGCAAAATCGCTCGTCCGGGCGGGAGTTGGCGGCTCCTACGGGCGGTTCCGGACCGAAAGCTTGACCTCGAGTTTGATTGAGGTCCTAGCGTGCCGGTCATGGACATGGAAGTCACCGCCTGGACCTCGCTGCACAGCGCGATCAACGCCACGCAGGACCGTCGCCCGTTCTCCCGGGCCGGCCTGCGCCGCGTCGCCGCCTTCGCCCGCCCGCACCGGCGCGGGCTCACCCTCTTCCTCCTGCTGAGCGTGGTGACCGCGCTGCTCGCGGTGGCCACGCCGGTGCTCGCCAGCCGGGTCGTCACCGCCATCGTGGACGGCCGCGACAGCTCGGCGGTCACCCGGCTGGCCCTGCTCATCGCGCTGATCGCGGTCGCGGAGGCCGGGCTCGGGCTGCTGACCCGCAGGCTCTCCGCCACCCTCGGCGAGGGGCTGATCCTGGACCTGCGGACGGCGGTCTTCGACCACGTGCAGCGGATGCCGGTCGCCTTCTTCACCCGGACCCGGACGGGAGCGCTGGTCAGCCGCCTCAACAACGATGTGATCGGCGCCCAGCGGGCCTTCAGCAACACCCTGTCGGGGGTGGTGGCCAATAGCGTCACCCTGCTGCTGACCCTCACCGTGATGCTGAGCATCTCCTGGCAGATCACCCTGCTGGCGCTGGTGCTGCTGCCGGTGTTCGTGCTGCCGGCCCGCCGGATGGGGACGCGGATGGCTGCGATGCAACGGGAGGCCTCCACGCTGAACGCCGCGATGGGCACCCAGATGACCGAGCGGTTCTCGGCTCCCGGCGCGACGCTGGTCAAGCTCTTCGGACGGCCTGCCGACGAGTCCGCGGAGTTCGCGGCACGGGCGGCGCGGGTGCGGGACATCGGGATCCGTACGGCGATGGCCCAGTCGGCCTTCATCACGGCCCTCACCCTGGTCTCTGCCCTGGCCCTCGCGCTGGTCTACGGGCTCGGCGGGTTCTACGCCCTGCGCGGGTCCCTGGACGCCGGTTCCGTCGTCGCCCTCGCGCTCCTCCTGACCCGGCTGTACGCGCCGCTGACCGCGCTCGCCGGCGCCCGCGTCGAGGTGATGAGCGCGCTGGTGAGCTTCGAGCGGGTCTTCGAGATCCTCGACCTCGAGCCGCTCATCGCCCAGAAGCCGGACGCCCGCCGGCTCCCGGAGGGCCCGGTGGCCGTGGAGTTCGACCGGGTCTCCTTCGGCTACCCCGCGGCCGACAAGGTCTCCCTCGCCTCCCTGGAGGAGGTCGCCACCCTGGATGCCCGGGGCGGTACGCAGGTGCTGCACGAGGTGTCGTTCCGGGCCGAGCCGGGGCAGATGATCGCCCTGGTCGGCTCGTCCGGCGCCGGCAAGTCGACCATCGCGCAGCTGCTGCCGCGGCTGTACGACGCCGACGCGGGCGCGGTCCGCCTCGGTGGGATCGACGTACGGGACCTCACGGCCGACTCGATCCGCGAGACCCTCGGCATGGTCACCCAGGACGGGCACCTCTTCCACGAGTCGGTACGGGCCAACCTGCTGCTGGCCCGCCCGGAGGCCTCCGAGGAGGAGATCTGGGAGGCCCTGCGGCGCTCGCGGCTGGACGGGCTCGTCGCCTCGCTGCCGGACGGGCTGGACACGGTGGTCGGGGAGCGCGGCTACCGGCTGTCGGGCGGGGAGCGGCAGCGGCTGACCATCGCCCGGCTGCTGCTGGCCCGCCAGCGTGTGGTGATCCTCGACGAGGCCACGGCGCACCTGGACTCGACCTCCGAGGCCGCGGTGCAGGAGGCGCTGGGCGAGGCCCTGGCGGGCCGGACCGCGGTGGTGATCGCCCACCGGCTGTCGACCGTACAGGCGGCGGACCTGATCCTGGTGGTCGAGGACGGCCGGATCGTGGAACGGGGCACGCACACCGAGCTGCTGGGGGCGGGCGGGCGGTACGAGGAGCTGTACCGCACCCAGTTCGCGGTGTCGGGCGGCGAGGCGCCGGTGTCGGGAGCATGATGCTCTGATGGACATCAAACTGGAACTCGTCGCCGTCCCCGTCACCGACATCGACCGGGCCAAGGCCTTCTACGAGAAGCTGGGCTTCAACGCCGACCACGACGTCACCGTCAGCGAGGACATCCGCTTCGTCCAGCTGACCCCGCCGGGCTCGGCGTGCTCGATCGCGATCGGCAAGGGGCTGACCCGGATGACGCCGGGGTCGCTGGACAACATGCAGGTCGTCGTCACCGACATCGAGGAGGCGTACGAGGATCTGCGCGGCCGGGGGGTGGAGGTGACGGAGATCCAGGACCTGCCGTGGGGCTCCTTCGTCTACTTCTCCGACCCCGACGGCAACGGCTGGGCGGTCCAGCAGACCACCCCGCGCAAGACGGCGGACACGCCCTGACGCGTGGGCGGTGTTCGAGCCTTCGCTCGCACCGCCCATTCTTCCTGGTCAGCGGCGATCGTTGGACGTTCCGCCGAGGGCATTCGGCGTCCCTGGTCCGGAATGCACATTGCGTACAAGGGTGTTGGGGGATTGGCTTGCCCGGGTCAAGACGGCGAGACTGCACCGAGGAAGCGAATGACATCCGTGCTCGACGGCTGCACCCCCTGGCCCGAGGAGTTCGCCGACCGCTACCGGGCCGCCGGGCACTGGCGTGGCGACACGCTGGACGGGCTGCTCCGCGACCGGGCCCTGCTCCACGGGCCGCGGACCGCGCTGGTGCAGGGCACCACCCGCCTCACGTACGCGAACCTGAACCGGCGCGCGGACCGCATGGCCGCCGGATTCCGGCTGCGCGGCCTGCGTGCCGGGCAGCGCGTCGTCGTCCAGCTGCCGAACGTTCCCGAGTTCGTCGTCACCGTCTTCGCGCTGATGCGCGCCGGCGCGGTCCCCGTGCTCTGCCCGCTCCCGTACCGCACTTCGGAGGTGTCCCACGTCGTGCGGGTCGCCGAGGCCACCGGCTACGTCGGCCCCGCGACGCACCAGGGCTTCGACCACACGGCAATGGCCGCCGAGATCGCCACCCAAGGGCCCTTCCTACGGCGGGTGTTCACGTACGAGCCGCCGGGCACCTCGTCCCCGTACGGCGGCTTCACGACCGACCCGTCGGGCTGTCACCACTTCCCCCTGGGGTCCCTGGACTCCCCGCCCGGGCCGGCGCTCCCGCAGGGCGCCGACCAGGTGGCGCTCTTCCTGCTCTCCGGCGGTACCACCGCGCCGCCCGCGCTCGTCCCGCGCACCCACGACGACTACGCCTACCAGGCGCGGGCCGCCGCCGAGCTGGTGGCGCTCACCGAGAACGACGTGTACCTCGCCGCGCTGCCCGTCGAGCACCACTTCACCTTCGGCAGCCCCGGCATCCTCGGCACCCTGTCCGTCGGCGCCACCGTCGTCCTGGCCGAGACCCCGGAACCGGCCGCGTGCCTGCCGGTCATCGCACGGGAGCGGGTGACCGTCACGACGGTGGTGCCCGACGTCGCCCGCCTCTGGCTCGACGCGCTTCCCGCGGTCCGGGCCGACGTGAGCAGTCTGCGGCTCGTGCAGATCGGCGGCGCGCCCCTGTCCCGGGCCACCGCCGAACGGGTGGGCCCCGAACTGGGCTGTCGCCTGCAGCAGGTACACGGCACGGCCGAGGGGCTGCTCACCCTCACCCGGCCCGCCGATCCGGACGAGAGCGTGCTCACCACGCAGGGCCGCCCGCTCTCGCCCGACGACGAGATCCGCCTGGTCGACGCCGACGGCAAGGACGTGCCCGACGGGGAGCCCGGCGAACTCCTCGCCCGCGGCCCTTGCACGCCGCGGGGCTACTACCGGGCGCCCGGCCACAACGCGCGCGCCTTCACCGCCGACGGCTACCTCCGCACCGGCGATCTGGCGCGGCGCACCCCGGACGGCAACCTCGTGGCGACCGGCCGCGTCACGCCCGAACCGCCGCGGTGAGGGTTCATCCCCGCGGCGGCACACGGCGCGTGGGGCTCATGCGTCCGCGGCGGCGTGGTGGTGGTCGAGCTCCCACGCGTGGTGCTTGAACTCGTGGCGGAAGTCGGCGTGGTCCTCCCACTGGCGGGCGATGCCGCGCAGTACGTCCCAGTTGTGCTCCACCGACTGGTCGATGACGCGGCGCATGGCCGGTTCGGCGGATTCCCGCTTCTCGATGAGGCCCTTGATCGCGGACGCCTCCAGGACGGAGTTGCGCAGGGCGCGCAGGGCGCGGGAGGTGTCGTCCATGGCGAATCCGTGTTCGCTGCCCGTTTCCTCGTCGAACAACGGGGTGAGCCGTGCCTCGATGAATGCGGTGATCCGCTCGAAGTGCTGCACGTCCATCGGGGGCTCCCTCTCCGGCCGGACCACTCCGTGGACCCGGCGTCTCCACTCGCTTCTGCTGTTCAGGGGGCCATTATCCAGGAGCGGGCCGGCCTGGTCCGCACGGGCCGGAACGGGCCGGAACGGGCCGGGACAGGCGCCAACTCCCCCCTCGCAAGGGCTTCTTCCTCATGATCTATTTTGATGATCTGTTGAGTGATATCGATAGGGGGACCGATGGACGAGAATTCCCGGCTGACGGAACGCTTCGAAGAGCACCGCTCTCATCTGAGAGCGGTGTCCTACCGCATGCTCGGCTCGCTCGCCGAGGCCGACGACGCCGTCCAGGAGGCCTGGCTGCGCCTCAACCGTTCCGACGTCGGCGATGTCGAGAACCTCGGCGGATGGCTGACGACGGTCGTGTCGCGCGTGTGCCTGAACATCCTGCGCTCGCGCGACTCCCGGCGCGAGGACTCCATGGACGCGTATCCCACCGACCCCGCCGTCAGCCGCGAGGACGCGGTCGACCCCGAGGAGGAGGCCGTACTCGCCGACTCGGTCGGGCTGGCGCTGCTGGTGGTGCTCGACCAGCTGGCACCGGCCGAGCGGCTCGCGTTCGTGCTGCACGACCTGTTCGCCGTCCCGTTCGACGAGATCGCCCCGATGATCGAGAAGTCCCCGGCGGCGACCCGTCAGCTCGCGAGCCGCGCCCGCCGCCGGATCAAGGGGGCCCCGCTGGTGCCCGAGGCCGACCTGACCCGTCAGCGCCTCGTCGTGGACGCCTTCCTCGCCGCCACCCGCGGCGGGAACTTCGACGCGCTCGTCACCCTGCTCCACCCCGATGTGGTGCTCCGGGCCGACAAGGCCGTCGGACCGACCCCGGCGCCCCTCCTCATCCGCGGCGCCGTCACCGTCGCCACGGGTGCGATGGCCGCCATGCAGCGGGCGCAGGCCACGGCGCCGGCCCTGGTCGACGGAGTGGTCGGCCTGGCGATGGCCCCGCTGGGACGTCTGTTCCTGGTCCTCGGCTTCACCATCGAGGACGGCCTGATCACCGAGATCGACATCGTGGCGGAACCGGAGCGGCTCGGCGCCCTCGAACTCGCCGCGCTCGACGTCTGACACCCGTGTCCGACGGCCGGAAGCGGCCGTAGCGATTCCGTGCCGCGGCCGCCTCTTCTGGGCCGCGGCACGGCGCTCTGCTGGAGAGCGCCGTCTACGAGAAGGGCGGACGCCTCGTCCCGCTGTCACGGCCGCCCCCTGCTGCCGCTGCGCCGGCACGGGCTGAGGGAGTGGAAGCCGGCCGGCGGCTCCTTCCGCGAGGCCGTCCGCGAGCAGGCGCGCCGGGACGAGGAGCGAAGGCGTGAACGGGCGCGGGAGAAGGAGGAGTGCGGAGCTCCGGCTCCTCCACCGGTGGCGGCTACGGCGGGGGATGCGGCGGCGGGTGCGGCGGGTGCGGCGGCTGCGGGTGCGGCTGACCCGGCCGGCTATTGCGTGCCGGGAAGCCGGACCGTGACGAGGAGGCCGCCGGTGGGGCGGGGGACGAGGTCGAGGGTCCCGTCGTGGGCGCGGACGATGCTGTGCACGATGGCGAGGCCGAGGCCGACGCCGGCGTGCTCGTCGGTGCGTACGCGTTCCGCTCCGCGCTGAAAGGGTTCGATCAGGGTGGGCACCAGTTCCGGTGGGAGCCGGCCGCCCGCGTTCTCGACCCGCAGCACGCTCGTGCCGCCGTCCGCCTCGGTGTGGACCGTCACGGTGCCGCCGGTGGGGAGGTTGTGGACGACGGCGTTCTGGACGAGGTTCGTCACCATCCGCAGCAGGAGCTCCGCGGAGCCACTGGTCGGGGCCGCCCCGCCGGTGACGTCGAGCGTGATCCGGCGCCGTTCGGCGAGGGGAAGCAGTGTTTCGGCGGCTTCTTCGGCGAGGAGGGAGAGGTCGACGCCTTCGCGGGTGAAGTTCCCGCGGTCGCCACGGCTGAGCAGCAGGAGGGCCTCGGTGAGGTCGATCGCGCGCGCGTTGACGGCGTGCAGGCGTTCGATGAGTTCGCCCCGGTCCCGGGTGGGGTCCTTGCGGGCGACGTCGAGGAGCGTCCGCGAGATCGCCAGCGGGGTGCGCAGTTCGTGGGAGGCGTTCGCGGCGAACCTCTGCTGCTCGGCGACGTGGGACTCGAGCTGTCGGAGCATCGAGTCGAACGCGTCGGAGAGTTCACGGAATTCGTCCTGGCGGCCCTGCATGCGGATCCGGTGGGACAGCGAGCCGTTCCCGGCCATCCGTGCCGCGTTCGTGATCCGTCCCAGTGGTGCGAGCATCCGGCCGGCGAGGATCCATCCCCCGGCGAGGCCGAACACGAGCAGCAAGGCCATGGCCACGGCCGCGGCGGGAAAGAAGGTGCGTACGAGGAGGTAGCGGTTGGGCGAGATCCCGAGAAGGCCCTGGGAGTTGTCGGGCACGTAGCGCAGCAGGAACATCCACACCACGGCCAGCAGGAGGGCGCCGGCGACGGCGAGGAACCCGGCGTAGCTGAGGGTGAGTTTCAGTCGGGCGCTGAGCCCCGGGCGTCTAGGCATCGGCATGCGTCCTGCCGGGGGAGGCGGCGTCCGTACCGGTGTCGATCCGGTAGCCGACGCCGGGCACCGTGGCGATGATCCATGGTTCGCCGAGCCGTTTGCGCAGGGCGGAGACGGTGATGCGCACGGCGTTGGTGAGGGGGTCGGCGTTCTCGTCCCAGGCCCGTTCCAGCAGCTCCTCGGCGCTGACGACCCCGCCCTCGGCGGCGACGAGGACTTCCAGCACGGCGAACTGTTTGCGGGTGAGCGCGATGTAGTGGCCGTCGCGGAAGACCTCCCGGCGGAAGGGGTCGACCCGCAGGCCCGCGATCTCGCGGACCGGGGGCCGGGCGTACGCGCGTCTGCGGTCGAGGGCTCTCAGCCGCAGGACGAGCTCCCGCAGCTCGAACGGTTTGGTGAGGTAGTCGTCGGCGCCGAGCCCGAACCCGGAGGCCTTGTCGTCGATCCGGTCGGCAGCGGTCAGCATGAGGATCGGAATGCCGCTGCCGGAGGCGACGATGCGCCGGGCGACCTCGTCGCCGGAGGGGCCGGGGATGTCGCGGTCGAGGACCGCGAGGTCGTAGGAGTTGACGCCGAGCAGTTCCAGGGCGGAGTCGCCGTTCCCGGCGATGTCGGCGGCGATCGCCTCCAGCCGCAGACCGTCACGGACGGCTTCGGCCAGGAAGGGTTCATCCTCGACGATCAGTACGCGCATGTCCGAAGCCTAAGAGACGTCCGCGCACCCGACGGCACACCCGGCATGCGGCTCAGCCCGCCGGCACCGGCGCGGGGCGCGGCCGGTCCGACGGCGCCCCCGCCGTCGTGCGCCACCAGCGGCGCGACGCCAGCCCGGCCAGCGCGGCGCCGGCCGCGTTCACCAGTACGTCGTCCACGGAGGACACCCGGTCCAGCTGCAGGACGTACTGTGCGGTTTCGACCAGGACCGAGCAGCCCGCCCCGAGCGCGAGGATCCGCGGTACGGACGCCAGGGCCGCGAACCGGATCGGGGCGAAGAACCCCAGCGCGGCGAAGACCAGCAGGTTGCCGCCGATCCCGAGCGGCCCCATCGTGACCAGGTCCCGCAGCGGTACCAGGCTCACCCGGGCGGGAACGATGCCGGCCGCGCCGCCCGGCATCATGGTCATCCACACGAACGGCGCCGTCCCGTGGACCATGCCCACCTCGGCCAGCGACATCCGCCACGCGGACGTGACGCCGGCGGCGCGCCGGCGGCGCGCCAGGGCCCACGCCACCAGTACGGCCAGCGGCAGCGTGACCAGCGTCATGAGCACCACACCGTTGAAGGTGTCGAGGCAGCCGTGCCACCGCCCGGCCCTGCACGTCGGGGCGGACATCATGAGCGGCATCCGCACGACGTACAGGGCGCTCGCCGCGCCGAGGACCGCCAGGCCGATGAGGACGATCCCGCGCGTGCGGCGGGGCGGTGCCGACAGGGGTGCGTTGTGGTTCATGCGCTCATTGGAGACGGAGGGCCGTTGTGGTGGCGTATCCGATTTTCGATACGCCCGCGATACACGGACCTTCAGGGCGCGAGCACGTCCAGTTCCTCCAGTGCGCCCACCGCTATCCGGCGGGTCAGCGCCTCGGCGCGCGCCGCGTCGCCCTCGCGGACCGCCTCGGCCACCTGGACGTGCAGGGTGACGGCGGCGGGGTCGGGATCGTGGAACATCACGGCGTGTTCGGTGCGGCCCGTCAGGACCTCGGCGACGACGTCCCCGAGGCGGGCGAACATCTCGTTGCCGGAGGCGTTCAGCACCACGCGGTGGAACGCGATGTCGTGCCGCAGATAGCCCTCGAGCTGGTGGCCGCGCGAGGTACGGACCATGCCGAGGGCCGCCTCGGTGAGTTCGGCGCACTGCTGCGGCGTGGCGAGCGTCGCGGCGAGTCCGGCCGCGACCGGTTCGATCGCGGAGCGCAGCACGGTGAGGGACCGCAGCTGCCGGGGCCGGTCGGTGCCGGCCAGCCGCCAGCGGATCACACGCGGGTCGTAGACGTTCCACTCGTCGGTGGGGCGCACCGTGACACCGACCCGGCGGCGGGACTCGACCAGGTGCATCGACTCCAGGACCCGGACGACCTCCCGTACGACGGTGCGTGAGGCGTCGAAGCGTGCGGCGATCTCGTCCGTGCGCAGGACACTGCCCGGCCGGTACTCCCCCGCCGTGATCGCGAGGCCGAGGGTGTCCAGCACGCGGGTGTGGAGCCCCTGTCCCTGTCCTGGACTGCCTTCGGTGGTCATGGCGTAAGCGTACGGTGACGCCCAGGGCAACAAAAGATGTGATGTTTCCGGCCTGAGGCTTGAATAAGTACTACTTAATAGGCTTCAGTGGTGCCCACACGAACCGATGTCGACGAGGACAGCGAGGCAGGCGTGAGCACCCAGCGGGTCATTGTGGTGATGGGCGTGGCCGGTACGGGCAAGACGACCGTGGGCCGGCTGCTCGCCGAGGCGCTCGGCATTCCGTACGCGGAGGGCGACGCCTTCCACCCGGCGGCCAACGTCGCCAAGATGTCGGCCGGCACGCCGCTGGACGACGCGGACCGGTGGCCGTGGCTGGACGCCATCGGTGAGTGGATCCGCAACCGCGCCGATCTGGGCGGCGGTGTGGTCGCCGCTTCGTCGCTCAAGCGCGCCTACCGCGACCGGCTGCGCGCCGCGGCCCCCCGGACCGTATTCGTCCACCTCACCGCCGAGCGCCCGCTGATCGAGAAGCGCATGGCCGCGCGCAAGGGCCACTTCATGCCCACCACGCTGCTGGACTCGCAGTTCGCCGCGCTGGAGCCGCTCCAGGACGACGAACTCGGCGTCGTCGTCGACGTGTCCGGGTCCCCGGAAGACATCACCGAGCGGGCGCTGGCCGCCCTGCGCCACCTCCCCCCACACGAGAACTGAGGAAACGTCACCGTGACCGGTCTCAGCGTCGAGACACTGGCAGCGGCCGCCACCGGACCGATCACCTCGGCCGGAAACACCCAGCTGGGGATAGCCGTCCTCGCGGGCATAGCCGTCATCGTCGTGCTCATCACCCGCTTCAAACTGCACGCCTTCCTGGCCCTGACGGTCGGCTCGCTGGCCCTCGGAGTCTTCGCGGGCGCGCCGCTCGCCAAGACGATCGCCAGCTTCACCGCCGGACTCGGCGCCACGGTCGCGGGCGTCGGCGTACTGATCGCGCTCGGTGCGATCCTCGGGAAACTGCTGGCGGACTCGGGCGGCGCGGACGAGATCGTGGACACGATCCTCGCCCGGGCCAAGGGCCGGGCCATGCCGTGGGCGATGGTGCTGATCGCCTCGGTGATCGGGCTGCCGCTCTTCTTCGAGGTCGGCATCGTGCTGCTGATCCCGGTGGTGCTGCTGGTGGCCAAGCGGGGCAACTACTCCCTGATGCGGATCGGCATCCCGGCGCTGGCCGGCCTGTCGGTGATGCACGGGCTGGTCCCGCCGCACCCCGGTCCGCTCGTCGCCATCGACGCGCTCGACGCGAACCTGGGCGTCACCCTCGCCCTCGGTGTGCTCGTGGCGATCCCGACCGTGATCATCGCCGGGCCGCTGTTCTCCCGGTACGCGGCGCGGTGGGTGGACATCCCGGCGCCGGAGCACATGATCGCGCCGCGCCCCTCGGCGGAGCCGGAGCACCGCCCCCGGTTCGGGGCCACGGTGTTCACCGTGCTGCTGCCGGTGGCGCTGATGCTCGTGAAGGCCCTGGTCGACATCGTGGTCGACGACCCCACCCAGCCGGTGCAGCGCGTGGCCGATGTCGCGGGCTCCCCGATGATCGCGCTGCTCGCGGCGGTCCTGGTGGGCATGTTCACGCTGGGCCGGGCGGCCGGATTCACCCGGGAGCGGATCTCGGCCACGGTCGAGAAGTCCCTGGCCCCGATCGCGGGCATCCTGCTGATCGTTGGCGCGGGCGGCGGCTTCAAGCAGACGCTGATCGACGTGGGCGTGGGTCAGATGATCCTGGACGTGTCGGAGAACTGGGCCGTTCCCACCCTGTTGCTGGCCTGGCTGATCGCCGTGGCCATCCGCCTGGCCACCGGCTCGGCGACGGTGGCCACCATCTCGGCGGCCGGACTGGTGGCTCCGCTCGCGGCGGACATGTCCACCACCGGGACCGCGCTGCTCGTCCTGGCCATCGGGTCCGGCTCGCTGTTCTTCAGCCACGTCAACGACGCCGGCTTCTGGCTGGTCAAGGAGTACTTCGGGATGACCGTCGGTCAGACCCTGAAGACCTGGTCGGTGATGGAGACCCTCATCTCGGTGGTCGGCCTGGGCTTCGTCCTGCTGCTGTCACTGGTCCTGTAGCCGCAGCCGGTCGGTCCTGCAGCTGGGCGGCGGCGAGCGCGAGGCCGCCCGCCGCCGTCGCGCAGCGGGCCGCCAGCCGGGTGACCTCGGCGCGCAGGGCCTCGGTCTCGGGGCCGTGCCACCCGGGCGCGGCGGCTGCACCGTGCAGCCGGACCGCGTGGGTGCGCAGCGCGGCGGCGTGACCCGACAGGCCGCCGTCCGGCGGCCGGGGCGCCGGACGGGGCGGCCGGTTCGCGACACGGCGGCGGGCCGGGCCGCGGCCGGATACGGACGCGGACGCGGGCCCCGCCGCGGGGGGCCGTTCGGGCAGACCCGGGCCGCGGTCGCAGAAGGCCCAGAAGGCGGCGCCGAGACCGAGGACGGGTTCGGCGGTCTGGGCCCGGCCGGTGGCGACCTGCCAGCCGGCGTGGTCGTTGAAGGGGTTCGCGTCGGTCAGGGCGTTCCAGGCCAGGATGTCGGCGAAGGACGGGGCCAGCAGCGAGAAGGCGTGCTGCGCGCCCCGCTCGCGCATGATGGCGCGGAAGAGCCGGACGGCCTCGGCCTGGTGGCCCGCTGCGACCGCGCCCAGGACCGCCGCCGCGCCGGGGTCGTCGAACAGTTCGGGGTGGCCCGCACTCGCGGCCCGGATCCGGGCCTTCAGTCCGCAGACGGCGATGCTGATCGCGAGGCTCTCGCGGCCGGCCAGGATTCCGGCGAGCCGGCCGGCCCGGGCGACGCCCCGGCCGCGCGGGGCCCAGCCGAGACCGGCCGGATCGGTGAGGGTACGCAGCAGGGTGCGCCAGCCGAGCCGGGTACGGCCGCCCCGGGCGAGGGCGGCTGCGGGCAGCCGGGCTCCGAAGGCCAGAGCGGAGGCGCAGCGGGCGGCCTCACCGACCGCGTCGGCGGCCTCGGCGAGTGCGCGGCACGGGGCGTCGAGCAGGTCGATGTCCGGGGCGGTGGACGCGGAGGTCGCGGCGTCGGGCATGTCATCCTCGTGGGGTTCGGCAGGGTTCGGGGGCGGGGCGGGATCGGGCAGGGTCGATCGCGGAGCCTCGGGCGCCGGGGCACCGGGGAGGGTCAGCGGCGCGTGAGCGTGAGCCGGATGCCGTGCGGGTCGAGCGTCGCGGGCAGCGGTCCCACAGGGTCCAGCACCGGCCGGCTGCGGCCGATCCGGTGGCTCCGCAGCACCTCGGCGCAGAGCGCGGCGGTGATCAGCAGGCCGAGCTGGTCGCCAGGACAGCGGCCGTCGCCGTGGCTGAAGGGCGCCATCCGGATGTCCTGGTCCGCGCCCGGGTTCTTCCACCGGCCGGGCACGAACACGTGCGCCGCCGGAACCCGTTCGGGGTCGCGCTGGTGGAACGCCGCGGGCAGCAGCACCGAGGTGCCGGCCGGGTAACTCACGCCCCGCCACTCGGTCTCGGCGCGGGTGACGCGGATCAGGTCGGGCACCACCGGGTACAGCCGCAGGGACTCCCGGACGCAGGCCCGCAGCCGGCGCAGCTCGCCCCGGTCCGCACAGGCGGCGGGCTCGGCGGCCGCCTCGGCCGCGGCCAGGTCCTGCTCAGCGGGGTGCGCCCCGAGCAGGAGCAGGGTGCGCAGCAGCGTGTCCGGGACGGCGTCCATGGCCAGCAGCCAGTGCTGGGCCCGGCCGACGGGGTCGAAGGTTCCGGTGGGGTCGGCGAGGCGGGCGGCCCGCCCGAGGAGGGTGTCGGCGTCGGCGTGGCCCGCGTACGCCGCGATGCGGGCGCGGGCCTTGTCGTGCACGGAGCGGGCTGTGCGCACCCGGCCGCCGCGCGGGCTCATGCCCTCGGCGCGCAGCTGGGTGAGCCATCCGGTGAGCTCCTCGTCCGCGGCGGCCGCGGCGCCGAGCACGATCCGCCGGGCGGCCCGGCGGACGGCGTACCGGGCGCGGGCGAGGTCGAGGGCGGGGGCGGCGGTCAGGTGCCGGGCCTCTTCGGCGAGGGCCGCGAGGAAGGGCCCGCAGGAGGGGTGCACGGGCCGGCCCGCGGCCAGCACCTCGGCGCTGACCTGCCGTCGCTCCGCGCGGAGTTCGCCGCGGGAGCAGCCTGTGTCGGCGGGCTCCTCGTGGCTCCGGCTCAGGTCTCGGCACTTGTCCGGCGGGTCGGCGGCGAGGACGCTGACGGGTTCGTCGTAGAACCGGCGCAGGTCCCTCGGGTCGAGGAGGACGAGGAAGGTCCGCCCGGAGCGGGTGCGTACGAGGGCGGGCGCGTCCCCGTGGCGTGCGCGCAGGGCGCGCAGCGCGGCGGCGGAGGCGGAGGCGCGCACCGTGGCCGGACGGGGCCGGGCGACGCGCAGCAGTCCGCCGAAGGCGGCGAGAGCCGCGCGGCCGGTGGTGTCGGGGGCGGGGGCCGCGTACCGCAACGACTGTTGTACGGATGTCCGCCGGCCGGGGGCATCCGCGCCGAGCCCCGGCAGGGCGGGCCCGCGGTCCGCGAGCGGCGCCGCACCGCGGGCCGCCCGGCCGACTCGCTCGGGACGTCGCCGGGCGGCGAGGGCCCGTACCCGGGCTCGGAGCCCGTCGAGGGCGGCCCCTTGGACCGTACGCATCCGTGTACCTCCGCGGCGGGAGCGACAACGCTCGGCGACAACGGCATCACCGTACGTCCCACCTGCGCACTCCGCGCCCTGAGGACGGGCGACTACGCCAGGGGGGCCGGCCCGGACGGCAGCGCCGCGATGTCCGTCCGCCCTCGTCCACCGGCGGTCGGGGCGAACGCGGCCTCGCGGAAGGCGTGGCGGAGGGCGCCTGCGTCGCTCGCCGGGAGGAGGACCGCCCAGCGGTGGTGGCGGGGGGAGATCCAGAGGGCCGGGCCGCCGTCCTGGGGGGCGTGGTGGGTCCAGACGCCGTGTGGGGCGGGCTGCCAGAGCAGGCCGCGGGCGGGGGTGAGCTCGCCGGTGCGGATCCGGAGGGACTCGGCGGTCCAGGCGCGGCTGATGCCCGCCGGGTTCACCGGGTCCGCCGGGTCCGCCGGGTCCGCCGGGGCCAGGAGGTGGCGCAGGAAGCGGACGAGGTCGGCGAGGGGCGCGCGGAGGGTGCCGTCGGCGAAGTGGGTTCCGGTCATGCCGAGGGGGCGCCAGACCCGGGTGGCCGCGAGGTCGGCGAGCGGGCCGCCCGAGAGGTGCTCGGCGAGACGGGTGAGGGCGGTGGTACCGCCCGGGTGGGTGAGCAGGTGGTGGGCGGTGGTTCCGGCGGGGGCGTTCTCGGCGGCCGGTTCCCCGTAGACCGTGAGCGGCGTGTGCAGCTGCAGCGCGCCCTCGTCGACGAGGCTGCCGAGGGCCGGCCAGAGCGCGAGGACGGCGGTGAGGCCGCCGACGTCGAAGGCGGCGTCCGCGGGGTGTCCGGCCTCCGAACCCGCCTGGGGACCCTCGAGGCCGCCGACGGCCCACACGGCTCCGGGGTCGGCGGAGTCCACGAGGGCCCGGACGGCGGTGGCCTGGTCGCTCAGGAGCGTCATGGTCGCCCACGTTAGCCAGCCGGGCCACGGCCTCCCGGCAGGCCGTGGCGCGATCCCGCCCCCGCCACCCGAATGCCGCGCACCGCAGGGCCGGGCGCCCCGCCCGCGCCGCGCCCCCGCATCGGGAAGGGGCGGGGCGCCCGCAGGCACCCCGCCCCTTCGGTCTGCTGCCGGGCTAGCTCTTGTCCGGGCGGTCGGTCACCCGCAGGGTGTTCAGCAGGGGCTTTCCGAATCCGCTGTGCGTGACGAAGCGGACGTTGAGGACCCCGTCCGTGACCGTGACCGTGTACGTACGGGTCAGGGCCTTGTACGTGCCCGCCTCCAGGGAGATGTCCAGGGAGGGCAGGACCTGCGTGCCCTCGGCCAGAACGTCGAAGACGCGCTTGTTCGGCTTGGTGGAGGAGAGCTCCGCGAAGCCCAGTTCCACCGTGTAGGTGCCGTTCGGCACGTTGTCGAAGCGGTACTCGTACATGCCCTCGCGGGCGTTGCGGAAGAGCCGCTGCTCGTCCGTACCGGCGATGGTGCGGCCGGTGGACTGGACGGTGCCGTTGCCCTGGTAGCCGTAGGAGCCGGCCGTGTACTTGCGGTCCGGGGACCAGGCGTCACCCAGGCCGTCCGTGGTCGTGTAGCCGGATCCCGCGTCCAGGGCGACCTGGTAGCGCGGGACGACGACCTTGACCGGGACGGACAGCACCGGGGTCCGGCCGCTCGCCGAGGTGATCTTCAGGTCGGCGGTCAGGACCGCTCCGGGGGTCAGGCCCGTCGTGTCCACCGAAAGGGTGAGCGGGACCTTCGCGCCCGTCGCGAGGTTCCCGCTCGCCGGGGTGGCCGTCAGCCAGGCCGCGTCCTCGGTCACGGTGAACGCCGTGCCGAGGCCCGGGTTGGTCAGATCCAGGGTCCGCGTCCGCTGCTGGTCCGCCGGGAGGACGACCTCCACGGACGGCTTGGAGGCGGTGACCCTTCCGGTGCGCAGGGATTGCGTCACCGCCGTGACGTCGGCGGCCTTGACGTCGACCGTCGCCGTGGCGGACTCGTACTGCGGCGCCGCCAGCGAGACGGTCCGGGGGCCCGACGGGCTCTGGACGACGTATCCGCCGTCGGCCGCCGTGGTGGCCGACACCGCCGAGTCACCCGTGCCGACGGTCACCGTGGCGCCCGCGACGCCGTTGCCGTCGTTGGCGTCGAGCACCCGGCCCGCCACCACACCGCTCTTGGTGGTCCGGAAGGCGATGGACAGGCCGTCCGTGATGACCGCGGTGTTGAAGGAGTACTTGAAGGCGTCGGTTCCGGCCGCGTTCTCCACACCGATGGTGGCCGTGGAGCCGCCCTTGATCCCGGTGCCGCCGGTCCCCTTGTAGGAGTAGGAGACGGTGCCGTCCTCGCCGATGGCCGCCGAGAAGGAGAACTTCTCGGTCTGCGCCGACCAGTGGGCCACCTGGCGCCACTCGATCACGTAGCTGCGGTGCGGGGCGGTGCCGGTGACGCCGGTGAAGACGCCGGAGCCGCTGCCGGCGGCGCCGACGATGAGGTCGTCCCAGAACGGATACAGGGCCGCGTTGGGCGTGGCCGTGCTCGGGAGGTCCCCGTTGACGTCGCCGGTGTTGTTGCCGCCGAAGCTGACCGTGCCGTTCGTACCGATCCAGGCCTGGCCGTACGTCGTGCCGTACAGGGGCAGCGGGAAGGGCAGGTCGACGCGCTCGGTGGTGTTGTCGCCGGTGAGCGCGAGCTGGCGGGTGCCCTCGACGTACGGGCGGTCGCCCGCGGTGGCGCAGGCGTAGCCGTAGCCGTCGGTGCGTTCGGGCAGGTTCACCGCGACGGTGGCGTCGCCGGCGACGGTCACCTTGGCCGTGCCGCCGGTGACGCAGCGGGAGGCGTGGGTGGCGTTCACGTCGTACGTGCCGTGCGGCAGGGTGACCTCGAAGCGGCCCTGGGCGTCGGCGGTCGCGGTGACCGGGGTGTCCGCGATGGTGACGGAGGCGCCCGCGGCCGGTCCGGTGGCCGAGGAGACGGTGCCGGTGAGCTTGCCGGAGGCCGCCTGGGTGAGGGTGAAGTCACCGGTGGCGGTGGCGTTCTCGGTCACCGTGGCCGTCGCGGTCTGCTGACCGTAGCCGAACTTGGCGGCGGTCAGGGCGTAGTCGCCGACCGAGAGGGAGGCGAAGCGGTAGCTGCCGTCGGCGGCGGTGGTGGTCGTACGGTCGATCGGGCCGTCGGCGGTGATCTTCACGCCCGCGAGGGGCTCGCCGCCGGAGCGTACGGTGCCGCCGAGCGAACCGAGGGCGCCGCGCGGGGCGGCGTTCACGGCGGCGAGGATGTCGAGCCGGCCCTCGCCGAAGACGTTGTTGTCGGCGGCGTTGCCACCGCACTGGCTGCTGTCGGTGTCCAGGGCGGTGCCGTCCAGGAGCGACTCGGTCTGCGCGACGTCGCCGTCCAGGGCGGGTGCGGCGGACCAGAGCAGGGCCACGGCGGCCGCGGTGTGCGGCGAGGCCATCGAGGTGCCGGAGAAGGCCTCGTACGCGCCGCCGGGGACGGAGGAGCGGACGTTCACGCCCGGGGCGGAGATGTTGGGCTTGACGATGCCGCCGGGGCCGGCGCCGCGCGAGGAGAACGAGGCGATCGTGTTGTTGATGTCGAAGGCGCCGGAGCTGTAGGAGCTGGCGTAGTCGCCGGGCGAGCCGCTGGTGTTGCAGCTCGGGCCGGAGTTCCCGTTGGAGAAGGCCGGGAAGATGCCGGCGGCCCGCCAGGTGTCGACGATCTGCTGGTACCAGGTGTCGCCACCCGGTCCGCCCCAGGAGTTGTTGACGATGTGCGGGGCGAGGTCGGGGCGCGGGTTCTGGCCGCTGGGGTCGGTGGGGGCGACGATCCACTGGCCCGAGGCGAGGAGGGAGGCCTCGGAGCAGGAGTTCGACTCGCAGCCCTTGGCCGCGATCCACTTGGCTCCCGGAGCCACGCCGATCTTGTTGGCGCCGCCGTCGTCGCCGACCATCGTGCCCATGGTGTGGGTGCCGTGGTCGTTGTTGTCGCACGGGGCGGCGTTGGTGCACACGCCCGCCGGGTCGAACCAGTTGTAGGCGTGGTCGTACGTACCGTCCGCCTTCTTGCCGCGGTACTGGTTGTTCACGGCGGGGTGCGTGTAGTCCACGCCGCTGTCGATGTTGGCGACGACGATGCCCTCGCCGCGCACCCCGATCTGGTCCCAGACCTGCGGGGCCTTGATCCGGTCGATGTTCCACTCGATGGCGTCGGCGACGGCCTTCTCCCGTTTGCCCTCGGCGGGCTTGGGCAGGTCGACCTTGTCGTCGGCGTCGATCCGGGCGACCTCGGGGCGCTGGGCGAGGGTCCCGGCGAGCTTCTCGCTGCCGACGACGCGCACGGCGTTCACGATCCAGTACGAGGTGTACTCGGCTCCGGCGCCCTTCAGGGCCTTGACGACCTCGGCCTGGCTGCGCGCGGCGTGGTCCTTCTTGATCCGCAGAACCGTTTCCGCCTTGGCGGCGCGGGTCTGCTGCTTCCCCGCGGCGGTGAGGTCGGCGGCGCTGTCGAGGTAGACCCAGAAGACGGCCTTGGCAGAGTCTCCGAGCTGGGCGCGGAGCTTGGGTTCGATCTTGCGCTCGGCCGCCGTCGGGGCGGGGGCCGGGTCCGGCGCGGCCGCGGCGACGCCCGCGCCGACCGGCAGGAGCAGGACCGAGGTGAGGGCGGCGAGCGCCGTGCGTAAGGACCGGGCGGGCCGGGAAGGCCGTGATGATCCCGTGGATCCTGAGGACCGTGAGGATCGGATGTCGCGTTGGGCCACGTGTGGTCTCCTCGTACGCCGTGTGCGGGTTGTGCGGGAAGGGTGCGCGTGACGTGCGCGGGTCATGGTGATAGAGACGTCATGCTCATTACAAGGGGGGCTTTTCAGCCGTACTCCGGCCCGCCCCGGTGGCCCGTACCGGTCGCGCGGGCCAGCCTGAAGACATGACTGCGCCCGCCGAGCCGTCCGGAGCCGGTGTCCCGATCGCGTCCGCACGTGGCCGGTGGATCCTGCTGACCACGGTCCTCGGGTCGACCATGGCCATGCTGGACGGAACCGTGGTGAACGTGGCACTGCCGCGCATCGGGGAGGATCTCGACGCCGATCTGGCGGTGCTCCAGTGGACGGTGAACGCCTATCTGCTGACCCTGGCCGGGCTGATCCTGGTGGGCGGGTCACTGAGCGACCGCTTCGGGCGGCGCCGGATCTTCGTACTCGGTGTGGTGTGGTTCGCGGTCGGCTCGCTGCTGTGCGGCATCGCGCCCAACGCCGGGGTGCTGATCGCCGCCCGGGCCCTGCAGGGCATCGGCGGGGCGCTGCTGGCGCCGGGCTCCCTGGCCCTGATCCAGGCGTCGATCCGCGCCGAGGACCGCGGGCGGGCGATCGGCCTCTGGTCGGGACTCGGCGGGGTGGGTGCGGCCGTGGGACCGTTCCTCGGCGGCTGGCTGGTGGACGGGCCGGGCTGGCGGTGGGTGTTCCTGCTGAACGTGCCGCTGGCCGCGGTGTGCGTGCCGGTCGCGCTGCGGCACGTACCGGAATCACGGGACCCGCATGCGCACGGCCGGTTCGACGTGGCCGGGGCGGTACTCGGCGCGAGCTCCCTGGGGCTGGTCACCTACGCGCTGATCGAAGCCCGGTCGGGAACGGCGGCGGTGATCGTCGCGGCGGTGCTCGGGGTCCTGCTGGGCGTCGCGTTCGTCTACGTGGAGCGGCGGCGGCCCGACCCGATGGTGCCGCCGGACATCTTCGCGTCCCGGCTGTTCACCGCCGTCAACCTCGTCACCCTGTGCGTGTACGCGGCCATCGGCGGGTTCTTCTTCCTCGTCGTGCTGCAGCTCCAGGTGGTGTCCGGCTACTCGGCGCTGGCCGCCGGGGCCGCGATGCTGCCGACCACGCTTCTGATGCTCCTCCTGTCGGCGCGCTCGGGTGAGCTCGGGGAGCGGATCGGGCCGCGCATCCCGCTCACGGTGGGGCCGCTGCTGTGTGCGGCCGGGACGCTGCTGATGCTGCGGGTGGGGCCCGCGGCCTCGTACGTACGGGACGTACTGCCCGCGATGGTCGTGATGGGCATGGGTCTGGTGGCCCTGGTCGCCCCGCTGACGTCGACCGTGCTGGCCTCGGTGGACCCCGGCCGGGCGGGCCTGGCCAGCGGCATCAACAACGCGGCGGCGCGCGTCGCCGGGCTGCTCGCGGTGGCCGCGCTGCCGCTGCTGTCCGGCATGGGGCCGGAGTCGTACCGCTCGGCGACCCAGTTCGACGCCGCTTTCGGGCGGGCCATGCTCTGGTGCACCGGGGCGTTCGCGGTCGGCGCCGCTGTGGCCTGGGTGACCGTACGCTCCCCCGCGCCCGAGGCGTGCCACCCGCAGTGCCACACGTACTGCGCGGTGTCGGCCCCGCCGCTCGAACCGCGTGAGGAGCCGGGCTGATCCCGTGTGCTGGAGCGCGACGGCCGATCTGGCGGCGGGCACCGTCGTGTGCGCCGTCGCAGTCGTGTGCGTGGCCCGGGTGCGGCGGCCCCGGGATCTGCCCGTCGCCGCGCTGCCGCTGCCGCTGGGTGCGCACCAGCTGGTGGAGGCCGCCGTCTGGCGGACGGGCGGCGGCTGCTCCCCGGGCGCCACGGCCTGGGCCGTGATCGCCATGCCGCTGCTGGCGGTATGGGTGCCGGCCGGGGTGCTGCTGGCGGCGCGCCCGGGGTCCGCGCCGCCTGTGGTGGCCGATGGCCGCCGGCCTGGTCACCGTGCGCTCTCGTACTGCCCCGCGACCCGGCCGGTGACCGCCGAGATCCGGGGCCACACCATCGGCTACGGCGTGAATGTTCCGTGGATGCCGCTGATCCCGACGGGCCATCTGTTCGCCACCCTGGGCGCCCTGCTGCTCGGCGGTGACCGGCGACTGCGGACCCTCGGGGTGGTGCCGGCGGCAGGGGCCATGGCCTGCTCAGCGCTGTGGCGGCTGGAATTCGCCTCCACCTGGTGCGCCTTCGCCGCGGCCGCGTCGCTGCTGGTCCCGGGCTGGGTCCGGAGCCCGCAAGCCGCTCCCCCTGTCACGTGAGCGACCGAAAGTTACCTAGACGTATGTAGTGACTTCACAAGCGGGCGGCAGTAGAACTCGTTCCCATTCCACCAAGAGTGAGGAACGTCACATGAGCGAAAGATCCCTGCCCAAAAACGGCTCCAACGGACTTTCCCGCCGCGGTTTCCTCGGTAGAACCGGTTCTATTATTGGGGCTGTGGCGCTGGCGGGTCACATCACCCCGGCGCAGGCCGCCGCGGCCCCACCCGGCCCGGTCGCCGACGGTGCCCGCGTACCGGCCCTGGTCATCGGAACCGGCTACGGCGGATCCGTCGCGGCCCTGCGGCTGGCGCAGGCGGGCGTGGACGTGCAGATGATCGAGATGGGCATGTCCTGGGACACCCCGGGCTCGGACGGCAAGATCTTCCCGAAGGTGACCACCCCGGACTACCGCTCCTTCTGGCTGCGCACCCGCACCAAGGCGCCGCTCAGCAACTTCCTCGGCTTCCCCATCGACAAGGACGTCCCCAAGTACACCGGGATCCTGGACGCCGAGGACTTCGCCGGCATCACGGTCTACCAGGGCCGCGGCGTCGGCGGCGGTTCGCTGGTCAACGGCGGTATGGCGGTCACCCCCAAGCGCGCCAACTTCGCCGCCGTCCTCCCCTCGGTGAACGCGGACGAGATGTACGACACCTACTACCCGAGGGCCAACGCCGGGCTCGGGGTCGGCATGATCGACCCGGCCTGGTTCGACACCGCCGACTGCTACCAGTTCTCGCGCGTCGGCCGCAAGCACGCCCAGCGCTCCGGCTTCGCCTGGACCTTCGTGCCCGACGTGTACGACTGGGACTACATGAAGCGCGAGGCCGCCGGCACCGCCACCAAGTCGGCCCTGGCCGGCGAGATCCTCTACGGCAACAACCACGGCAAGAAGTCGCTGGTGCAGACGTACCTCGCCCAGGCGAAGGCCACCGGCAGGGTCGCCATCTCGGCGCTGCACAAGGTCACCTCGGTCTCCCCCGCCGCGGCGGGGGGCTACACGGTGACCATCGACCAGATCAACACCACCGGCGACGCCGTGGCCACCAAGACCGTGACCGCGGACCGCGTCTTCTTCGCGGCCGGCAGCGTCGGCACCAGCAAGCTCCTGGTCAAGCTGAAGGCCACCGGAGCACTGCCGAACCTCAACGGCGAGGTCGGCAAGGGCTGGGGCGAGAACGGGAACGTCATGTGCGGCCGCGCCAACCACCTGTGGGACCCGACCGGCAAGCTCCAGTCGACCATCCCCTGCTCCGGCATCGACAACTGGGACGCGGGCGGCGCGTTCGCCGAGGTCGCGCCGCTCCCGACCGGGATCGAGACGTACGCCTCCTTCTACCTGTCGATCACCAAGAACCCCAATCGCGCCGAGTTCACGTGGAACGCCGCGACGGGCAAGGCCGATCTGAGCTGGCAGACCGCCTGGAAGCAGCCGTCCATCAGCATGGCCAAGACCATCTTCGACAAGATCAACTCGAAGGAGGGGACGATCTACCGGTCCGACCTGTTCGGCGGCAACAGGATCTGGAACGACACCCTCACCTACCACCCGCTCGGCGGCGCGGTCCTGAACAAGGCGACCGACAACTACGGGCGCCTGCACGGCTACACCGGCCTGTACGTGATCGACGGCGCGCTCATCCCCGGCAATGCGAGCGTGAATCCCTTCGTCACCATCACGGCGCTCGCCGAACGCAACATAGAGAAGATCATCGCCACCGACCTCCCGTAGGGCCGCGTCCTCCCCCCAGCGGCCGGGGCCGTTCGGACTCACCGAACGGCCCCTCTTTCTGCGCCTGCCGTGCGTGGGCTGCGATGCGCTCAGTGCCCCGGCAACATGCAGACGCTGTCGAGCCCGAGCACGTGGTTGAGCCGGCCGAAGGCCAGCCAGGACCCGATGCTCATCGTCAGTTCCACGATCTCGAGCTGGCTGTAGTGCGCGGTCATCCGGTCCCAGAACTCCTCGTCGAGCCCGTGGTGGTCGAGGGTGTACCGCTCGGCGTACTCCGCCGCCAGCCGGGTGCGCTCGTCGAACGCACCGGTCGTGCGCCACTCGGTGACCGCGTCGGCGAACTCCTCCTCGACCTTCTCCCCCTCCCGCTCCGTGCGCCAGTCGAGGCAGAAGACACAGCCGTTGATCTGCGCGACGCGCAGCCGGGCCGCCTCGAACTCGCGCAGGCCCAGGGTGGTGTGGGCGTACACCGACAGGGAGAAGTTCGCGGCGGCCATGCCGATGCCGGGGACCATGTCGCCCCACACGTACTCGATCGGGTGCTGGCCTTCGGGGATGTCGATCCTCATCACTGTTTCCTTCCGAGTCTGCCGATGGCGGGGCGCAGCGGGATGTCGAGGGCGTCGTAGAGACCGGGTTCCGCCTCGGTGAGCCAGTCGATGGCGCCGACCAGGCGGCCGACGGCGGTCGCGTTGCCGCCGGCCGAGCGGTTGTCGCCCTCGTCCGTGGCCTCGATGGTGACCTCGATGCGGGGGCAGCCCTCGATGACGACCCGGTGGGCGCCGTCGCCGCCGCCGGGCGGTACGGGCCAGTCCGGTGCGCACGAGGCGTGGATGCGGGTGACGTGCTCGATGACGATGCGGGGTTCGCCCTCGACGATGCCCTGCACCTCGAAGCGGATCGCGCCCTGGGTCCCGGCCTCGAACTCGCCCATGGTCCTGGTGATGACCGTGGTGTCGAGCGCCCGGCGGTCGGAGGTCTCGCGGATCTCGTCGAGTTCGACGCCCAGCGCCCGGGCCATCATCCGTATCTGCCCGCCCCACACCATGGTGGGGATCGAGGGCATGAGCATCATCGGCTCGTAGTCCATGGGCTGGCCCATGCCCACGAGGTAACGGACGGAGTCCGGCTGGTCGTAGGTGGAGTAGTCGAAGATCTCCTGGCAGCGGATGACGTCGATGGTGGTGCCGAGTCCGCTGAGCAGGAGCGGGAGCACGTCGTTGCCCCAGCCGGGGTCGACACCGGAGGCGAAGAGCGAGCCGCCGCCCTCCGCGACGGCGGCGAGCACCGGGTCGCGGAACTCGGGCGGGGCGCTCCGGTGGTCGTAGAGCGGGTACAGGGCGGGGCTGACGACGACCGCGCCGGAGCGGACGGCCCGGGTGATGTCGGCGAGGGCCTCGTCGGGCCGGACGTCCCCGGACGCGGCGTAGACCACGGCCCGGGGGCGGGCGGCCAGTACGGCTTCGATGTCGTCGGTGGCCTCGACCCCCAGCAGGCGGTCGAGTTCGCCGAGTTCGCCCGCGTCGCGGCCGACCTTGGCTGGATCGTGGACGATGACTGCGCTGAGTTGGAGCGCGGGATGGGCCTCGACGGCACGGATCGCCAGACGGCCCACGTTGCCGGTACCCCAGACAACCGTGGAAATCATGCGCGGAGGGTAGCCACAGGTCCCGTACGTTGCCAGAGTCGCGCGGCCTGAACTCGTCCGCTCCCGCCGGTTACTGGTTCTGGCCCCCCAGGACGAAGAGGAGGTAGACGAAGAAGGCGAAGAGGTGGCCGACGAACAAGTAGGCGACCAGCCGGATCACCAGGCCGCGCGGGAACTTGGATTCGAACCGGGCCCGTATGGTCGTGGGCTCGGTCACGGGCTCGGTCACGGGCTCGGTCACCGGCTCGGTCACGGGCTCGGTCACGGGCTCCGTCACGGGCTCCGTCACGGGCGCGGGCTCGGTCGTCATCGCGGTCGCGGTCGCGGGCTTCTCTGCTGGGGACATGGGAAGGCTCCTGCGCTATCGGTGGTGCGTGGTCGTCGTGGTGGGCGCGGGCAGGGTCGTGGCTCCGCCGCCGAGGCACAGCCCGGCCAGGCTGCTCTGCAGCAGGGTGTGGACGAAGAGCAGGTCGGCCCCGCCCGAGGAGGCCGCGCCGATCCGGTGCGGCGTGAGCGAGTCGAAGTGCGCGCTGTCCCCCGGCTCCAGCAGGTGCTCGGCCTCGCCCAGGTGCAGCCGCAGTCGCCCGTCCAGGACGTAGAGCCACTCCTCGCCGGGGTGTACGCGGACCAGCTCGCCCTGGCTGCGGCCGTGCGGCACGTGCACGCGCAGCGCCTGCATCCCCCGCCCGGAGCCGCCCGCCTGCCAGTACGTCCACCCGTCGGCCTCGCGGGCGCCCGGACCGCCGGCCCGTACGATGGGATCCGCGACGGCGGGGGTCTCGCCGAGCAGCTCGGAGACGGTCGTACCGTAGGTGCGGGCGAGCCCGAGGAGGAGCGGCAGCGAGGGCTGGCGCCGGCCGGTCTCCAGGCGGGACAGATGGGCGGGCGAGAGCCGGGCCCGTGCGGCGGCGGCCTCCAGGGTGAGTCCGGCGCGACGGCGCAGCTCGCGCAGCTGCGGTGCCACGGCGGGGAGCTCGTCGGCCGCGTCTTCGGGGCCGGGGCCGGGGTCCGGGCCGGGGCCGGGCGGAGGACCGGGTTTCATGCCCCGATTGAGCCAGAGTCTTGCCTGTCTGGCAAACCGCTTTGCCTCTGAGGCAAATCCAGGGTGGGAGCGACCCTGGCCCTCACCTGTTCGAGGGCGCGTTACCGGGCGAATGCGCCAGCTCGGTTGCGCGGGGTGCCCGCCGGTACAGGCTGGGATGCACCGCACCAGATGACCTACGGCGAGGGACGATGATCGTATCGATGATGTCCATGCCGGAGGGCACCTTGACGCGCGGCCATGTGTCGGAGGCGCGCGAGCGTCTCGCCGAGTCCCGGTTCCTGTTCGTGGACGTGGAACTGCCCGAGGAGACCGCCACCGCACCCGCCTCCGGCGCAGGCTGCGCGAGGACGACGGCGACCTCGACGGCGAATAGACGCATGGACGAACGGGTCCGCGGGGTGCCGGTCAGACGGCGTGTGCCTCCAGGACCGTGTCCACCGTGTCCGCCTCGGCCGCGGACTTGTCCGGGCGGTGGCGCAGGACGCGGGCGAAGCGGAGGGCCACTCCGGCCGGGTAGCGCGAGGAGCGCTGCAGCCCGTCGTAGGCGATCTCCACCACCAGCTCGGGCCGCACCCGCACGGTGAAGCCGTCGTCCGAGGTGGCGAGCGCACCCAGGGCCCCGGTCTGCCAGCGCAGCATCTCGTCGGTGAGCCCCTTGAAGGTCTTGCCGAGCATGGCGTACGTCCCGTCGGCGGTGCGCGCCCCCAGGTGCAGGTTGGACAGCAGCCCGGTGCGCCGCCCGTGGCCCCATTCGGCGGCGAGCACGACCAGGTCGAGCGTGTGCACCGGCTTCACCTTGAGCCAGTTCCTGCCGCGCCGCCCGGCCGCGTAGGCCGAGTCCAGCCCCTTGACGACGACCCCCTCGTGGCCGCGGCGCAGCGTCTCGGCCCAGAACCCCTCCGCCTCGGCCTGCTGCTCCCCCGGGTCCTCGACGGCGAGGCGGCGGACCCGCGCGCTCTCCGGCACGAGCGCGGCCAGGGCCTCGTACCGCTCGCGGACCGGCCGGTCGAGGAGGACGTCCTCGCCCGCCACCAGGATGTCGAAGAAGCAGGGGACGACCGGGAGCGTCCGCCGGGCGGCCTCGACGTCGATCCGGGACCCGACGCGGCTCGCGATCTCCTGGAAGGGGACCGGGCGGCCGTCCGCCGCCCGGCCGATGACCTCCCCGTCGAGGATGAACCGCTCCCCCGGCAGCGACCGGGCCAGTTCCGCCACCTCCGGCAGCCGTGCGGTGATCTCGTCGAGGGAGCGCGTGTACACCCGTACGTCGTCCCCCTCGCGGTGCACCTGGACCCGGATCCCGTCGAGCTTCTCCTCCACCGCGCACGGCCCGAGCACGGCCAGCGCCTCGGCGACCGACTTCGCCGTGCCCGCCAGCATCGGCTGTACGGGCTGTCCCACGCGCAGGGTGACCGTGCGCAGCGCCTCCGCGCCGTCGGCCAGCACCGCCGCCGCGACCCGGGGCAGCGAGCCCTCCAGCATCACCGCCCGGCGCAGCTCGGCGGCCGGTACTCCGGCGGCCGCGGCCACGCCCTCCAGTGCCACCGCGTCGAGCGCGCCCTGGCGCACCTCGCCGGACAGCAGGCTGCGCAGGAACACCTGCTCGGCCTCGGTGGCGCGGCCCAGCAGGGCGGCGAGGACCCGGCTCCGGCGCTCCACGGCCCCGGCGCCCGCCACGGCGGCGAGTTCGCCCACCGCGGTGTCGACGTCCCGGACGGTCAGGGTCGGCTCGGCCGCCGGTTCGACCGTCTGGCCGAGCGTGCGCCAGCCGATGCCCGGGCGGCCCTGTGGGAGGCGCCCGGCGAGGTAGGAGATGACCAGGCCGGCCTCCTCGGGGGGCGCGTCGGCGAAGAGCCCGGCGAGCAGGGCGGTCTTGCGGGAGCGGGCGGAGGTGTCGGCGACCTCCCGGGACACGCGAGCGACCTCGGCCAGCAGCATGCGGCCATCCTCCCGCCGCCGGGCGTACCGCGCAGGTCGGGCGCGTGTACCGCGGATGCGGTACACGTGGGGCGCGGTCTACTCCTCGAGAAGGTCTGGGGTTCCGCCTGTGGGTGCTCGGACCCCGGGTACCGGGCCTTTAGGGTGCCCGTATGAAGCTCCGAATGCCCCGGCGCCGCCGAGACCGTCTGCTCGCGGGCGCCGCCGCGCTCGTCGTCGTGGCGGGGGCCGGTACGTGGACGGTCGCGTCCGCGGCCGGCGACGCGCCCGCCGTGCACCGCCAGGACCAGGTCGTGAACATGCCCGGCGCCGGGATCGACACCTCGTATTTCACCGCGGGCGGCGGGAAGGGGGACGGCGGGGGTACGGAGAAACGTCCCGCCGTGCTCCTCGGGCACGGTTTCGGCGGCAGCAAGGACGATGTCCGCGAGCAGGCCGAGCGCCTCGCTCGTGACGGGTACGCCGTCATGACCTGGTCGGCGCGCGGCTTCGGCCGCTCCGAGGGCAGGATCGGGCTGAACGACCCGGCGTACGAGGTCAAGGACGTCTCCCGGCTCATCGACTGGCTCGCGGCCCGGCCCGAGGTGCAGCTCGACGCGGCCGGCGATCCGCGCGTCGGCGTCTCCGGGGCCTCGTACGGCGGGGCGATCTCCCTGCTCGCGGCCGGCTACGACCCGCGGGTGGACGCGATCGCTCCGGAGATCACCTACTGGAACCTCGCGGACTCGCTCTTCCCCAACGGCGTCTTCAAGAAGCTGTGGTCCGGCATCTTCTTCACCAGCGGTTCGACCGACGGGATGCAGCAGGCCCGCCCGGCACAGCGGCCGGACCCGTCGGACCCGTCGGTCGCGCCCGGCTGCGGGCGGTTCCAGCCCGAGCTGTGCGCGATGTACGAACGCGTCGCGGTGGCGGGCAAGCCCGATGCCGAAGCCCGGACCCTGCTGGAGCAGCGGAGCCCCTCGGCGGTCGGCGACCGGATCAAGGTGCCGACCCTGATCGTGCAGGGCCAGGACGACTCCCTCTTCCCGCTGGACCAGGCCGATGCCATGGCCAAGGCCATCGCGGCGAACGGCGCACCCGTCTCCGTGGACTGGGCGGCCGGCGGGCACGACGGCGGCATGCGCGAGGCCGACCGGGTCGAGGCCCGGGTGGCCTCCTGGTTCGACCGCCACCTCAAGGGGGACGAGGGCGCCGGCACCGGCCCGGCGTTCCGGGTCACGCGCTCGGGCGGCATCGACTCCACCGACGGCGAGGTCACGCTGCGCGGCGCGAGCGGCGAACGCTACCCGGGGCTGGTTTCCGGCCCTCGGGAGTTCGCCCTGACGGGGCCGGAGCAGACCTTCGCCAATCCGGCGGGCGGCGCACCTCCCGCGCTGTCCTCGCTGCCGGGCATCGGCGGGCAGCTCGCCGCCTTCGGAGCCGGGCTCTCGCTGGACTTCCCCGGGCAGAACGCCCGGTTCGATTCGGCGCCGCTCACGGAGGACCTGCGCATCACCGGCACCCCGACCCTCACCCTGAAGGTGAGGTCGACGGCTGCGGACGGTGCGGCCGTTCTGTTCGGCAAGCTGTACGACGTGGGACCGGACGGCCGGCAGCAGGTGCTGCCGAGCCAGCTGGTCGCCCCGGTGCGGGTGGAGAACGCGCAGCAGGGCGCGACCGTGCGGCTGCGACTGCCCGCGATCGACCACGCCGCCGTCGCCGGCCACCGGCTGCGGCTGGTGGTGGCCGCGACCGACCTCGGCTACGCGACCCCGGCTGCGCCCGCCGCGTACACCGTCGCGGTGGAGGGCCCGCTGGCCGTTCCCGTCGCCGCGGACGTACGGACCGCCTCGGCCGGGCTGCCCGCCTGGACCTGGTGGCTGCCCCTGGGCGCGGCGGCGCTGGCCGCGGCACTGCTCGGGATGCGGCGGACCGGCCGGGGCTCCTCGGGGCCCCGGTCGGGCGCGCCGCAGCCGGAGGCCGCACTGGCCGACGTACCCCTGGAGATCACCGGCCTGACGAAGCGGTACGCGAAGGCGCAGGACCGGTACGCGGTGCGGGACCTGTCCTTCCGGGTCGAGAAGGGGCAGGTACTGGGACTGCTGGGGCCCAACGGCGCCGGGAAGACCACCACCCTGCGGATGCTGATGGGGCTGATCTCGCCGGACGCCGGGGAGATCCGGGTGTTCGGGCACGCGGTACGGGCCGGGGCGCCGGTGCTGTCCCGGGTCGGCGCCTTCGTGGAGGGCGCCGGCTTCCTCCCGCACCTGACGGGCCGCGCCAATCTGGAGCTGTACTGGCAGGCCACCGGCCGTCCGGCCGAGGACTCGCACATGGCCGAGGCCCTGGAGATCGCCGGGCTCGGCGATGCGCTCGAGCGCGCGGTGCGCACGTACTCGCAGGGCATGCGCCAGCGGCTCGCGATCGCACAGGCCATGCTCGGGATGCCGGACCTGCTGATCCTCGACGAGCCGACCAACGGCCTGGATCCGCCGCAGATCCGGGAGATGCGGGACGTGATGATCCGCTACGCCGCAGGCGGGCGGACGGTCATCGTCTCCAGCCACCTGCTGTCGGAGGTGGAGCAGTCCTGCACGCACCTGGTGGTCATGGACCGCGGGCAGCGGGTCGCGGCGGGCGAGGTCGCCGAGATCACCGGCGGCGGGGACATGCTGCTGGTGACACTGGCGGAGCCGGTGGACGAGGTGGGCGTCGAGAAGGTGGCGGCGCTGGAGGGAGTGGATTCCGTGGTGGCCGCCGACGACGGGCTGCTCGTACGGCTCGAAGGCGCGACGGCGGCGGGCCTGATCGCCGAACTCGTACGGCTGGAGGTGCCGGTGACCGGAGTGGGACCGCACCGGCGACTGGAGGACGCGTTCCTGACCCTGATCGGAGGTGCGGCGTGAGCACGGTGACGACGGTGCAGGAGGTGGCTCCGGGCTACCGGGCGAGCCGCACGCTGCCGCTGCGCGTGGAGGCGCTGCGGCAGTGGCGCCGGCGGCGGACGCTGGTGATGGGCGGGGTGCTGGCCGCACTGCCCTTCATCATGATCATCGCGTTCGCGGTGGGCGGCGGGCCGGACAGCCGGGGCGGCGGCAACAACCGCATCACCCTGATCGACACGGCGACGGCCTCGGGCGCGAACTTCGCCGCGACCTGTCTGTTCGTCTCGGCGGGCTTCCTGCTGGTGGTGCCGGTGGCGCTGTTCTGCGGGGACACCGTGGCCTCGGAGGCGAGCTGGTCCTCGCTGCGCTACCTGCTGGCCTCGCCGGTGCCGCGGGCGCGGCTGCTGTGGAGCAAGCTGGTGGTGGCGCTGGGCTTCAGCCTGGCCGCGATGGTGCTGTTGCCGGTGGTGGCGCTGGCGGCGGGCACGGCCGCGTACGGCTGGGGGCCGCTGAAGCTCCCGGCGGGCGGGGCGCTGGCGGCCGGGGACACCGTGCCGCGGCTCGCGCTGGCGGTGGCCTTCGTCTTCGTGTCGCAGCTGGTGACGGCGGGGCTGGCGTTCTGGCTGTCGACGCGGACGGACGCACCGCTGGGCGCGGTGGGCGGGGCGGTCGGGCTGACGATCGTCGGCAATGTGCTGGACGCGGTGACGGCGCTCGGATCGTGGCGGGAGTTCCTGCCGGCGCACTGGCAGTTCGCGTGGGCGGACGCCCTGCAGCCTCAGCTGGAGTGGGGCGGGATGGTCAAGGGTGCGGTGGTGTCGGTGTCGTACGCGCTGGTGCTGTTCGCGCTCGCGTTCCGCGGGTTCTCCCGCAAGGACATCGTGTCCTGAGCCCGTACGGACGGCCCACGACCCGGCGCCCGGCGTGGGCCGTGGGCCGTCCGTGGCAATGCGGCCGCGCCCGTGTGTGGCTGCCGCCCGCTCACCCCCGGCCCGATGAACAATCGCGGTCATCACGACCGAGGGGTACACCCATGCACACAGCAGGACCTCCGGCGCGCAGGGCGGTACTGGCCGGCAGCCTCGCGGCCGGCGCCGCCGCCCTCTCGGGATGCTCCACGGCGAGCACCCCGAAGGCGGCGACCACCGCCCCGCAGCCGCGACCGGACACGCCCGAGGCCGCGTTCAGCCGCTTGATGGAGGGCAACGCGCGCTGGGTGAACGGGGACCTCGAACACCCCGACCGGGATCCCGAGCGGCGCGAGCTCGTCGCCGCGGCGCAGAACCCGTACGGCGTGGTCCTCACCTGCATCGACTCCCGGGTGGCGCCCGAGCTCGTCTTCGACACCGGGCTCGGCGACCTGTACGTCCTGCGCACCGGCGGACAGGCGATCGGCCCGGTGGTGACCGGTTCCGTCGAGTACGGGCCCATGACGGGCGGCACGCCGCTGATCGTCGTGCTCGGGCACCGGCGCTGTGGCGCCATCGAGGCCGCGTACAAGTCGCTGAAGGACGGCGCCCCGCTGCCCGGGAACCTGCAGGCGATCGTGGAGGCGGTGGAGCCGGCCTACCGGCTGACGGTCGAGAACCCCGGCGCAGACCCGGTCAACACCATGATCCACCACCAGATCAGGGTCACCGCGGACGATCTGCGCGCCAACGCCGACCTGGCACCCCTCGTGAAGAGGGGCGCCCTGGCCGTCGTCGGCGCCTACTACTCCCTGGACACCGGCAAGGTGGGCGTCCTGACGGGCGCGCCCGCCTAAGGCGTGTCGGCCGGACGTCACTCGGGCTTCTGCGCCCCCGGGATGGCTTCGATCGCTGCGAGCAGCTCGGCGTCCAGCGGGCGGTCGGCGACGGCCGCGTTGGCCCGTACCTGCTCGGCGGAGGTGGCTCCCGCGATGACGGAGGCGCAGCCGGGCTGGGCGGAGAGCCAGCCGATGGCGAGCTCGAGGACGGTCCGGTCGTGCTTCTCGCCGAGCGCGGCCAGTGCTTCGACGACGTCGAGGCGCTCCTCGGTGACGTACGAGTCGCGTCCCTCGAGGCGGGAGCCGGCCGGTACGGCGGCACCCCGGCGGATCTTGCCGGTCAGCAGGCCGTTGGCGAGCGGGAAGTACGGGAGCACGCCGACGCCGTAGTGCAGGGCCGCCGGGACCAGCTCGCGCTCGGCCGACCGCTCCAGCAGCGACCACTCGTTCTGGGCCGACACGAAGGGGACCGAGCCGGTCTCGCGGGCCACGTGGGCGGCCTCGGCGAGCTGCCAGCCGGAGAGGTTGGAGTGTCCGAGGTAGCGGACCTTGCCCTCGGCGACGAGTTCGGTGAGCGCGGCCAGCGTCTCGGCGATCGGCGTGGCCGGGTCGGGGCTGTGCAGCTGGAGGAGGTCGATGTGGTCGGTGTCGAGGCGGCGCAGGGACTCCTCGACGGCCCGCCGGATGTAGGCGCGGCCACCGCGGGATCCGGCGGCGGGCCCGTACTTCATGTCCACGCCGTCGTAGCCGAACTTGGTGGCGAGGACGACCTGGTCGCGACGGCCCTTGAGGGCCTGGCCGAGGTGCACCTCGGAGCCGCCGGCGCCGCCGTAGATGTCGGCGGTGTCCAGGAGGGTGATGCCCGCGTCCAGGGCGGCGTCCACGACGGCGCGGGTGGCCTGGGCGTCCAGTCGGCCGCCGAAGTTGTTGCAGCCGAGGCCGACGGCGGACACCTGCAGACCTGAACTGCCCAGGGGGAGATAGCGCATGCGTTTTCGTTCCTCCGACTCGACGGGTACATGATCAACCGAATGTTCAGTCTAGGCGGACCGCCCGGGCCCCGGAACGGAAATCCGGGCAGCACGGTGTGAACGCCGTATGACACGTGCCGGACGTCGCCTCCGGGCCGGCCGGGCCGGGCCCGGGGGCAGATCCACCCTGACTGGTACTGCGCGTGGCGGGTGTCGGCGAGCCGAAAGCGGAGACCCCCGCAATGAACGCCCCGGGCAGGGCCCGGTGGTCGGTGCGGAGCCGTGGTCGGCCCTGGCACGACGAGATCTGGATCCCCAGAGGCCCCGGACGGTGGACGGTCTGTGCGGCGGCCCGGCCCGCCCGCGAGGGGCGGCCGGGGCGGGCCGGGTCGAACTCCGCAGGTCACAGGCCGTTGACGCGGGCGATCCTCTCCACGACCAGCGGCGCGAAGTTGGTCGTGATGGCGCGGCCCGTCCTACGGCCCAGCCGGGAGTGCTGGATTCGTACCTGTGCCATCAGTCGGCGGCTGCGCAGAGCCATCTCCAGCTCAAAGCGGGTACGGGGGTCCCGCAGCCCCGGTCCGAAGAGCTTCTCCAGCTGCCGCATGCGGTAGCGCACGGTCTGGGGATGCACGCTCAAGGCCTTCGCGGCTTCGGGGGCGCCACCGCCTTCGAGCCAGGCGAGGAGGGTCACCTCCAGGCGCTCGCTCTGGCGTGGGGTCAGGCCGGCCAGGGGCCGTAGCCAGTGGGCTGCCAACGCACGGGCCAGCGGCTGGTCCTGGAGGAGCAGCAGGGTGGAGAGGTGGTCGTCGACGAAGACGGGCCGGGTCTCCACACCTGGGCGGGCCGGGGTGAGGGCGAGCAGGCGCAGGGCCCAACGCAGGGAGGACGCAGTGTCCGTCAGGGAAACCGAGTGGCCCACGGCTGCGAGGCGGCCGCGCAGCGGGAGTTCCAGCGAGGCTCGGGGGTCCTCGTCCGAACTCGGAACCAGGAGACAGGGCTGGCCCGCGAACACGCCGGCGAGAGAGTCGTCCGGTACGCCCGCCAGCTGCTGCGTCTCGCCAGGGGTGGCGAGTACGACGGCTCGTACGGCTGCTGGCAGCGGCCAGTCGGCCGCTTCGGCCAGCTCGGTGAGGGAACGATCTGAGGCGGCCCTGGCGTCAGTGAGCGCCTTGAACAGCTCCTGACGCGCCCGGTCGGGCGGTGCGGCGGACTCGTGCCATTGCGCTCCGGCGCCCTCTGTCCCGCCGCCATCGCGGTGCCCGGCTACGGGGCTGATGTTCCGCACGACCTCCGGGGCGAACTGCGGGCTTTCCTCCGCTCTGTCGTCAGGTCTGCCCTCGCTCACGCGGTCGGGGCGGGGGTGGCCGCCGCTCGGGTTCCGGCTACTGGATTGCCGGTAGCCGAGAGCGGTGCACAGCGCTCTTTCCACCGAGTGCCTGAGCGCTTCGTCGTCGATGGTGTCGTAGTCGTCGACGAGTGCGGTGAGTGCCGGAGTCCCGTGGAGGAGCTCCTTCACTATCTCGTCGGCCAGCACGGGGAGCTCCCTGCGTAGGACGCGGATCCACTCGCCTCGGGGGCGGGACCAGATGCGGTTCAGGAGTTCGCACATCGTTTTCCTCGTTCATACCGGGGTGAGGCCTGTCCGATGGGAAGGCGGGAAGCCGACCGAAGGACATCTGCATCGTCAATCCTCTTGCTGAATGGGCGGGTTGATGCCTCCGTACCGCGCTCATAAGGCTTCGGTTCTTGCGGTCTTCCCTCGGCCGTGCCTCGTTGCTGTCGTCGGAACACGGGGTGGCAGGCAGCGCGGCGACCTGTCATGGACCCGTCGGAAGAAGATCTTCCGGATTGTTGGATGCGCCGAGACGGGCTGCGGGAAATTATCACTTTCGGATAAACCCTGTGGAGATGCTGTGTGCCTCCAGCATGCTGCTCCTCTCGCCCCAGGCCGGGGCGGGGAGAGAGCCGAGCGGCTCGCTCGGGAGGGCCCCTTTCTGCCTGGGCCGTGACACCATGGAGCCCCGCGCGGCCGGACCGCGTCCTGCCGCTGGATGTCGGGGCCTGACACCTCGGTCACCTGTGGTGTCGATGCGGGTTCCCTACGCCCGGGAAGCGACTGGCCGCCTGCTTCCCGTGCGCACCTTGATCGCTTCCCGCGGGAGGTGGGTGTGCGAGAGCACGGTTGAGCTGGTGTGGATGATGGTGCGGTGACGGCCCAGTAACGTCTGTCTGCACCTGCCCCGGGCGGGGGGCGACCACCGGCGGGTGCTGGCGGGTGCTGGGACTCCCGGAAGGAAATGCCTGACCCCGCGCGCTCGCCGAAGGCCCGGCCGACGCCGGGCGGCGAGAAGGTTGGTGTGCGGGACCCACGGAACCGGGTAACGTCTTTGTCATGTTCTTCCAGACACCGATTTACGAGTGAGCGCGTGATGGGCCCCTGCTGACGTCCTCCGACGTCGCCGCCCGTCCCTCACCGATGAATCCACAGATCACTTCACATCATTACCGGGAGAACCCGTGACCGTGAGCAAGAACATCAACAACCCCGTGGGCCAGGGCGGCGGCCAGCGCAAGAGGCTGTCCCGCGCCGAACGGCAGAACAACGGGCCGCACCGCAACCTCGACCGCCGGGGTGCTGCCGACCAGAAGGCGGAGCTGGTGCGCAAGATGCGCGAGAAGGCCGGCGCAGCCGATGGCGCCGGGCAAGCGGGCGACGACACCGCACAGAACTGACGCACCGCCGCCGCAGGGCGGCACAGCACGGGGCAGGGCCCGGACCGCGACGCGCGGTCCGGGCCCTGCTGCCGTATCGGGGCTCTGCTCCCGTACCGGGCGCGGCCGGCGATGCGGGACGCCGTGGCACTCGGCGGCCGACCGGGCACGCACGCCTCTGCACAGGCTGCGGCTCTCCGGCGGGGCGGCGCCCGCCCTTGTTGCCCTTCGCCTCGGCGGCCCGCAGCCCGTCGCAGGTCGGTTCGCGCTGGAGGTCGCGCGGGAGTTCACCGGCGGCGGCGAGGGTCTGCACCATGCATTTCACGGCGGACAGCAGGTCGCCGGTACGCGGGTGGCGGGCGGTGAGGTCCCTCGCGGAAAACGCGCCATCGAGGATGCGCAGGGCGAGGCGGTCGCGGTGCAGGTTGGCCATGCCGCTCCCCGTTGTGGTGGTCGCATTCGACCCTCAGGGCTGTCCCGTCATCCCGGGTGGATCAGCGCGCGGCGTCAGATGCGGTGCATCGCAAGGCGGAGGCACGTCCTCGTACGGGGCGTATCCGGATGTTGCCGACAGCGCGGCGCGGTGCCGTAGCCGGCGACGCGCGCCCGCCCGCCCGGGATTACGGGACAGCCCTTGACTGTCAGCAAACCCTGTCATCAGCCGTCATCGGATCTGATCGGATCGGCGCCGACGCCGGGCCCCGGAAAGCCCGGGTTCATCGGACGCCCGCCGCGCCTGTCGCCATTCGTTCCTTTGACGAGATCAAAGGCGCGGGGGCCGAAGGTCGGCGGTTCCAGGTCGGGCGGGGCCGGGTCGGATGGTCCGGGCACGGACGGGCCTGCCGCCGGGCGTCGCGGCGGCGAACCGGGTGAGAGTTCCCCGATCCGTTCTCTGGGTCGGCCGCGACCGACGGCGGCGTGGTGCTGCGGACCTGAAATGGGGCCGTCGGCGCGGGTCGGGGCTGTGGTGGACCGGTCGAGGGCTTGACCCATTGCGTGCTCGTCTCCTCGGTCGGGTCACCAGAGAAGCGAACAGATGCCCCCTGGCAGTGAGCTCGATGGCGCCTGCCGCCTCGCCGGCTCTTCCCCCTTTTCCCGAGCACGGCAAAACATCGCCGGCATCCAAGGGCGGGCTCGCCATAAGGCAGGTGGGCATCGGAAGCGCAATAGCGGTATACGGATCGGCGGAATGCATGACACGCCATACGGTCAGCCGTCATGGATTCAGCCGTGGGGCCATGGCTTGCCAAGTAAGTCAAGACTTACCTTTAGGGAAATTCGACCGTAGGGTGTGGCTCGAATCAAAGGAGCCCCCTGTTGTCGAAAATTAGCGATCCGGCTGTGCGTGCGGTTGAATCGGAGCGGGCTTATGTGTCCTCCTTATATGAGTTGCTCACCGAGCGGCTTTCCGAGGCGCGAGCACATCGGGCGAGTGTGCTGAAGGCCCCGGCGGAAAGCGCCGGTGAGGCATACGAGAGAGAAATCGCCGCCGAGCGTCTGGCCATGGAAATCGGCCGGCTGGAGGGCGCCGAAAAGGGGCTGGTCTTCGGGCGCATCGACTGGACGGATGGCACGGCCCTGCGCATCGGGCGGATCGGACTGCATACGGAGGAGGATGACCTGCCTCTGCTCGTGGACTGGCGCGCGAACGCGGCGCGGCCCTTCTACGAGGCGACACCGGTCCACCCGATGGACCTGCGGCGGCGCCGGCACCTGCACCTCGTGGAGCGCACGGTCATCTCGGTGAGCGACGAACTGCTGGACGGAACCGCCCCGACCGACGAGGACGTCGTGGGGGACGGCCCGTTGACCGATGCCCTGTCGGCACGGCGTACGGGCAGGATGCACGCGGCCGTCGCGACGCTGCAGGCCGAGCAGGACGAGATCGTCCGCTCCGCCCACCGCGGGGTGACCGTGGTGCAGGGCGGGCCCGGCACCGGCAAGACGGTGGTCGCCCTGCACCGGGCGGCCTATGTCCTGTACGCGTTCCCGCGCGCCGCGGAGGAGGGCGTCCTGGTGGTGGGCCCGAACGCCCGGTTCCTCGACTACATCTCCCAGGTCCTTCCCTCGCTCGGAGAGAACGACGTCGTTCTGGCGACCTGCCGGGAACTGGCCGGAGCGTCCACGGACACGGTGGACCCGTTCGATACGGCGCGTCTCAAGGGCAGCTCCGACCTCGCCGACGCCTTGGCCGGCCTGCTGCGCGTCCAGCAAGCCCCCGCCGGTGACTTCAGCGTGCGGGTCGGACAGGAACTGGTCCACCTGTCCCGCGAGGAAGTCGCCACGGCACGCGACGCCGCCGTGGCAGCCGCACCGGGGCACAACCCCGCGCGCCAGGTGTTCAGGGAGCTCTTGGTCGACGCCGTCACCGACGCGATGCAACGAGACATGGGCGACCTCCTGGAGCGGATCGACGCCGATGCCGCCAGGATGACGGGCATGGACCTCGACCGGTTCACAGGAGCCGCCCAGCGCCGTGCCGAAGGTGCGGCCGACTCCGGTCCGGTCCACGAGCTGGACCTGGACGCCATCCGAGCCGATCTCCTCGACGACGCCGGCGTCGACCGAGCGGTCGAGGTGGTGTGGCCGCGGCTGGTACCCGGTGACCTCGTGAAGGCGCTCCTGACGAACGCCGGCGCTCTCGCCGAGCACCTGCCCCGCCTGACCGCGCAGGAGCGGTCCCTTCTGCTGCGCGGTCCGGACGACCCGTGGACCGATGCCGATGTGCCGTTGCTGGACGAGGCGGCGAGCCTGGTCGACGGCCCCCCCCGAGCAGACGTACGGGCACGTCGTCGTCGACGAGGCGCAGGAACTGACCGCCATGCAGTGGCGGATGATCGTCCGCCGCTGCCCCGCAAGGGCGATGACGCTGGTGGGTGACTTCGCCCAGGCAGGCCCGGTCGCAACAGCACGCGACTGGAAGGAAGCACTGGGCCCCCACGTCGGACCGCGGTTCAAACTGCACAACCTGACCGTCAGCTACCGCACCACGCAGGAGATCCTGGAGAGCGTCCGGGACCTGCTCACGCGGATCGCTCCGGACCAGAAGCCCACACGGTCACTGCGAAGCGGTGAGAGCCCTCGCACCGTGACCACACCTCCGGACGGGCTGGTCACCGCCGTCGTTCGGGAACTCCGCGCCCAGAGCACCGCGCACCCGGGAGGGCTTCTGGGAGTGATCTGCGCGGACACCAGGGTGGGCGAGCTGACGGCCCAAGGCATCGCTCACCACGCACGCATCGTGCCGGCGTCCGAAGCACGCGGCCTGGAATTCGACGGGGTCGTCGTCATGAACCCCGAGGAAATCATCACGGCCCGCCCCGGTGGGGAAAGGGACTTGTACGTAGCCCTGACCCGGGCCACCAAGCGCCTCTGCACCATCACCGTCCAGCCCGCCTGACGACTCGGCGCCCAGGGGCGCCCCGGGGGCCGGCCCCGCGCCCACATCCCCCTCACGGATCGCTGTGCGCGCGGCAGTCGGACGCGACGGGACGAGACCAGCCCGCCTCCAGGCCGGCCGTCTCCCGTCACGGGACCGACACCGGCGTGGCCACGCCCCCACGGGTCAGCCCCTTCACCACCGCGCCGGGTCCGGCGCCGCCGGACCTCGCGAAGTGCCCTCCCGGCGCCTCGGGCTCGCCGTCCGGGGCGGGGCGCGGTTGCAGCCAGCCGCGGATGGCGGCCTGGACGCCGGCCTGGAAGCGGGTGTCGGCGCCGAGTTCCTCCAGCATGCGGGTGATCCGCCGGCGGGCGGTGTGCACGTGCACACCGAGCCGGCGCGCGATGGTCTCGTCCTTCAGGCCGGAGGCGAGCAGCCCGAGCAGTTCCTGCTGGTCCGCGGTGAGGGGACTGCCGGGGCTGCCGACGGGGGTGGCGCGCGCCCACAGCGACTCGAACAACGGCAGCGCGGCCTGGTGCAGCAGGGAGTCGCCGAACACCAGGGCCGCTCCGTCGGACCCTTCGCCGTTGCAAGGCGGCGGGGGCAGCAGGCAGATCCGCCGGTCCACGAGGATCAGGCCAGTGGGCAGGCGCTGTCCGATCCGGGCCTGGAGGCCCTGCCGGGTGAGGGCGATCAGCTCCTTCGCCCGGTCCGGGAAATCGGTGCCGCGCCGGTCGGTGACGGTCCGTACGGCGACGCCGCGCGCCAGCAGGCGGCGGATGCGGGCCAAGACGGCCTCCCCTGCCTCCCCTGCTTCCCCGGTCACCCCGGCTTCCTCGCAGCCGGGCGCCTCCGGGGTCTGCGCCGTGCGGTCGAGGATCAGCACCTCCGTCTCGGCGGCGTCGAGCATGGTGTCGAGGCGGGCCCCGACCGCTTCGGCGCCTGTGAGGATCTCGATGCCGGCCGCGGCTTCGGGAGGCGTCGCGGGCTGCGGCGGAAGCCGGTGGGCCAGCCGGTCGGCGTAGGAGCGCAGGGACTTCAGGTCCGCCGACTCCTGGTGCAGGAGGGCCTGCCGGCGCTGGATGAGTACGCGCAGCACGACGGCCGGGTCGGCGGCCGGGTCGCCGGCCGTGTGGATCACCGCCCTGCTGTCGTCCTGCGTGCGGGCGGGAGTCCGGTCGTGCGGGTCGGTTTCGATCATGCCGGGGATTTTGACCGCCTTCACAGAGCCCCCACAAGTGTGCATGGCCACTTCTGAGGGGGGTTCGGCTCTGGTCGGGAGCCGCCCGCGACGCTTGCATGGCGACGACTCACAGCAACGCATCAGGCACTCATGGTTGAGGAGACCCCTTGTCCGAGTTCAGCGCAGGTTCGTCGGCGCCCACCCCTGCCGCACGACGGATATGGCGGAAAGAGCTCCGCTCCGCCGGAGGAATCGCGGTTCTGCTCGCCGCCGCAATGACCTTGCAGGCGTCGCCGGCGTGGGCCGTGGACTCCGGCCCCTCGAACGCCGTCCCGGGCCAGGACACCGCGACCCCGGTGCTCGTCGAGGGCATACGGGAGCCCGTGGACGCCAAGGCGGCCCCGGCCGACGCGGCACGGCAGCACCTCGCCGCGCACAAGAGCCGCTACAAGATCCCCCGGGCGGGCAGCGACCTCGTTCCCCTGGCGACGACGGCCACCGGCTCCAAGGACGAGACGGTCCGGTTGCAGCAGAAGCACCGCGGAGTCGACGTCCTGGGCGGCCAGTACGTCGTGCGCATGCAGAAGCAGGACGGCAAGCGCGTGGTCACCGGCACCTCGGGGCACTACTTCACCGCCCTGAGCACCGAGGTCACCCCCCAGGTCACCGAGGACGTCGCGGTCCGCCGCGCGGTGGCCGCCACGGCCCGCCGGCTGGGAGCGGCCCTCGACAAGAGCCAGGCGCCGCGGTCCGAGTCCGGTGATCCGGCGGCCACCGGCATGACCGGTGAGGCCAGGGGCCTGGTCGTCCTGCCCAAGGGGGCCGGCGTCCTCGCCTACCGCGTCACCGTGCGCGGCACCGCGCCCGGCACCGGGGCGCCGGTCGTGGACGAGGTGTACGTGGACGCCCGCTCGGGCTACCCGGCGCTCCAGTACAGCGCGCTGAAGACGATGACGGCCCCCGCGGCTCGGACGGCCGGTGAGGCCGCCGAGGGCCCGACGGCGGACGGCCCGCCGGCCGCGCCCTCGAACCTGGTCCCGGAGACCGGGTCCGGGGCTCGGCTCAGCGGGGCCGCAACCTCGCTGGACATCGCCTACGACCCGGCGGCCGGCAGCTATCTCCTCGCGGACGCGGGCCGCATGCGCGCCACCACCAAGAGCCTGCTGGGCACGTGGGACGCCCGCGGCAAGTCCGTGTCGGAGACCTCGGGCCGGTGGCCCTCCGGCATCACGATGTTCACCTCCCCGAACACCGCCTTCGGCGCCGCGGCGACGGATTCGGGAGCCGTGGACGCCCACTGGAACGCGGGCCAGGTCTACGACTTCTACAAGAAGAACCTCGGGCGCGACAGCCTCGACGGGAACGGCGGGGCCGTCAACTCCCTGGTCGGCGTGACGTACTACGGCCAGCCCTACGCCAACGCGTTCTGGGACGGCACCAAGATGGTCTACGGCATCGGGGACACGGAGTTCAAGCCGATGTCGGCCGACACGGACGTCGTCGGCCACGAGATGACCCACGGGGTCATCGAGCACACGGCGAACCTGGTCTACGCGGGCCAGTCCGGCGCCCTGAACGAGGCCCTGGCCGACTACTTCGGCAATGCGATCGACGTCACCGCCAGCGGGACGCCGATGAGCGATCCGACCGCCGGCCTGATCGGCGAGGACCTGTGCCGCACGAAGGCGGCCGCAGACTGCGCCCTGCGCGACCTCAACGACGGGGCCACCACGTCGAAGAGCTTCCTGGGCGTCTCGTTCGCCACCGACAACGGCGGCGTGCACCTGAACTCGACGATCTTCTCCGGCGCGCTGTGGGACATGCGCGAGGACCTGGGCGGCGACCTGGCCGACAAGATCGTGTACAAGGCCGTCACCGAGTACATGACGCCGATCGACGGGTTCAACGAGGCCCGGGGCGCGGTGCTCGCGGCCGCGAAGGCGCTGGGCGCGAACTCCGGCCAGCAGAACGCGGTCAAGCGGTCGTTCAACGCCCACGGCATCGTCCCGGGCTGGGAGCAGGCCCTCGGCGTCGACACCGACACCCTCTTCGGCAAGCTGAACACCACCGACTCCGGAGTGGGTGCGGGCGGCGGCTGGTGGACGGCCTCCAAGTCCAACGACGACGGCTCCGAGCCCTACTCGGTCTACGCCGGCCGCCTGGACGGCAAGGGCGCCCCGAAGGTGATCAGCCCCAACGACGGCCGCTACCACACCGCCCCGGCGACCGACGGCAAGACCGTGGTGTGGACGGCGTACGGACCGACCTCGGTCGACGTCCTCTCCCGCCCCGTGGCGGGCGGCCCGATCAAGACGCTCTACAGCTCGATGACCGGCGTCGCGGGCCTGCGGGTGGAGAAGAACACGATCGTGTTCGAGGAGTACGACATCCTCGGCGGCCGGCACGTCGGCTACCTGCGGCCCACCGACAAGGCCCCGGTCTTCACCGACGGACGGAAGTGGAACACCCTGACCGCCCTCCCCTCCATCAGCGACAACAAGATCGCCTACGCGAAGCTGTACCCGCAGGGCGGCTCCTACCGGCTGGGCGTGGAGGTCGTCGACCTCGCCACCGGCAAGGCGGTCATGACCGAGCAGCTGGACGAGCCGGTGAGTCTCGGCCAGACCGGCATCAACAGCAAGAACGTGTTCTGGCTGGCCGACACCGACGAGAGCGACGGCGGTCTGATGTCGGTGATCAGCTCCGGCCTGGACGGCCGCGGCGCCTTCATCGTCAGCAGCGAGCACAAGCCGGGCGCCTTCATCGCTTCCGACCTGACGGTCTCGCAGGACGCACTGACCCTCGTCGCCCAGACGCCCGACACGCGGTACCGCAACGAGTCGCTTTCCAAGCTGTGGCAGCTGACCACCGACGGCTCCCGCCGCGAGCGGGTCTCCTGCAACCGCGGTGAGCAGAACTACCCGGCGGCCGGCGCGGGCCGCCAGGTCGCCTGGCTGGACGCGACCACCGGCTCCACCGACCTGGTGGTCCGGGAACGGCCGGCCGGCACCTGCTGATCCCTGCCGATGAGCGACGGGGCCGACGGCAGTGCCGTCGGCCCCGTCCGCGTCCCCGACCTAGTGCTGTGGCCGGAAAGGGTTGCCGGGTCGCGGCGTCCGGTGCGGTGCATCGCCAGGCGGAGGGTTACGGCTCGTACTGGACGTCCTTCCGTGGTCCGACAACGCCGCGAGGTGCCGTGCCGGGCGTCGCGACCCGGTGAACCTTTCCGGTCACAGCACTAGACGAGGCGGGTGGCGCCCGGGGACGGAGCGGCCGGCGTGATGCGGGGCCGGGCGAAGTCCGCCCGGCGGAAGGCGTCGGTCACCGCTCGGGTCACCACCTGCTCGGCCTCCGCGTCGATCAGGGCCAGTGCGGAGCCGCCGAAGCCGCCGCCCGTCATGCGGGAGCCGTACGCACCCGCCGCGTCAGCCGTGGCCACCGCGAGGTCGAGCTCCGGGCAGGACACCTCGTAGTCGTCGCGCAGCGAGAGGTGTCCCTCGGTGAGCAGCGGGCCCGCTTCGCGCAGCCGGCCGGCGCGCAGCAACTCCTCGACCCGCAGCACCCGTTCGTTCTCGGTCACGACGTGCCGGACCCGCTTGCGCCCGACCGGGTCGTGGAGTCGGGCCAGCGTCCGCTCCAGTTCCCCGTACGGGATGTCGCGCAGGGCGGGCAGGCCGAGGGTCTCGGCCGCCCGGTGGCAGGAGGCGCGGCGCCGGGCGTAGGCCCCGTCGGCCAGTGCGTGCTTGACCCGGGTGTCGATGACGAGGAGGCGCAGGCCGGCCGACGCGCAGTCGAAGGGGATGCCGCGCTGTTCGAGGGTGCGGGTGTCCAGGTGGAGGGCGTGTCCCTCGGTGGCGCACGCCGAGGCCATCTGGTCCATGATCCCGCAGGGGACACCGACGTACGCGTTCTCGGCGCGCCGGGCGAGTACGGCCAGTTCGGGCCGGGTGAGCGGGATCCCGTGGAGGTCGGTGAGGGCCAGTGCGGTGGCCACCTCCAGGGCGGCGGAGGAGGACAGGCCCGCGCCGGTCGGTACATCGGACCGTACGTGCAGGTCGGCGCCGCCGACCGGAAGTCCCGCGTCCAGCAGGGCCCACACGACCCCGGCCGGGTACGCGGCCCAGCTCGCGGCGCCCCGCGGAGGGCTTTGCGGATCCAGACCCGCGAGGTCGAGGGTGACGGCGCCGGAGGGGGCGTCGGCGGAGTGGACCCGCAGGATCCCGTCGGTGCGCCGGGCGGCGGCCACCTCGGTGCGCTGCGGGAGGGCGAAGGGCAGGGCGAAGCCGTCGTTGTAGTCGGTGTGTTCGCCGATCAGGTTGACCCGGCCCGGGGCTGCCCAGACGCCCTCGGGCGGGTACCCGTACAGCTGGCGGAACTCGTCCTGCGCCGCGTCGTTCACGCGCTCGCCACCTCCCGCAGCCGCGCCGCCGCGTCCTCGGGCCGCACGTCGTTCATATAGGCCTCCATGCCGGACTCGGTCCCGGCCAGGTACTTCAGCTTGTCCGCGGTCCGGCGGACGGTGAAGAGCTCCAGGTGGAGCGCGAAGTCCGCGCGGCCCTCGTCCGCCACCGGGGCCTGGTGCCAGGCGGAGATGTACGGGGTCGGCTCGGGCCGGTCGAAGAGCCGGTCGAAGCGGCGCAGCAGCTCCAGGTAGATCTGCGGGAAGCCGGCGCGGGCCGCGTCGCCGAGGGCGGGGAGGTCGGGGACCCGGTGGCGCGGGTAGAGGTGGACCTCGTACGGCCAGCGCGCCGCGTAGGGCACGAAGGCGGTCCAGTGCTCCGTTTCGAGGACGACCCGGGTGCCTTCGGCCCGTTCGGCGGCCAGTACCTCCTCGAAGAGGTTGCCGCCGGTCCGCGCGCGGTGGTCGGCGACGGTGGCGAGCATCCGGGTGGTGCGCGGGGTGACGAAGGGGAAGGCGTAGATCTGGCCGTGCGGGTGCGCGAGGGTGACGCCGATCTCGGCGCCCCGGTTCTCGAAGCAGTAGACCTGCCGGATCCCCTCGCGGGCGGAGAGCTCGGCGGTGCGGTCGCTCCAGGCGGCGAGGACGAGCGCGGCGCGCTCCTCGTCGAGCTCGGCGAAGGAGGTCAGGTGGTCGGGGGTAAAGCAGATGACCTCGCAGCGGCCGGTGTCGCCGGCGAGGGAGGGGAAACGGTTTTCGAAGACGGCCACCTCGTAGTGGGGGGCCGGGATCTCGCTCGCGCGTCCTTCGGTGGAGGGGCACAGCGGGCAGGCGTCGGCGGGCGGGTGGTGGGTGCGGCCCTGCCGGTGGGAGGCGATGACGACCCGGTCGCCGAGCAGCGGATCGCGACGTACCTCGGAACGGGTGGCGGAGGCCGACGTCCCGAGCGGGCGGGTGTCGGGGAAGGCGCGAACGGCGCCGTCGCCGGTGTCGTAGTACAGGATCTCGCGGCCGTCGGCGAGGCGGGTGCTCGTGCGCTTCACGTGGGGAATTCTCTCACTCGACGGTGACGACCGTGGTGCGGCCCCAGGTCGGACCGGTCGCGCAGAGGCAGTTCGGTGCCGGGGCGCTCCAGTTCGAGCACGATGATCGCGTTCGTGGTCCGAGTGCCGGCCGCTGCGCCGTGCCAGAGGGGCCCGGGGGCGTAGAGCGTGCGCTGCGGGCCGCGCGGGGTGTCGTAGTGGCCGAGGAGGAAGCCGTTCAGCCAGACCCGGGCCGGTCCCCCCACCCGACTTGTCGACGAAGGCGTCGGCCGGCCCGTGCGCCGTGAGGTCATGGGTGAAGCGGTGGAGGGCCGGCCGGCCCGGCTCCGCGCGGTTCGGTGCGAAGTCGAGTCCGCTCGGGTCGGTGAGCGGCAGCGGCCGGATCTCCCGCTCGAACAACTGCTGAGGGCCGTGCCGGATGCCACGCCGGATGCCCTTGCGGTCGTCGAGGAGCGGCAGCGGCCCGTAGTTGACCCTCCCCTGCGCCCGCACGAGTACGTCGAGCCCCACGCCCGACTCGCCGACCGGCAGGTCGAGCCCTTCGCCGGGAGCATTGCGGTCGAGGACGCCCGCCGAGGGGCGCCCCGTCGGCGAAGCGGTACGCGCGGTCGCCCAGCCCGTCGATCCTGACGGGCATCGCCGGCCGCGGGCCGGTGAGGGTGGTGCGGTAGTGGATCAGGCCGTGGCTCTGCCCGAGCCGCTCCATGGATTCGGGGGCGGGGCGCAGCACCGGTGGGCCGCCGAGCAGGTCGAGGTGGCCGAGCAGCTCGGCGGTCCCTGCGGGGGTGGCGAGGGCGGGGATGATTTGGGGCGGCGGTTGGGGCAGCGGTGTGTCCGGGAGCGGCAGGTACTTGCCGATGACTTCGCGGAACGCGTGGAACTTGGGGGTGAGTTCGCCGGCCTCGCCGATGGGTGCGTCGTAGTCGTAGCTGGTGGCGGTGGGCTGGTAGCCCGCTTCCCCGGAGCGGGATCCGGAGTGGTTGGCACCGGCGTGGTGGGCACCGGCCCAGTGCCGACCGCTGCGTCGACGTGCGGAGTGACCCGGGGGGGCCGGGGCGCTCCGCGGGGAGCGGGTCCGTCAGGGTGCCCGCAGGGGGAGTTCCTGCTCCTCCCCGGCCCCCCGGACGCTGCGGGGCCGGTGCGCCACCAGCCCGTGCAGGTACTCGCGGCCCCGCGCCAGCAGTCCGGGCAGCTCGGCGGCCGCGGGGTGCCAGCGCTTTTCGTACTCCCAGCAGAGCCAGCCGTCCGGCGGTACGAGGGCCACCGCCTCGGCCAGGGGCAGTACCCCGGCGCCGAGCGCGACGGGGGTGAGGTCCTGCGCCGACCTCACGTCCTTCACCTGTACGTAGCCCAGGTGCGCGGCCAGGGCCCGGCGGGAGGCGGCCGGGGGTTCACCGCCCAGCCAGGTGTGCAGCACGTCCCACAGGGCGCCGGCCCCCGCATGCGCGACCCTGTCGAGCACCCGGGCGGCCGCGGCCCCGGTGCGGTGCGAGTCGTGGGTCTCCAGGAGGATCCGCACGCCGTGGCGCTGGGCGAACGGGGCCGCGGCCAGCAGCCGGCGGCCGGCGTGCGCGTCGGCGGTCTCCCCGGGGAGGTCGCCGCCGCCGGGGAAGACCCGTACGTAGGGGGCCTCCAGATCGGCGGCGAGCCGGACCAGCGCGTGCAGCTCGGCGAGGACCGGCTCGTCCGGGCCCGGGGCGGCGACCCGGGCGTAGCCCGCGACGGCGAGGACGGCGATCCCGGAGGCGGCGAGGGTCCGCCGTGCGGCGGCGCGCTCGGCGGCCGGGCTGTCCGAGTGCAGGGGTTCCCCGGGGTGGGCGCGCAGTTCGAGGCCGTCGAAACCGTGGGACGCCGCGAGGGCGGCGCAGTGGTCGAGCGGTGCGCCGGGCAGGCCGAGTGTGGAGAAGGCGTACTTCACGGGTGGTTCCTTCCCCGCGGCGGATCAGCTGTCGTAGTCGTACTTCATCCCGATGCCCAGGGTGCCCTGGGTCGGGAGGATCCCGGCGCCGATGATGTCGATGACCGGCGGCAGGAGGAGTTCCGCGAGCCGGGCCGCCTCCTGCGGGGTCAGCGCCGCCCACGGGCCCGAGGCGAGTTCGTCGGTGAGCTTCTCGACCGCGGTGCGCAGAGCGAGTCCGGCTCCGGTGGCCGCGCCGTCCTCGGCCAGCAGGTCCCGAGCGGCGAGCCGCTCGCGGGCGGCGTTCCACTCGTCGGTGGACCACCGGCGGCCCTCGAACGCCTCCACCGGGGCGGCTCCCACACCGGCGTGCAGGACCAGGGACTCGACCGGGTCGAGGTGGTGGGCCTGGAGGGCGGCGAGGTGGCCGTCCCCGCGGTGCTCGCGCAGGATCGTCGCGGCGTGCCAGAGCACGGTGTGCGGTGCGGAGGGCCAGGGCAGGGCGGCGTTGGCGGCGGCGAGCGGGCGCCCGCCGGTGGTGACGGCCTCGGCGGCGCGCCGGGCGAGCGTGGCGGCCTCGGCCAGGTCCGGGGAGGCGGTGCGCTCGCCGAGCAGGGCCCGGAGCGAGCGGTCGGAGGCCGCGGCCCGGGCCTCGAGCACCCGGGCGGGCTCGGCGGTGTGCCAGGACCGGGCGAGGTAGTGCTCCACCATGCGCGGGCTGAAGCTGTAGAAGAGGGCGTTGACGAGGCCCGTTCCGGCCGGGCCGAGCGGGGCGGCCCGGTAGGCGAAGTACATCGGCCACCGGTCGTCGGTGGCGTACCCGAGCCCGCCGGCCTCCTCGTAGGCCTCGGGCGCGAAGTAGACGACGGCATGGACCGGTTCGAGCAACTGCCACAACTGCCGTACGGTGCCCGGTTCGTGCGCTCTGCTGTACGTCATCCCACGTTCCCCCGAAGTCGGTCGCTTCCCGGCCCAACGGGGGAAGCCTACGGCGCCGTAGGCATGGTTGCCTCATGAGGCACGGTCTTCATCGGGCGAAGGCGACTGCCCTGCGGGGAGGTGGCGTTGCACCTAGTGGAACATCCGGACCCTGCGGTACGGGAGAAGGCCACTGCCGAGTGGTGCGCCTGGGAGGACGCGGTCCTGTCCGGGGACCCGAACGGCGCCTCCAACCCGTACGGCGACCACCCGCCGGTCGCGCAACTGGCCCTGGTCCGCGTCTGCTCGCACTAATTCTCCCACGGCGCTTGGCTGGAGGAAGGCGCACTCCTGCGCGATGCGCACCGCCTGGCCGGTACCCCGGGCGGGCTGGTCCATGGCAGGCTCGACCTGGCCGGCCCACTCGATACCGCATGGGAACTCGTCCGCGCCTGGCCGATGTCGAGCTGACCGTCGTCGGCAACGCAGGCCATCTGGGCAGCGACGCGACCCGCGCCCCCCGCCGACCAGTTCATGCACATCCTTCCCGACTCCGAGATCCCGGCAGACGCCGACATCGAACCGGACCGGCTGGACGGACGCCGGCTGGCGAAGGCTTGCCTGTGGTCGGCTATCTCGGTGTCAGCCGTGTCCGTGCTGCTCGGACGCTTCGGGATCAGACGCTGGATGAAGCTCTCGCGGTCGCCGCGGAGCGCTCTACGAGCGTCAGGGCGAGCCACTCGCCTGGGCGGAGGCGGTCCTGGAGGCCACCGGTCGCCCGCCGACCGCCGTCACCGCGGCGGTGTCCGGCCGACTCGACGCCCTCGCTGATTCCCCATCGGACCGCGCATGGCTGCTGTTCCGTACGGTCGCCAAGCTGGCCGCGAACCTGCGGGGCGACGGCCGCTACGACGCGGACGTCGGCACCCGAATCGGCCCACTGGCCCTGTGGTTGGGCGAGCTCGAACCACCGCTCGCCGGCCCGCTCGGGGACGCACTCGGCCACCCGCCGGACGGGCCGACATCCCTCGTCACCGTCCACGCCGCCGAGTTGAGGATGAACCGCACGATCCGGCTGCGGGCGATCGACGCCCTGCTGGAGTGGGCCGAGCTCGGCCATCCGCAGGCCCGGGCGGCCCTGTCCGAGGTCACCTCCGACCACCGGACGCAGGATGTCACCGTCTGGACCAAGGCACTCGACCGGATCGCCCAGTTCGGCGACGCGAGCGTCGAACCGGGCCTACTGCGCGCACTCGCCGACACCGGGCACCGCGGGGTGCGGTGGTCGGCGCTCGCCTGTGCCGAACTCGGCTTCCGCCGGGCCGTTCCGCTGATCACCGCCCTGCTGGAGCATCCCGATCCGATGGTCCGCGAGGGTGCCTGCGAGGCGCTCGGCCTCCTTGAGGAACGCGCCGCCGTGCCCGCCCTGACAGCCCGGCTGAACGACGAGACCAACTGGGTACGCAGCAGGGCCGCTCTGGCGCTCGGCCGAATCGGCGGCGACCGGGCACTCGCTGTGCTCTGGCAGGCCCTGATGGAACGCCGGAACCCGAAGGCCAGTCATCTCGCCTCAGCGATCGCTGCCTTCGGCCCGCCGGTGGTGGACGACCTGATCGCCCTCACCACCGATCCCGACCCGGACCTCCGAGCACTGGCCTGCCGCGCTCTCGGCTCCACCGCCGACGACCGGGCCCTGCCAGCACTGGAACGCCTCGCCGCCCACGACCTCGCCAGAACCACCCTCGGCGGCCTCGTGGCAACCGCCGCCAAGCAGGGACTGCGGACCGCGCACCGCATTCGCGCGCGCCGCATCGACCTGAGCTCGACGCTCGTCTCGACTGACGTTCACTCTGAACCCCGTCGGTCGACCTGACCGTACAGCGGCTGGGCGTGAGACGGTGGGGAATTGCCTGACGTTTGATATGGGGAATTGACCGACCGTCGACACGGCAACATAGCGGTCAATCGGTCAATGCCAAACCCTGGCTGCAAAATCCCCTCGATTCCCTGTTCCTGGAGCACGTCGTACCAGACCAGGGCCGCATCCCGGTCATCCGTCGCGGGCACCGGCTGGATGGGCGGCCCGATGTCCTCCAAGAGTTCAAGGAGGAGCTGGCGGCGCTCGATGTACGGGCGGCCGACAACGCCGCCGAGGTAGGGATGGCAGGAGATAGAACGCCGCGTACGAAGCAGGAGGGGCCGCGGCGAGCTTCCGGGACCGGGCCAGGGACAAGGCGGCCGGGCCTGGACCGCAGAGAAGTCGATCGCACCGTCCCGCCCGATCACCGCGTCGCCGTCCAGTACCGTCCCCGGGCGCAGCGCGTGCTGGGCGGCGACGGCCAGGTCCATCCACGACCAGGTCACCACCCGGCCCGAGCGCGCGTACAGAACGACGGAGTCGGTGGTGCGGCGAATCGAAGTACGATGCCCGTCGAACTTGGGTTCTGCACTGTTGGACGGTCCGCGTCTGCGGCCCTCGCGGCTACGCGTCCGTGGCGCCCTGTGTAGCCGCCGGATCGAGGGAGTCGACGTCCTCCATGAAGCTCAGCATCCGGGCGTTGACCAGGTCGGGGTGGTCAATCTGCGGCCCGTGGCCGGTCGCGGCGATGATCTCGGCGCGGGCGCCGTGAAGCAGGCGCGGTACGCGTTCCAGCTGCCGCTTGGGGTGTACGAGCAGGCTGCGCTTGCCCATGGCCAGGTAGAACGGCGTCCGGATGGAACCCAGTTCCGCGTCCGACAGCGGCAGCGGCGCGGGTCGGCGGATCCGGAAGGCCCGCACGCTGGCCTGGATCATCGCGCGCAGCTCGGGGACGACGATCACCGGCTGCTCCAGCCACTTGGCGAGGCGCGGTCGCCACGCCTTGGGGGCGTAGGTGGCGAAGAGGCTGGCGAAGATCCATACGAAAAAGCGCAGCCCCACTTTCTCCAGACCGCCTGGATCGAGGGCGGTGACCGAGGCGAGGCGTTCGGGCCGAAGGTGGGCCTGGTTGATGACGAGCCAGCCGCCGTACGAGGAGCCGACGAGGTGGACCTTGTCGAGGCCCAGCGCGTCCAGGGCCTCGTCCATCCACTGCGCCGCGCGCTCCGGCTGCCACATGGGCTCGCGCTGGACGCTGCGGCCGGGGTCGCCGGGAGTGTCGAGGGCGTAGACGGGGCGCTCGGCGCTCAGCGCGCGGGTGTTGGGGTACCACTGCGCGGAGCAGCCGCCCGAACCGTGTATCAGGACCACGGGCGTGCGTGACTCGGCTGCCGGGTCGGCGGGGCCGTACCGGTAGACGTGGGTGGTGCCGAAGCTCGTCTCGACGTCCGTCTCGGAGCGAGCGGGCGCTCCCTTCGCGTAGAGGACGTCGCAGGTGGCGAAGTAGAGGTCGCGCAGCTCGTCGCTCACGTAGCGGCCGATGTCTCGTCGCACTCGGGTCGTGTTCTCGGGCACGGGGCACCTCCAGGAAGATCCGTTCTTCGTGATACGAACGTACCACATTGTTGATACGGCGGTACCATGAAGATGTTCGGACTGAGCCGGACTGTGAGCCCTGAACCACCCACCCACCCGCGGCCGGAGACAGCACTGATGCCAAAACGCGTGGACCACGAGGAACGGCGCACCCAGATCGCCGAAGCGCTCATCCAAGTCGCGGGGCGGCGAGGGCTGCACGCCGTCGGCATGCGCGACGTGGCCGCCGAGGCCGGCGTGTCCCTCCGGCTCGTGCAGTACTACTTCGAGACGAAAGAGAAGCTGCTCTTCTACGGCCTCCAGCACCTGACCGACCGCTTCACCGCCCGCGTGGGCGCCCGCCTGGCCGCCGCCGGCCCGGACCCGGGCCCACGCGCGACGATCGAGGCGCTGCTGCTGGCCTCCCTGCCGACCGACGCGGAGAGCCGGACCTTCCACCTCCTGTACAGCTCCTACTCGATCCTGTCCGTGACCGACGGAGCACTCGCCGCCCAGCCCTTCATCGACAACCCCGACGCGGCCGAGAACGCCCTCACCGGCCTGATCAAAGGAGCCCAGGCGGCGGGCCTGGCCGATCCCGGCGCCGACGCACGCACCGAGGCCATCAGCCTGCTCGCCATGACCGCGACCATGGGCACCAGCATCCTCGTCGCCCAACGGACACCAGAGTCAGCCATCGCCGTACTCCGCCACCACCTCGACCGCATCTTCACCGCCGGCGGCCACACCACCCCGGACGCCGGACAACGGACAGACGCCACGTGAGGTCGGCACGCGCTGTGACCTCCTGGCCAGCCCGCGTGCTCTTAAAAACTGGGCTCTGGCACAGATCTTGGGGAGCCGTCGCGGAGCGTCACCTCGATGTTCGAGGAGGTGCTTCCTGGGCATCAGGTGAGCGGGTCGGCCGTCCAAGGGGCGAAGTGCTGAGCTGGACGCTGCCGCCACTCATCGAGCAGTCAAACAAGTCGGCCGAGGCCAGTTCGGCAACGCCCACCCGACCATGCTCCAAACCGGTCGCTCGTTCCGTCAGCGTTTCTGTGCTCGGTACTGCTTGAGGAGAGCGGTGAGCTTCGCGGGTTCGGCAGCGCCGTTCAACTCCGTCAGAAGAGCGTCAGGGCAGAGCTCGTAGTGGTCACCCCACCACCGCTGCCCCTTGTTGTCCCAAATGCGATACCCGCCGGGTACCCCCCTGGCAACGTACCGTCGCCTGCTTATATCGATCACCCCTCATGAAAGTCTCCCCACACTACAAGCTGCTATTGGAGCAGGATCATCTTCCGGAGCAGGTGGAAGCCGGCTCGTCCGTAGAGCTGCCTCTTGATCCTTTTGATGCGGTTGACCGCGCCTTCGATGCTGCCGGAGCTCCAGTGGAGGGTGAGTCCGGCGGTCACGGCGTCGAGGTCTCGGAGCATGTGGAGTGCGAAGTTGGTGAGGCCGGGTAGTTGGCTGGCGTCGACTGCGTCGATCCAGGTGGGGAGTGTGGCCCCGAGCCGGGCGATGAGTATTTCGCCGAAGCCGCGGATATGTCCGGCGGCCGTGTCCAGTTCGGGGCAGCGTGCCAGGACGTCCTTCAGAGCGGCCTGGTCGTCCTCGCTCAGCGTGGTGGGGTGCCGGGTGAGCCAGCCGGCCACCTGCCGCACCGTCGGAGGCCTCGTCGGCGTGCCGGCAGGCGTCCCGCGGAGGGTGGCGATGTGGGCGCGGGCCATCTGGTAGGTGACGGGCGCGTTGTTGGCGAGGAGTTCGTTGTGGAGGTGGGTGACGCTGGTGCATCCCGCGGCGAAGCGTCGCTCCAGGTAGGGCTTGTAGGGGTCCAGCCTGCTGGGACGGGGCCGGTTCTCGCGGAAGGTGTCCTGCCAGCTTGGGGCGTTCGCGTACCGGAGGACGGTGTTGAGACCCCAGCCCAGGTGCCGGGCGATCGCCCGGCGCGACTGGCCTTGGGCAAAGAGGTCGTGGACCAAGGCGTGCGCTGCCTTCTTCCGCTCGGCTCGCCGGCCGACGGGCTCCGAGCCGTCCTGCGGCCAGCCAGGATCCTGGATCGCCCTCGGCAGCATGCCGCTGGGTGACGGATGGCGCAGGCAGTCGCGGTGGGCGGCGACGCAGGTCTCCACGGCCCGGCCGAGGCCCTGCCACAGATGGAACCGGTCAGCGACCTGCACGGCGTCGGGGGCGCCGAGGCGAGCTCCTTCGGCGTAGGCGCTCGCCCGGTCCCGGCAGATGATCTCCACGCCGGGGTGACGGGCCAGCCAGGCGGCCAGCGGTCCGGCTTCACGGGTTGGGAGCACATCGACCACACGATGGTCTTCGGCGCTGATCAAGACCGTGGAGTAGGTATGGGCCTGTTGGAAGCGGCCCAGGGCTTCCAGCACGAGCGCCAGGAGGTGACCTTCGTCCGTGACCCAGCGCCGCTGCCGGGACTGCTCCGCGAGCACACGTAGCTGTGAGGGCGATACGGGGGTGTGCAGGGACTGGGCGGCTGCCAGGGCGGTCCGCGTGGCTGGGTGACGCAGACGCCACAGGCCAGTGTGGGTGGCCAGACGTTGCAGCTGGTGGGCTGCCTGCAGTGTGTTCTTGGCCTCCAGAAGTGGCGGTATGGAACCGGATCAACTCGCCAAAGTGGTCATCACCGCTCCAGCCAGAGCGCAGGGGCGGGTCCAATGTCTCTGGTGCTACATGGTGGGCGAGCGAGAGGTAGAGATCTGCGAGGGCTTTCTCGTTCAGGGTGGCCAGCTGATGTGGCTGCGTGTAGTGGGGGGCGAGTCTCTGGCCAAGCCGGTCGATGTAGGCCCGGGCGCCGGACGGTTGCATCCCCGAGTCGCCTCCGCCCTCGCCGCCACGCAGACCGGGCAGGGGCCGGCCGTCACCGCGGGACGCCGGACGGCTGAGCGGCGGCCGGGTGTCTGCGAGCGTCGCAGGGGCCAGTCCGGCCGCCTGCGGCAATCAGTCCCGCCCGACGATCCCGGCTTCCCAGGCGAGGACCGCGGCCTGGACCCGATGCTCCAGTCCAAGTCGTTGGACCAGGCGCGAGACGTGTGTCTTCACCCTGGTGATGGACAGACGGCACTCATCGGCGATCCGCTGATTGGTGTGCCCGCCACCGATGAGCGCCAGCATCTGCCGCTCCGTGTCCGTGAGGTTGCCGATCGTCTCCAGCAGATCACGGGAGCCCGCGGAAGGACGGCCTCGAGTCAGCGTCTGCATGACCTTCGAGTCGAGGACGTTGCCGCCGGCAGCCACGATCCGCACCGCGTGAGCCAGCTCGTCAGGACTGCAGTCCTGCATGACGAAGCCCGAGGCTCCGGCACGGAGCACGTCAAGAACCCTCCCGTCCGGGCCGGAGGTGGTCACCGCGAGCACCCTCGGAGGGAAGCCGAGCCCCAACAGCTGACGGGTGGCCTCGACCGCACCCTGGCCGGGAAGGGACACATCCATGATTACGACATCGGGCCGATACTCCTTGGCGGCTTTGACGGCCTGCACAGCATCAGCCGCTTCACCCACCACCACCATCGTATCGACGGCCTCCAGTACCGGCCGCAGGCCGGACCGGTCATGACTTTCGACGATCAAGACGCGACTCACGCGCTTTCCTTTCATTCCGGCGTTGCGACGCCGCTGCGAGTTGGCGCCGTGACCAGTACCCCCCGCGGCACCCGGCATACCGGGCCTGGACCGACTACAACGCCCCCGGCCCAACCGAGCTTGCTCAGCCCGGCGACCGGGTGTGACTGAACGGCCCAGCCGCAGCCGGCCCCTCTGGCCTACTGTGCCCATCAGGTTTCGATACGCCTTCGGCGCGACTCGTCCCGGGTGTCCGGGGCCGCCTGAGCTGACACTTCGGGACTGGAACGGAGTCAGTGAGGGCGAGGGGCGTACATGATCACGGCCATGCCTGCGAGGCAGACCAGGGCGCCGACAACGTCGTAGCGGTCGGTCGGTAGCCGCCGGCGACCATGCCCCAGGCGATCGATCCCGCGACGAAGATCCCGCCGTACGCGGCGAGGATGCGGCCGAAGTTGTCGTCGGACACGCCAGAAGGCCTGACCTCCGGCTGCCTCACACAGCCGGACACGGCATTGCAGCGGCCCGGACCGTGCGGTGCGCCAGGAAAGACGTGACGTGCCCACGCGTACGGCGTTGGGCCTGGCATGGACGAGACACTGGACCTGCTGGACACCCTCCTCGACGGCCTCACCGAACCCCGACCGAAACTGATCAGCGCAGACGAGGCGCGGGCGTTGATGGGGCCGCTGGGGCAGCTCGATGACACCCCCAGAGCAAGGACATCCGCCGGGCCGCGGGCGAGATGCGGTTCCGGATCGGCTCCCGCCTCGTCTGCCCCCCGGCACCAAGCCGTGCTCGTCTAGGGCGCAGCCTCGTCTCAAAGACGCAGGTGGTCGGTCTGCTCCGCGAAATCCGTGTCTGATCTACGCCGGTCGTAGACCGTCTCCGGCCGGATCCCCGCGGCGAGGGCCGCCTGGCGGAGCACGCCATGAGCGGCGAGGTGCTGGTAGAAGGCGCTCCACTGCGCGTCAGCGGCAGCGGCAGCGGCAGCGGCAGCGGCAGCGGCAGCGGCAGCGGCACCAGGTTCCGGGGTGCTTCGGATGGCCGTGGCCTGGTCCATGGCTTCGGCGAAGTCGGGATCGCGGCGGCGGCGCTGGTAGACCGTCGTGCTGATGATGCCGACCGCGGCCGCGGCCTTGGTCGTGGCCATCCCGGCCCGCAGATACCCGAGGAACTGCCGGCGCCGCTCCGGCGTGAACCGGGAGGGACGGCGCTCCGCCCGCCGCACGGTCGCGGCGGCTACTGCGTCGCATGCGGCGGCGAACGCCGGCTGCTCGCTGCGCCACGTGTTGGCCTGCCCCGAGCCGTCGAACAGGATCTGGGACGCCAGACTGGGAGACGCGCCCAGGGCCAGCAGGCGCAGGTACTCTGCGCGGCCGACGATGCCCACCGCTTCGGCGCTCTCCGGGTCTGCGCCGGCCGGCACGAGCGCCGGCCAACTTGTCGGGCATGAGCGCACCGTAGGACCGCAGCGCGGTGCCGGCGCTGCCGACACACCAGTTCGCGGGCAGGCCCTGGCTCTCGGGGGGGCGTCAGGTCAGGTGTGGAGGCGGTTGTTGGCGCCGTCTCGGTCCTCGGTGCTCTCGTCGTTGAACCAGTAGTCGCCCGCCGCCAGGTAGCGGAAGAACTGGGTCGTCTCGGCGGGCAGAGCGACCGTGACCGCCCGCTTACCGTCCTTGCGCGGCTGGAGCGTGTGGATGCCGGGCTGCCAGTCGTTGAAGTCCCCCACCACGCTTACCGGCCCCGGCGGATCCTCCCGAGGCAGGACGAACGTGACCTCGATACCGTCCTTGCGCGACCTGCGCTCCAACATGAAGGGCTCCATTCGACGGGGCACAACGGGAACCCCATAGTCAACCGCCCCCATGCCCGCCGCGCCCCGGTGCAGCCGCATGCGTGAGCTTGTCACCCGCCTGGCACATCCCTCTCCCCGTGCCGGGCGCGCAGCGCGGGTCCCGGCCTGTCAGGGTGGCAGGGCGATGAGAAGGTCCCCACGCGCGGGATCCGGCCGGTTGAAGCGGCCCCGTCCGGGTCCCGCCACGGACCCGGACGGCGCCACGGACACCCCGCACGCCCTGGCCGTCCCTCTACAGTGCGGCTGTGGATGATCACGAGACGGAGCTCCTGGACCCGGTGCGCACCGCTCTGCGCGAAGCGGGGTTCGACCCGGGCGCTGTGGGCCGGGAGGGCGCGCATCTGGTGCGCCACGCCCGCGGCATGATGGTGGGCTGGATGCCCGAAGAAGTCGACGAGTTGCACGCCCGCACCAGCGGCCCGCACCCGCCGGACGCGGGCGGCACGGAGCTGGCCGGACTGCACCGCGCCACCGGTCCCGCCCTGGCCGCGGCGCTCCGTGCCGCAGGGTTCACCACGCAGACCCCGGACGACCACATCCTCGTACTGCCCCCACCACCAGCGTGAGAGCACCGCAGCCCCAGTCGCTGTGTCCTTTGCCCGGTGCTGCCGTCACAGCCCTCGAACAAGTGCACCGTCAGGCTGGCGACCGGGCAGCTCCCGGCCAGCACAACCGGCCGGGAGCTGCGTACCCGGACCAGGTCGTCCAGGAACGCCGAATCGGTGAACAGCCCCAGCGCGATGGGGTGGGTGGACCGAATCGGGTCAAGAAGCGCTGGGCCGCGCTCCCCTACCCGCCGTTGATCTGGTGCCGAAGACGTGGAGCAGACCGTTCGACTCCAGCGTGGGTGAGGAGCTGATCAGGTTCGACTGCCAGTGCCGTGACGTCGTGTCCGCCCGTGGCGGATCTGCCGGGGGCAGAGGAACGGCGTTCGGGGGGTTCCCGAGGTCAAGAGTGGAGTCGACGGCATCCCGCCTCGACAAGGAGAAGAGATGACTCCCCTCACCATGCTCGCGCCCCGCGCGGAGGAGGGCGACACACCGCCCGGCCACTTCGACGACCACCTCGCGGCAAGGCTGCTCGACCAGCGGATCGTCCTCCTCGGCACCCAGGTCGACGAGGTGTCGGCCAACCGGGTGTGCGCGCAGCTCCTGCTGCTGTCGGCGCAGGACCCGCGCTCCGACATCAGCCTGTACGTCAACAGCCCCGGCGGGTCGGTCACCGCGGGTCTCGCCATCTACGACACGATGCGGCTCATCCCGAACGACGTCTCGACGCTGGCGATGGGCTTCGCCGCCAGCATGGGCCAGTTCCTGCTCACCGTGGGGACGCCCGGCAAGCGGTTCGCGCTGCCGAACGCGCGGATCATGATGCACCAGCCCTCGGCGGGCATCGGCGGCACCGCCGCGGACATCGAGATCCAGGCGGAGAACCTCCAGTTCACCAAGAAGGCCGTCGAGCGGATCACCGCCCAGCACACCGGGCAGAGCGAGGAGACGATCGCGCGGGACGGCGACCGGGACCGCTGGTTCACGGCCGAACAGGCCAGGGAGTACGGGATGGTGGACCAGGTGGTGGAGTCGCTCGCCGACATCCGCCCGGCCACGCCGCGCCGACGGACGGGGCTGTGACATGGGGTCGTACACGGTTCCCTACGTGATCGAGCGGACCGCGCAGGGCGAGCGGTCCTACGACGTCTTCAGCCGGCTGCTGAACGAGCGGATCATCTTCCTCGGCACCGAGATCGACGACGGGGTCGCCAACGTGGTCATAGCGCAGCTCCTGCACCTGGAGTCGGCGAGCCCGGAGCAGGAGATCTCGATCTACCTCAACTCGCCCGGCGGATCGTTCACTTCGCTGATGGCGATCTACGACACGATGACGTTCGTGCAGGCGCCGATCTCCACCTTCTGCGTCGGTCAGGCGGCGTCGACGGCGGCGGTGCTGCTGGCGGGCGGAGATCCCGGGCGACGGTTCGTGCTCCGGCACGCGCGGGTGCTGCTCGGCCAGCCGGCCAGCGGCGGCCGGCAGGGGACGGTCTCCGACCTCAGCCTCGCGGCCAAGGAGATGGTCCGTATCCGCTCGCAGGTGGAGGAGGTCCTGTCCCGGCACACGCACCACGACGTGGCGACGCTGCGCGCGGACATGGACCGGGAGAAGGTGTTCACCGCCGAGGAGGCCGTGGCCTACGGGCTCGCCGACGAGGTGCTGAGCCAACGGTTCGCGTTCGTCTGAGCCCGCGCGGCCGTGGCCGGGGGCCGGCGAGCCGGCCGGTACGGCGGGGGCGCGCCCCGTCGTACCGGCCGTCGGCCCGGTCCGGTCCGGTCAGGCGGCGAGGCAGAAGCCGTCGTACTGCGCCGTGGGTGACGTGCGGCCCCGGACCCCCCGGCTCCGGGCGTGCCGGGCCAGCTCGTCACCAGCGAGCAGGAGCAGGTCGGCGAGGCCGAGCCCGAGGGCATGGGCGGCGGCCGCGAGCACCTCGGAGGATGCCTCCTTGCGTCCGCGCTCCACCTCCGACAGGTACGGCATCGAGATCCGGGCCGCCTCCGAGACGTCCTTCAGCGTGCGCTCCTGGGCGAGCCGCTCGCGCCGCAGCACGTCGCCGACGAGGTCACGCCACAGGGGCTCCCTCGGCGCGCGTGGCTGTGGACCCCCCACGGGTCGCCGCGGGGCGCCGGCCGCCCCGCCGGAACCGGGCGACGGGGCCTTCGGGCGCAGAGAGATGACGCGGGACTCGTTCGGCGCATGAGTGCTCACCCCCTCACCCTAGGGATCCGGGGCGCGGGGGGAAGTAAGTGGCCTTCTGCCCTGGGTGAAGCCGCGCAGGTGCCCGGGGCGACGCGGGTCCAACGCTAGAGCGTGTCCGCAACGCCGGAAGGAACCGGAAGGAACCAGAAGGAACCGGAAGGAACCAGACAGCCGACCGAGCATACGGCTCCCTCCCGGCATGGTGCCGGTCAGTCCTTCTGTCGCGGACAGCACGGTCAGGGCGGCCAGAGCCGTGGAACGATCCGCCGGGGACGGTGAGGCCGACCGCGATCCACCGGCAGGCCTGCTCGTCACCGTGCCCGGCGAAGCCCGCGGCGTGCACCATCTCGGCGGCCACCTCGCTCCATTCCGCGTCCGACAGGATCCGGTCGCCGGGCTCGTTGCGGACCGAGACGTGCCGCACATGCGCTTCCGGCTTCGGCCCGCGCAGCGCTTCCACGGGGGGCCCAGAAGCAGTGCCGATCGGCCAGCGACATGCGCCCGGGGGCGCGGGCCGGGCACGGCAGATCCGGGCCCCAACCGGCGACGAGGTGGGCATCGACGTGCTCGTCGCGCTCGCCCGGACCGAAGGGATGGGCCAGCAGATCCGCGGTCGTCGAACCGGTCTCCGCCTTCTTCGGCATCACGACCGTGGGCGCCTCTCCCGCATCACCTGGACCGTCGCCTCATCCACCCGGGCCACCGCGTAGAGGGCCTCTTCCAGGACGGTGGCGGCCGACTCCGGGACGCCGGCCACAGGCGGGTCGGCAGCGGTCAGGGCGCGAAGCGCGGCGACGGTCTCCCGCCGGTGCACCCGGGCCTGGACCAACTCCCGCAGCACATCCCCGGCGTCACGGGAGACCGGCACCAGCACCCGTGCTGCGCGACCGCCATCACCTGCCGTCCCGCCCACGCCGCCGACGCCATCCCCTCCCACCCAGCGGCCAGCCGTACGACCTCCGGCTCCGCGTCGCTGAACGACAGATTCACCCGCCGTCCGCGTGGCGCGGACGCGGTCGTGGACGGGCGAAGTACGCGTCAGCTGACCCGAAGACCGACCGCCAGCGTCAGTTCGAGGACCCGGTGTGGCGATGCGAGATCCGGAAACAGCTCCCGCAGCTGCGACATCCGGTACCGGACCGTCTGGGGATGGACGAACAACGCCGCCGCCGCCTCGTCCCGCCTGCCCTGGTGCAGCAGCCACGCCCGCAACGTCTCCTCCAACCGCCGTGCGGTCGCGACAGGCAAGGTCCGCAACGGTGCGAGGGCTCGGGCACGCAGGTCTGCGAACGCGTCCGCGTCCGCGCTCAGCACCAGCTCGGGCAGGTGGTCCTCCGTGTCGCGAATGTCAGAGGAGAGGGAGCGCGCGCGTACGGCTCGTGCGTACGAGGCGGACGCACGAGTCCATGGCCGGGCCGGGCCGACCACGGCGGTGCGGTCGGTCAGCTGCCGCAAGAGATGTGATCGGTCGGCATCGGGGACGAGCAGCACACCGGTGGCGTCCGGCAGATCGTCGAGGACGAGGGTGCTCGGGTCGAGCGCGCGGTAGGCAGGCCGGGCCTGGGCGGCGGGCAGCAGGACTGCGGTCAGCGAAACCGGAGGCTGCCACGCGGCCCGTTGCACAGAGGCCAGCAGCACGTCCGGGCTCGCGCCGGCGAGGAGGTCGCGGGCCAGGTGTTCCAGGTGGCGCTCGTGGGCCCTGCCCCGGGCGGCCAGTTCGTCGGCGTGGCCCGCGGCGCTCGCGGCAGAGAGCTCGTCGATGTAGGCGAAGGTGAGCTCGGCGAACTTGGCGACCTCGGCGGCGGGCAGACCTACGGGTACGGCACCCGCTGCCAGGCATCGCCAGGCCACGCGGGCGCCGACGCGGTAGGCGCTGAGCAGGGCGTCCATCGAACGGCCGTCGCGCACCTCGCCGCGGCCCAGCTCGTAGGCTGCGTCACCGGCGTCGCCGCCTGTGGCGTTCCCGCTCGCGAGGTCCAAGTAGTGCCCCAGGGCAGTACGGACGGCTCGGCGGATGGTGGCGCCCATGCGGCCCGAAAGGGCGTTGGCGTAGGGAGGGACCTCGTCGATGATCGCCTGGACGACCTCGTCGGCGGTGGTCTTCAGCGCTGCCCGAAGTGCGGTGACCGTCGTCTCATTCAGGGCCAGTTCGCTGGCCCTCCGGATTGCATGGTTCACGGTTTTGTTCCCTACGAACAATTCAGCCGACCAGATTTACGTCCTGCGGTCAGGACTTTACGCCTTGAGGCGCAGCAAGCTGGAGTCATGACGAGTGCAGCCCTCCGCAGCGGGGCGTGGAAACTGCTGGAGATGGTCACGACGCCGCTGCTGCCGTCGGACTACCTCGACCTGGTCAGCCCGCTGCGTGCGGGCGCTGACCTGCGCGGGCGCATCGAGGCCGTGCACCCCGAGACGGGTGACGCCGCGACTGTCGTGATCAGGCCGGGACGGGGCTGGCGCGGCCACACAGCCGGTCAGTACGTGCGGATCGGGGTCGACGTCGACGGGGTGCGCCTGTGGCGTGCCTACTCCATCACCTCGCCGACAAACCGCCAGGACGGCCGCATCACGATCACCGTGAAGGCGATCCCGGACGGCAAGGTCAGCAACCACCTGGTCCGCAGGGCGAAACCGGGCACGCTGGTCCAGCTCGACCAGCCGACCGGTGACTTCGTGCTGCCGCAGGCCAAGCCCGCCAAGGTGCTCTACCTGACGGCCGGCAGCGGCATCACGCCCGTGATGGGCATGCTGCGCGACACCGAGTTCGACGACGTCGTCATGGTCCACTGCGCGTCACGGCCGCAAGACGTGATCTTCCGCAGCGAACTGCACGACCTGGTCGCGGACAAGAAGCTGCGGCTCACCGAGGTGCACACCGACACAGACGGCATGCTCGACATCGCCCGTCTCGACGAACTCGTGCCCGACTGGGCCGAGCGCGAGACCTGGGCTTGCGGGCCCGCGGGCCTGCTCGACGCCGCCGAAGAGCACTGGACCGAGCACGGCGTACAAGAGCGCCTGCACACCGAACGCTTCCGCCCCGGCATCGTCGTCGCCGGCGACGGCGACGGCGGCGGCGGCGGCGGCGGCGAGGTCACGTTCAGCGCCAGCGGCAAGACCGTCGACGCGGACGGCGCCACGCCGTTGCTGGACATCGGCGAGGAGGCCGGCGTACTCATGCCCTCCGGGTGCCGCATGGGCATCTGCTTCGGCTGCGTCACGCCGCTCAAGGCGGGCGCCGTCCGGGACCTGCGCACCGGCGAGATCACCGAGGCCGAGCCGGGCGTCCTCATCCAGACCTGCGTGTCCGCCGCGGCGGGCCCCTGCGACATCGAACGGTAGGAGCACCTTGACCGCCATCGACCCCACCGCCCACCTGACCGCGGAACAGATCGAGGAGCTTGGCCGCGAGCTGGACGCGATCCGCGACGAGGTGATCGCCGGGCGCGGCGAGAAGGACGCCGCCTACATCCGTAAGGTCATCTCGGCGCAGCGCAAGCTCGAGCTGGTCAGCAGGGGCGTCCTGCTGTTCTCGATCTTCCCGCCCGCGTGGCTGATCGGCACCGCCGGTCTGTCCGTGGCGAAGATCATGGACAACATGGAGATCGGCCACAACGTCCTGCACGGCCAGTGGGACTGGATGCGAGACCCGAAGATCCACTCCACCACCTGGGACTGGGATCACGTCTCGCCGGCCGAGCAGTGGAAGCACTCGCACAACGAGCTGCACCACACGTACACCAACGTGATCGGCAAGGACAACGACCTCGGCTACGGCATCATGCGCGTCGACGAGGACCAGAAGTGGCACCCGTTCCACCTCGGCCAGCCACTGTGGAACTTCATCAACGCCTGCTTCTTCGAGTACGGCATCGCAGCGTACGACCTGGAGCTCGGCAGTAACCTGCACAAGCGCCGCCGCAAGAACCCGGAGTTCCGCGCGCGGGCCAAGGCCGTGGGCCGCAAGATCCGCAAGCAGGTGCTCAAGGACTACGTGATCCACCCGCTGCTGTCGGGCCCGTCGTTCCTCCCCACGCTCGCCGCCACGTTCACCGCGAACCTGGTCCGCAACATCTGGTCCCACTCGGTGATCATGTGCGGGCACTTCCCCGAGGGCGTACAGGTCTTCGAGCGCCGGTCGATCAAGGGCGAGACGCGCGGCCAGTGGTACCTGCGCCAGATGATGGGCTCGGCGAACATCAGCGGCAGCAGGGCCATGCACTTCATGACCGGCAACCTGTCGCACCAGATCGAGCACCACCTGTTCCCGGACCTGCCGAGCAACCGGTACGCCGAGGTCGCGGTGAAGGTGCGCGCGCTGTTCGAGAAGTACGAGCTGGAGTACGTCACCGGGCCGCTGCCCAAGCAGGTGTTCTCCGCGTGGCGCAAGGTCTTCCGGCTCTCGCTGCCGAACAAGAAGCCCAAGGTCAAAACGCCGGACCGCGAGCAGGAGCTCGTCGCGGCTTGATTCCCGGTATTGGGTCAGATTTTTCCGCCGTACCGGCGGCACCGCCGGTTTCGGTGAGATCCGTTGCGGACGGTGGGACGGTGGGCGGCCGCGACATCAGACTGTACGGCACGGGATCCGGGCAGCCCGGTGTCGGCTGCGCTGCCTGGACGTGCGCCAGGAGCTCAGCACACAGCCCCGGCGAGGTGTTGTAGTGCACTGACCTGCCGTGGTCGGGCCGGTGGTCGGGCGGCCCGTTCGTCATTCCGGCCCGGGAGGAGCCGACCGGCGGCCCGCCACTCCCGGACGAAAGCGGCGTAGATCGGCGGCAGGCCGGGGCGGAGAACCCTTTCTCCACGTTCCCGCCGTCCGCCGATGGCCGGGGCCGGGGCCGGCCGCACCCTCGTGGCCATATCCCGTTTAACGCGCAACCACCCGGCCGGTACCGCACTACGGACCAACAGATACTTTCGGAGGCTACGGCGCATCCGCGCTCTTCCCCCTGCCCGCGGCACCGCTCGGCCGGTTGGGGTGACAGGCCCAGATGGACGGTGGTGCCGGTGGCGTCCAGGACGCGGGCAACGGCGGGCCGGAGCGGGCCGCACAGATGGAAGCCGGCTCCCGCTCGGCCGCTTCGGCCTTCGCCCACAGCAGGGCGCCCAGGCCGGAGCAGTCGCAGAACGAGACCCCCCTGATGTCGATGCGCAGCAGGGCGGGACGGCTGGTGAGAGACTCGCGGACCGCGCCACGTACGGCCGGCGCGGTCGCCACGTCGAGTTCGCCGGTGAGGTGGATCAGGCCGTAGCGGCCGGCAACGACCACGGTGCGGGCGGCCCGGCGATGGGGTGGGATCACGCCCGGCTCCCGCCGGCCGGCTGACTCACGACGCATCCGCCCTCTCCTTCAGGCCGCGGCCGGTGGGTTCACCGATCCGGCGGTGCGGCGTCACTCGGCGTTGGTGCGCTGGGCTTCTACGAGCTGGTCTACGAGGATGACGATCCGGCAGGCCGCCTTGACGGGCATGCCCTGGTCGACGAGCTCGCGGGCGCGGGCGGCGATGCGCAGCTGGTAGCGGGAGTAGCGGCGGTGGCCGGTCCAGACCGTACTGCTTCGCCGATGTCGCCAGACCAGGCGCAGTCACTGACCCTTAACCGAAGGGCCGGTCTCCGCGAAGCCTGTAGTGCCACCAGCCTCCCCGGCGCCGCGGATCACGGAACGCGAACGGATCGGGAAGAGTCCTGCGCCGCAACTCGCCATCGAGCACGGTCAGCAGTGCCTCGAACTCGAGGCGGGCCGGCGCGGGGAGCAGCCTCGTTGCTTGTTCCAGCATGTCCCGGGCCTCCGTCACGTCTTCGAGCCTGTCTGAGCGGCAAGGACGGACAGCGAAGCTGATCTCTAGGTGACGGCCCGGCTGGGCCAGAAACCGGCGACACCATCGCAAGGCTGTCTCGGTAGCGCCGGGCCACACCTGCTCGTTGACCGTTTCGCGCTCGATCCGATGTATCGCGGCGGACGTTCGCAGTGACAGACGGTCGATGCCGTGGGGCCGGCGCATCGCGAAGAGCTGGGGATGAGGGGGGCGCAGAACACCCGGCCGCCTACGCGGCATGGCCCTTTCGGGCAGCGGTCGTCATGCGCGGCATCCTGACATGTCGCCCGCCGCCGAACGAGATTCTCGCCCGAGGACCCGTACGTCAGAAGCCGTCCAGGGGCGTGGTATCGGGCCGCGAGGAGCCTCGAGTGGCCTGCTTCGGTGTGCTGGAGGCGACGGAGCCTCGAGCGCGGGCACAGATGTCCAGGGCAGACAGGGGCTCTGTTATGAGACGAAGGCAATTATGTCTACGGCTGCTTCACGCAAGCTTGCGAAGTGGCGATGCACGCGGTCGACTGCCACGGGTGCGTTGACCCCCCATACCGTCATTCCCGCGCTCAGCCCCGATTGGACGCCGGAAGGGGCGTCTTCGATGACCAGGCAGTTCCGCGGTTCGGCACCCAGCCGCGAGGCGGCCTGCAGATACGGCGCGGGCGAGGGCTTGCCTTCTGGGACGGCGGCCGCGTCGACAAGAATTTCGGGGACCGGCAGTCCGGTCCGGGCGAAGCGGCCGCGTACCCGGTGTTCGTAGTTCGAGGTCACCAGAGCCCAGGAGCCCCTCGGCAGAGCGCCCAGCAGTTCCGCAGCGCCATCGAAAGCCACGTAGATCCCGGATCGGACGTCTTCGTCCTCCAACTCGTGCAAAGCCGCCAGGCACTCCGCCGGGTCGCAGTGGGGAGCGACGCGGGCGAAGGTCTCCAGAGGTCTCGTCCGCAGCGCCGTCCGGTAGACCTCCTCCGGGTCCAGACCGTACTGCTTCGCCCATGTCCGCCAGACCAGGCGCTGGTTCTCCACCGCATTGATCAACGTACCGTCGACATCAAACAGGACGTACTTGGCGGGTTCCGGCCGGGGCACTTTGTTGATCACGGCTAGATCATGCCACCAGCGCTCCAGCAACAAGACGGCGGGACAGACACGCCGTGTGACAGGCCAAGGGGCGTTGCGTCGCGTTGCGTCGCGGCTGCGCCCTCGGCCGGGCCCGGGACTTGCGCGCGGGGCGGACCCCGGCCAGGACTGACTCAGCTGTTGATGTGTCGTGGGTTTTGCAGCCGGCTGGACGACTTGGATGCCGGCATTCGCCCAAGGCTGCTTGGGGCCGGCCGTGAGTGGCCCAGCAAGGCGGTTCCTGTGCGTGGCAGTCCTCGGGCCTCGGCTGGGCCGGGGGGCATCCTGCAAGCCGGGCGCGCCCAATTCGTCTCGGTGCCACGGCGCTGCGCGCGGCCCTTGGGCGATACGGATGAGCGGTACTGCCTGACGCCGTGATCAGCCGGTGGGACTCGTGGGTCGCCGGCGGCAACGGGGTCCGTGGGCGACTTCAGGACTATTCCGCTGACCTTCCCGGGCGGCGGCGGTTAGCCGTTGCGGAGCTCTGCCTGCCAGGCCGGGCTTTCGTAGTAGTGGTTGTCGTACTGCGTGGAGCTGGCCTTGATGTCGTCGATGGTGGCCTCACCCTGGAAGACGCGCTCGAGCAGGCGGTAGTAGTCGAAGCGGTCCATTCCAGGGGTGAAGGCGACCAGCAGATCGGCCGCCTCCCCCGGGGCCGGGGCGAAGGCGTGCGGCAGCTGCGGCGGGACGGTCACGAAGTCACCCTTTTCCAGGGTGACGACCTTGTCGCCGAGTAGCACCCGCAGACTGCCGTCGAGGACGAAGAACATTTCGGTCGCTTTGGTGTGGAAATGCGCGGGAGCGCCGGGAGAGCCCTTGTGCAGGGTGGCGCGGTTGGCGGTGAGTGCCCCTTGAGTGTGGTGGGCGTCAGCGAGGAGGGTGATGAGGCTGGTGGCACCGTCTTGCAGGGTTTCGGCGGAACGGGCGCGGACGATGACGGGGTTAGCGTCGGTGTGCACGGGTCTCCTCAGGTGTGGTCGGTGGTTCGGGACGGCTACGCGTAACGGGAAGAGGGGCGCAGGCCGCGGGCCTGCGTCTCCGCACGGTGCTGGCTTCTTGACCAGGACGACGCGCGGGACTTTGCGGTCGTTCGTGATCGGGCGGCGCCCAGGGACAGTGGACGGCAGGTGAGTGCTCAGGTGGAGGGGGAGGTTGCAGCTGCTTTTCAGATCCCGGCGAGGAAGGTTTGGACGGCGGCGTGGACGCCTTCGGGGTCGCGCAGCTGGAGGAAGTGGTCGGCGTCCAAGGGGGCGTATGTGGTGCGGTGTCGGCGGGTGGTCATCTCGGCGGCGTGTTCGGCGGTGAGTACCTGGCTCGAGGTGCCGTGCAGCAGCAGGGCGGGGCAGGACGTGGCGAGCCACTGCTTCCAGTGGTCGCCGTGGACGGCGGTTTCGGAAGCAACCGTGTCTTGCGGGTGGAACGGCAGCCGCCAGCCGCCTTGGGGCAGCGGGCGTAGGGCGCCTCCGAGCATGGGGGCGGCTGGGCCGAGAGCGTGGAGCAGTTCCTCACGGGTGGCGGCGGAGTAGGGGAGGGCAAGGACGAAGGCGAGGGGGCTGGCGTCCTGGGCGGGGATGAAGGCCGCGGTGTCGAGGTTGATCAGGGCGTCGACGCGCTCGGGGAGTTCGGCTGCCAGGTGGCTGGCGTTGATGGCGCCGAGGGAGTGGCCGAGGACGGTGAACCGGTCGAGGCCGAGGTGGTCGACCAGAGCGCGGAGATCGGCCACGTAGCCGGCCCGGGTGTAGCCGTCGGCCCGGTCGGAGTCGCCATGGCCACGCTGGTCGGGTGCGATGACACGCCATCCAGGGCCGAGGGCGTCAGCGAGAGCGGCGAAGGAAGCCCCCTCGGAGAGATGGCCGTGGAGGGCGAGCAGCGGGCGGCCGACGCCGCCGAAATCCAGGTAGGACAGGCTGCGTCCATCGATGTCCAGGGCGGCGCGGACAGGGCGGACGCTGCCTCGCATGGGGGCGATGCTGTTAGCGGGGACGGGGGTCATGATCGGCTCCTCTTGGCCTTGCGGTTCAACGCGCTTGGGATGTTCGGCAGTTGACCGAGTGATGGGATCGTGCGAGGGCACCGCCAGCCGGTTGACCGTCTGTTGCCCGCCCACACCAGAACCATACACATGTATATGACGAGCGTTCAATACGTTTGTATAGATGGTCGTTGGGGCGGCGGCGCCTCGTTCACGCCGGCGTGTCGCACCCAGCCCCTTGGGCCTTCGAGGAGTCCACGACTTACGCGGCGCCGGGCATGACCAGGCGTCTCGGCGGCGGCAGCCCACGGCCTACCGGGACCGGCGGGCCTGACGCCGAAGAGCGACTGCCATAGGCCGCTCGCTACGGCGCTTGACTGGCCCGGCCGGCCCCGCAGGGCCTCCGGCTCGCCACGCGCCCGTACACCTCGCGCGGCGCCCCGGGCCCCGGGACGCGCCCCGAAGTTCCCTGTGGCTGTCGCCGTGACCGCCGCACCAGGTGCAGGTCACCGCGGGTCGCACTGCCGCGAGGTCGGGGTGCCGGGGGGCCGTATGGACCCAAACAGCAGCCCGTCGTTCGGGCGGCTCAGCCGTGCCAGGCCGGCCGAGGGCGCCGCACCCCCCAGGACCGCCTGCCAAAGCGCTCCCCCTGCGCGTGGAGACTTCGATGCCCGTGCGATGTCTTGAACGCGTTCAGTCCACTGTGTTCAAAAGTCCGCTCCTGAAAGCCAGGCCGCGGGTTCGGGCGAGAAGGGGGCGGCCGTGAAGGCCGAAGTGGTGACGGGCAGGGGAGCGCATGTGGGATCGGGCGCCGGGAGCCGCGAGTGGGCGCATCCATGGCAGTACGCCCTCGCCCTGTGCGCCGTCGTGGCCCCCGTGCCGCAAGTGCTCTCCTTCGGCCCGTTCGTGGACGGACCCGGCTACCTGATGATCTGCGCTGTGACGGACGCCCTCGTCGCGCTGCCCCTCTTCCTTGGCCGCCGCCGGGCCTCCTTCGTGCGCGTCGCCGTCGCCGCCGGCGCCGTACTGGTGCCGTGGTCGGTGATCGGCGCTCTCGGCGGGATGGGGGCCTTCTTCCTCTCAGTCCCGCTGCTGTGGCTCGCGGCCCTGGCCGACCCGCGCCGCAGGCCCCGCACCGCGGTCGCGCTGGCCGGGGCCGGAGTTCTCCTGGTAACGGCGATGCTGACCGTCCTCGGGTTCTGGTGGCGGGCCCTCTAGAACGCCGTTTCATTCGGCGAGACGGCAGCGGCAGATGAAGGCGGCGGCTGTGCCGACGAAGGTGACGAAGGTGACGAAGTGCTCAGACGTGCGTTGCTAGCAGCGGTGGAGCCGGCTGACAACCGGTAGGAACGAGTGGTCGCATGACTAGCGGAGCAGCGACCAAAGCCCCCGTGTAGCCGCTCGCGCAGATACGGCTCGTCGAGGGGCAGACGTTCGGGCACGGGCACGGTGGCCGGCTGCTCGCTCATCCGGGACTCCTGGACTGTCGTCGCTCTCACCGAACTCGGCCTCGGCCTCGGCCTCGGGCACTCCATCACGACGCTGGAGGGAACACCTGCCAGCTAACCGCCCCCGCCTCCGCCGCATCCGCTGCCGCAGCCGTAGCCCCCGGCGCCACTGATGCCGATGCCGGAGGGCCCGCCCCGGCCGCGGTTCCGGGGGCCGGGGCGACGCCGGGGCGCGGGGCGGGTGGTTCGCTTGACCTGGAGTTCGAGCAGGACGGCCGACCCCAGGGCCTGCTCCAAAGCCGCGAGGAGCTGTCGGGCGTCGGTGTCCGGCAGCAGAACAGCCCGGCAGACGTCGGAGTCGTCCCGGATCAGGCGCAGCGTGAGGACGCGGGTGGCGGGGAGGGGGTCCGCGGCGTACGGCTCCTCGATCTCCTGCTCCAGGCGCAGGCGGTCCGGCTCCTCCATCGGCCGCCACGGACCGCTCCTCAGGCCGCGCACCAGGCGCACCCGAGGGGGATCGCCGAGGGCGGAGAACCTGATCCGGTGCACCCGAAAGCAGGCAACGGCCAGTGCGCCCGCGAAGCCCGCCGCGACGGCTGCGGACACCATCCAGAGGGCCACCACGCCCACCGTGGCCCAGCCGGCGCCGGAGAAGAGCACGATCACCGCCACCGGCAGGACGAGGGCGAGCCCGAGAAGGCCCGTACCGAGCGCGGTCAGCGCGGCGCTCCCCAGCGAGCGCGGCACGGTGAGCCAGGAGGCGCCGCCCTCCCGCAGCACCACGTCCGTCGTCCCCGACTCGCCCCGCTCCACGCTGCCGGGCGTTCCCGGGCTGTGTGCCGTCATTGCCTCACGATAGAACTGACGCCGGGTGACTGACCAGATGCCGTACGTGAGAGACCGCGGGGCGGCGAGGTGGAGTCCGGCGAGGTATCTCGCACTTCTCGCCGTCCTCGTCGGCACCCGCATCCAATGAGCTGTGGCGCCCGGCGGGGAGACGGCTCGCCGGCGCAGCACCTGTAGCCGGAGGGCACCATCGGCTGTACGGCACCGTGCGGTGCCAGAGACGCTGCCGCGTGGAGTGACAGAAAGGGCCGCCGCGCCGACCAGCCGCGCCACCTCGGCAGGCCCGGACACCGACCGGTGGACATCAACGCCGAGCATCCCGGGCACTCACTCTTCGAGGGCACCCCGGATGTCCTCGCACAACCCGCCGGTACCCGCATGCGTGCCCCCGGGCGCGATCGCGGCGCTCATCTACCCATGGCACCGCCACCACCGACAACGCCGTCGGGAGGCCCGGTCAACCGGGCCGGAGCACGCAGAAGGGCCGCCACCCCTCTACGGTCGGGGCGACCCTCATCCGATCCTGCACGCCGTCCTACGCTGCTGGAGTGAACTCCACGATCGGCGCCTCGGGCATCACCACTTGGTCGGAGAACGTCAACGGCTCCGGGAGCGCCTTGGGCGGATCCCTGGACTACGCGGTGATGTATCACCGGCAACAAGGCGTGTTCTCCCGGGAGTCGGACGGGCTCCCGCTGCCAGCGGCCCTACTGAAGTCCGAGGCCGGGGACCTGTCCGTCGGCTGGGACCGTCCGCCTCTGCCCGGCGGGCCCGCCGCAGTCGGCCCAGGTCGCGGACGATCGCTCATGCCCGGCCGACATCATCCCGTACTCCCGCTGCGCCACCGACCCGGCCCGGCCACCGTCGATCGCGGACCTCCGCGCCCGGTACGGAAGGGCCAGCTGCTCGGGCAGCGGCACGGCGACGTCGCGGACGACGGACAGGTGCGCGGTTCAGTCCGCGACCGGTCCTGTGAAGTCAACGTCCGCCTCGTGCAGGGGCCGGTCGCCGACCGTCGCCCAGCCCAGCAGGTACTCGGCGGTGCTGCGCCATCCGCCCGCGCACAGCACTCAGAACGCCTCCGCGCGCGGGCTGCCACCCCGGCCGTCGAGGCCGAGCAGTCCATGCTCCACGACACGTCCGAACCGCTCCCGACGCGGAGGCGAACGGCCCACTCAAGCGGCCATGAGCGAGGTCATCAGACTTCCGTCCGGGGCGTGCTCGCGGCGGGGTTGAGAGCATAGGCAAGGATATCCGCGAAGCCTTTGAAGAACATGCTGTCGCCACCGCCGACCCACCAGAATCTCTCGGCAACCCTGCAGCGTGAATCATGAAGATACCGACGTCGAAGTCCTCGTCGATTGCCACAGGAAACATAGCAACATCCTGCGGTAATCCAACATCCCGAGGGGTTCCAATATCCCTCAAAGTATCACCGAACTTCAGGGCCTCGGCGACCCTCTCGCTAGCCGGCAGTCATGCGAACCGAACACGGAAAGATAAATATAGAAGAATTCCATACCATTTGCGACCATGAGGAATTCTCGATACGAGGCATCCATGGGCTGCCCGCAGATTCGCTCCAGCTCAGCCACATCAGCTTCTGCAGCTGGGGCGAAAGCGCCAGGAGCCCGATCAAGCCAGGGGGCTTCAGCACTCTCCCGGGAACGAAGCGACATAACAGCCGCAACGGCTTCATGCATTCTCATGCGAGTCCAATCTACGGTCTGGTTATTTCACATATTCCTTACGAATTCTTCGCCACCGAAGCCGGTGACATACTCAGTCGCATACGCTGCAGGGTTATCCTTCACGCCCGCATAGTAGTGGGGGTGGGCGGTGACGCTACGGGGCAACCCCGTGCGGCCGTAGTCGCACGAGGCTGCCCGGGCGCTTCAGCTGCGTTGTGCCTCAGCGAAAAGCGGCGATGCTACGGGCGACCCAGTTGTTGAAGGGGCGCGGAGCGCGACCGAGGACTCGTTCCACGTCCGAGCTGATCCGCAGTTCGGCGGGATTCGGTGCGGAGATGATGTCCAGGGTGTCGTCGGCGAGTTCCGGCGGCACGAACTGGGTCATCGCAGCCTTGGCCTCCTCGCGGGTGAGTTCGTGGAATCGCACCGGCGAGCCGAGCGCGGCGGCGATGGCTTCTGTCTGCTGACGGGGCGTGATCACCTCGGGCCCGGTCAGCTCGAAGATTCCGCCGGTGTGCCGGTCGTCCAGCAGGCAGGCCGCCGCGACCTCGGCGATGTCCGCCGGGTCGACGATCGGAACCCCGACATCGCCGAAGGGTGCGGCGACCGTCCCTTGTGTGCGGACGGACTCCGCCCACGCCAAGGCGTTGGAGGCGAAGCCGCCCGGTCGCAGGACGGCCCAGTCCAGGCCGGACTCTCTCAACGCGTCCTCCACCGCGCGCATCGCGATCCGCGACGGGCCGAGCGGCCTGGTCGCCACGCCCTGCGAAGACAGCAGGACGACTCGGCGGACCCCGCTGGCAGCAGCCAGGTCGATGATGTCGGTCGGCCTGGCTTCGGGGGCGTGCAGGTCGCCGGACAGCAGGAGGAACAGCGCCTTCGCCCCGTCCAAAGCGGGGGTGAGGCCCTGCGGCTCGGCCAAGTCAGCCGACACGTGCCGGACCCCGTCCGGCATTGCCGCCGCGTGCCGTGACACCGCCGTCACCCGCTCGCCCGCCTTGGCCAGGGCCTGCGTCAAAGGCCGGCCCACATTCCCGGTAGCCCCGGTCACCACGATCATGTTCAGCTCCTAGTCCGTTGTGCACTGCGGCAATTGACGCTAGGAGGCAGCCTTACTTTTCGTAAGGACATACCCAGAGGTAAGCTCCGGACATGAGGGAAGGTGCGCAGCTGGCGCAGGCCGAGGCGGGCCATCGGTATGAGGTGTTTCACACCGACTGCCCTGCGCGCGACGTGGTCGACCACGTGACCAGCAGGTGGGGTATCTGGGTGCTGATCTCCTTGCGGAGCACCGACCTTCGGTTTTACGAGCTGCGCGACAGCATCCAGGGCATCAGCGAGAAGATGCTCGCTCAGACACTGCGCGCACTGGTCCAGGACGATCTCGTCTGGCGGAAGGTCGAGCCGACGACGCCACCCCAAGTCACCTACGGGCTGACTGAGTTCGGCCAGGACGTCGGTGCGCCGCTGACGGACTTGTTCGACCGGATCACACAGCGGCTGGCAGCCAGCGGGGCATCCGCCACGGAGCCGCTGAGCGCAACAGGTAAAGCGAAGCAGCTGACCACCCCAGGCCCTCAACAGCTTCATCATCTCGACGACGAACACTGAGCCTCCGCCAACTTGAAGGCGCAGGTCAAAGGGCTGGTATGACCGGCTCTCGAAGTGCTCGTGCTGGTCGTGGGCGGGAGCCCGCGGAGAAGATCGTCTGTCAGCATGGTTGGGCCGAAGAGAAGGCGATGCAGCAGCGCCGGCGGATGTGCGAGCCTTCTGCTCCCCAGACGCCGACCGAGAAGACTCTGATGACCCGCGCGCGATGATGCCCTCAAACGACTCAGCCACATCGGGCGCGAGCGGGCATTCGGTAGACATGTCGGGTCCGACCGGCTCATCCAGGCAGGGCTTGACGCCCTCATTGCCGAGGTTGAGAGTCCCTTGCTCGCCATGCTGGCTGGCCTCCTCCGGAGCGAGGAACCCGAAGCGCCAGCGCTTTTCGACCAGGTACTGGAGGAGCTGGGACTTTTCTTCCATCCGCCCGCCGACCCTCGGGCCGCAAAATGGGCAATGGCCTACTGGGTCGCCGGTCAGATAGCCGACGGAACCCTGGATCCCGCCGCCGGAACCCACCTCATCTGGGCAGACGTCGCCTACGACCTCGGCTACCCCGAAGAACTGCAATCTCTCGTCTCGTGCTCTCAACCTGGACGAATGGAAGGAGAGCTGGGGAGTCTCCGTCGAGGAGCTCAACAGGGAAGCAGTCGAGGCGGCGAAGCAGTTCCTGAGCAAGAGGCCGACGCAGAAGCGGGGAGTTGACTCCCGGTCAGGGTGCAGCCCGGAACATCGCGAGTGCAACCTCAGTGACTGCCCATCAGACAATGCCTAAACCTCCGTCAAACCACCTGAAACGATGACCTATACGAGAGGCAAAGGCGAGCGGCACGGTGCGGCGGCAGGTCGCGCAGGTGCCGATCTGGTGGCCGCGGTTGCGTAAGGAGGTGCAGGCAGCTGAAGCAGCGGAGCCGACCGTGCTCCGCGATCTTGTTGCCGCATTGCTTGCACGGCCGAGGCCGCAGGTTGCTCACAGCGGTGGTTCCGTCCGACCGGCCCGACGTTCGATCCTGGGGCGCTCGCCCGCGACCGCCGCCAGGGCGGGAGTGCTTGCGGGACGCCGAGCGCGGGCCTTCTCTGGCTCCGGCGCCAGAAGGTCGTTGGGCTGGCAGCCCAGGACCTCGCAGATGACGTCGAGGTCGTCCAGGCGGACCGTGACCGGCTGCCCGGACCACAGACTGGACATCTTCCCGGCGCTGATTGTCAGGCCTGCGTCAGCGAGCATCGACTGCAGCTGTGAAGACTTCCAGATGTCGCGCTGCGCGGCGACCAGCCGCAAGTTCCACTTCATGACGGCTCCTGTCCTGGGCTATCCGGTGAACCGGGACGCGACCCGCTGGCCGGCGGAAGTCCAGGCGTCCTCGATGTGGGTCTTGTTGACGTGGACGTAGATCATCGTGGTGTTGATCCAGCGATGACCGAGCAGTTCCTGAATGGCGACGACGTTCATGCCCTGCGCGTACAGGTCCGACGCGGCGAAGTGCCGCAGTGCGTGCGGGGTGGCCCGGCCGGCCCAACGGGGAAGATGGCGCTGCACTGCCTCTGCCATCGCCCCCGGATCGCGCTGGTACTCACGCGCTTGCAGCGCCCGCCCGGGATCGCGGCGTTCGGAAGGAAACAGCGGCGCGCCAGGGTCGTCGAGGTGGTGGTCGAACTCCCACCGCGGGCCCTGGAGCCACCATTTCGAGACGTTCACGAGAGCCGTTGATGAGGGGGACCAGGCGTTCCTTCTTCTGCGCGCGGCTTCCCTTGCCGCGCAGCAGCACCTTGCCGAAGGTGCCCAGGTCCCAACGGATGTCGTTCACTTCGAGGAGGCTCAGCTCCGACACCCGGGGGCCGATGAGGCTGGCCAGACGACATGCGGTGTAGTTGCGGACCGTCGGCGCGTACTTCCGAGCTGCGTGCAGGTCGTCGCGCCACCCGGCGGAGAGCCGGTCGACGTCCGCGGCCGGCGGAGGGATCCGCACCTGCATGTTGGTGCTGCCGCGTGGACGATTGATCTCATCGACCGGGCATTGCACCAGTACGCCGATCGCGGCGTGGATGTCGGCCTGGTGGCGCACCTCCATGAATTCGAAGTACGTCGCCAAGGACTGTGCCTTGCGCACCTTCGTCAGCGTGGCCAGTCGACGCTGGTCCTGGCCGAAGAACCGGTCGAGGTCGCTGGGAGCCAGCTCCCACAGCGGCCCGCCGAACCATCCTCGCACCTCCATCAGGACGTCCACGTCGCCGGAGATGGTTTCGTCGGCGAGGCCGGCCGCCGCCCGTGCGAGCACGAACTCCGACAGCAGGTCCTGCTCGAAGTCCGCGATGTCCTGCGGGGACTGCAGCAGCGGTTTTGATCGGATCGGTGCAACGACTGCGAGCGTCATCCGGCCCCCTTCGCGAAACCCTACGAAATCTCATGCTGGTAGAAGAAGGTTCGCGATTTCCGAGGTTCTCTCACTCTTCACTCTTGGGGTGATGTGACCCTGTCTACGCAGTCCAAGGTCCGCGAGGGAGGTGCCGCCGTGGGCCGGTTGGCGGGGAAACCCAGGCGCAGATTCACATTGACGATCAGGACCTCGTCGCAGGCCCTGATCTTCCAGCGGTGCAGCGCATCCAGCGCGGGCTTGAGCTCTGCGGCGGCCGCGGGCTCCGCCCACAGCTCGTGGGCGTTCTTCAGGTTGCAGCCGGGCGCGAGGACTGCGCGGCCGGCGGCCGTCTCACGGAGGTTGGCCTCGGCAAGCTCGCTCCAGAAGCTGGTGGAGCCGCAGAGGGTGACGACCGTGGGCCGGTCGGTGGAGGTGTCGGACGCGTTGAGCAGCTGCTCGGATGTGGCGGGGGCAGCGGCCGCGATGAGGCCGGCGGCCTGAAGGTCGCGGTGGTGGTGCTCGCGGTTCATAGGCATATCCTTCGTTCTCTCGGGCCCCGACCGCCGCACGGCCCCAGGGCCGTGCGGCCGAGCGTAAGGCGAGCCCGTGACCGAAACCGACACCAACACTCCTCCCCTGCTACGCCCGCACCAGAGCGAGGCCCTGGCCCGCGCAATCGAGGAACTCACGCCCCGCTCCCCCGCCGAGCTGCCCGCGGCCGGCATGCGGACCCAGGGCATCATGGCCACGGGAAGCGGCAAGACCCTCGTGGCTGTGCGCGCTGCCGACCAGGTCGGCGGTGACCGCGTCCTGGTCCCCTCCCTGGACCTGCTTGACCAGACCGCGCGCGCCTGGCGGGACAGACGACCACGCCGACGTGTCCTTACGAAGCGATCTCTGTTCGCTTATCCCAATGACTGGCCGTGTCGTCGCGGGGCACTGGGCGGCCAATCAGTCAAAGCCACACGTACGGCATGAGCGCTGTAAAGCCACACCCAGGCCCGCCGAGCTGACCGTGCCATCGGCGGGCTGACCTGCGGTTCGTGCTCGGTGAGGACACCGAGGACGTACGCGAGGGCGTGCGGGTCCTTGGCCGGGGCACCGTGTTGCAGCGGCACGGGGACGGGTTGGGTGGCGCCGTTGCTCGCCGCGTCGCGGTAGACGGTGCCGTCGCCCTGCCGGTCCCACCAGACGGGGACGCCGTGCTCGTCGCGCACGAGGTCGCCGTGCGCGTCGGACCGGAAGGACCGCCGGTGGGGGTGGACGACGCCGCCGTCGATGCGGATGCTTTGTACGGTCGGCCGGTCCGCACGGTCCAGGGCGTCATCGATGTCCCCCACCAGCTGCATTCCCTTCCTCTCGGCACCCATACGGGCCCAGCGCGGGGCGGGGTGCCCCGGCCCGCTCCCGGCCGCTGGGCTGGCCGCCGCCGTGTGCAGGGCGGTCTCTCATCGTCCGTCGTGGTGGCAGTCTGCCTGACCGCGGTGCAGGGCCGCCGTAGAAGCTGCTCGCCTCGAGCTCCAACAGGTCGCAGGAGATGAAGTGGGTCGGCCACCGGGCGGCCAGGGCCGGGGCGCTGCGGGCGCGGGCGGCGGCGCTGCAACGCCTGCAACGACAGCCGGCCGACCGCGGTGTCCCAGACGACGAGCTCGCCGTCGAGGACCAGGCCGCCGGGGCGCTGCCCGGCGGCCGCCACCAGGTCCGACCACCGCGGTCCTGGACCAGCGGCCCCTCGCGGGCCTCCTGTCGTTGCCCCTTCCCGCCGACCGCACCACGTCCTAGACTGCGACCGCTCCAAAACCTGGCGATCATCAGGAGGGCGCGCAAGATGCACCGAGCACTGATCAGCACATTTGCGGCCGTGACGTTAGTTGTGTCAGGGGGAAGTGCCGCCACCGCTTCCGACGGCGCTCCGCCGCGCACCACGCACGGCCCTTGCCAGTACACACAGACCCCGGACGAGCCGCCCGCGCGTCATGTTCCGCTGCCGCCTGACCCGCGGCGCACCCCTAGCCGTGGCACGGTTGACATGGCTGTTCCGACCAGCCAGGGTCCGCTCCCGCTGCGTTTGGACCAGGCCAAGGCGCCGTGCACAGTCCAGAGTTTCCTGCACCTGGCACGGCATGGGTTCTACGACCGGACGGTGTGCCACCGTCTGACGGCGTATCCGACGCTGAAGGTCCTGCAGTGCGGCGACCCGACCGGGACCGGTGAGGGAGGGCCCGGGTACAAGTACAAGGACGAGCTGCCGGTGGATTTGCCACCCGCACCGACCGATCCGACCGGCGTGCGCCGTCTGTACGGGCGCGGCCTGCTGGCGATGGCCAACGCCGGTCCGGACACGAACGGCTCACAGTTCTTCGTCGTCTACGGCGACTCCGCACTGCGTCCGAACTACACGGTGTTCGGCACGGTCGGCTCCGACGGCCTGGCAACACTCGACAAAACCGCCGCCGGAGGAATCGAGCCGACCGCGGAGGATCCGGCACCGGTCGACGGCACACCCGTGCTGCGGACCGAGCTGCTCCGCGTCCGGCCGGCCTGCTGGCATTGACTCCCCGCGGCCGGCCCGCGCCGAAGCCGCGGCCGCTGCGGTGGTGTCTGTCCGGGGGCCAGGTGGGGGTGGTGGTGGAGCGGGAGCGGGCCCGCCCGAGGCCCGTGTGATCGGGGCGGATCCGGCATACGCCTTCAGCCCACCGGCCGTGGCGAACCGGCTCCTGTCGTAGCCGATCTCGCCCAGAATGCGGGCACCGACCTCGGGACCGATCCCGGGGAAACTCAGCATGATCGCCGCGTCCGGGTGCAACCGAAAGGCCTCCTCGGTGGCACGCGCCAGGTCGTCGACCGCCTCGCAGGCGGCATCGAGCTGCAGTAGCAGGGCTCGTGCCTGCTTTCCCATGGCGTCTTCGACGAGGGGCAGCGAACGAATCCAGCAGCTCTTCCGCCAAGAGGCTGTTGAACCGGTGCGACTGGGACGCCGACGAGGTCCTCAACGACGTCCGTGACTACGTCGTCGAGCATCTCGGTGACCCTGAGGCGGTCCTGATCGTGGACGACACCGGCTTCCTGAAGAAGGGCATCCGCTCGGCCGGCGTCCAGCGCCAATACTCGGGAACGGCGGGCCGCACGGAGAATTGCCAGGTCGGTGTCTTCCTCGCCTATGCCGGCGCTCATGGCCGCACATTGATCGACCGCCGCTTGTATCTGCCCACGTCATGGACCGATGACCGGGACCGGTGCCGGGCCGCGGGCATCGAAGACACCATCGCCTTCGAGGCGAAAGTGGTCATCGCCAAAGCCATGGTCCGCCGGGCGATCACGGAGAGGATTCCGTTCCGGTGGGTGACCGCGGACGCCGCCTACGGCTTCTCCAAGGGCTGGCGCACCGAGCTGGAACGGGCCGATGTCTTCCACGTCATGGCCACCACCCGCCACGACACCGTCGTCTCCCGATGGGCCATGGACCACCCGGTCCACGACCTGTTCAACGGCCTCGCAAGGCAGAAGTGGAAGCGCCGTTCCTGCGGGATGGGCGCCCACGGCCCACGGGTTTACGACTGGGCACGCGTGGAGGTCAGGCCCTGGCACCGCGAAGACCGCCGGCACTGGGTCATCGCCCGCCGAAGCGTCAGCCGGCCCGACCAGATCTCCTACTACATCGCCTACTGCCCCGCCGAGACCACCCTCGACGAACTCATCCACGTCGCGGGCAGCCGGTGGGCGGTCGAGGAATGCTTCCAGACCGCGAAACAGGAATGCGGCCTGGACGCCTACCAGGTCCGCCGCTACCCCGGCTGGCACCGCCACATCACCCTCGCCATGGCCGCCCACGCCTGCCTCACCGTCCTGAAGGCCCGCAAAGCGGACACGGGGAAAGCAGAAACGGATCCTCCCAGCTCATACCCCTCACCCTCCCCGAACTCCGACGCCTGATCACCCGCCTCACCCACCGCCAACCAGCACATCCTGCACTGGTCACACTGGCGCCGCAGACGACAGTTCCAGGCACGCATCAGCCACTACAAACGACGCGGCCACACACCACCAGAGACTGCCAACCAGTCAGAGCAAAGACCGTTGCAGTATTAGCAGCGGCAGTCAGGTCGTGGACGCCTGCCCGCTGTGCCGGGTAGGCCGGGTGGGCCGGGCACAGCCGCCGTGGGCGGCGGCCGGTGCCGCCGTTGTCTCAGGATTCTTGTGGTCGAGGTCAGGGCGGGAGCAGATCTTTGTGCCCGCAGTCGTGCACAGCGGGCGGCGCTTGGATCAGCGTGAGCGCCTCAGCCTGGCGGCCCGGGACGGGTGATAGCCGCGGGGCGTCTCGCAACGCACTCCGGGCCCAGCACCGCAGGCGGGGCACGCCACTTCATGAACCTGCCGCCCGTCGGCGGCGGGGTAGGCGGGTTGTGCCGGCACCCCGTCGAGACCGGTCCGCGTCTTCCACGCCTCCACATGCTCCCGTTCGCGGGCGCTGAGGGCGCCGTCGGCCTGCTCGGCTGCGAGCAGCAGCTTCTGTACCGAACTCCGGATCCAGGCCCGCCGTTGCGAGCGGAGTCCGACGGGAGGGCGCCGCAGGGCTGACAGGAGCGCGCGTACACGCTCAGCTGCCCGCCGAGCCCGCCCGTCTGGTCAAACTCGACGGCACTGCCGGAAAAGAGGGACCGGGCGGTTGATGACGCGCTGGACCTATTGGAGGTGCTGGTCCCCACCAGGCTGTTGGTTCTCGGACTGTGTACGGCCTGCGCTATGGGGTGGGGGGCGCCGAACGGTGGGTCTGGTCCTCGATCTGCCTGCGCGCGCCGGGATCTCCAATGATGATTCGCGAGGTGTCCGGGGTATTGGGGACCGCCGTGACGGTGGCTTGCCCACGGCTCTGTTTGGGGCCGCCATTTTCGCCCGGGGTGTACTCGATCACCATGGCGCTTTTGCTGCACAGCACGAATGCCCAGGTCTTGGTGCCCCCAGCACCGGAGGCGCTGTTGTAGGGGCCGGCGGGGTAGGTGTTGCTCCCCTCGCTCTCCGTGGGCCATTTGGTCACCAGATGGATTCGATTTCCCTTGGGTTCGCTGTCTGTCACGGCGAGAATTCCGCAGGAGTCGCTGTTCGCGTAGGCGACGAGGCGGCTCTGATTGTACTGAAACTCGGCAAGGATTTTCACGGCACCCTGGACCTCGGCCAGCGGGTCGCCGGCAACCGAAATTGAATCCAATTCAGTCAGCGGAGTGAAGCGCATACTGGGGGAGGGTGATTCTGGATCAGGGCTGCCGTTACCATCGCACCCTGCGAGTAACAAAATGAGGGCAGCCCCTATGGCTAAGGGTTGTCCCGTAAATGATCTCCGAGTCGGCTCGGGCGTGGTGGCCGTGGCGCGGGCCGCTCGTCTATCCGGCGAGGGTGAGGTTGTGCATGCGGGCGATGCCGAGCATCGCGTGGTGCACTCCGTCGCCTCTGAGACGGCAGTCGCGGAGAATCTTCCAGGTCTTCATGCGGGCGAAGACGTGCTCGACACGGGCGCGGACCTGCTTGTGGGACTTGTTGTCCGCCTCTTTCCAGTCGGGCAGGTCTTGGCCTTTGCGCCGTCGGTGGGGGATGACGAGCCCGGTGCCGGGATAGCCGCCGTCGGCGATCGTCATGGTCCTGCCGACGGCGGCTTTGGCACCGGACTCCTCCCACGCCTTGCAGTCGTTGCGGTTCCCGGGCAGGGGCCGGCCCACCACGGCGATCAGGCGGGTGTCGGCGTCAACGACGACCTGGTGATTGGTGGAGTACCTGTAGTTTTTCGACTGCGCGGCGACGGTGTGATCGCGGGTAGGCACGAGCGTGCCGTCCACGATGAGCACGGTGTCCTGGGCGAACCGCTTGCGGGGCTGGAGCGCAAGCATCGGCCCGAGGTGGTCGATGATGCGGTCCGCGGCCGACTTGGAGACCCCGAAGAGCGGGGCGAGCTGTCGCATCGTCAAGTTGGTGCGCCAGTACGCCGCGACCAGCAGCGCCCGGTCCTCCAACGGAAGGCTCCAGGGTCGGCCCTTACGGATCGAAGCCGCACCCTCGCGCCGCAGCACGTTCACCAGCTTCGCGAAGGCTCGCGGGCTCAGCCCGGTGAACGGGGCTATCCAGGAGGTCTCCGACGCCGTGATCACACCAGCCACACCAAGATCATCTCACCTGCGACCGGCAGCTCCTGGACAGCATCTGTGCCGCCCGTAGAGTGCGCTCATGGATGAGATCCCCTGGTTCGAGTATGACGAGAACGATCTGGACGGCGCGCAGCGCACGTTCGTGGACGTTCTGGCCGAACGCGCGGGATCCTGGCTAGTGGACCCACTCGACACTGTCGTTCTGCCCTCGGCACACACCTCCGACGGCCAGCTCATCGTCTATCTGGACATCAGTGACCCGCAACGCAATCGGGGAGTTCTGACCGTGGGCGCCCACTTCGACGGCTCCGTCATCCGTGGCGGCGAACTCCACAACCAGGACTTCACTATCCAGCAGACCGCGAGCGAGTTCACCTTCGAAGCCGCAGGCAGCCCTACGGAGCTGGCGAACAGAGCGGCAGAGTGGTTCGAAGCAGTCCTCGCGCGACCACTGGTTCGCTGCGAATGGCATCACGAGGGAAGGATGTACGCGGTCCGCTACGAGTACGCAGACACGGGGCGAGGCCTCAGCGAGGGCTTCGAGACACCCCTAGCACCCGACGCACTGAGGAAGAGACTGGCGGCTGACGGCGTGATCCGAGGCCGAGGCCGTAGCAACCGTGCCAGCCTGGGCCAACCAGATGTGATCGCACACGTGCGAGGCGCCCGGCCCGATCAGTAGTTACGGGACAACCCTTAGTGTCCACTTGTTTCGAGCCATTGGGCTGCACCTCACTCAGATCAAAAGTTCAGGGTCTCGTTACTGTGCCCACTGATTGATCGTCTTCCCCCTCTCCGAGGGGCACCTGCATCACTGGCCGCTGTGGTGCTTCGCCCTGCTCACCGCCAGTCTCCTCACGCTGGGCGTCTTCCTGCGCCACCAGCAGCGCAAGCAGAACAACGCCCCGCTCGTGCCCCTGTCCCTCTTCCGGGGGCGACAGTTCTCCGGCGGTATGGCCGCGCAGCTGATGCACGGCCTGCTGTGCGGGCTGTTCTTCATGACCTGGACCCTCTACCTCCAGCGCGGCCTGGGCATGAGCCCCTTCCAGGCAGCCCTGGCCTTCGTGCTGCTTTCCCTGGGAGAGCTGGCCGGTGCAACGCTCGCGGCAAAGAGCGCCGGGCGCTTCGCCCGCCGTCTGCCTCAGGCCGGAGCACTCATCGCCATCGCTGCGATGGCACCTACGGTTTCCAGGCCGCCGCAGGCGAGGAGGACCTGACCCTGCTGGCGATGACCGCTCCGGTGGTACTGATCGGCTTCGGTCTCGGCACGGTCGGCGGCCCGCTCGCCAACTTGTCGCTGGCGCGGGTCCCGCACGAGGATGCCGGAGCCGCCTCGGGCCTGTTCAACACCGCGATTCACCTGGCATCGCCCTCGGTACCGCGCTGACCGCCCTGGTGTTCTTCGCCACCACCGCCGGCTCACCCGACGCCGGACTCAACCGCGACGCATTCATCACCGTGCTGTGGTGGGTCGGCAGCCTCCTCGCCCTGATGTGGGCCCTGATGTTCTGCCTGCCCAAGCAGGCGAACAGCCAGGCCGACTGAGCCACTCCAAGGTCCCGGCCACCACGTCGGCCGGGGCATGTGCCCTCAGCCTTTCTCGTGAACGGCCGAGCTCCGGGGCGAGCTGACCAGGCTCTTCTGCCTCATCGGCGCCCACCCTCACTGGCAGAGCGAACCTCTGACCGGTCGGGCGCGCTCCGATCTGCACCACCAGGCCGTCGCCGCGCCCGGCGGGGAACCCGAGCTCGTCGTGGAGTACCGCGACGGCGAGTTCACGGTGCGCACGCTCGAGACCCGCCCGCACTTCTCCTGACGCCGGCGGCACGCGTGGTCGTTCCCCGCGTCCGTCGCGCGCGGGGAAGAGTCCGTACGGCGGCACAGTGACCGGTCCGGGGGCAAGGGGCTTCCGGGACGGGCCGCCCAGGCCACGGCCCAGGCATGCTGAGGTCCGCAGCGGGACGGCTCGCGGCAGAATGACCGCGGCCCCGGCTCGCTGGGCGCGTTCGGCTCGGCCCCGGTGCAGGGCCGCGGTGTCCGTGGCGGCGAACTCTCGGCGCCGCTGCTGGACGCCCGTGTCGAGCGGCGCCGGCTGGCCGTCGGCGTGCTCCTCCGGGCCGGGAAGCATCGACTGGCCTCGGGCCCAGACCGACCAGCTGCGTGAGCAGCTCGATAGCCGATGCGGGGCGGAGACGTCGGTGGCGAAGGTGACGTACTGGCGGCCTCCGTTGTCGGTACGGACCGCTGGACGGTGCCGTGGACCGCGACGGGGTGGGAGGCGGGCGTCGCACTGAGCTGCCGGACGTAGAGGGCGGCCAGGGAGTCGTGGTCGGAGCCGTAGCAGAAATCGCCCCAAGGGACCGGGGTGTGGCCGTGTGGCCGGACTTTGAACTTCGTCACGATCTTGGGGTCGAAGCGTGCATCTGCAGGAACCGGGCGATCTTCGCTGCGCTGGTGATCGCGGGCGGCAGCTTGGGGCGGACCGTGGTGATGTTCCGGGTGCGGACGACGCTGTCGGGTCCGGTGCCCGTCGGTTCGTCTGGGCCGGGTGCTCCGGAGAGGTCCGAGGGGAGTTCCAGGCGGAGGATGCCCTGGTCGACGTGGGCCAGGCCGTGGGAGTCGCGGGCCATGGAGTCGATGACCTCGGTCGGGTTGAGGTCGCGGCGGCCTCGTGCTGGAGCTCGGACCCGAGCCGGAAGGCTGGGCACGGTCTTGTAGGCGCGGACGGGGAGGGCTCCGGTATTGCAGAGGTCGCAGATCAGCGGGCGCCTGAAGGGCTCCGGGTCGGGCCTCGTCGGCTCCACCGGAAACTCCACCGGCCCACACCTGCACTTCGAGATCCGCACCATGCAGGACTACGGCTCGGACTTCGACCCTCTGGCCTACCTTCGCTCGAAGGGCGTCAACGTCTAACCGCTGTGCAGCTCCGGCGGTCCCGTAACTGGGGCAGCTGGGACAACCGCGACTGGCCACCTCTCGGCCTTAGAAGCTGTTGCTCTATCGATCAGGGTGAGCGCAAGTTCGAGTGTGGGTGCTCACCCTGGGGCGCCGGAGGGCCGCGTGGATGGCATGGTCACCGTGTGGCAGGGCGTGGGTCTGCTCGTCGTGCGGGAGTAGTCGTGGTCCAGGCGAGCAGCATGTGCAGGGCATCGCGCGAAGGGGTGTTGGGCTCGGCAGCGTAGGTGATCAGCGCCTGATCGGGGTCTTCGGCGCTGCGCAGGGTCTCGTAGGAGAGTTCCAGGTCGCCGACGACGGGGTGGTGGAACTGCTTGGTGCCGGCGGTTTTGTCCTGGACGGAATGTTCGGCCCACCAGCGGCGGAAGTCCTCGCTCTTCATGGACAGTTCGCCGATGAGGTTCGCCAGCTCGGGGTCGTCGGGGTGTCGTCCCGCTGCCAGGCGCAGGTAGGCGACGTTCTCGCGGGCGCAGGCGGTCCAGTCCGCGTAGAGGTTTCGGGAGGAGGGGTCCAGGAAGGTGATCCGGGCGATGTTGCGCTCTGCCTGGGGCAGGGCTGCGTAGTCTCCGAACAGTGCGGATGCGCCCTGGTTCCAGGCCAGGATGTCCATGCGACGGCCCATCACCATCGCGGGTAGATCCGTCAGTTCGTCGAGCAGGCGCTGGAGCATGGGGCGCACGCGCTGCGACGGGGCCGGACGACGGGTGGCCGTGCGTGCGGCGGTGGACTGTGCCTGGGTAAGGCGGTGGAGGTGCGCGGTCTCGTCCCGGTCGAGGCGGAGGGCGTGGGCGAGGGCGTCCAGGACTGCCGGTGAGGGATTGGGCACGCGGCCCTGTTCCATCCGGGTGTAGTAGTCGACGCTCACGCCGGCGAGCTGGGCGATCTCCTCGCGGCGTAGTCCGGCCACCCGGCGTCGTCCGCCGAAGTCCGGGAGCGCGAGGTCCTCGGGTCGCAGATGGGAGCGGCGGGTGCGCAGGAACTCGCCCAGGCCAAGCGTTGTGCTCATGCGGACATTGTGCCTGCTCGTGGGGGTGGGGGGGGGGGGGGGGGGGGGGGGGGGGGCGGCGCGCCCCCCCCCCCCCCCCCCCCCCCCCCCCCCCCCCCCGGACGGGGTCAGGGGGTCGGGATGGCGGTGACCAGGCCGCCGTCGACGGCGATGTCCTGGGCGGTGATGTAGGCGGAGCGTGGGGAGAGCAGGAAGGCCACCGTCTCGGCGATGTCTTCGGACTGGCCCAGGCGCTTGAGCGGTATCTGGGAGCGGATGGCTCCGTGGGTGGCCGGGTCGGGGTTGGCGGTGTGGAACATCTCGGTGGCGATGTAGCCCGGGCTGATCGAGTTGACCCGGATACCGCGCCCGGCGAGGTCGGTGCCCATCGTGCGGGCCAGGTTGTGGACGGCTGCCTTGGTGGCCGCGTACACCGGGGCGACGGCAAGGCCGCGGTGCAGCGTCCACGACGCGTTGATGACCACCGAGCCGCCGCCGGCCGCGTCGAGCAGCGGCAGGGCCTTGTGGATGGTGAAGAAGGTGCCCTTGAAATTGACGTCGACCGTGTGGTCGAACTCCCGCTCGGTGACCGCGCTGGTGTGCTGGAAGACGCCGACTCCGGCGTTGGCGAACACCCCGTCCAGGCGCCCGTGGCGCTCCCCGATGCGGTCGGCCAGGTCGTCGAGATCGGCCAGGCTGGCGGCGTCCGCACGTACCGCCAGAAGTCGGGCGCCGCCGTCGGAGAACGCGTCGAGCTGCTTGGCAGCGGCGGCGAGGCGGGCCTCGTCGCGGCCGGTGATGACGACGTGGGCGCCGCGGTGGAGGAGGAGACGTGCGGTGGCCAGGCCCATGCCGCTGGTTCCGCCGGTGATCAGAACGACGCGGTCATGAAAAGAGGTCGGGTCCGTGTTGCTGTTGGTCATGGCACCAGCCTGGTCACTGGCATCGGGGACAACCAGACCCGAACCAACCTGGGTCGCCCAGAGCCACCCGCCCAGTGCCGCGTCAGGCATTGTTCACCCTGGCGAAATCGCGGTCAGGTGAAGGCGGTTGTGGTAGGCCTTCCTCTTTACTGGATCTTGTAATGGTGGAGGTGGGTCCAGCCGTCCACCGCTGACCGGCCCTTGATGTTGAGGCGATCACCGTCCCGGATGTGCCCTGATGGGAAGAGACGTCGCCCCACACCCTTCGAGCCAGGTGTGGGCGACATTCGGCGCTAAGTGGCTGTCGCACTACAGCAGGTTGCGCTCCGCGAAGTCGTCGACTTCATCCCACGTGATGAACGAACATGCACCCGTGCTCAGGTCGACGGCGATCGGCAGGTTTCCTGCGAGGCGCATGTCGTCCTTCCCGCGGTCCAGGTAGTCCGCGTGGTCGTATGGGGCGATGAACCGCCCCTGCTCGACGAAGCATGCTTCAGGGATGATCCGCACGTCTGCGGAGTCCCAGGATTGGCTGTCTTTGGTCAGGTAGTCCGACGCCGCCGCCAGGGCTTCTTCGATGTTGAGCATAGTCAGTTCATCCTCATGGTGTACCACTCGTTGTATCGCTCCGAGAACGGCCTCGGCTTCCCGGTCTGGAAGCCAAGGAATCGAGCGTGAACGAAATGCTCCGGCCCGCCGCGTCCTTGACCGAAGCGAGGCGGCCCGAAGAGTAGGTGAGGGTGAGGCCCTGACCACCGCGATCGGTCAGGGAGGCGAGCTGGCCCGAGGCGCTGCACATGTGCCGGGTGTGGTCGGCGGTGGTGACCGCGTAGGTCGTTCCAGTCTTGGCCAGCTTCAGGGTGGAGCCGGCCGGGGTTGTGTAGGTGCCACCCGCTTGCTCCTTGAAGACCGCCTGCGCGCCGTCGGCTGTCAGAAGCGTCGCGCTGGTGCCTGCGGCGATCGTCAGCTTGGAGACGAAGGGAGTCGACCAGCCCCTGCCCAGGAGCCCGACGGTGGTCGAGTCGGAGCGGTAGGTACGGTCCAGAGAGAAGGGTGTGCCGACGCCCGGGAGCGCTGCATCGGTGTCCGGTCGTAGAACATGCCGGTCGCGGTGTTGACCGGGTCCGCTCGGTACGACTGCCCGTAGCGGGTGCACAGCCCGGCTTGGGTGCCCGGAATGTCAGGGGTGTAGAAGGCCTCGACGAGCGGCGAGGTGGTCCCACCAGGGCTTGATAGGCCATCGGCTCCCGTGAGGAAGATCCAGGCGTAGTACTTCTACCGTCCTGGAGATGACCGCCGAGCAGGCTGGAGCTCCACCAGAAGCCCTGGTCGACGGGGTAGGAGTTGGACGGCCACCAGCCGTAGCACCACGCTCCGTTCTCCACATACTTGCCGGACGGATCGTCGGTGGCCCGCTTGACCTCCTGTTGGAGAACCAGGTTCTTCTGTTCGTCCATGACGTACAGCCACAGACCCGAGACGAACGAGGCCGGACCGAGGAGAACTTCGTCTGCCCGCCGATCGACAGCGTGGCCGGGTAGGCAGTCGCGTACGCCGATACCCAGTGAAGGATTCGGAACTCCCGCCACCGCGAGCCCTGACGTGCTGTTCCGATCGGCTGCCGACTTGGCGGCGGGCCCTGCCTTCAGCGGTGTGCTCGGCTTCTCTGCTGGAGAAGCCGGGAGGTTAAGAGGCCAACTCATTTGGGTGGTTGGGTAGACCGTCGGTCGTGGCGGGGATTGTTGAGCGGCTGGTGCCGGATGAATTGTGGGTGTTGTTCCAGCGGGCGGTGCCGGAGGCGCCTTCGCGACCTCGGGCGGTGGCCGGCGTCGGCATGGCGACCGGGAGGTGCTGGCCGCGATCGTCTTCGTTGCCACCTCGGGTTGCACCTGGCAGCAACTGCCCACAGCGTCGTTCGGGCCGTCGGGGCAACAGCCCATAGGCGGTTCACCGAGTGGAGCAAGGCGCGGGTGTGGGCCAAGCTGCACCGCCTGGTCCTCGACGAACTCGGCGCTCGCGGTGAGCTGGACTGGTCCCGCTGCGCGATCGACTCGGTGAACATGCGGGCCCTGAAAAGGGGGACCTGACAGGTCAGAATCCTGTCGACAGGGGCAAGTTCGGGTCGAAGGTCCACTTGATCACGGAGCGGACCGGTCTGCCCCTGTCCGTCGGAATCTCGGGGGCAAACCTTCACGACAGCCAGGCCCTCGAGCCCCTCGTCCGCGGCATACCGCCCATCCGCTCGCGCCGCGGACGTCGACGACGCAAACCCGGCAAGCTTCACGCGGACAAGGGCTACGACTACGCCCACCTGCGACGATGGTTACGCGGACGCGGCATAAAGCACCGCATAGCCCGTAGGGGCATCGAGTCCTCGCAGCGACTGGGCCGCCACCGCTGGACCATCGAACGCACCATGGCCTGGCTCGCCGGCTGCCGCCGGCTCCACCGCCGCTACGAACGCAAAGCCGAACACTTCCTCGCCTTCACCAGCATCGCCTGCACCCTCATCTGCTACCGCAGACTCACCAAATGAGATGACGTCTTAGCCCACGGGAGGTAGATGAGCGTGGGAGTCGGCAATACTGGAAGAGGAAAGGTTGGCGGCCGTCATCGCCGCGCGGAGGAGTTGGATGCCGTGTGGGCTGCTGGGATCGAGGCCGCTGAACTCCCGAATTCTCTGAAGGCGGTAAGTCAGTGTCCTTCGGTGGATGTTCAGCGCTTTGGCGGCTTTTTCCCTGTCGAGCTCGTGGAAGAACAGTTCGTCGAGGGTGAGGCGCAGATCGGTCCCCTGTTCGAGCGGCCCCAGGAGCTCGACGAGCCGGTTCTGCAGTGCCGGCTGCCGGGAGATCGCAAGCTCTATCACCAGTTCGGTCGCCTTGTAGGGACGCGCCTGGGCATCGGGCATCGCCACCACCACGGACATGGTCTGCTGCAGCTCTCGGAGCGTGTCGGGGACCGATCCCACGGTGGCTGCCAGGGCGTGGGCGGCACGTACGGATCGAACCTGTCGAGATGCTGTGGCCACCAGCTCTGCGGACAGGGCTTCCACCACGTCCTCGTCACCGTTCACCGGTAGCAACACCATCATTTCGTCTCGCCGCGCCTGGGTAGACCAGAGGATCCCCGGCGACGACCGGAGCAGGCTCCGGCTCTCGTCCAGCGCCCGCTCAAGGGCGCCTTCCTCCTGCAAGAACCTGCAGACGAGGATGAGATAGCTCTCGGGGAGGAGGATGCCCGCGGCCGCGGCCATGGACGCCGACTCGGTCGATGCGTGTAGCAATTCGCCAAGCAACTGCCGGCGAGCCTGGAGGGTCTCTCCCCGCTCGACGCGCGCCGTGTCGTGGTAGCCCGCCATGGCGGCCGCGATCATCCGGGCGTTCTCCTGAGCCCCGTACGTGATCAGCTTGGCGAATTCTGCATAGTTCGCGGAATTTGCCACCGAAAGAATGTCTCGCAGGCCGGCCAAATGCCCCACCTCGAATCCATCTCGAAGGTCGGACGCGGAGAACGAGTCAAACAAGCACCGGTGCGACCCCATGTTCCGGAAGACCTCGAGATCGGAGTCGACAAAGGGAGCTTGGCCGTTGTCGAACATGTCGAGCATACGGACCGTCACGAAATTCAGTTCATCCGGGATCTCTTTGGGGCGTTTCGCATGCAGCTGCGCCACTTTGGGAATTTCGCTCGTCGTCATGTCGAGAATTTTTGAGACAGTGATGTCGCGTCGGGCCTTCAGCTGCCTGACTAGCGCGGAGTCATTTATGTGACACACCTCCATCGACCGCGAAGGAATGCCCGAATCGCAACGGGATGGCGCGGTACGAGCTTTTGGTCGGTCATTTCCAGCGCATGGATGCCAAATTCGCCGTCGATGGGATGAAATCGCCGGCTTGGCGGGAGAAGCGCAAGGACCTTCCGGCCTTGGCGCGGACGTGACGGTCCACACCGCTCCCGGAAGGCCCCGGACATGCAGGTACTACGAACCGTGGTTCCGCGTCATTTCGACGGCGATGTTAGCCGCCTGACGGCCTATCCGGGAAGGGTGGCGGGAAGGCAGTTGCGGGGAATGAAGTACCACCCCTGCTGTCCGACGCCATCGGTGCTGTCGGCCCGCGGGTCGCGGATCATCACCCACTTGCCATCGCGCGAGACGTAGCGCCACAGGACGGTCTGACCGACGGCTATCCGTCCGTTCAGCGGCGAACTGGCCACCGCGGGAACCTTCCAGGGCTGCACGTTGCCGTAACCCCTGATGTGCGATCCGTCCCAGGTGCTACACCCGGCCCGGGCGACCGTGGCCACGGTAGCTCCGTCATCGGCCGAGCCCCCGATCTGACCGTTGGTGAACACGGAGGTCGGCAACGTGGCCGCAGCGCCACAACCGTCGGCGGCGGACGCACTGCCGGCGACCGCTCCCGAGAAGGTCCACAGGCACACGTTGAGGTCCCCGTACACCCGGCCCCACCGGTACCCGCCGCTCTGCTCGCCCTGCACGTCGACCGTCCAATTACGGTACGCCGTGCCCAAAACGTACGAGTGCGGAGCTCGCCGCAACAGCGTGTAATCCGCCGACACATGCTTACGGACCGCGGCCTCGGCGGCGGGCCCCTGCACCAGCAGGGGCGCAGCCACACCCGCCGCTGCCGCCAACGACAACCCGACGAGCGACGCACGAACTCGTTTCGACATGGAAATGCCCTTCCTTGGCATGAAGTGGATACCTGGTGACGGCCCGAGAGCACGGTTGCGCATGCCGGAATCACGGCGAAGCAATAGAGGCGTCAATCCTGCCAACGCCCGCAGCGACCGGGTGCACATTCCTCCTGCCGAGGAAGAAGCAAGAGGCGGTGCGCCCTCTTCCACCACGACACGCGCCGTACACCTGACAGGCGAGGCAAGCATTCATCACACCGGTCGCGACAAGCAAGGGCTACAGGGAACGAGAAAGTGTTCTGCACAAACGGGAAATTGCCGGACGGTCAGGTTTTCCTGCTTGCGCATAGGCCAACGCCGCTGCACGTGATGCACTCCTGCCGATATGTGGCCGCCGAATCGCGGGGCCGCCAACTCCCGGAGGTAGCGCGTGATACGTCGCATGTCCGCAATCCTGGCCATTTCGGCCGCAACCCTGCTCGTCTGGGCCGGGGCCGCAGCACCGGCTTCGGCAGCTCCCGCCGACAAATCGCATGTTCTGTCCAGCTGGACCCAGACCAGCGCCTCCAGTTACAACACCTTCATCTCGGCGCGCAACAACCAGGGCTCCTGGTCGACCTACGACTTCAACTGGTCCACGGACTACTGCTCCTCGTCGCCCGACAACCCGCTGGGCTTCCCGTTCAACCTTTCCTGCGCCCGGCACGACTTCGGCTACCGCAACTACAAAGCCGCCGGACAGTTCAGCGCCAACAAGCCCCGCTTGGACAGCATGTTCCACGAGGACCTCCAGCGGGTGTGCGGTTCGCACGGCTACAGCACCTCGAAGAAGGCGACCTGTAACAGCCTTGCCTGGACGTACTACAAGACGGTCAAGCAGTTCGGCTGACCCGCCGGGCCGACCCGCGTTACACCAGGAGCCGTAATCAGCGGGTCGGCAAAGTGAGCAGAGAGCGGCCGATGCGCCCCGCGGCGCGCCGCGCGCTCCTCACTCACCCTGAAAGGGCGCGCCATGAACGGCGCCCCACGTCTGTGCCCGACTTCAGGAACAGGCCGGATGAGTCAGCAGTCGCCGGTCCGGGGACATGGCAGCCCGCCGTCTGGGGGTGACGGCCGACCGGCCGGGACGCCGGGCCACAAGAGGCGCGTGGCCGTGGACGTGCTGTGCCAGGTTCGCCGTCACCGTCCTGACCGCGAGCATCCACCATGGAGCACCACAAGGACGTCGACCCGGGGATGGCGGCCGTGCTGGCCGCGATCAAAGCCACCGCTGACGGGGTCGCAGCGTTCGGTGAGCGTCTCGCAAGTGCCGCGGCTGGGGTAGAGGTCGGTGATCGTCGTCATGCCGGCTCCTCCTCCAGCGCCATCAGTGGGTAGACGCCGTCCGCGTCGTGGTCCTCCGGGCCCACCACGGGCGGGTGAACACGCACAAGCAGCGAAAGTCGCTCTTGGGACGCACGGTGTGCTTCACGTGCCCCCTCAGGAGGTACATGGTTCCGGGCCGGATCCAGCACTGCTCACCGGTCTCCTCGTCGGTGAGCTCGGCCTCCCCCTCCAGGCAGACGACCGCTTCGACATGGCTGGCGTACCACATCGAGGTCTCCGTCCCGGCGAGTCCGCATCCCGAACGGCAGCTGCTCCATCTCCACGCCATGCCCGACGGAGCAGGGTCACGCCGAACGCAGTCGAATGGATCCTGCACCCCGATAGCTCAGGCCGGTGCAGCACCGTCCCGGGCGATGCGCTCGGAGTGGGAGGCGAGGCCACTGCAGCGGATCCCGCCTTCGGGGTGCCACTCCAGCACCGGCCCCACGGCGTCGCCGTGCTCGGCGCACCAGGAGACAGGGGCCACGCCGCCGCAGTCATGGCGCTTGCACACGCAGCCCTCGCCCGGCCCGGCATAAGCGACACCGTGGCGCACCAGCCCGCCAGCCGCCCCTGAGGCGGCGGTGCCGCGCAGGCCGGCCGGCCAAACCAGCGTCAAGCCGAGGCGGCCCGTACCCGATCGGAACCGGTCGTTCACGGGTGCCTCGCCGAGGACGGCCGGGGGCGGCGTCCCGGGCACGGCCAGGTGCTTGACGGTCAGGCCGAACGTGCCGGCAGACAGGGCGGCGAGAGCGTCAGCGTCTTCGTCGGTGGACCAGCCGGACATGCGGCCCTCGTCTTCGGTGTTGTCGGCCAGGAGCAGGTGGGGGTCCTCGAGCCGGAGCCGGCGTGTACCGCCGCCTGCTCCGGCGACGACCATGGCGGCGGACGCGGTGCCTCTGTGGGGACGGCGATCTTGCGTGTGCGAGGAGCCAGGAGACAACCTTGGCGCGGTCGAACTCCGGGCTCGTCTCCGTTCCGCCCACCGGCGCCGGGAAGTCGTCGTGCCGGCGGCGCCAGTTCGCCGCCGCGGCCCGGCCCACCCCGGCGGTTCGCCCCACCTCCGCCAGCAGCACCCAGTCCTCGCCCGCAACGACCGGGGTGAGGGCGCGAGCGGAGAACGGCGGCCGGTCGGGGCGGTGGCCACCGCCGTCGATCGCCAGGTGGCGTTTGCGTCCGCCTACCTTCTTGCCTGCGTCCCAGCCACGTGATCCGGCGCCGACCGTGTCTGCAGCCTGCAGGGACTGTGAGTCGACGATCGCGGCCGTCAGGCTGAACCGACGGCCGCGATCATCGACGCACAGTCCCTACGGGCTGCAGACACGGCGGGTGACGGTGACCACGACGGTGACGGGTGCCGCCCTGCCCTGTTGGGCCAGGTAGGAGGTGACGACCGTCCGCACGCTTTCGCGGACCCGTCGGGCGACGTCGACGACGCGGTGGTCCTTGTCCAGGATGCAGCGCACCTCCACGTGCCAAGCGCCGACCGGGGTGAGCTCGCAGCGGACGCCGGCCGCCTCGTGGTGCCCGGTGGCACCTGCGGCCACGGCTTCGTGCACGCGGGAGGCTGCGAGTGCCAGCCGGTCGGCGAGCGCGGGCTGGAGAGCGAGTACGCCGGGCACGTCGAGGGCGGCCCGGGCTGCCGCTCGGTGGATGTTCTCGCGGTGGGAGGCGTTCATCGTTCGCTCAGTTCGCACCGCTCGTCACCATGCACGCGGGAGGCTCCCAGGACGGCGTTGACTTCCACGTCGACGGTGGTGACGGCGAGGCCGAGGACGTGTTCGGCCGCGTGGAGGACGGCTTGGCGTACTGCCTCGGCCCGCCCTCGCAGCGGCTGGTCGAGCGTGGCTGCCACCGTGATGACGACGACATGGAGGACATGGACGGCGTGGTCGTCCTTCGCCGCGGCCACGCGGCAGCTGGCGGCGCGGATGCCGGGGACGGTGTCGGCGGCCCGGCGCAGCACTTTCGCGGCCGCGCTCTCGGCGATGCGCAGGTCGTGATCGGGGTCGTCGAGCAGCAGTTTGGTGCCGAGCCGCACCTCGCTGCGGACCGCGTTGATGACCCGGCTGGCGAGGCTGTGACCGTCGGGTTGTTCCTGGGCGCGCAGAGCACGGGTTGCCCGGTCCAGGGCTGTCAGCCCTTCGATGGCCTCGCGGCAGTGGGGACAGCGGCTGCTGTGCGGGTCTGCTGCGCCGGCCGCGCTGCGGGCCTGTTGCCAGGCACGGCCGAGGGGGCGTCCGCAGGGCAGGAGTTCCGCACCCGCCAGCAGTTCCGCGTCGGGATGTAGCGACGCTTCGGCCCCTACGGCGTGCACGCCTGCGGGCTCGTCGCCGGAGGTCGGGTGTGGGTCGTCTAGCGCCATGGGCGCATCGCCTCCATCAGAGCGCGTCGTGCGCGAAAGAGTCTGCCGCGCACCGTTTGTTCACTGCTGCCCACCACGTGGGCGATCTCTTCGTAGTGCAGGCCGTGCAGTTCCCGCAGCACCCAGCACACCCGGAGCTCGGGGCCCAGTGCCAGAAGCGCTTGGGTCAGGGCTGCTGCTGCCGCGTCCGTCTCGGCCACTTTGGGTGGTGAGCTGTTCGCATCCACGGCAGCCGGTTCGGGGACGGTGTCCAGGGGCAACGGATGGGGCCGGCGGCGCAGAGTGTTGAGACAGCGGTTCGTCACGATGCGATACATCCAGGTGCTGAACGAGGCGCTGTGCCGGAATTCCGGCAGCCGCCGCCAAGCGCTGATGAAGGCGTCTTGGACCGCGTCCTCTGCGTCCGCCCGGTTGCCGAGCAGATGCTGGGCGAGGGCGAGCAGGCGGCTGCTGTGCCGGCGGACCAGGACGGCGAAGGCGTCTTCGTCCCCTTCCGAGGCTCGTATCGCCAGCACGCTGTCGTCCAGTGTGCCGACAGCGTCCTGCTCCGTGATGACGCCGCCGATCGGCAGCGCTGCCGGTCGCAGGGGGAGGTCTGCGCCCGGCTGGGGGGAGGGGCCGGTCCGGTTGCACATCCGCCGCTCGCTTCCTGCCGAAGACGCTATTGCGGCCTGCGTACGTACTCCTCGATGGTAGGCGGGCTGCCCCGCACGAGCCGCGTGAGGAATGTCCACGCGAGGTGTCCTAAGCACGTGAGGAATGTCCACGCGAGGTGTCCTAAGCATGAGGGCGCCGCACCGGCGCCCGGACATCCACCCTGGGGAGGTCCTCATGTCGGACACCATCAACCCCACCTCAGGCGGAGGCGAGTCACGTCCTGCGGGCAAGACCCTCACGGGCTCCACCGGCGCCGGAACCGCACCAGAGTCGCGGGGCAGGACGACCATCGCCGACAGCGTGGTCGAGAAGATCGCAGGAATGGCCACCCGCGAGGTGCCGGGCATCCACAGCCTCGGCTCCGGCATGGCCCGCACGCTCGGGGCGGTGACCGACAAGGTCCCCGGCGGCCGTCCCAGCGTGAGCCGCGGCGTGAAGGTCGAGGTGGGCGAACGGCAGGCTGCCATCGATCTCGACGTCGTCGTGGAGTACGGCGTCGCCATCGTGGACATCGCCGCCGACGTCCGTACCAGCGTCATCACGGCGGTCGAACGCATGACCGGCCTTGAGGTCGTCGAGGTGAACATCGCCGTCGACGATGTCCACCTGCCCGACGAGGAGGACGACCAGGAAGGCGAGGGACGCGTGCAGTGACTCCTCGCAGCCCTCGGATTCCGCGGGCCGCGAAACAACCGACGCGAAATTCAGGTGAGTGAAATGAGCGCAGCAACCGTGGGCCTGCTTGCCGGCATGGCCCTGGGCTTCGCCGCATTCTTCGGCGGCTTCTGGGCGTTCCTGCTCGTGGCGTTCCTGGGCCTGGTGGGCCTGATCATCGGCCGCATGTTGCAGGGTGACCTGGAGCTGTCCGACTTCACGCGTTCCCGGAACCGGCAGTGACCCCGCAACCTGAGGCTGCGCCGCACGGGGGTGCGGCAGCCCCCACCCCGCCGGTGCTACCGGCGGCCGAACGGGGGGCCACGGTGATCCCGGACAAGGTGGTCGCCCGCATCGCGGCCCGCGCCGCAAAAGAGGCACTGGCCACGCACACGGACACCTCGGGCGCTCACGCGAAACTGGCCGGTCCGCGCGCCTCGGCCACCGTCGGCAGCGGCACGGCCCGGTTGGGACTGACTCTGGACCTGCCCTACCCGGCGGACCTCGCCGGCGTCTCCCGCCGGGTACAGGACTACGTCAGTGAGCGGGTGGCTCATTTGACCGGTATGCGCGTCACAGAAGTCACCCTTGCCATCGAGCACCTGATTCCCGCCGACGGCCTGGAGCACCGCCGCGTGCAGTGAACCGGACCGCATTCCCTCCGGGAAGGAGAGCCGGCATGGAACGCGAGCAAGATTCCCTGGCCGAGAAGGAGCCCACCGAGACGGACGAGGCCGCCTCCCGCACGGTGGAGCTGCTGGACGAGCGGCCTCCGGCCGGACCACACTCGGCTGCTCGGCGCCCATGGTCCGCGCGCCGCATACCCGCCGCGCTCACAGCCCTGATCATCGCGGTCGCGGCCGGCACCCTCCTGTTCGACGTCATCAGGGTCCGCGCAGGCCAGGCCGCCGCAGGCTGGCGCATACGCCTGGCCGACGAACTGGCCACCCGCCCGCTGGATGACCCGGCGCTACAGATCGGGGCCGCCATCATCGCCGTTATCGGCCTCTGGCTGATCATCCTGGCCCTGAGCCCGGGCCTTCGCCACCAGCTGCCCCTTGAGACCCCCGACGCGGAGATGCGCGCCGTACTGGACCGCGAGGCCGCGGAACTGAAGCTGCGGGATGCCGCGATGCGCGTCCCCGGGGTCAGCGCTGCCAAGGTCCGCGTCTTCCAGCATCGCATCAAGGCGCGCGCGGATGTGCGATTCCGCGCCACCGCCGACGTCAAGGCCGATCTCCGGGCCGCTCTGCAGGAGGCACTCGACCGGCTCGCCCTCGTACGCCCTCCGTCGCTCGACGTCCGGGTACGCCCACGTCACAAATAGTTACGCCTGTGATGTCCGCCGCCGAGCAGAAGGCAGAAGGGGATCCGATGAAAAGAAAATCCGCAATCAACCGAGTTCTGCTGGCCCTGGCAGGCATTGTCCTACTCGGCACAGGCCTCATGATCCTGGCGGGCGGCTTCGACCTGTACGGCCGCCGGTCACTGACACCACCCGACGGCTGGCCCCTGACCACTCCCCACGATGTCCTGCTCGCCGACGCCGACCGCACCCGCTGGGCAGACGAAGGATGGTGGTGGCCCGCAGCCATCGCCGTCTTGGCCATCGTCACCCTGCTCGCCGTGTGGTGGCTGCTGGCACAGATGCGCCGCACCCACCCCGGCGCCCTGTCCGTGGGCGGAGCCCACGCCGTTGACGGAGTGGAACTGCGCGAGGGTGCCCTCGGCGACGCTCTGGCCGCCGACGCCCGGCACCTGCCCGGTGTTCACCAGGCCCGCGCACGGATGGACGGCTCGTCGAGCCGTCCCGAAGCCCATATCGCCATCACCCTCACGCCCGACGCCGAGCCCGGCCCCGTCCTGCAGGCGCTGCGCGACGGGCCGCTGGAACGCGCCCGCCAGTCCACGGACCGGACCCTGCCTGCAAGGGCGCACCTGCGGTTGACCCCGCACAAACCCCACCGTGCCGAATAGGGACCCTGCCCGCCGGTCGGGAGTGCGAGCTGACAGCGGGTGCGTTGGGCTCTCACCGGACATCAGAGGAACCGGCGCGCCCAGGGCCTGTGTGATGTCGTGATCATTCGGCGGTCTTGAGTAGGTCGTCGATCCAGATCATTGCGGCGCGGAGGTGGAGTCCGGCGAGGTAGCTGTCCGGGGTCTTGTCGTATCGGGTGGCGATGCCTCGCCAGGCCTTCAGCTTGTTGATCAGGCGTTCGACCGTGTTCCGTTCCTTGTAGAGGTTGGCGTCGTGGCTGACGGGTCGGCCGCCTTGTGCGCCCTTCTTCTTGCGGTTGGCGGCCTGATCCCGCTTTTCCGGGATGACTGCCTTGATACCGCGTCTGCGCAGGTAGGAGCGGTTGCCGCGGGATGAGTAGGCCTTATCCGCGGCGACCGCGCCGGACGTCGTGCGGGGCCGGCCGACAGGCAGACGGACTCTCACCCTCGCGAGCACGGGGATGAACTGCGGGCTGCCCCCGGCCTGCCCGGCGGTCAGGACCAACGCGAGCGGACGGCACCTGCGGTCCGCGGCGAGATGAATCTTGCTGGTCAGTCCGCCCCGGGACCTGCCGAGCAGGGCTTCCTTCCGGCGGAGCTTGCGTCTGCGTCGGACGCGCCGGCGCTCGGCCTGTCCGTTCTGTTCCTCCGGTCCGCCCCCTTTTGTCGGGCCGCTTCCTGCTCCTGCGCGGCTTCTTCCAAGGCCTCCATGAGGTGCTTGCTGACGCGCATCCCTGCGGCGTCGTGGTGGGCACGGACCGTTGTGGAGTCCACGCTGACCAGCGACAAGTCTGTTCTTCCCCCGCGGGCACCCTCGGCGATCAGGCCTTCCAGCAGGGCGGTGAAGACACCAGTGTCCCGCCAGACGCGGAAGCGTCCATAGACGGTGGCCCAGGGGCCGAATTCGGCAGGCATCTCCCGCCACGGGGCACTGGACCGGAACCGCCAGATCACACCCTCGAACTGCTCCCGCAACCGCTCCGGGTACGGGCCGTACCTACCGATCGGCAGGTACGGCTCGATGAACTTCCACTGGGCATTGGTGAGTTGCCTGCGTGTCACGACCACAGTCCTACCGGGTTACACCCCGCGAAGAGGACAGAAGCCAGGAACTGATCACGACATCACACAGGCCGTAGTCGAGGTACTCCGCCTGCCGGGCGGTCAGGAAGCCGGTGTCGGCGCCCTGCTTGATGAGCTGCTGCAGCGGCTTCTTGCCCGCGCGTCCGGGATGCGGTCGCGCAGCACGATCTCCACCGCGATCAGGGAGTGCATGACCGCCACGGTGGAGAACTCGTAGCAGTAGTACGACTGGCGCAGCAGCTCGCGGGCTGTGCGCAGGACGGTCGCCGCGGCCTCGGGGACGCCGTCGGGCACGACCAGGTCCTCCACGAGGTCGTGCATGTCGGCGTACTGGCCGACGAAGCAGTGGGCGCGTTCGTCGGGGACCGGGAACGGCAGCCGCTGCGTGGTCATCCCCGAAGTCTTCCAGCGGTGCGCCGGGTCCGGCAGCGGCTCTTCCGCGGCCGTCGCAGCGTGCCGGGACGGAGACTTCTCCCCCAAGAATGGGCGGTATGTCGCATGTAGCGAGCCAGGTCAAGGTTGTGGACAGGGTTTGCGATTGACCGTTGACCGCCCTGAGCCGTTGTCTGGCCCGGGCAGGAGGGGGCGTCAGCGGGCTCGTGATCGGCGGCTCAGCCGAGTGACTCCTTCTCGGGATCTGGGCAGTGGCGAGAGCAAGGGCAGCGGTGAGTCCGCAGTTGTGGCGCCGTAGCTTGGCGTTGCGGGCGATCAGGGTGTCCTTGGTTGAAGGACATGCTCGATGCCCGGCGGACGGACCGTAGATCACGCCAGGGTGACGTGCATGCCGCACTCGGCCAGGAGATCGAGGACCACACCGAACAGGTCGTAGGGCTGGCCATCCGCTGACAGGGCTTGGGACAAGTACTCGCGAGCGGTCGCAGCGTCCCGCCAGAGCAGAGTTGCGGGGGCGGTGTAGCCGAAGGTGCCACCCAGGCAGTCGTTGAGGGCGCCGAGGCAGCCGCCGAAGTAGCCACCCGGCCCGTTCACCGCCTCGCCGAGCGCCAGGTAGAGGCCCGGTTCGTCGGTGACATGCCGACCATCGAGTTCGTAGGCGTGACCGGCCGGCCGGTCACGGGGGACACGGTAGGCGGCCCGTTCTCGGACGAGATCGTGCCAGGCCCAGCGGCGCCGGGTATCAAGGCCGGCCCAGGCAGCCGCCGTGGCAGGCGGCCCGACGAGCCATCGCTCCCAGATGGGCCGGGCGTGTTCGGGAACGGGCGTGAAGAGCCCTTCGAGCTCCAGATCGATCAGATCCGTCCCGTGTGAAGATGGGCGCCAAGCACTGACTCTGGCCCAGAGCAGGCGTTCGGTGAGTGGCTCACCTTGATCGTCTCGTATCTCCAGGGCGGCCTGCTCCAGGTCCAGCGCCCGCCGCGTGCCCTTCGCCAGTGCCGCCCGCAGCTGATGACCCTCGGCGAGCCCACGCAGGACGAGCGGGGGTGCCGGCTGCTTGTGCGGCAGGACACGGACGAATTCCCGGCAGGAGCCCAGCCATCGGTGCCCGTCATGCACGCGAACGCGGCCCCGGTGCCCCTCGGGCGGACCTTCGTAGTCGTCCAGGCCGGTGAGCACGAGACGGGCTGTCCCATGGGGCTGCGCCGGGCTCTCCGCGTCTTCCAGCAACCAGGGGCCGCGTGTCTCATCGTCCGGCACCAGCCACAGTCGGTGGCCGACCCAGCCGCCCACTTCTGCTTGTGGAACCCAGCCGAACAGCTCGTAGATCCCGCGTCGGGGTTCTCCAAACAGCCCTTCCGCCTCGGCGCAGACGCCCCAGGCATACCCGTGCTCTGTCTCAGTCAGCGTGTACCGCGCTCGCCCGCGATGGTCCTCTTGGTCATGCACGCTGGGAATCATGCCCGGACCAGGTTCCAACGGCGAAGTCATTTCCCCCGTAGCCGGTCGCGATGCCTCACACAGCGCGGTCACTGACCACCCATACACAAGGACCGGAAAACGTGGTGTGGTGCGCGGCCGGGCGACAGCTGCTCACCTTCGGTGCACGGACTCTGTCCACAGGGCCGCTCCCCCGGTCTGTGAACCCGAGGCCATCGCGATCCGTGCGGTGGCCCGTACATAGGGAGCCGTCATGCCCGAGACCACCGCCCTTCCACTCGCTCCAATGACCCCGGCGCGGCGATCAGCGCGTTCGGCTACCTCCGGGCCGTCCAGGCCGGTGACTTCGAAGCCGCCCGCGGGTTCGCCGGCGCCGAGCCGCGGATGGCCGAGCTGCTCGTCGAACCCGTCGGGCGGATCGTCGTCCCCGCCACCGCCCTGCCCGGCCCGGAGGCGGGCGAGCCGTCCATGGAGATGGGGGCTGGTCGCCTCCATCGCCGAGGGATATAGGTGGCCACCCGAATGCCCAGTCGTTAGCCTCGGCTTCCATGAACCAGCGGCAGCGAAAGAAGCTTTCCCGACGTCTCTTCCAAGCAATTCCAGGGGGCGACACCCCCGCCGTGAAGGCACTTCTGCGTGCTGGCGTCGACCCGGATCGAGCGGACAGCGAGGGCACCACGCCCTTGTACGAGGCGTCCGTGAGCGGGAAAGCCGAGATCGCCCGTCTGCTTCTGGTGGCCGGAGCTTCCCCGAACACCGAGAGCAGCGGACTCGGTGCGGAAGGTACGCCCTTGTGCGCAGCCGCATGCTGGGGGCACACCGAAGCGGTGCGCGCGCTGTTGGCACATGGTGCTGATCCGAACCTTCACGAGGACCACGGCACAGGCTGGACCCCCCTGAAGTGGGCAAACCACGGCCCTCATCCCGAAACTGCCGATCTCCTCGTGGCAGCGGGAGCTATCCCGGAGGGAACGCCGTAGCATCGCCGGTCGCCATCAGGACTTCTGATAGCGCGATGGATCGCATCACAAGCCACTTTTGCAACAGCCCCTGGCCCCCCGCCTTGCATCGCACAGAAGGATGGCCTCCTCCCCCGCTGCCCTTCGAACTGTCCAATAGTCGTAACAAAACTCAGAAATTAGGAAAAATGCGACGCCCAGAACGGCGGCCTGAAGCGACGAACGCGACGGCCTTGGTATGAGTCGACCCTGAAGGGCGCGGAGGCCCGCCAGATGGCCGCACAGGGCTTTGGGGGTGCCCCGACACCGCTGCGGAGTAGTCCACTTGAAATGATGAGGCCGCCGCCGTCTTTCAGCAGGGCCGCAGCATTGCAGACGAGCCACCGCGCCGACGCTGCGGGCAGTCTGTTGGCATCCGGCCTGGGGCCGGCCCTTCGCGACCCTGCTCGACGCTCCGCGGCCAGGCCGCGCGCTGTCTGACCGCCACGCACATTGTGGAGCCCCGGCGCTCCGTTGCCGGAGTACCGGGGCTGAGGACGGTCCGGTCGTACTGCCCCAGAGCGCTCTGGGCACCGGCCCTGACCCACGCACCCATGGCGGCGCGGACTGCCCACGACCCTAGCGGACCACCGTCCGCGCGACATCCGCAGTTGAGGGCTCAGCTCCGGCCGTGCACCGCACCCGAGCCAGCCGCGCGCCGCTCCAACTCCGCACGCTCGGCCGCGACACGGCTTCCCTGCGCTCCTGATCCTCGCGATCAACTACCGCGCGCCAGCATTTGTCACATGCGCCACCCGGGGAACGGCCGTGTCCCAGGCGGAGGGTAAATGCAGCACCGCGACCGGAGATGGGCAACCGAGCTGCCTCGCGCCAGCGTTGCGTCGCAAGGTCCGCCGCCGCCTCGGCGGCCCCCCGGGTGCGCCGGCGTTCAACCCGGTGGGGTGGGCGGGAGCGCACTGCACCGCCGGTGCAGTCGATGCCGTGCCCGCTCTCCGCTCCACCCAGGTCATCGCCCAAGTCCGGGCATCGGATGAGCGGTGAAGCCACCGTGCCGACTCACCTCTGGTGGTGCTGGCGGCGAGCTGCCGAGCCACGGACTCGGCGTGATCGGTCGGACAAATCCTAGTCCCACCACCGTTCTGCGAGGTCGACGGCTGCTGCGTCGCGGTGGAAGGGGCGCCGGCTGTGGCCGCCGCCGGGTCCGAAGGCGAGGTTCGTGCCCAGCGCCAGGTCCTGACCGCCGGTGAGGTGCAGGGTGTCGGGTGCGCCGATGTACTCGTTCTCGACGTGGTAGCGGAGCAGGGCCCATCGGCCTTCGACCGCGTCGCGCAGTGTCGCCAGGTCCAGAAGCTCCGGGCCATCCGTGATGCCCGAGCGGAGCGCATCGGCAAGCGTTTCGGTGAACTCGTCGCCGGCGGGGATCAGGTCATCGCCGGCGCGGAAGTACATGGAGGACGATTTCCCCGCCAGGGACACCAGTGGGTCGCTGGTGAAGTAGTCCGACACGGCCTCGAAGTCGTCGCAGTCGAGGAGGACGAGCCGGCGGGACGCCCGGCTCGCGCGCACGATGTCAGCGACTGCCCGCAGCGGGGCGGAGCCAGCCGGTCCCGGTACGTCGCGGGTGACGGCGAACTCGCGGTGGCGCCTGCCGGTGCCCACGTAATGGAACAGCAATACGTCCGATGCTTCTTCGGCGGCTCGGCGGACTGCATCGAGCACCTCGGCCGGCTGCTGCCATGACATGACGGCGCGGACGTGCTCGGGCTTGAACGGCATCCCACTGTCATGGGCTACGAGTGCCGCTGCCAGTTTCGCAGCGCGTGCCGCGGGCTGGTACTCGGGCACGCGGACCGCATCGTCGTCGCAGGCGACCAGCACGGCGCGGGACCGTACCAGGTCGGGGAGAAGGCCAGGGCGCTGCTGTGGGGCATCAGTTGCCATGCCGTCATTGTGGGCACGGGACGGCACGGCGGGTAAGCCGTCGATGCGCCACCGGTATTGCGCCCTCACCCCCCGGAGGGCCGTTGCCCGGTCCATGCGGAGCCTTACGTCCCAGGGCGACGCGCAGACGGCTGCTCCGCTGCTTGACCGCGTCGATCCGTACGGGTCACAGCAAGTCACCGAGAGGCCCGTAGCCCCTCCAGGTTGGCGGCCAGTAGGCGGCGAAGTCGACCCTCGCCCCAGCCTGCCCCGCACCGACAGCCGAACCCGCCCGGCCCCAACGGGACCCGAGGCCATGGTCGGCCTCCGGCCCCGGTGCATGCCATGTCCGCCGGCGCGCAGCGAACCAAGGCCATGTCCGCCGACGGCACGCACGACTCCCCCTGCGATGGGAAGGAAATCGGTGACGTCATCGGTGAGTGAACCAGGGAGGTACCGGTGAGGTCGACGGCGATCGTTCAGCTGTCCGGAGTCGGATTGCGGTGGGTTCCGGACCGGCCGATGTTCAGGTCCAGGAGCGCCGTCAGGGTCGTGCCGCTGTTCCAGAAGCCGAGCAGGTCCACCTCATTGGGGAGTACGGGAACGTCAACGGCGGCGCTGAGCTGCGGTGACACGTCGCGTATGTGTCCGGGACGTGTCACCGCGCCTGAACGACCACACCACGGCGGTCACGTGCTCTTTGCGCCCCCCCGGGGCTCACTGCGGGCCTGGCGGTCGCAGGGGCCGCCCTGCTGGGCCTCCTGGTCTTCTGGGTCTTGCGGTCCGGAAAACCCACTACGGAGTGGGCCGCAGGACGCCGAAGAGGCCCCACCGGAAGTACGTCCGGTGGGGCCTCCGCATTCATGGAGGTTCGGGCGAGTGGTCTATGAACGGAGCGCCGGCATCACGGTGGGCCCCCGCTGCCGAGACTCGCCGACCGCTCCCACTCCCCCACCTCCTTCAACAACGGCCCGACCACTGACCGCGCACCAGCCGCGTAGGCCATCCACCGCAGCTCCTCGCAGCCGTAGACCGGCTCTTCCTTCGAATCGATCCACAGGCACACGATGTTTCCGGCTACCAGCGTCACATCCCACCAGGACCAGGTCCTCTGACCCGGATCGAATGAGTACAGGACGTCCTGAATCGTCCACTCCTCATCGCCCCGGTGCGCCGCATACCTCGGAGCCGCCTCAGCCCAAGCATCGGCGGCCCAAGCGGGCATGTCGGCCTCCGAGATCGCCTCGGCCCCGAAGTCGGCCTCCAAGCCCGCTTTGACGCCGGCCCCGACCAACTGCCGCAGCCGCCGTCCGAAGCCCTTCGCCTCGTTCCACGCCTCCACCTCGATGAAGAACACCGACAGAAGCCCGTCCGGGATGGTGTCGGGGCGGTTGGCGATCCTGGCAAGTTCAGGTGATGACGTCATCGGATCACTCTCCCAGAAGCAGGGATCACGGCCTTGACGAGCCCGGAGAAGTTCTCCCCGCCGAACAGGTCCGCCGGAATGCCGTAAAGGCCCGGCGCCACCTTCGGATCATCGATCATGCCTCAGTTTTCAGTCCGTCAGCCCCGACAGGTTTCAGAACGCTGCGGTCAAAAGATCGACTCGGTCGCCTTCGGGGGCGGCGAAGACGGCGGGAACGATGTCGTGGGTGCGGGGCTCGTACCACCGGTTATTCTGCCGCTCGGCCCAGGAGACGGGGCTGCGGCTGATGACGAACGAGTCGGCGCGAGGGTCATTCTGGCTGACGATCAGAGCGGGTTCGCCGGTGGTCTGCTCGGCGTTCGGGTCGACGAAAGGGAAGTGCCGCATGTCGCCGTCCCCGCGGACGGCTGGTGCCGCGTCGGGCCAGGGCAAGGACCGCTTCCAGGATCCAGGTGGCCTTCTCGGTCCGGGCGTCGGTGCACCCGTCCCGTCGGCACAGCTCCGCGACGTACTTCTCGAACTCCCGGTCCCCCAGGAGTCAGATCGCCTCCATCGACCGCAGCGCCTGGACCGGCGCCTGCTCGGCGAGCCGAATCTTCTCCGCCCCGGCCTCGCGGCGCCCGGCGCGCAGCAGCGTCCCCGTCACACCCCCCGCAGCCAGGACCGTTAAGACCACCAGCAGCACCGTTCCTGTTCCCATGCTTTGTCCCCTCCCTTAGCTGGCTGTCCGCGGCGCGCGCCCTTCCCCACCGGCGCTCCGTCCAGGCCAGGAAGCAGCACACACCGAGGCCGAAGGTGATCAAGGTGCCCACGAAGTCGAGTGAGGTGACATCCGTGAGCGTGCCGTCGAAGAACAGCACGCTGCCGAGCAGCGCGGACACCGGATGATCCTGGAGGTTGTCCAGGTTGGTGCTGAGGTAGCCCAGCACGGCGGCCGCCCGATCGGCGGACAGACCCTCGCTGACCCAGGCGTGGCCGACCAGGAGCAGGCAGACATAGGCGAGGGTCAGCGGCGCACGGCGCGGGTACCTCGCCACGGCGCGGAGCGGTCTGCCCAGAGGACCCCACGGTGACTGAGAGTTCATACCGTGGCATTCTCCAGGTCGAGCCGAAGGTGAGGATCGGCGGGTGACGGCAGCCATCGGGACCGGGGCCGCGTCACCAGCCCACGCCCGGTGGCCCGTTGGCGCTGATTGCCCCTTCGAGCGGCACGGTGACCGCCGGGCTGCCCGGCCGCGGTGGCCCGTACCGGGGGACCGGCCGGCGTGAGCAGGCCGGTGGAAGCCTGGGCCCAAGCGTCACATAGCGTGCCCTCCATGGATCAGAAGTACATGGCCGGAGGCGCCGCGGACGGCGAAAACAAAGGCGAAGGCAAAGGCGCGGGCGACGGCGCGGGCAGGCGGCGGTTCCTCGCGATCGCGACGGGGGCGGCCACGGCTGCGGGGCTCGGGGCCGTCGGCGGGTGCGCGGACGGCGACGGCGGATCCGGGCCGGGGGCCGGGGCGAAGTCGGAGTCCGCCGCGCCGGACGGAAAGCCGCCTGCCGGAGGGACGCACGGCTTCGACGTCAAGGCCGAGAACGCCCGCCCCGGCCACGCCGACTGGACGGTGACCAAGGCCGGCCCGGCGCGGGCGATCGAGGGGTTCGCGGACAAGGTCAGCGTGCTGCCCGGCGAGTCCTTCGGACTGCACGTGTCGACGACCGCACCCCGGTTCACCGTCTCCGCCTACCGGATGGGCTGGTACGGCGGCGCCCGCGCGCGGCTGGTGTGGCGCTCCGAGGCCCTGCCCGGGGCCCGGCAGCCCGAGCACACGGTGGACGCCGGGACCCGGATGGTCCGCACGCGGTGGACCCGCAGCGCCACGGTCGAGACGAAGGACTGGCCGCAGGGCTGCTACCTGCTGCGGCTGGACGCGCAGGGCGGCGAAGGCCAGCGCTTCGTACCGCTCACCGTCCGCTCGGCCGGGACGGCCGGACGTACGGTCGTGGTCAACGCGGTGGCCACCTGGCAGGCGTACAACCGCTGGGGCGGCTACGGCAGCTACGACGGTCCCAGCGGCGGCTTCGCCTCCCGCTCCCTCGCCGTGAGCTTCGACCGGCCGTACGAGTACGACGACGGCGCGGGCCTGTTCCTGGTGTACGAGGCTCCGCTGATCGCACTGGCCGAGCGGCTCGGCATACCCCTCGCGTACACGACCACCACCGACGTGGCGCGGGAGAAGCGGCTCCTGGAAGGAGCGGCGGCGGTGCTCTCGCTCGGGCACGACGAGTACTGGTCGCCGGAGCAGCGGGAGCGTTTCACGGCGGCCCGCGACGCCGGGACCAACATCGCGGTCCTGGGCGCGAACTGCTGCTACCGCCGGATCCGGCTGGAGGCCTCCGACCTGGGACCGGACCGCACACTGGTCTGCTACAAGTCCTCCTACGAGCAGGATCCGGGGTTCAAGCGCGGCCATCCCGCGACGGTGGACTTCCGCTCGGCGCCCGGCGCGGACCCGGAGAGCTCGCTGCTCGGAGTGATCTACGACGGCTATCCGGTGGACGCCCCGTACGTCGTGACCAACCCGGGGCACTGGCTCTTCGAGGGCACCGGCGCAACGGCGGGCGACCGCTTCGAGCACCTGGTCGGGGTCGAGTACGACAAGGTCAACACCGGTTTCCCGACGCCCCGGCCGATCGAGATCCTGGCCCACTCCCCCGTGGTCTGCGAGGGCCGGCCCAGCCACCAGGACACGGCTTACTACACGGTGCCGAGCGGGGCCGGGGTCTTCGCGACCGGGACGATGCGGTGGGTGGAGGCGCTGGACGCGACGGGCGACGGCCGCAGCGGGCGCAACCACGGCCTGGACGCGCGGTCGGGGGCGCTGACCACGCGGGTGACCGAGAACCTCCTGCGGGTGTTCGCGGCGGGCCCGGCCGGCCGGACGCACCCGGCGCAGGACAACGTCAAGGCCGTGTACGGGAGTTCGTGAGGTGTGGCCCCGGCCGGCGAGGGGGTGGCGGCCCGGGCGAAGGGGGTGGACTTCGCCGGAACGGGGTGTCTAGGATCGTGATCACGGCATCGCGTGCCGGTCACCGACCGGGTGAGGCATGGAGGCGCCGGGACGTGCCTTTCGGAGGCATTCACTCATGTCCGTTCATCTGAACCACACGATCATCCACTCCCGTGACAACCGGGAGTCCGCCACCTTCCTGGCCCACATCCTCGGCCTCGAGGTCGGCACCGAGTGGGGACCCTTCCTCCCCGTCGACACCGCCAACGGCGTCACCCTGGACTTCGCGACCATCCCGGCCGAGTCCATCACCGTCCAGCACTACGCGTTCCTCCTCTCCGAGGAGGAGTTCGACGTCGCGTTCGAGAAGATCCGGTCGGCGAAGGTCCCGTACTTCGCCGACCCGCACGGCAAGCACCCCGGCGAGATCAACCACAACGACGGGGGCCGCGGGGTCTACTTCACGGACCCCAGCGGGCACGGCATGGAGATCATCACCCGTCCGTACGGCTACCAGGAACCCGTCGCCGAGTAGGCCCGGCTCGCCCCTGCCGTTGAGAACGCGCCGCCGCCTCACGGTCCGGTGGCCGTCGTGCGCCTGTCCCCGTGCAAGGGAAGGTAGACGATGTTGGGCGCGCCGGTGGCCGGGTGGACCTCGACGCGGGTCCGTACGCCGTACACCTCGGCCAGGAGTTCCTCGGTGAGCACCTCCCGCGGCGGGCCCGAGGCTGCCACCCGGCCGCCCGACAGGACGTACAGCCGGTCGCAGTAGGCGGCGGCGAGGTTGAGGTCGTGCAGGACGAGCAGGCCGGTGGCGGGCAGGGCGCGGACCAGGGCCAGGATCTCCAGCTGGTAGCGGATGTCCAGGTGGTTGGTCGGCTCGTCGAGGGCCAGCAGGCCGGGGTCCTGGACGAGGGCACGGGCCACCAGGGCGCGCTGGCGTTCGCCGCCGGAGAGCTCGTCGAAGCGGCGGGCGGCGAGGGGGCCGGCGTCCACGGTCTCCAGCGCCTCGGCGACGCGCCGGGCGTCGCCCGGTCCGTCCTGTTCCCAGAACCGTTTGTGCGGGCTGCGTCCCATGGCGACGACCTCGCGGACGGTAAGCCCCAGGGTGCCGCTCGCGTCCTGCGGGACGACGGCCACGTGCCGGGCCCGGTCCTTGACGGTGAGCGCGTCCGCGTCCGCGCCGTCCAGCAGGATGCGGCCGGTGGTGGGGCGCAGGGCGCCGTAGACACAGCGCAGCAGGGTGGTCTTGCCGCTGCCGTTGGGGCCGACCACACCCACCGTCTCGCCGGGGCGGGCGGTGAGGTCGATTCCGTGGAGCAGCGGGTGCCCGTCGATCTCGTAACGCACGCCTTCGACGGCGAGTTCCACCGGCAGGGCCGGTTCACCCTTCCCGGTCATCCGGTGACCCCTTCGGTTCGGGTGGAGCGGCGCAGCATCCACAGGAAGAACGGCCCGCCGACGAGCGCGGTGACCACGCCCACCGGGATCTCGGCGGGCGCGGCGGCGGTACGGGCGACCAGGTCTGCCAGGATCAGGAACACCGCCCCGCCCAGCGCGGCCACCGGCAGCAGTGCGCGGTGGCCGGCTCCGACGACCATCCGGGCGGCGTGCGGAACCATCAGCCCGACGAAGCCGATCGCCCCGCTGTAGGCGACGAGCACGCCGATGACGAGCGAGGTCAGGACGAAGGCGGCGGCGCGGAAGCGCCCGGTGTCCAGGCCCAGCGTGCGCGCCCCCTCCTCCCCGGCCAGGAGCAGGTCGAGCGGCCGGGCGAGGGTGAGCAGCAGTCCGGTGCCGAGGAGCAGCACGGCGGAGGGCAGGGCCAGTTCGTCCCAGCGGGCCCCGCCGAGTCCGCCGAGGGTCCAGAAGAGGACGGAGCGGATCTGGTCGGGGTGTGCGGAGAGCACGAGGACGAGGCTGGTGAGGGCGGACAGGATGTACTGGACGGCGACGCCGGCCAGGGTGAGCCGGCCGGTGGTCATGGTTCCGCCGCGCCGGGCCATCGCGTAGACGGCGACGAGCGCGGCCATGGATCCGGCGAAGGCGGCCAGCGGCAGGCCCATGCCGAAGGCGAAGGCGCCCGTACCGAAGACGATCACGAGGACGGCTCCGGCCGAGGCTCCGGAGGAGGCGCCGAGCAGGAAGGGGTCCGCGAGTTCGTTGCGCACGAGGGCCTGCAGCACGGCGCCCGCGACCGCGAGCCCGGCGCCGACGACGGCCCCGAGCAGGACGCGCGGGAGCCGGACGTCCCAGACGATGGCAGCGAAGGCTCCGGTGCGCTGTTCTCCCGAGAGGCCACCGAGGACGATGTCGAGTACGCGGCCGGGTTCGATCCGGACGGCCCCCAGCGCCAGGCCCGCGACCGCCGAGGCGACGAGCGCGGCGGCCAGGACGAGGAGGACGGCGGCGGTGCGCAGCCTCATGGGGTGGCGGGGTGGAGCCGGCCCCCCAGGGACTCGACGGCGTCGGCGACGCGCACGCCGAGGACGGCCGAGGAGAGCGGCAGTACGACGAACCGCCGGTTCTTGACGGCGGGAACCCCGGCGAGGGCCGGGTCGTTCAGCAGGCGCTGCTTCTTGGCTTCGACGGTGGTGCCGCCGTAGTCGTAGATGAGGACGACCTCGGGCCGGCGCTCGATGACCTGCTCCCACGACACGTCGCCGAAGGTGTCGTCGAGGTCGGCGAAGACGTTCGTGCCGCCGGAGAGGGAGACGATCTCGTTGCCGATGCCGTTGCCCCCGGAGGTGGCGGCCGAGGCCTCGCCGGAGTCGTAGACGAAGACGGACGGCCGCGGCCGGTCCTTGACCCGGGCGGTCACGGCGTCGATGCGGCGCTGCTCGTCCTCGATGAGCTTCGTGCCGCGCTCGGGCACGCCGAAGGTCCGCGCGACCTCGGTGATCTCGGTCTTCAGCTGGTCGAGGCCGACCTTGCCCTCGGTGCAGTACTCCACGTTGAGGCGGGAGTCGATACCGGACTTGGCGAGTCCCTCGCGGTCACGGCCCTGCGCCTTGTCGAAGGCGCTGGCGTACCCGCCGTAGACGAAGTCGGGGTCGGCGCCGAGCAGGATCTCCTTCGAGGGATACTCCTCGGCCAGCACCTTGATCTTGTCGTAGGCGGGCCGGTACCCGGGAAGGACGGCGTCGTCGAGGTAGGCGGATCCGGCGATCCGGTCGCCCAGCCCGAGCGCGAGCAGCAGCTCGGTGGCGTGCTGGTTCATGGTGACCGCGCGCCGGGGCGGGGCCTGATAGGTGCTGCTCACACCGCAGTTGGTGAGGGTGTACGGAAAACCGGGCGCGGCGGCGGGCTGCCCCGCGGCCTTGTCCTGCTGCGGCCCGGGGGAACCGGCGCACGCGGCGAGGGGTATCAGGAGTGCGACGGGTATGAGCGCGCACAGGACGGAGCGGGGACGCGACGGCATGACGGGGCCTCTCCGGGGGATCCGCGTCCCCTGGTCGACGTGAAACTGCGAGCAGAGGCGGTGCGTCAGTGTCTGACTCCCGGTCACCCCACGCGGGGACGACCGGTCACAGTGGCGGGACCGCACCGGAATCGCACCGGTTTCCTGTCCTGCACCGCCTGGGTGACAACGCCAGTCTGCCAGAAATCGCGCAGGTCCCCGGCCCTGGACGTGTGACGATGCTCCGGTCGGCACGAAGGCGGCGGGGCGTCCAGGGAGGGACACACCATGTCAGACAGCACCCCACTGGGTGATCGGATGAAGCGGTACGAGGCGGTGCACCGTGCGGTCCTGCCGCGCCGTACCTACACGCTGATGCGGGTGGACGGCCGCGCCTTCCACACCTATATGCGGGGTGCGGCCCGGCCGTTCGACGAGTCCTTCATGGCCGACATGGACGCCGTCGCCGAGGCGCTGTGTGCGGAGATCGCCGGGGCGCAGTTCTCGTACACCCAGTCCGACGAGATCAGCATCCTGTACACCGACTTCGAGAGCCCGGGCACCGAGCCGTGGTTCGGCGGGGTGGTCGCCAAGCAGCTGTCCGTCGCCGCGTCGCTGGCCACGGCCGTCCTGAACGAGCGGCGTCCGGGCAGACGCGCCCTGTTCGACGCCCGCCTGTTCACGCTCTCCGACCCGACCGAGGTGGCCAACTACTTCCTGTGGCGGCAGCGGGACGCCGTCCGCAACAGCATCAGCATGGCCGCGCAGGCGCACTTCTCCCACAAGCGGCTGCACGGTGTCTCCACCGGCGGCATGCAGGAACTGCTGTGGTCGCAGGCCGGGGTCAACTGGAACGACTACCCCGACGGCTGCAAGCGGGGACGGGTCGCGGTACGCCTGACCGGCGAACGGGAGACGGCCTACGTCGACCGGCGGACCGGAGAGGAACGGACCACCACGGCGGTCCGCTCGTGGTGGGAGACCTCGCCCGCGCCGCGCTTCACCACGAGCGCCGGGGGCTGGCTGGCCGGCGCGATCCCGCTGATGCCGAGCTTCACCCCGGTCGGCTGACCGGCGGCGACACGGCAACGCCCGGCTGTGGGAGAGAAACCCTCAGCCGGGCGCATTCCTGCAGGGGTGGCAGGACTCGAACCTGCGACCATCGGTTTTGGAGACCGGTGCTCTGGCCAGCTGAGCTACACCCCTTCGGCGGGTCCAACGATGGCACGGCCGGATCCGGAGATCCACTGCTTTAACTCGTCTGGCGGGGTGCGAGTTGGTCGCCCGTGTGGGCGCCGGAGCTCCTCAACCAGGCGATCAGTTCGGCGTTGGCGCCGATGAGAGCGATGTCGAGCGGGGTGAGCCGGTCGTAGCCGATCCAGTCGATGTCCGCTCCGCGAGACAGCAGGTACCGAGCGGTGGACAGCCGGCCTCCGTGGCAGGCCTGCCAGAAGGCACGGGTGACGTCCTCCGCGCAGGAGCCGGAACCGGAGCCGGGGCCAGAGCCGGAGCCGGCCGCCAGGAACTCTTCGACCCTGTCGAGCAGGCCGAGGGCGGCAGCCTCCTGCAGACCGGGCCGCGAGCCGAGTTCGAGCAGCCGGCGCGCCGCCCGCCACTGCCCGAACCCGCAGGCGTCGGCGAGCGGGGTCCCGCCGCCGAGCACCGCACCCGGGGCATGGACGTCGGCCCCGGCGGCGACGAGGGCATCGATGGCAGCCACGTCGTCGTTACTTGCGGCCCAGTGCAGGGGCGTCTCCGTGTGCGCCCCGACGAACCGGGCCCCGGGGTCGGTCCCGGCGGCGACGAGGGTACGGATCACTTCCGCGGTGCCGGGGTAATGCCCGGGCCAGTCGGTGGCGATGTGCAACAGGCTCCGCCCACCGGCCGCGGCCCCGCTCCGGACGATCGTGACGACCGCGAGCCCGGGATGCGCGTCCAGCAGCCCCCGCAGCCCGGAAAGGTCGCCACCCCGGATGGCGGCGGTGACGGCAACGGCGACCGGATCACCGGCTGCGAGGGACTCCATGGACCGTCCTTGGCTGGGCCTGCGGGCATGGCCCCGGCTCGACTCCCGGGGCGCTGTCCCTGCCAGTATCACGCCACTGCGGAACGGCCGGTGAACCCGTTGGTCGCAGGCCGCGCCCCGGGCGACGCTGCACGCATCGCGGGACGAGAGGCGCGGGCGCAGGGCGGGCCGGCTCGCCCAGGCCATCGAGCTCGAGCTCACCGGCGAGGAGCGCGAGGTGCTGGCGCGCGGTGCCGCCCTGATGGAGCGGCTCGCAGCGCGCTGGGGGGTGTCGTGCCGATCGGGCCGGATGAGCCCGGGTCCTTCGGTGCATCGTCAGACCGCACCGAGCCGGCGGAACTCATGTGTGGCGCGGGGAAACACGGACGAGAGGATGTGTGACCGAAGCTCTCCGTCAAGGGAAGAGGCGAGGAACTGCGTGCAGGATACGGAGAAGTGCTCCCATCGGCCGCCCCGTGCCTCGTTCACCATGACGGTCCATTGGCCCGGCTCGAGGTCTGGCTGCACCAGCCAGTAGAGGCATTCCCCGTTGTCCGTGGTCGCCCATGGGACGACCCGGGCCCCCGCTGCCTCCAGTTCCGCCGGCTTCTTCTCGAATTCCCACAGGCCCTCCAGGTCCTCGGCCTGGTGCTCTGCCCATGCGATGAGGTCGTAGTTCACGTTGGGGCAGCCGGGCTCCAGGACGTAGAGGTAGTCGTCCCAGTCACCTCCTCCGAAGACGTGGATGAACTCCTTGTAGTCGGCGGGCAGCTCAACTCCGAGTCTGCGCTCGACCTCGCCCCAGTCCTTCTGGCGGGGCTCACTCGGCGCCTGGGCGATTGCGGAAAGACGTGCAAGGGCGTTGGTCACGGCGGGGCGGGGTCCAGTTCTGTGCCGGCTCGGGGCGTACGAGGCTACTCAGGCGGCTTTTGAGTACACCTGCTCATGATGCGCGACCAGCTGCTGCCTATCGTGACCTGCATGGACACGGACCAGACCCCTACCGACACCCCCACTGCGGACAAGCCGCGGTGGTTCAACGGCTGCGCGATCGCCGTCGCCGTGCTCGCCGTCCTGGCCATGCTGGGGGCCTGGGCGCTGGCCGAGTTCGAGAAGGGCCTCGACGGCTACGGCCAGCTGGAACAGAGCGGCCCGGCCGGACACGTGGCAGACCCCCTCGGCCCCGGCGCGACCGCCCGGTACGAGGACGGCCTGAAGGTCACCGTCAGCCGACCGCGCCCGGAGGCCGACGGCACCTACGGCCTCACCGTGACCTACGAGAACGACACGGACGAGGAGCTCCGCCCCGGCGGGGACTCACCGGACGCCGGGGCGTCGGAGTACGGTCCCGCCCCCCTGGTCGTCCGCGCAGGCAAGTCGCTGGACCACTACGCCTCCGGATACAGCCTGAGCTGGCCGAACCAGCGGGAGTCCGCCGCCGCTCTCATGGCACCGTTGGGCGCCGGGAAGAAGCGCACGGTCCCGGTCCGCATCAAGCCGAGCGGGAAGGGGATCCCGGTCACCGTGGAGGTCGACCCGCCGTCCGCCGGCTTCCGCGAGACAGCGTACTTCCAGCTCACCCTGGACTGACCCGGCACCGCTCCCGAAACCGATCGCCCGCCGCCGCACCGCGGCCCTGAGGTGGTCACGGCTCCGCGCTCCAGGAGCTACCGGCAGTAAAGGGTGGCGGGGCTCCGGGGCGCGGAGGATCGTGAGCAGGGGGACCCGTGGAACGGGAGGTCCCGTCATGTTCCGAAGCCGACGACCGGGCCGGCCGCGCCGTACGGGACTCCGGGGCTCCCTCGCGGTGCTCGCGCTGCTCGCCCCCGCCCTGCTGGGCGCGGCCCCCGGCGGCTCGGGCGAGACGATCTCCCTCGCCGGAAACCTGCCCGGCGAGCGCCTCGACGTCACGTTGACCCAGGTGGTGGACCCCGCAAGCCCGGCGAGCGGCACCGGCCCCGACCGGCTCGTCGCGACACGCTTGCGCCTGGAGAACACCGGGACCGCCGTCTATGCGGACTCCCCCGCCGCGGCCGCGCACCTGCTGGACGCCACCGGGCGGCGGTTCACCGGGCTCGACCTCCCCACGACCGCCGGGCCGGGTTTCCCCGCCACCGTCACGCTCGACCCCGGCACCACGGCGGAGGGTTTCGTCACCTTCCGGCTCCCGGCAGGCGCCGAGCCGGCCGCGGTCCAGTTCGCCCTCGACGGCGGCCTGGCCGACGACGTCGGCCAGTGGAGCCTGTCGCCGCAGTAGCGGGCGAGTTTCGGCCGCCCCCTTGACCACTCTGGTCCAGACCAATAGTTTCCGGCATGCACAGCGCACGCGCACACGCCCCGCTCCCCGCATCCGCAAAGGAAGCCCATGCGCCGCAGCATGCTCGGCAGGCTGGCCGTCGCCGCCTGCTCCCTCTCCCTGCTGACCGCCTTCGCGCCCGTCGCCGCCGCGCAGGCCGACGGCGGCGGCCACGACCGCCCGTACAAGAGGGTCGGCTACTTCACCCAATGGGGCGTCTACGGACGGGACTTCCAGGTCCAGGACCTGGAGGCGAACGGCTCCGCCGGAAAGCTCACCCACATCAACTACGCCTTCGGCAACGTCAGTCCGCAGGGCAAGTGCTTCACCGGGAACGTGCCGGGCGAGGCCGACGCCTGGGCGGACTACGTGCGCCCTCTCGACGCGGCGAACTCCGTCGACGGGGTGGCCGACACCGGCGAGCAGCCGCTGGCCGGCAACTTCAACCAGCTGCGCGAGCTCAAGGCCAAGCATCCCGGTCTCAAGGTGCTGATCTCGCTCGGCGGCTGGAGCTGGTCCACCCACTTCTCGGACGCCGCGCTCACCCCGGCCTCCCGCAAGGCCTTCGTCGAGTCCTGCATCGACCTCTACATCAAGGGCAACCTCCCGCAGGACGGCGCCCGCGGCGGTGCGGGAGCGGCCGCCGGGGTGTTCGACGGGATCGACCTCGACTGGGAGTGGCCCGGTTCCGCGGGTGACACCGACACCAGGTTCCGGCCCGAGGACAAGCGCAACTTCACCGCCCTCGTCAAGGAGTTCCGCACGCAGCTCGACGCGTACGCACGGAACCAGAAGAAGAAGACGAAGTACGAGCTGACCGCCTTCGTCCCGACCGCCCCCGCCAAGATCGACGCGGGCTTCGACGTCCCCCGCATCATGCGCGACCTCGACTTCGTGACCCTCCAGGGCTACGACTTCCACGTCTCCGGCGAGTCGATGACCGCCCAGCAGTCCGCGCTCCGCGCCCGGGGCGACTTCAGCGTCGACGGCACGGTCGACGCCTGGCGGCGGCGCGGCGCACCCGCCGGCAAACTGGTGATGGGCATGCCGTTCTACGGGCAGGGATGGACCGGCGTCAGCGGCGGCGGGGACGGCATGGGGCAGCCCGCCACGGGCCCGGCACCGGCCACCTGGTCCGCCGGGTACGAGGACTACAAGGAACTCAAGAAGCTGGCCGACTCGGGCACCTACACGGTCCATCGGGACCTGCGCGGCGGTCACGCCTGGCTCTTCGACGGCACCACCCTGTGGACCTACGACGACCCGCACGTGCTGCGCGCCAAGACCGGCTACATCCGCGAACACGGCCTCGGCGGTGCGATGTTCTGGTCCCTCGACGCCGACACCGCCGACGGCGAGCTGATGACGGCCGTCGACCGCGGCCTGCGCGGCCGCTGACCCGGGCCGCCTCCGACCGGCGCCGCCGGGCCGCGGAAATCCATCCGGCCCGGCGGCGCCCCTCCACATACGCTCCCCCGCATGAAGAACTCGACGGTACGGGCGGTCAACCGCCTCACGACTCGCTGGGCCGCGCAGGCCCCTGCCGGGGCCCGGGGCACGGTCCTCGCCGCGGCCGGGGTCTGGCCGCTGCTCGCCCTGCTCGCCGACGGCTCGGGCGGTGCGGCCCGCGCCGAACTGGAGGAGGCGCTCGGCATACCCGCCGAGGCCGCAGCCGCGGCGGCACGGGAGCTGCTGGCCGCACTGGCCGGCGTACGGGGTCTGCGCACTTCGACCGGGCTGTGGGCCAAGACCGGACTCCCGCTGGAGGAGGACTGGGCGGCGAAGCTCCCGGCCGGTGCCCGGGGCACGCTGACCGGGGACCCGGACGCCGACGCCAGGGCGCTCAACGCGTGGGCGTCGGACCGGACGGGCGGGCTGATCGAGCGCATGCCGGTGTGCCTCGACAAGGACAGCCTGCTGGTCCTGGCCTCCGCGCCAACGCTGCGGCTGAGGTGGATCCAGCCGTTCGACGAGGCGTACGGAGAGCCGTTCGCCGGCCCGTGGGCCGACCGGCCCGTGCGCATGCTGCTCCGGAGCACCTCCCTGCTCGACCGGGTCCGGGTGGCGCACGGCCCGTCCGGTGCGGTCACCCTGCTGGAGGTCGACGGGGCGGCAGGAGTGGACGTCCACCTCGTACTGGGCGAGGCCGAGGCACCGGTCGGTGACACGCTCACCACCGCGATCGCCGCCGTCACCAAGGCCCTCCCCGCCACGGGAGCCAGCCTGCTCCCCGACGGGAGTCCCGGTCCGGGCCTGGCCGTCGGCACCGTGGCCGCCTACTCCCCCGAACCCCGGCTGGACATCGAGACAGTGGCCTTCGAGGTGCGGTCCGAACACGACCTCCTGGACCACGCCCGGCTGTTCGGGCTGGAAACCGCCACCGACAGGGACCACGACCACTTCCCCGGCATCAGCTCCCACCCGCTGGCCATCGCATCGGCCCGGCAGTCCGCACTGGCCCGGTTCCACGCCGGGGGCTTCGAGGCCGCGGCCGTCACCGCCCTCGGTGCCGTGGCCGGCTCCGCGCCGACGCGGCCCCGCTACCGGGCACGCCGGGCCGAGGTGCGCTTCGACCGGCCGTTCGGGTTCCTGACCGTCCACCGGACCTCGCGGCTGGTACTGGCGGCCGGGTGGGTCGCCGAGCCCGACACTCCCTAGTGCTCTGACCGGGAACGTTTACCGGGTTGGCGGCGGCGGGGCCGGAACCGGTTGGATGAGACGGACATCCGACGGGTTGGGGGGCCTGGTGGCGGAGCTGGTCAGGATCAGGCGGCTGACCGACCAGGAGGGCCGGCAGTTACAACGGATCGTGGGCCGGGGCAGCACCAACACAGTGCGCTATCGACGGGCGACGATGCCGCTGGCCTCGGCCGGCGGCAACCGAGCTCCAGTGAGCGCCCAGTGGGTACAGGCCGACGAGGACACGGTGTGGCACGTGATCCACCGGTTCCACCAGATCGGCCCGGCCTGCCTGGACCCTCGGTGGGCGGAGGGCCGTCCCCGCCTGCTCAGCCCTGACGACGAGGACCTCGTCCTCCAGACGGCCACCACCCGCCCGACCAAGCTCGGCCAGCCCTTCACCCGCTGGTCCATCCGCAAACTGCTCGCCTACCTGCGCAAGATCCACGGCCGGGTGATCCGCATCGTCCGCGAGGCCCTGCGCTGCCTGCTCGCCCGACTTCGTAGGTCAAGCAGCGAGTTGGTAGCGGGCCTGGTGGTTGCGCTGGTGCTCTTGGCCCAGATGGCAGGTCCCGTAGCGGTCGAAGTCGCCGTTGGCGAGCAGTGCGCGGAGTTTCAGGACGGCTTCGGCGCCGGCGCTCCGCCCGGCCGTCGACGCGTTCGTCCGACAAATTCGCTACCCGGCGTCCGGAGCGCCGTGATACACAACCGAAGTGCAGAACATTTTGGAGTTTGCCGAGGTCCTGCGGCTGATCGAAGACCGATCGGCCGCGTTCCGCGCCGCGATAGCGTCCGCCTCCGACCTTGACGTCCAGGTCCCGACCTGCCCGGACTGGACGCTGCGCGAACTGGCGCAGCACCTCGGCGACGGCCGCCGCCGCCAGGCCGCCATCGTCGCGGCGGGCCCGGGCGCTGAGCCCCCGGCGAGGACGGACCCGAAGGGCGCCCCGACCGCGCCCCGCGACCGCGAAGCCCTGGACGCCTGGCTCGCCGAGTCGACCGAGCTCATGCTCGACGCGATGCGCGAGGCCGGCCCGGACCGTGGCTGCTGGACCTGGTGGGGCCGCTCGCAGGCTCCGGAGACCAGCGGAGCCGTGGCCCGGCACCAGATCCAGGAGATCGCCGTCCACACCTACGACGCCCAGCTCACCCAGGGGGCCGCACAGCCGCTGCCGACGGACGTCGCGGTCGAGGGCGTCGACGAGTTCCTGACGACCGTCGCGGCGACGACCGTCCCCTGGCCGTTCAAGCCGGCGACCATCGACCTGCACACGGCCGAGGGCCGCTCCTGGCGCCTGACCCTCAACGCCGACGGCGTCCGCTGCGACGACCTCGCCGCCGACGCCGAGCCGGGCGACATGGCGATGCGAGGCGCAGCGAGCGAACTGGTCCTCTACTTCTACGAGCGCGTCCCGCTCGACGGCCTGGAGACCACCGGCGACACCGAGCCGATGGAGCAGCTCGCAGACTGGGACCCGAACGCGTAAGACGCGCACTTGTGACGCATCTGTCGGTTGTGCGCGCGCTCCTGCGGGCGCCACTGAGCCCGGGGTTGCGGACATCACGCGGCTGCGGGCACGCCGGGGGCCTGCTGTTCGAGGGCGAAAGGCGCACCTGCGGGCGGCTCGCGCTCGACTGGGGGCAGTGTGCGGCGGGTGCAGACTGCTGAGACTGACCTCTAGATCAAGCAGCGAGTGGGTAGCGGGCCCGGTGGTTGCGCTGGTGTTCTTGGTCGAGGGGGAAGGTCCGGTAACGGTCAAAGCCGCCGTTGGCGAGCAGGGCGCGGAGGCTCAGGACGGCTTCGGCGCCGGCCAGTGACCATCGGGCTCCGGTGTTGTCCAGGCGGTCGCCGATCAGGTGGCGGCAGGCGCCTTCCACGATGCCCGTGGCGATCGGCCATCCTGCTGCCAGGCATCGTTGAGGGCCACGAGTGCAGCCTGCCAGCCCGGCCCCACCTCAACCGAACCCTCCGCAGTCCCACAAGACCGGTGCACGTAACTCTGTACTTCGTGGAGCACTCGGAGGAGTACGGCGACACGTAGACCGGGGCGCGGTCGGGGCGGGCGGTGCGGATCGAACGGAGTGCGGCGAGGGTGTTCGCGGTGCCCTTCCGGCGGCGGTTGATGCCCCGCTGGGTGTCGTCGCCGATCGATTGGCAGCCGTGGAAGTAGGTCACGCCGTGGCGTGGTAGTCGGGGTCGGTGGACTCCTTCCAGCTCTTGGTACGTTGGGAGGTGACGCCGCGTCGGGCGAGCAGGCAGCGCAGGGCCTCGCGGCCGATGCGGATCACCCGGCCGTGGATCTTGCGCAGGTAGGCGAGCAGTTTGCGGATGGACCAGCGGGTGAAGGGCTGGCCGAGTTTGGTCGGGCGGGTGGTGGCCGTCTGGAGGACGAAGTTTTCGTCGTCAGGGCTGGGCAGACGGGGACGGCCCTCGCCGCCAACCCGGTAAACGTTCCCGGTCAGAGCACTAGGGAGTGTCTTCCGGCCTAAGTCCTCGCGCGGTGGGCGGCTGCCAGGGCCGCCGTCTCCTCGAAGGAGGGGACGTGCCCGGTGCCGCCGCGGCCGGAGACCGAGAGGGAGGCGGCGGCCGCGCCGTACGCCACGGCGTCCGCGAGCGCGTCGCCGAGGGCGAGCCGGGCGGTGGTGGTGCCGGTGAAGCAGTCGCCCGCCCCGGTGGCGTCCACCGGGGCGGTGTTGGCGGGCACGGGGTGGTACGCCGCCCGCGTGCCGTCGTCCAGCAGCAGCCGGTCCGCGCCCGCGGTGACCGCGACCGTACGGGCTCCCAGCGCACGGCAGCGGGCGGCGGCGGTACCCGGGTCGGCGGTGTCCACCAAGGCCCGCGCGTCGGCGGGGCAGGAGGCCTTCAGCAGCCCGGTCAGCGGCGCGATCCGGGCCAGCAGCTGGCGGGCCTCGGCCCGGCCGGTCAGCCGGGAGCGGTAGTTGGGGTCGTACGTCAGGTGCCCGCCCGCCCCGTGCACCAGGTGGGCGGCGGCCAGTACGGCGTCGCGGCTGCTCGGTGACAGGGCTCCGGTGATGCCGCTGGTGATCAGGGCCCCGCAGCCGGTCAGCAGCTCGCGCCAGGATGCGATGTGCCGGGGCCCGAGGGTGGAACCGGCGCTGCGGGTGCGCCAGTAGACGAACGCGCGGTCGCCGTCGGGATCGGCGGAGAGCAGGTAGGCCCCGTTGGGGTGCGGGGAGCGGTGGACGTGGGAGACGTCCACGCCTAGCTCGGCGGCCCGGCGCAGCAGGGGGACGCTGAGCTCGTCGTCGCCGACGACGGCGAGCAGGGCGGTCCGGGCACCGGCCGCGGCCGCGGCGGCCGCCGCGTTGAGGGCGTCCCCGGAGTAGGAGATACGGGCCCGGGTGCCGTCGGCGGCCTCGCGCAGGGCGGTGCCCGCGTGGATCTCGACCAGGACCTCGCCGAGTACGAGGACGTCGTAGTGCGGGGCGGATCGTCCGGGCGCGGACGGCGCGGACGGCTCGGGCGCGGACGGCTCGGGCAGGGGTGGCTGAGGCCCCGACAGCTCGGGCACGGGCAGATCGGGCACGGACGGCTCGGGCACGGACGGCTCGGGCACGGTCAGCTCCCCGCGGCCGCGTCGCAGGACGCGCAGCACGGACGGTCCGCCCCGGCGAACACGGCGGCCAGCTCGCCCGGGTCGGCCGGCAGGCCGCCCCCGATGCCGACGGCCGTAGCGCCCGCGGCGAGCCACTCGGGGACCTCGGCGGGCCGGATGCCACCGGTCGGGACGATCACCGCCCCGGGCAGGACGGCCCTGAGGGAGCGGAGGAACTGCGGACCGCCCACGTGGGCCGGGAAGACCTTGGCGGCGCCGGCGGCCCGGACGGCGGCGGCGATCTCGCCGGGAGTGAACCCGCCCTCGATGAAGACGGCTTCGCGGCGTACGGCGACGGCGCGGACCTCGGGGGCCGGGTACGGGGAGACCAGGAAGGCGGCGCCCGCGTCCAGGGCGCGCTCCGCCTGCGCGGTGGTGGTGACCGTGCCGACGCCGATGAGCGCAGGGCGGCCGTGGACGTCGCTCAGCGGGGCGGTGTGCCTGACGGCCTCGGCCCAGCCCGGGGTGGAGGTGGTCAGCTCGACCGCGCGGCAACCGGCGGCGAGCAGGGCGGCGGTGTGTCGGACGGCCTCGTCGGCGCGGGCGTCGCGCAGCACCGGCAGCACGCGCTGGGCGGCCAGCACCGCGTACGGGTGGCCGGGCGGTCGAGGGGACAGCCGCTCGGACGGCTGACCGGACGGGCGATCGGACGGCTGACCGGGCAATGGACCCTCCCCCTTCGTTCCACGTAGTGGAACGGCGTACCGCATGACGGAACCATGTGGTCTAGACCCTACCCGCGCCAGGAGCTCCCGTGTCAATGGACGAAACGGCAGCGGGCCGGCGCACCGGCCGGACCTCCGCGGCCGGCTCGGCCCTGGAGAAGTCCCTGCGCGTCCTGGAGGCGGTGGCCGCACCTGGCGGACCGCACCGGCTGGCCGATGTGACGGCGGCCGCCGCGGTGCCCAGGTCCAGCACCTTCCGCATCCTGGCCTCGCTGATCGACCAGGGCTTCGTACGCCAGGAGGCCGACAGCCGGTACGGGGCGGGGCCGCGGCTGCGCGGACTGTCCGCCCTGGTCGGCGCCGGGGAGCCGGCCAGCATCGGGCGCATCCTCGGTGAACTGCGGCACGCCACCGGCCAGACGGTCCATCTCGCCCTGCACAGCGGCGAGACCGTCACCTGCATCCGCAAGCTGGAGAGCGACGGCCAGCCCTTCCGGACGGCATCCCGCGTCGGGATGCGCATGCCGCTGCACACGACCGCGATCGGCAAGAGCGTGCTGGCCCACCTGCCGGGCGACGAGGTACGGGAGCTGATCGGCGCCACCGGGCTGCCGCGCCGGACCCCGCGGACGCTCACCACCGAGCGGGCCCTGCACGCCCAACTGGCAGCCGTCCGCGCCCGGGGCTTCGCCCTGGACGACGAGGAGAACGAGCCCACCATCCGGTGCATCGGCGCGGCGATCCCCGGTCCGACGGGCCGGCCGGTCGGCGGGGTCAGCGTCACCACCGTCGCCTTCCTGGTCTCCCGCGAGGAGATCGAGGCGTACGCGCCGGCCCTGCGCGCGGCCGCGGCGGCCCTGGCTCCACTGCTGTGAGCCCCGAATCGAGGACCGACGGAGGACCGGACGGAGGACCGACGGAGGACCGACGGAGGACCGGATGGAGGACCGACGGAGGACCGACGGAGGACCGGATGGAGGACCGACGGAGGCCCGAATGGAGGTCCGAAAACTGGCTTCGGGAGAATTCTTCGGGATAACTGTTATCGACACCCCGGTCGCAGGTCTCCCATGTATCGGGCATCATCGACCGCCGGTACGGACAGGGAACATCACATGACTACTCAGCACACCGCAGCGCTGGTGGCAGCGGCCCGCGCGGGCGACCCCCGCGCGCAGGACGAGCTCGTCAGCGCCCATCTCCCGCTCGTCTACAACATCGTCGGGCGGGCCCTCAACGGGTCCTGCGACGTGGACGACGTGGTGCAGGACACGATGCTGCGGGCGCTCGACGGGCTGGGCGGCCTGCGCGTGGACGAGAGCTTCCGGTCCTGGCTGGTGGCGATCGCGATGAACCGGGTGCGGGCGCACTGGCAGGCCCGTCAGAGTGGTTTCGGCCAGAGCACGCTGGAGGCGGCGAGCGATGTCGCCGACCCGGGTGCCGACTTCGTCGACCTGACGGTCGCCCGCCTCCAGCTCGCCGGGCAGCGCCGCGAGACGGCCCGGGCCACCCGCTGGCTGGAGCCCGAGGACCGGGCGCTGCTGTCCCTGTGGTGGCTGGAGTGCGCCGGGGAACTGACCCGGGCGGAGGTGGCGGGCGCGCTGGAGCTGTCCCCGCAGCACACGGCGGTCCGGGTGCAGCGGATGAAGGCGCAGCTGGAGTCCGCGCGCGTGGTGGAGCGCGCCCTGGACACCCGTCCGGCCTGTGAGGAGCTGCGGACGGTGATGGCGGGCTGGGACGGCCGGCCCTCGGCGCTGTGGCGCAAGCGAATAGCCCGGCACGCCCGTGAATGCGTACGTTGCTCCGGCCTGTGGAGCGGACTGGTGCCGGCGGAGGGACTGCTGGCCGGTCTGGCCCTGGTACCGGTTTCGGCGGCCCTGCTGGCAGGGGTCAAGACGGCGGGGGCGGCCGGCTTCGACTCCACGAGCGTCGCCTTCGCCGAAGGCCTCGACGCGAACTTCGCCGACACGGCGACCCAGCTCACCCCGGTGGCCGGCCCGGGTGGCGGCGGTGGCCGCGGCGCGCTGCGCAAGCGCCGGCAGAGCCGCCGCCGGGTGGTCGGCGGTGCGGTGCTCGCCGCGTGTGTCGCGGGCGGCGGGCTCGTCTACCTCGGGGGTCTCCCCGGTTCCGGTGACACGAAGGACGGCGCCGCCGCGCCGCCGACCCCGCTGGCCGCGCTGTCAGCGACCGAATCCCCGGCTCTGCCCGCGGAATCGGCCTCTCCCTCGCCCTCCGCGTCCCCTTCGCCCTCCGCGTCGGCCTCCGCCTCGCCGAGCCCGTCGGCGAGCCCGAGCCCGGCGCAGTCCAAGAGCACCTCTCCGAGCCCGCGCGCGTCGGCGCCCAAGCCGGCGCCCGCCCCGCCGTCGGGGGTGGCCGGCCAGGTGGTGGCCCTGGTCAACAGCGAGCGTGCGGCGGCCGGCTGCGGCCCCCTCAAGGAGGACGCGCAGCTGCGGAACGCCGCCCAGGGGCACTCCGACGACATGGCCGCCCGGGACTTCTTCTCGCACACCAGCCCCGACGGCACGGACCCGGGTGACCGGACGACCTCCGCCGGGTACCGCTGGTCCACGTACGGGGAGAACATCGCGCGGGGCCAGCAGACGGCTCAGTCGGTCATGGACTCCTGGATGAAGAGCCCGGGCCACCGCGCGAACATCCTCAACTGCTCCTTCAAGGACATCGGCGTGGGCATCCACCAGGGCTCGGGCGGCCCCTGGTGGACCCAGAACTTCGGCGCACGGTAGGGAGCGGTTGCGTGGCCCGGTGACACCGGGGCCGGTGCCTCAGGGCCGCCGGCCCCGCAGCTTCTCCGGGTTGACGCTGATGCGCAGTGCGGTGATGCGCAGTGCGGTGATCCGGCCGTCGGCGCGCTCGAAGGCGAGGGGGGACAGGACGCCCCCGGCGAACGTGGCACCTCCCAAGGCCGACCCGCGCCACACCGCGGCGCCGCTCAGTGGTGGAAGCCGGACCGCGGCTCGGCGGCCGGTACGGGCGGGGGCGTGGTCTTCAGGTGTTCCACGGCGGCGCGCAGGTCGGCGACGAGCAGGGCCATCTGGTCACGGGTCACGCCGTGCCGGACGAGGACGCGCTGGATGACCGTGTCGTCGCGGTTGGCGGGCAGCGGGTACGAGGGCACCTGCCAGCCGCGCATGCGCAGCCGGTCGGAGAGGTCGTAGAGGGAGAAGCCCGCGCCGGCCGGGTCGGTGAGCTTGTAGGACACGGCGGGCAGGGCGCCCTGGCCGTCGTAGAGGAGGGTGAAGGGGCCCACGCCTTCGATCTCCCGGGCCAGGTACTGGGCGGTCTCGGCGCAGGCCTCCTGGACGCTGCGGTAGCCGGCCCGGCCCAGGCGCAGGAACAGGTAGTACTGGGCGACGATCTCACCGCCGGGGCGGGAGAAGTTGAGGGCGAAGGTCGGCATGTCGCCGCCCAGGTAGTCCACGTTGAAGACGAGGTCGGCGGGGAGCAGGTCGGCGCTGCGCCAGACGATCCAGCCGACGCCGAGGGGCGCGAGCCCGTACTTGTGGCCGGAGGTGTTCACGGAGGCGACGCGCGGCAGCCGGAAGTCCCACACCACGTCGGGGTGGAGGAAGGGCGCGACGAACCCGCCGCTCGCGCCGTCCACGTGGATGGGGACGTCCCAGCCGTGCTCGGCCTGGATCCGGTCGAGCTCGGCGGCGAACTCGGCGACCGGCTCGTAGTCACAGGTGTAGGTGACGCCGAGGATGGCCACGACGCCGATGGTGTTCTCGTCGACGTACTCGGCGAGCTGATGGGCCTGCAGACCCGTGGCGCCGGCCTCCAGCGGGACCTGGCGCAGTTCGACGTCGAAGTAGCGGGCGAACTTCTCCCAGCAGACCTGGACCGGTCCGCACACCAGGTTGGGGCGGTCGGCGGGCAGGCCCTCGGCGCGGCGGCGCTCGCGCCAGCGCCATTTGAGTGCGAGGCCGCCGAGCATGGCCGCCTCGCTGGAGCCGGTGGTGGAGCAGCCGGCTGCGGTGGTACCGGCGGGGGCGTTCCACAGGTCGGCCAGGATGTTGACGCAGCGGGACTCGATCTCGGCGGTCTGGGGGTACTCGTCCTTGTCGATCATGTTCTTGTCGAGGCACACCTCCATCAGGCGGTGCACCCCCTCGTCCGACCAGGTGGTGCAGAAGGTGGCCAGGTTCTGGGCCGCGTTGCCGTCCAGGAGCAGCTCGTTGCGGAGCAGCTCGTAGACGACCTCGGTGGGTGAGTGGTGCTCAGGAATCTTGTACTTGGGGAGGATCTGGCCGCTCAGGGTGGACGCGAACACGTCCGTGTCGGCGTCCTGGGCGCTCGCGTCCTTCGTCTCATGAAGAGCCATATCGGGACTATAGGGGACAAATACCTTCGATCAGGGATGAGATCGAACGCGACGCGTGGTGCGGTGACCGCGCGAGCCCGAAGGGGCTCGTGACCGACCGCGAAGGATCGCTGACACTCTGCTTCCGGCCGAGTCTGCAGTGTGACCCTGCCCATACGACCCCCCGACCTCCGCAGAAATTACTGTCCAGTAGACTCAAGGCCGCAGATCTTCCCGTTCGGGCCCCTGGAGCCGCTCCGGACGGGAAGATCATCCAACTTGTTCTACCGGCAACTTATCCGCTGATGTCCGGATACCGGTCAACCCCCTCCCCCGCACTGATACCTCTTCGAGCCATGAAGAAGATCACTCGCCGTCAGGCCCTGGGGACAACTGCTGGTGCATTCACCGCCCTTGGCCTGACCGCCGCTGCCGCGGGCGCCACGAACGCCGCCGCGACCCCCACCGAGCCCACCACCCCGGGCACGGTCGACGAGGTCTACAAGGGCCGTCGCATCCAGATCACCGCGGGCGGGGGCGGCCACCACGGCGGCCACCACTCGCCTGACCAACCCACCGTCCGGATAGACGGAAGAGAACTCCACATCATGCGCAACGCCGATGGCAGCTGGATCAGCGTCATCAACCACTACGAGACCTTCGCCGACCCGAAGCTGCTCGCCCGCGCCGCGGTCCGCGATCTCCAGGGCGCCGCTCTCGTTCCCTTCGGAGGTGCGGCATGACCGTCCGCAAGAACCAGGCCACGCTGACCCCCGAGGAGAAGCGCGCCTTCACCTCGGCCCTGCTGGAGCTCAAGCGCACCGGCAGCTACGACCGCTTCGTCACCACCCACAACGGCTTCATCATGAGCGACACCGACTCGGGCGACCGGGTCGGCCACCGCTCCCCCTCCTTCCTGCCGTGGCACCGGCGCTTCCTCCTCGAATTCGAGGAGGCGCTGCAGAAAGTGGACGCGAGCGTCGCCCTGCCGTACTGGGACTGGACGGCCGACCGCACCTCCCGCTCCTCCCTCTGGGCCCCCGACTTCCTCGGGGGCACCGGGCGGGCCCGTGACGGGCAGGTCATGGACGGTCCGTTCGCGTACTCGACGGGCCGGTGGAACGTGAACGTCCGGGTGGACGGGCGCGCCTACCTGCGCCGTGACCTCGGCACGGCCGTCGCCCAGCTGCCGACCAAGGCGGAGGTGGAATCCGTACTCGCCATGCCGGTCTACGACATGGCGCCCTGGAACAGCTCCTCCAGCGGCTTCCGCAACAACCTGGAGGGCTGGCGCGGCGCCAACCTGCACAACCGGGTGCACGTGTGGGTCGGCGGGCAGATGTCCACCGGGGTCTCCCCCAACGACCCGGTGTTCTGGATGCACCACGCCTACATCGACAAGCTGTGGGCCGACTGGCAGACCAGGCACCCCCAGTCCACGTACCTGCCGGGCGCGGGCACGCAGAACGTCGTCGACCTGAACGACACCATGCGGCCCTGGAACAACGTGACCCCGGCGGACATGCTGGATCACCGGAAGTTCTACACCTTCGACACCGAACCGGCCGCCGCCAGCCAGCGGTAGTGCAGTTCGGGGCGGCCGACCTGGCCGTACCGGGGGGTCCGGTCCGCGCGGCCGGTGTCCACCAGGTGCTCCAGGTAGCGGCGGGCGGTGATCCGGGAGATCCCGGCCGCCTCGGCCGCCCCCGCGGAAGTCAGGCCCTCGGGCGCCGCCCTCAGCAGGGCGGCGACCCGGTCCAGGGTCGGCGCGCTCAGCCCCTTGGGGAGCTCGGCCGGGCGGGGTGCGCGCAGGGCGGCCATCGCCCGGTCCACGTCGTCCTGGCCGGCCGCCTCGCCCGCCGTCTGGCGGAACTCGGCGTAGCGCAGGAGCCGTTCGCGCAGAGTGGGGAAGGCGAACGGCTTCAGTACGTACTGGACCACGCCGAGCGAGACGCTCTCGCGGACCACGGCAAGATCCCGCGCGGAGGTCACCACGATCACGTCCACGGGATGTCCGGCGGCACGCAGCCCGCGTGCGAAGCGCAGGCCGTGCCCGTCGGGCAGGCCGAGGTCGAGCAGCAGCAGGTCGACGATGTTCCGCTCCAGGAACCGGGTGGCCTCGGCGAGTGAGTGGACGGCGCCGACGGCGGTGAAGCCGGGTACCCGGCCGATGTAGAGCGCGTGCGCGTCGGCGGCCACCGGGTCGTCCTCGACGACCAGCACGCGGACGTCACCACCCCCGCTCACCGCGGGCCCCCCGGGCCCGTACCGGACGGGGTGGCGATCGGCAGGCGGACCGTGAACTCCGCTCCACCGCCCGGGCCCTGCGCGGCCACGACCGAGCCACCGTAGCGCTCCGCCACCTGCCGGACCAGTGCGAGGCCGAGGCCGCGGCCCTCCCCCTTGCCGGACCAGCCCCGGCGGAACACGTCCGCCCCCTCGGGCAGCCCGGGCCCGTTGTCCGCGACCCGCAGCAGCAGCTCGTCCGGCTCGGGCCGCAGCGTCACCGCGATCCGGGCCCCCGGTACGGCGGTGAGCGCGTCGACCGCATTGTCGATGAGGTTGCCGAGCACGGTGACCAGGTCCCGGGCCGGCGGCAGCCCGCCCCCCTCGGCGAGGCTGCGGCTGTCGGCGGTGACGACCAGCTCCACGCCCCGCTCGTGCGCCTGGGCGGCCTTGCCCAGCAGCAGCGCCACCAGCACCGGCTCACCCACGGCGGTGACCACCTCGTCGGTGAGGGCCTGGGCGAGTTCCAGCTCGGCCGTGGCGAAGTCGACCGCCTCGTCCGCACGGCCGAGTTCGATGAGGGAGACCACGGTGTGCAGCCGGTTGGCCGCCTCGTGGGCCTGGGATCGCAGCGCCTGGGTGAAACCCCGCTCGTGATCCAGCTCGCCGGTCAGCGCCTGCAGTTCCGTGTGGTCGCGCAGGGTGACCACGGTGCCCCGGCGGCCGCCGCCCGCGACCGGTGAACTGTTGACCAGCAGGACCCGCTCCGCGGTCAGGTGCACCTCGTCCACCCGGGGCCGGTCGGCGAGCAGGGCCCCGGTGAGCGGGGCCGGCAGACCGAGGTCGGCGACCCCGGTGCCCGTGACCTCGCCCGGCAGGCCCAGCAGTTCGCGTCCGGCGTCGTTGATCAGGGTGATGCGGCGCTGCCCGTCGAGCATGAGCAGCCCCTCGCGGACCCCGTGCAGGGCCGCCTGGTGGTAGTCGTACATCCGGCTGAGCTCGGCCGCGTTCATGCCATGAGTGTGGCGGCGCAGCCTCGCGTTGACGACGTACGTGCCCACGCCGCCGAGGGCGAGCGCGCCGCCCGCGACCCAGGCGAGGGCGGAGAGCTGCGTGGCGAGCCGGTCGCTGATGGCGCGGACGGTGATCCCGGCGCTGACCAGGCCGACGATGCGGCCGTCGTCCCGGAGCGGGGTGACCACACGGATGGAGGGGCCGAGAGTGCCGGTGTACGTCTCGCTGAACGTCTCGCCGCGCAGTGCGGGCGCGGTGTTGCCCATGAAGGGCTCGCCGATCCGGCGCGGGTCGGGGTGGGTCCAGCGCTTCCCGTCGGGAGACATGATCGTCACGAAGTCGACCCCGGAGTCCACCCGGACCTGCTGGGCGTAGGGCTGGAGCTCGAGGGACGGGTCGATCCCGCGCGCCGCCGTGCGTACGGCCTCGCGTACGGACGGCGAGTCGGCGACCGCGCGGGCCACGGCTCCGGCCTGGCGGCGGGCGGCCTCCTCGGCCTGTCCACGGGCGGTGGCGTACGCGAAGACGGCGCAGCCCGCGACGACCACGGCGACCAGCAGCACCTGCATGGCGAAGAGCTGGCCGGCGAGGCTGCGCGGGGGCCGGGGGAAGCGGAACATGACACTCAGTGTGCACCGGCTCGTGAACTCAATGAACGCAAGGGTGACCGGGGTCACAGCCCTGGGCGATGGTCTCCCCGAACGCAATCACCACCGGGAGGCATCGTGGCCGCACGGCGCGACAGAACGCACTATCTCTACATCGCGGTGATCGGCGCGGTGCTGCTCGGCATCGCCGTCGGCTTCGCCGCCCCCGGCGTGGCCGTGGAGCTCAAACCGCTGGGCACCGGCTTCGTCAACCTCATCAAGATGATGATCTCGCCCGTGATCTTCTGCACGATCGTGCTGGGCATCGGATCCGTGCGCAAGGCCGCCAAGGTGGGCGCCGTGGGCGGGCTCGCCCTCGGCTACTTCATGGTCATGTCCACGGTGGCGCTGGCCATCGGTCTGCTGGTCGGCAACCTGCTGGAGCCGGGCAGCGGGCTGCACCTGACCGAGGCGGCGCGCAGCGCGGGCGAGGCGCAGGCCAAGGCGGGCGGGGCCGAGAGCACGCCGGAGTTCCTGCTCGGGATCATCCCGACCACGCTGGTCTCCGCCTTCACCGGGGGCGAGGTACTGCAGACGCTGCTGGTGGCACTGCTCTGCGGGTTCGCGCTGCAGGCCATGGGCGCGGCGGGCGAGCCGGTGCTCCGGGGTATCGGGCACATCCAGAAGCTGGTGTTCCGGGTACTCGCGATGATCATGTGGGCGGCTCCGGTGGGCGCCTTCGGGGCGATCGCGGCGGTGGTCGGAGCCACCGGCATCGACGCGCTGAAGTCCCTCGCCGTCATCATGATCGGCTTCTACACGACCTGTCTGCTCTTCGTGTTCGTGGTGCTCGGCACGCTGCTGCGGGTGTGCACCGGGGTCAGCGTCTTCGCCCTGCTGCGCTACCTGGGCCGGGAGTTCCTGCTGATCCTCTCCACCTCCTCCTCGGAGTCGGCGCTGCCGCGGCTGATCGCGAAGATGGAGCACCTGGGAGTCTCCCGGCCGGTCACCGGCATCACCGTGCCGACCGGCTACTCCTTCAATCTGGACGGGACCGCGATCTACCTGACGATGTCCTCGCTGTTCGTCGCCGAGGCGATGGGCAAGCCCCTCGCGCTGGGCGAGCAGATCTCGCTCCTGCTGTTCATGATCATCGCCTCGAAGGGTGCGGCCGGCGTGACCGGTGCGGGCCTGGCCACGCTCGCCGGCGGATTGCAGTCGCACCGGCCGGAACTGGTGGACGGCGTCGGCCTGATCGTGGGCATCGACCGGTTCATGAGCGAGGCCCGGGCCCTGACGAACTTCGCGGGGAACGCGGTTGCGACGGTGCTCATCGGGACCTGGACGAAGGAGTTCGACCACGCGCGGGCAACCGAAGTCCTCGCGGGACGGCTGCCGTTCGACGAGAGCACGCTCGTGGACGACGTACACGCGGCGCAGCCGGGCGGGCCCGCGCCGTCCGCCGGGTCCGGCAAGGACACCGGGTCCGGCAAGGACACCGAGTCCGGCAAGAACACCGAGTCCGGTCAGGACACCGAGTCCGGTCAGGCCGTCAAGACCTCCGGATCCACGGAGTCCGGCGGACTCCCGGATTCCGTGCCCCAGCCCTCCGGCAGCCCCAAGGACGGCGTACCGGTGTAGCCGGTCCGCCCGCACGGGCCGGCCGGGCAGGGCTCGCCCCCACGGTGCCCAGCCCGGCCGGCCCGCCGCATTATCCGCAGTTGCACCCATAGTCGGTATTCGGCCACCGATAAACGAACCCCCAGGCTGTAAAAGGTACTTCCGCAGCAGGCTGTGTGCATGACATCTTGCGTCCACCACTTGTTTCGTTCGACCCGGCCTGACCACCGGGTCTTCGGAGGACGCATTGATACCCCACATATCCGGCCGACCTCGACGTACCCTCGTGCTGGCCGCCACGCTCGGCGCGGCACTCTCCTTCGGGGCCCCCGCCGCACTCGCCGGCACCGCTCCGGTCTCTCCGTCCGGTTCGTCGGCCCCCGCCCCCGCGGCGGCGGCCCCCAAGGCTGCGGCCCCGGCTTCCCAGAGTGCGACCTGGGTTGCCGGTACCCGTGCCTACCTCGTGATCACCGCTCCCGGCGACACCACGGCGGTCCGTAACGCCGTCACCGCCAACAGCGGCACGGTGTTCCAGTACTACGACGCGATCGGCGTGATCGTCGCCCACTCCGCGTCCGGCACCTTCGCCCCCACCATGCGCGGTGTGAGCGGGGTCCAGCAGGTCGGCGCCACCCGCACCTCGGACGTGCCGGCGGACGCCTACAACCCGGCGCTGCCCGCCAACCCGGCGCAGTCCACGACGCCTTCGGGCGAGCCGGTCCGCGCCGACATGACCCAGATCAAGGCGGACCAGGCCTGGGCCGTCACCACCGGCTCCGCCTCCGTCAAGGTCGGCATCCTGGACACCGGTGTGGACGACCAGCACCAGGACCTGGCCCCGAACTTCAACGCGGCGGACTCGGCCTCCTGCGCCTACGGCAAGCCGGACGCCCGTACCGGCGCCTGGCGGGACGTCGGCACCCACGGCACGCACGTGGCCGGTACCGTCGCCGCCGCCAAGAACGGCAAGGGGGTCATCGGCGTGGCCCCGGGCGTGAAGATCTCCTCGGTGCGCATCGCCGAGCCGGGCTCCTCGCTCTTCTTCGCCGAGAACACCGTCTGCGGCTTCATGTGGGCCGGTGACCACGGCTTCAAGGTCACCAACAACAGCTACTACACGGACCCGTGGCAGTTCAACTGCCCGGACAACGCCGACCAGGCCGCGATCATCGAGGGCGTCAAGCGCGCCCAGGAGTACGCGGAGGGCAAGGGCTCGCTGCAGGTCGCCGCGGCCGGCAACTCCAACATCGACCTGGCCAACAAGACGACCGACACCGAGAGCCCGAACGACTCGACGCCGGTCACCCGCACCATCACCAACGCCTGCCTGGACATCCCGACCGAGCTCCCGGGCGTCGTCACGGTCTCGGCGATGGGCACCACCGCGAAGGCCTCGTACTCCAACTACGGTCTGAACGTCGTCGACGTGACGGCCCCCGGCGGCGACGGCACCGGCATCTACAGCACCCTGCCGGGCGGCAAGTACGGCAGCATGAGCGGTACCTCGATGGCGTCCCCGCACGTCACCGGTGTGGCGGCCCTGCTGGCCAGCACCAACCCGGGCATCACCCCGGCGCAGCTGCGCGACAAGCTGGCCACCCAGGCCAACGACGTCGCCTGCCCGTCGGACAGCCGCTGCAAGGGCACCACGGCGAAGAACGGCTTCTTCGGCGAGGGCCAGGTCGACGCCCTGAAGGCGGTCGGCAGCACCCCGCCGCCCGGCAAGTACTTCGAGAACCCGGGTGACGTCGCCATCGGCGACAACAGCACGGTGGAGAGCCCGATCACCGTCAGCGGTGTCACCGGCAACGCCCCGGCCACCCTCAAGGTGGGCGTGAACATCGTGCACACCTACATCGGTGACCTGAAGGTCGACCTGATCGCGCCGGACGGCACCGTCTACACCGTGCACAACCGCTCGGGCGGCAGCACCGACAACATCGGCCAGGTCTACACCGTGAACGCCTCCTCCGAGGTCGCGAACGGCACCTGGAAGCTGCGGGTCAACGACAACGCCGGCGGCGACACCGGCAGGATCGACTCCTGGAACCTGACCTTCTAGAGGTCCGTCCGGAAGTCGTTCCGGCAGTTCGGCTAGCGCTGGAGGACGTCGGCGAGCCAGTCGAAGACGACGTCGCAGTGCTGTTGCGGGGCCATCGGGGAGCAGTGCAACTGCGCCCCGGTGGCCTCCGTCAGTTTCACGTACTCGCGGCGCGTGCGCAGCAGGTCGTACATCTCCTGCGGCTGGCCCGGATAGAACAGCTCGAAGTCGTAGTCCAGGACCAGCGTCGGGGCCTTGATCCTCCCCACCACCTTGGTGATGTCGAGGCCCATGGCCACCTGCGCCGGCGTCCAGATGTCGGTGGGCACGACGCCTTCGCGGGCCTGGCGCAGAGCCTGCCTGTCGAAGACCTCGAACCGCTTCTTGACCGTGAAGGCGAGCTCCGGAGTCAGCTCCGGGACGACCTCCTCGTTCCAGACCCGGTTGGTCTCCTCCTTGTCGGGCGTGATGATGGCGCGCAGCTCCGCGTCGAATCCCAGCCAGGGGCTGACACATCCCGGCTGGCAGGCGACGGCCGCGAGCCGGTGCTCGAAGGCGGCGGCGCGGGCGACGAGGTTGCCGCCCATGCTGAGGCCGGTGATCGCGATCCGGCCGCTGTCGACGTCCTTGCGGTCGTCCAGCCAGTCGATGAGCGGACCGACCACCTTCTCCCAGCGGGTGGTGAAGGGGATCTCCTCCACGAACAGCAACTGCCCCTGGCCGGGCCCGTCGTAGACGAGGGCGTTCCAGCCCCGGCCGAGGGCGGCGGCCACGCCGTAGGTCCACATGTCCACGTTCTGGCCGTCGCTGCCGTTGGTGAGGATCACGGTGGGGCGCGGCTCGACGGGACCGTCCGGGCGGAAGAACCAGACGGGCAGGTGCGTCGTGCCGTACGGGACCTTCGCACGGACGGCGGCCGGTGAGCAGAGCCGGGCGAAGGTGTCCCAGGCCTTGCGCCCGGCCAGGTAGACCGCCTCCTCGTCACCGGGGTGGTCGGTGCCGAGCACGTAGAACAGCGCCTGCCCGTAGTACTGGGCGGCGCGCAGGGAGCGGAAGCGGCGGGTCTGCGAGGGCGCGTCGTGGCCGTGGCGACCGGCGGCCGGGGGCGCGGCGAGCCGGTCCCCCCAGGCGCGGAAGGTGTCGCTGAACGTCTGCTCGGACAGCCCGGCCGCGTTGATGGCGTTGACCGCGGTCAGTACCTCGCCCACCTCGGAGGCGCGCATGCCGGCGCCGCCGAGGGCGAGCAGGCCCGCGAAGTTGAAGCCGGGGTCGTCGAAGAGCTTCATTGCCCCGGGCGTGGGGTCGACGGCCTTGGCCGACGGCTTGGGCGCGGCGGCCGCGGTGCGGGCCCCGCCCCCGGCGGCGAGCGCCCCGGCCCCGGCGGCCAGCCCGGTCAGGGCCGCGCGGCGGGTGAGTGCGGAGGGCTGGTGCGGTGTACGAGCGGTCATGCAGCGGACCGTACGCCGGGCCGGTGGCGGGTCGCGGCGCGGCGCGCCCTCCCTTGCTCCGAACGGCCGCGCGCCCCCGCCCGGGGGGTCAGGCGGTCCGCCGGCCCGTCCGCCGGCCGGCCCGCAGCACGCAGTCCCCGCAGAGCCCGCCTCCGGGCACCTTGTAGTAGAGGCAGCAGCTGCGCCGTACGAAGGCCACCCCGAGCCCTTCCTCGTGGATGAAGGTGCCGGTGCCCGCGAGCGCTCCGCCCTCGGCCAGGAGGGCTCCCGCCAGCTCCACGGCCGCGCCGCCCGGCACCCGGTCGATCAGCACGCGCAGCGCTCCGACGAGCCCGGAGGCCGCATTGCCCCGCAGGACCTGCGATGAGACCCCGAAGCGCTCCCGCAGGCCCTCGTCGAGCACGGCCAGGTGGGCGAGGACGTTCTCCCCGAGCGCCTCGGCCGGCAGCCCGGGACCGGGCTCGGGGAGCCACAGCTGGAGCGACCCCGCGTCCGGCAGCCGCCACCACAACCGGTCGGGGGCCAGGTCCGGCACCCGGCCCGCCAGCGCCGCGCACCCGAGCCCGAGCGACCACAGCCGGGAGACGATCCCGAACTGCGCGGTCGAGGCGGCCACCCGGCCGGGGCCGCTGCCGATCCGTCGGCCCACCTCGGCCACGTAGGGCCCGAGCTGCTCCCCGTACAGCGCGGTGAGCGGCCGAAAGCCGGGGCCGGGCGGCTCCGTCCCGTACGGGACGGTGAAGAAGGGCCCTACGGCGGCCAGTCGCCGCAGTACGTCGTCCATACCCGAAATGATCGCAGCGGCGCGGGATCCCGGGCAGGCCGGGTCGGGGCCGCCCCTTCGAGGGTCACCTCGTCCTGCGGGTCGCGCAGGATGCCCGGCACGTTGCCGAGGGGATCGGTGACGGCCGCCGTGCCGAAACCGCCGTCCTCGACGCGGACATCGGCCCGGCCCGTCCCGACCGCAGGGCGGCTCCCGCGGCCCCGCTCAGAGTCCGGCGAGGAAGTCCAGCAGTGCCCGGTTGAAGGCCTCCGGCTGCTCCAGCCCCGGCAGGTGGCCGGCCCCCTCGATCACGGTGAGCACCGAATGGGGCAGCAGCGCGTGCAGGGCCTCGGCCTCCGCGACCGGGGTGTAGACGTCGTCCGCGCCGACGAGGACCAGGCAGGGCTCGGCCGCCCCGGCGAGCACGGGCCGGTAGTCGGGGCGCTCGGCCCGGCCGCGCAGCGCGGCGGCGGCGCCCTCGGGGTCGGTCGCGCACATCATGGCGCTCACCCGAGCGGCGGTCTCCGGCATCGCGGTCACGTTGTAGGCCGCGAGCATCTTGTCGATGACCTCCTCGGCGTAGGGCCGCATGCCCTCGGCGATCAGCCGTTCGGCGGTCTCCCGGCGGAGCTTCGCGCCGTCCGCGGTCTCCGGAACGGGGGAGGTGTCGGACAGCACCATGGCCCGTACCAGACCCGGGTGGCGCAGTCGTACCTCCATCGCGATCTGACCGCCCATGGACACACCGCCGACGACCACCTGTTCGATGCCCAGGCGGCCGAGCAGGGCGGCCAGATCGTCCGCGAGACCGGCGAGCAGAACCTTGCCCGGGACCACCGGACTTTCCCCGTATCCCCGCAGGTCAGGCGTGATCACACGGTATCCGGCAGCGGTCAGCGCGGCCGTCTGGGGGGACCACATCGTGCGGTTGAAGGGATGTCCGTGGATCAGGATTACGGGCGCTCCGCCACGGGGACCCAAGTCGTCGAAAACCAGTGGCACGCCATTGCCAAATTGGGGGTTCATGAGAGGACTCTAAGGGGCTACATTGAGCCACTCGCGTTCACCTGACAGCCGGTTGCCTTTCACTCGTGTTTTGCACGGGGGGCGACGTCATGGACGCAGACTGTGCAACCACCCCACCGCCCAGAAGGACCGAAGGCTCCGTGCCCGTACCCGTACACCTCGCGGGCCGCACCGTGCGGCTCGAGCCCCTCGCCCCCCACCACACCGAGGCTCTGGCCGTGGCCGGGGCCGAGGATCGTACGACTTACGCCTTCACTCCCGTACCCCACGGGTTGCAGGCGTCCCACGAGTACATCGACCGCGCCCTCGCAGATCAGGCTGCGGGTCGATCGCTCCCGTTCGCGGTGGTCAGAGCCACCGACGGGCGGGTCGTCGGTTCGACCCGGTTCCTGGAACTCGACTACTGGCAGGGGCCTCTGGTCTGGCCCGCCGTGCCCGGAGTCCCGTTCGGCGATCCGGCGACGGCGATCCCCGATGCCGCCGAGATCGGCAATACCTGGCTGTCCCCGGGGGCCCAGGGCACCGGCATCAACACCGAGGCGAAGCTGCTCATGCTCCGCCATGCCTTCGAGACCTGGGGAGTACGGCGCATCTCGCTGCGCGCGGATGCGCGCAACGGCCGGTCGCGGGCCGCCATGGAACGTCTGGGCTTCACCTGCGAGGGGGTCCGCCGGGCCCATTCGCGGGGGCTCGACGGCGCCGTCCGCAGTACGGCCTTCTACTCGATCCTCGACGAGGAGTGGCCGGCCGTACGGTCGATCATCGAGCTGAGGCTGTCGGCGGGTGCGCAGCGCAAGCGGCGCCGCAAGACCCTGATCCCCGCCTAGGCCGTCTCCTCCGGACCTTGCCGGGCCCGGCCGGACGGAAGAACGGAAAAACGCTCCTGCCCCTCGGCGCTCGCCGCGGCCTCCTCATCCGAGGAAGGCCGGGGCGAGGGCCGAGTCCATCAGCCGGGTGGGGGCACCGCTCCCGTCGGCCGGTACGGCGTACAGGTCGGCGCCGAAGTCCCCCGGCAGGGCGTAGACGACCGTCCTGTCGTCGGTCCACACCACCTGGTCGTCCACGCTCCGCTCCTCGCCGAGCGGGGTCTCCGCGCCGGAGGCCAGGTCCAGCGCGTACAGCCGCCACGGCGCCTCGGCCGGCAGGCCCGGCACCCGCTTCTTGAACACCACCCGGGTCCCGTCGGGCGACAGCGACGGGCACTCGGCGTTCTCGCGCAGGGTCGTCACCGTGCGCCCGGCCAGGTCCCCGCGGACCAGGTGGGTCCGGCCGCCGGTGGCCAGGGTCGCGTAGAAGCTCCGTTCGTCGGCGGTGAAGGTGACCCCCCAGAAGTTGACGTCGGCGCTGCGGTACGGCTTGCCGTCCTTGAGGATCGTGTAGTCCTCCAGCGAGGCGTCGAGCCGGCCCGTGCGCAGGTCGAGCACCGAGGTCCGCGTCGAGAAGTTCGTGCCGGCGTACGAATCCCCGCCGACGAAGACGGTCCAGGCGGCCAGGTGCCCGCCCGGCGAGACCCGGGCCCGCGTGGGGAGACCGCCCAGCGGGTGCGCGGCCACCTCCTTCAGGCGGGCGTCGAGGACGACCGCCCGGTAGCCGTCCTGGACCCCGCTCCGGTCGGCCTGGAGGCAGATCCCGGTGCCTCCGGCCGCGTGGAAGCGCAGGCAGCTCACCCCGGAGGCGGTACGGGCTCCCCCGGGCGCACCGGCCGCGACCGTGGCGAGCTCGTCCCGGTGCGGCCCCCAGGCCATGTTGCGGAACACGATCCGCCGGCCGCCGTCGCCCGACGCCAGCGAGACCGCGCCCGGGGTGATCGGCGGGCCGCCCGCCCGGGCCTGGTCCTTCTCGTCGGCGCGGGAGGAGGCCCGCAGGACGGCGAGCACGCCCACCGCGGCGAGCAGGACCACGGCGGTGGCCAGGATCAGGATGCGGCGCTGGAGCGTCATGGAATGACTCCGGGGCAGGGTGGGGTACCGGGGGCGGCGCGGGGGCACCATACCCAGCGGCCTGTGCAAGAGCCAGGCATCGGCGGCGGCGGGTCCGTGAACTCCACCACCCGTACGGGCACCGGGCAATGGCCTCCCCCAGGGGACCCCAAGAGAAGGAAAAATGCGGAACCCTGACATGATTTCGTTCATCCTTCGAACGGAAGGACTCAGCCGTCAGACCACCCCGCCCCTCTGGGGCAGCACCAGCCGGAGAGCCACCGCACATGTCGTACGCACCCGACGGGCAGCAGTACCAGCCGTACCGGCCGCAGGGGCAGAGCCCGCAGCCGCCGCACGGCGACCAGTACGGCCAGCCGTACGGACAGCAGCCGTACCCGCGGCAGGACCAGTACGGACAGCAGGAGCAGTACGCACCGCAGGACCAGTACGAACAGACGGCACGGTATGGACCGCAGGACCTCTACCCGGAGGAGCCGCCGCGTCGCCGCAAGGGGCGCCGCTGGCTCATAGCCGGCGCCGCCGTCCTCGCGCTCGCCGGCATAGCCGCGCTCGTGCTGAACCACTACGAGATACCCCCGTTCACCGACAAGGGCTCCGCGGTGTCTTTCGGGGAGAAGCCCGCGGGTGGCGGTGCCAAGAAGAACGACGCTCCCCCGCCGGCGAACTCCAAGATGCTCATGCCGACCGGGCCGGCCGCCGACTTCAAGAACTCGATGACCCTCGCCGACGGCACGCACGTGGCCCTCACCACGCTGGACGGCAAGAAGTCCGGTTTCAAGGGCAAGGTCTGGGTCTGGGCCCCCAAGGAGTACAACGACCCGAAGTTCGCCAAGAGCGGCTTCCCGGTCATGATCGCCCTGCCGGGCGGCGCCGGTTTCCCCAGCAACTACTGGATGGGCACCGACCTCGGTCTCCAGACCAGCATCAGCAAGTGGTACGCGGAGGGCAAGAGCAAGCCCTTCATCCTGGCCATGCCGGTGCTCAACCCGGCGCCGGACGACAAGGGCATCTACTGGGACGGTTCCGACATCCCCGGCCAGCCCAAGATGGGCACCTGGCTGACCGAGGACGTCCCGGACCTGATGAAGGCGAACTTCCGCACCGTCAAGTCCCGTGACGGCTGGGCCTTCATGGGCTCCTCCACCGGCGGTTTCGCGGGCCTGAAGGCCGTGCTGAAGCACCCGGACAAGTTCAAGGCCGTGATCGCCTCCGGCCCGGACATCGTCCCGGACTCCTCCCTGTGGAAGGGCCACGACAAGGAGAAGGCCGAGAACAACCCGGAGCTGCTGGCGAAGCAGCTCATCGACCGCAAGGGCCCGGACGTCTACCTCGCCTTCCAGGTCGGTGACAGCGAGAACAACAAGAAGACCCTGCCGGACGTCCAGAAGTTCATCGCCACCTACGGCAACAAGGGTTCCGTCCATACCGAGTTGAAGGTCATCAAGGGCGGCCAGCACAACGCCAAGACCTACGTCCCCAACATGGGTGAGGGTCCGATCCAGTACATCAGCAAGGTCATGGAAGGACCCGTCGAGTAACCACCGACGCCCGTACCGCACCGAGCTCCGGCCCGCCGAACACCTTCGGCGGGCCGTCGCCGTTCCAGGCCGCCCAGCCCGGATCTCCGGTCACCGCGAACCGCACCCAGGCCGCGTGCATCTCGTCGGCCAGCGCCTGCGGAGCATCGGAGCCGGCCAGCCACGACGCCTCGGGCACCGCGAGCGTGTCGAACACGAAGCCCAGCTCCAGGGCGTGGCAGGCGCCCAGCCCCGGAATGCCGGAGGGCCAGCCGAACTCGTACAGGAAACTCGGCGCCGCCCGCCGCGCCCCGGCGAGCCTGCGCAGCGGGTCGCGCAGCAGCCGGTCGGTGAGCAGCTGCCCGGCCAGGTCGGCGGGGGTCGCCGCGGCCGGGGCGGCGCGCAACGCCCGTACGGCCGCGCGGTCCTTGCCGGTGTGGGCCCGGGCCAGCGCCACGGCGAGCGGGCCCAGCCGGTCCAGCAGCCGCATCCCGCCGGTGGGGGCGAGCCAGAGCCGGTACTCCTCGCTGGTCCAGCCGAGGAGCAGCGGCACCCCGCCGGAGACGGCGGAGTCGCACAGGGCGTCGAGGGGGTCGGCCGGGACCGTGTCCGGGTCGGTGACCAGCGCGAAGGCGGGTCCGCCGACGAGCGATCCCGATCGGCGCAGGACGGCCGCCTGGGCGGCGAGCAGGTCGGGCAGGGGGACGGCGGTGAAGGCCGCGGCGGTGGCGTCCACCTTGAGCAGCGAGGCCATCCGCCGGACCATCGCGCGGACCCTGACGCGCGGCAGGACCTCGGGGGCGCCGCTCTGCAGGACGGCCCGGTGGAAGAGTCCGGCCGCGCGCGGGGCGGCCAGGAGGGAGCCGATGCTGATGGCTCCGGCGGATTCACCGAAGACGGTGACGCGGTCGGGGTCTCCGCCGAAGGCCGCGATGTTGTCGCGAACCCAGGCGAGGGCGGCGATCTGGTCCAGCAGGCCGCGGTTGACGGGGGCGTCGGGGAAGAGTCCGTAGCCGAGGACACCGAGCCGGAAGTTGAAGGAGACGAGCACGATCCCGTCGCGGGCGAAGGCGGAGCCGTCGTACACGGGGACGGCCGAGGAACCGCGGGTGTGCGCGCCGCCGTGGATCCACACCATGACGGGCAGCCGGGCCCCGGGGACCGGGTCGGGGGTCCACACGTTCACGTTCAGGCAGTCGTCCCCGGCGATCACCGGGTCGGGCAGCAGGGTCGCGAAGGGGTCCGCGTAGGGCACCTTGGGCGCGGTGGGCCCGTAGGCCCCGGCGTCGCGTACGCCGTCCCAGGCGGCCGGGGGCGCGGGCGCCGCGAAGCGCAGGGCCCCGACGGGCGGGGCGGCGTACGGGACGCCCAGGAAGACGGCGGTCCCGCGGGCCCGGGCTCCGGTCCGGCCCTCGACGACTCCGGCCGCGGTCCTGGCCCGCGGCCCGCCACGGCCGTCGGCGGCGCCCTCTGCGCTCATCTCGTCCTCCTGTGATGACGGTGCCGGTGCCGGTGCGGTCGCACGGTCGCACAGCCGTCCCACGGGTGACAAGGCGTGACCGGGTCCGGGCCCGGGCCGGTTGGACGGGCATGCGATTCCTGCGTATCCACCATGCCGTGCCCGTCCTGCTGCTGGCGGGCGCCACGCTCCTCGCCGGTCCGGCGGCTGCCCGGGCCGCCGCCGGACCGGACTTCCAGTACGTCGGCCAGGACGACCGGGTGCACGGACTGACCGCGCCGAAGGGCTGCGTCGAGGCGGAGGGCGGCGGCGCCCGGGCGGTCACCAACGGGACCCGGAGCTCGGCGACGCTGTACGAGGGCCCCAGGTGCAGGGGCCGCGCACTCAGGGTCATGCGGCCCGGCGAGGTCGGTCAGGTGCGGCCGTACTTCGGGTCCGTCCGCTTTTCCGTCGCCGGGTAGGCGAACGGACCGTGACCCCTCGGCCTCCGCCGCGTTGTATGCCATGTCAAATGCCACAGAGTCTGTGGCGCCCCACATATCTCACGAGGAGATCTTGATGTCGCGTATCGCGAAGGCATTCGCCATCACCGCTGTCACCGGTAGCGCCGTGGTCGCCGGTGCGGGTCTGGCTGTCGCCGATGCCGGAGCGCACGGTGCGGCGGTCGGCTCCCCCGGTGTTCTGTCGGGCAACCTGCTCCAGGTTCCGGTCCACGTCCCGGTCAACGTCTGCGGCAACACCGTGAACGTGATCGCTCTGCTGAACCCGGCGTTCGGCAACACCTGCGTCAACGCCTCCGGCGGCGGCGCCGACCACCACACCGAGGGTGGCGACTACGGCCACTGATCGGCTGATCGGCTGATCGAGGGAAGGGCCCCCGCCGGACGGCGGGGGCCCTTCTCCGTGCGCGTCATTCGTAGCGGTACAGACCCCGGTGGTCGGACATCTCGCGCGGAGTGATGTTCCACGGCGGCATCGGCTCGTCGAGGGCGATGACCCGGCCGCGCTGGAGGTCGCCGAGGGCCAGGGGGGCGGCGGGCAGATAGCCGGAGCCCGGGTGCTTCTGCTGCCAGCGGTCCCAGATCAGGTCGACGAAGGCATGGTGCAGCCAGAACGCCGGGTCGTTGGGCGCGGTACCGCCCGTCATGTGGCCGCCGATCCACTGGTGGACCTTGTTGTGGTTGCGCCAGCGCTCGCTCTTGGGGGCCGCCCAGCCCTCCAGCTTGTTGCGGAAGCCGCCCGCGGTGGCCGTGGAGTCCCAGGGCGTGACGTCGTAGGTCGGGTCGTCGATCGCCCACTGGAGTTCGGCCGCGGTGGGCAGGGCGATCGGATTCTGCGGCCGGCCGAGGTTGCGCGTGAGGAAGGCGGACTCGGTGATGCCCACGGTCACCGTCCAGTTGCCCTTGTCGTAGGCGAACGGCCCGGTCATCACCTTGCGGTCGCCCGCCCGGCCGGTGCCGCCGAGGAAGTCGTCGGCCCAGAGGGAGGAGACCGGGCTGCTGTCGGTGGTCCAGTCCCAGTACGGGACGCTCACGCCCGGGTCGATCTGCTGCAACTGCCTCTCGAACTCCAGCAGGTAGCGCCGGTGCCACGGGAAGAAGGACGGGGACATGTGCCCGACGCGCAGCTTGCGGTCGCGGTCGGGCACGAAGTACTTGTCGTGGGTGCGCACGAGGGCGTCGTAGGCGCCCGCGCGCTTGAGCTCCAGCACCGCCGCGGTGAACCGCTTCTTCTGGGCGCTGGTGAGTTTCTTCTGGTTCTGCCGGATGTGCAACGCGGGGCTCCTCCCGTTCCCGTGGGTGTGTCAGCCGTGGTGCGGGGCCGCGAAGGCGAGCTGGGTGGTGCCCAGTTCGTCGACGGCGGCCCGGGCCAGTTCCAGTGGGGTCGCATAGGACTGGAAGTGGTTGATCCCGCTGAGGTAGCTGCCGTCGGCCCGGCGCATGACGTGCAGCGGGCGGCCGTCGATGCGGACCCCGGCGACGTCGACGGCGATGTGCCGGCCGCGGTACGTCTCCTCCTCGGCGAGCGGCGCCGGGGTGAGGGTCTGCCGGGGTCGCCGGGCGCGCAGTACGGGGGCCAGGGCCGCGGCCGTACCGGCGAGCACGGCCGCGGTGAAGGCCGTACGCAGGACCGCGCGGCGGGTCGGTGGTGCGGCGGGCGATGCTGCGGACATACGGTCTCCCTCGCTCGGTGGCCGGCGGCTACGGGTCTAACGCCGCGCGGCGGGCGAGGTCACCCGTTGGCGCCGTGGAGCTGCTTGTAGAAGAGGGTGGTGGGGTGCAGCCGGCCCGCCGGGTCGGCGGCGTAGTCGGGGATGGTGCCGGCCTCCGTCCAGCCGGCGGAGCGGTAGACCCGCTCGGCGCCGCTGCCGGTCTCGGTGTCCAGGAACAGCAGCACCACCCCGGCGCGGACGGCGGCGGACTCGGCCTCGGCGAGCAGGGCGCGGGCGGTGCCCCGGCCGCGGGCCGCCGGGTGGACCATGAGCTTGCGCAGCTCGGCGCGGTGGCGGCCGTTCGCCTTGGTCTCCCGGTACCAGCTGACGGTGCCGTCGATGCGGCCGTCACCGCCGGTGCGGGAGACCCACAGGGCGAGGGACCCGTCCTCGAGGGCCGGCAGCAGGGAGTCCCACCAGGCAGCGGCGCCCCGGTGGTCGAGCCCGGCGAGGAAGCCGAGGGACGAGCCGCCGTCGACCACGGCGAGCAGCAGGGAGGCGAGTTCGTCACGGTGGGCGCGGAGTCCGGTCGCGGAGAGCGCGGTGAGGGTGGCCGTCATGGGGCGAGGATAGGGACCGGCCGTGGACCCGCCCGAGGCGGGGCGGGTGCGGGCCACCGGAGACCCGGCGGGCCGGGGCCGGCCCCGCCCCCGCCCCGGCCTGACCGGCAGGACACCCCCTAAGGCGCCGGGAGTTCCGCGAAGTCGGCGACCAGGCCACGGTGGTGGCCCGCCGTGCCCAGGGTCAGGGAGTCGGCCTTGGCGCGCTTGAGGTAGAGGTGGGCCGGGTGTTCCCAGGTCATGCCGATGCCGCCGTGCAGCTGTACGCACTCCTCGGCGGCGCGGACGGCCACGCCCGAGCAGTAGGCCTGCGCCACGGCGACCGTCAGCGGGGCGTCGGGGGCCGCGGTGGCCAGGGCGTCGGCCGCGGCCCTGGCCGCCGCGCGCGCGGAGGCCACATCGAGCCAGAGCCGGGCGAGGCGGTGCTTGAGGGCCTGGAAGGAGCCGACGGGGCGGTTGAACTGGTGGCGGCCCCGGACGTGTCCGACGGTCTCGGTCAGGCACCACTCGGCGAGCCCGAGCTGCTCGGAGGCGAGCAGTCCGGCCCCGGAGAGCAGGGCTCCGGCGACGGCCGCCCGGGCCGTTCCGGGGTCGGCGAGGCGGGTGCCCGCGGCGGCCTCCAGCGTGACGCTGGCGAGCGGGCGGGTCAGGTCCAGCGGGACCTGCGGGGTCAGCCGGGCCGAGGCGGCCGGGACGGCGTAGAGCCCGGTGTCGGCCGGCACCAGCAGGACGTCGGCGGCCACCGCGTCCGCCACGGAGGTGACCGTCCCGGTCAGGATCCCGCCGCCCAGGTCCCGTACGGCGGCCGGGAGGGGTGCGCCCGGCGCGAGGGTCAGCGGCAGGGCCGGGATGCACACCGTGCCGCCCGAGGCCAGTTCCCGCAGCAGCGGGGCGGCTTCCGCGGTGTCGCAGCCGAGCAGGATCTCCGTGGCGAGTACGGCGCTCGTCAGGTACGGGACGGGCGCCACGGCCCGGCCCAGTTCCTCCAGGACCACGGCCGCCTCGCGGTGGCTCGCGCCCTGGCCCCCGAGCTTCTCCGGTACGAGGAGGCCGGCCGCGCCGATCTCGACGGCGAGGGTGTGCCAGAGCGCCGGGTCGTGGGGCCGGCCGGTCTCGACCCGGGCCAGGACGCTCGTCGCGTCGCAGCGGTCGGTGAGGAGCGCGCGTACGGCGGAGCGGAGCTCGTCCTCGGTCCCGGAGTAGAGCAGGTCGGTCGGCGCCGCCGGTGCCACCGGTGTCGTGGGTGCCTTCGGTGTCGTCATCGAGCCAGGTCCTTCCAGGCGAGGTCCTTGTCGTCACGCGGTTCCGGGGGCAGGCCGAGGACGCGTTCGGCGACGATGTTGAGGAGGATTTCGCTGGTGCCGCCCTCGATGCTGTTGCCCTTGGCCCGCAGGTAGCGGTAGCCGGCCTCGCGGCCGGTGAAGTCGACGCCCTCGGGCCGGCGCATGGTCCAGTCGTCGTACAGGAGGCCCTCCTCCGCGAGGAGTTCGACCTCCAGCCCGCTGATCTCCTGATTGAGCCGGGCGAAGGTGAGCTTCATGCCCGATCCCTCGGGGCCGGGCTGCCCGGCGACGAGCTGCTGGCGCAGCCGTTCCCCCGTGAGACGGGCGACCTCGGCCTCGACCCACAGTTCGAGCAGCCGCTGGTGGAGGGCGTGGGTGCGCAGCTCGGGGCGCTCGCGCCAGGCGGCGGCGACGGGGGCGATCATGCCGCCCTCGCGCGGGATGCGCATGCCGCCGATGGAGACGCGTTCGTTCATCAGGGTGGTGCGGGCGACCGCCCAGCCCTCGCCGACGGCGCCCAGGCGGTGGGCGTCGGGGATGCGGACGCCGGTGAGGAAGACCTCGTTGAACTCGGCCTCGCCCGTGATCTGGCGCAGCGGCCGGACCTCGACGCCGGGGGCGTGCATGTCGCACAGGAAGTAGGTGATGCCCCGGTGCTTGGGGAGCGCGGGGTCGGTGCGGGCTATCAGGATGGCCCAGCGGGCGGTGTGGGCGCTGGAGGTCCACACCTTCTGGCCGTCCACGATCCAGTCGCCGGAGCCCGTCTCGCGGACCGCGCGGGTGCCGAGCGCGGCCAGGTCGGATCCGGCACCGGGCTCGCTGAAGAGCTGGCACCAGACCTCGTCGCCGACCCACAGGGGACGCAGGAAGCGCTGCTTCTGCTCGTCGGTGCCGTACGCGAGGATCGTGGGCGCGGCCATGCCGAGGCCGATGCCGATCCGGCGCGGGTCGTTGTCGGGCGCGCCGGCGGCTTCCAGTTCGGCGTCGACGACGGTCTGGAGGGAGCGGGGGGCGCCGAGTCCGCCGAGGCCCTCGGGGTAGTGGACCCAAGCGAGTCCGGCGTCGAAACGGGCGCGCAGGAAGTCGGCGCGGTCGGTGTCGGCGGGCGGGTGCGCGGCGAGCAGGTCCCGGACACGTGTGCACAGGTGGTCGGCGGTGATCGCGGTCATCGGACCACGCCCGGCTGCCGGGGCATGGCCAGGACGACCCGGCCGGTGGTGGCGCCGTCGGCGAGGCGCTGTACGGCGTCGGCGACGCCCGGGAGTGCCACGAGTTCGCTGATCAGGGGCTTGATGGCGCCTTCGGTGGCGAGGCGGGTGAGTTCGGCGTGGCAGGCCAGGATGGCGGCCGGCTCCTTGGCCGCGTAGAGGCCCCAGTGGAGGCCGAGGATCGAGTAGTTCTTGACGAGGGCATGGTTGAGGGCGGGGGCCGGGATGGTGCCGCTCGCGAAGCCGACGACGACGATCCGGCCCTCGAAGGCCACGCACTTGGCGGAGGCGGTGTACGAGTCGCCGCCGACGGGGTCGTAGACCACGTCGGCCCCGCGCCCGCCGGTGAACTCCTTCACCCGGGAGACGACGTCCTCGGTCGTACGGTCGATCACCAGGTCGCAGCCGAGTTCCTCGGCGGTACGCACCTTGGCCTTGCCTCCGACGACTCCGATGACGGTGGCCCCGGCAGCCTTGCCGAGCTGGACCGCGGCGCTGCCCACCCCGCCGGCGGCGGCGTGCACGAGCAGGGTCTCGCCCGGCTGGAGGCGCGCGCGCCGGTGCAGACCGAACCAGCCGGTCTGGTAGCCGATGTGCAGGGCCGCGGCCTGGGCGTCGTCCAGGCTCTCGGGGGCCGGGAGCAGGGCCCGCTCGGACGCGATCACGTACTCGGCGAAGCCGCCGTGGGGCAGGCTCGGGGTGGCGATGACGCGGCGGCCGTCGTCGGTGAGGCCGCAGATCTCGACGCCGGGCGTGAAGGGCAGCGGCGGGCGGATCTGGTATTGGCCGCGGACGAGCAGCGCGTCGGGAAAGTTGAGGTTCGCGGCGAGCACCTGCAGCCGCACCTCGCCCTCGCCGGGGACCGGTTCGGGAATCTCTTCGAGGCGCAGTGCCTCTCGGGGTTCGCCGGGGGTATGTACTCGCCATGCCTGCATCCGGGGCCTCCAGCCGCCGTCGAGGAACCACGCTCCGCGGGCATACTAAGCAGTCGCTTGCCTCTCTGGGAACCATCGGTCGGGGTACATGGCCCGCCGGGCCGAATCCACGCGTGTCATTCAGGCCACTTCCGCCCCACCCGTCAGGCAATATGTGGCGTGCACGTGTCATGAGTGAACGGGGAACAGCACCTGTCCAGGGGGGACAACCACATGAGAAGAAGCATGTCCGCGGCCGGAGCCGCCGTCGTTCTGGCGGGCCTGATCACCGCCGCCGGCCCGGCGCTGGCGGCCGAGACGAAGTGCACGCCGAAGATCCAGGTGCTCGGCTCGATCGGGGACGAGTCGTACGCGCGCGATGTCCAGCGCAGCCAGGGGGTCTTCGACCTCGGGGCGGGCGACCTGGCCGTCGGCGTCTCGGGCTACAAGCCCGTCTACTGGACCGGCACCACGGTGCACCGGGTCCCGCTGGCCGACCCGGACCAGACGGGTCGGGTACTCGCCGTCAACGCGCACGGCCTGATGGTGGGTGTCCTGCACGGCTCCGGGGGCGCCTCCCTGTTCACCTACCAGGCGGGCGCGGCGGCGATCACCCCGCTGCCGGACGGCGACGGCTCCGAGTACGAGGCCGACATCAACGACGCCGGGTACGTGGTCTCCCGTTCCAGGAGCTGGACCGGCACCGTGTGGAAGGACGGCCGGAAGGTCCGCGAGCTGCCCGTCCCGGCCGACGCCGGACCGGGCACCCGGATCACGATGGTCACCGGAATCAACAACCAGGGCGACATCCTCGGCATGGCCACCCAGGACTACGAGGTCCCCGAAACCGGCGCGCACCTGCAGGGCACCTACCCCGTGCTGTGGCCAGGGGACGGCACTGCCGCCCGGCAGCCGGCCCCCACCGCGAACGAGAGCCACGTCCAGGACCTCGACGAGAGCCGCCGGATCGTCGGCTACGATTGGGCCGGACCGTGGCACGAGTACACCCCGTGGGTCTGGGAGCCCCCGCTCACCGGCCCCGGCACCTCGCCCGGCGCACTGAGCTCGCACCCGTACGGCACGTTCGAGGCGATCAGTGCGACGACGAACGTCAGCGTCGGCACGGCCAAGTTCCACCCGGACGAGATGACCCTGCCGGACCAGGCCCTGCTGCGGGCCGGTTCCGGACCGGTCAAGGCCCTGCCGCGGCTGGCCGCGGGCAGGGCGAGCATGGCGGATGCGGTCTCGGACGCCGACCGGGTCGGCGGGGCGGCCGTGAACGCGAAGGGCAAGCTCAAGCCGGTGATCTGGACCTGCGCGACCAAGCAGGCCTACAACCCGGGGAGTTAGTCACAGGGCTCGGACCGGCTCCGGGGGTGGTGATCTGAGCGCCCGCACGCTATCGATGGGCGCATGGAGAACCCCCGCGGGCTGCCCGCACCACCGGCGCTCGGCGCCGCCGCCCTGCCCTCCGGCACCTACGAGGGGCAGGTGGTCCTCGTGACCGGCGGCGGCACCGGGCTGGGCAAGGCCATCGCCACCGAGTTCGCCCGGCTCGGCGCCGATCTGGTGATCGCGAGCCGGCGCGCCGAGCAGCTCAAGGCGGCGTGCGAGGAGCTGGCTGCCGTCCCCGGCGCGGGCCGGGTGACGGCCGCAGTCTGCGACATCAGGGATCCCGACCGGGTCGCCGAGGTCTTCGACGCCGCGCAGGCGGCCTCCGGCCTGCCGGACGTGCTGGTCAACAACGCGGCCGCGAACTTCCCCTCCCCCGCGGAGGACCTCTCCCCCCATGCGTGGCGGGCGGTGGTCGACATCACCCTGACGGGCACCTGGTTCATGACCCGCGAGTTCGGCCGCCGCCACCTCGCCGCGGGCACCCCCGGCTCGATCGTGAACATCGGCGCCTCCTACGCCTGGACGGGCGGGCCGGGCTTCGCCCACAGCGCCGCGGCCAAGGCCGGGGTGAAGAACCTGGTGGAGACGCTCGCCGTCGAGTGGGGCCCGTACGGCATCCAGATCAACGGGCTCGTCCCCGGGCTGTTCCCGCACGCCGACATGACGCAGGACATCCGGAGCGGCATGGAGCGCGCCGCGCCCGAAGCGAAGGACGCCCGGCAGCCCGCCCTGCGGGTCGGCGTGCCGCGTGAACTGGGCTGGGCCGCCACCTTCCTGGCTTCGCCCTACGCCCGGTTCGTCACCGGCCACACCCTGGTGGTGGACGGGGCGAACTGGCAGCGCCGCTCGGTGGTCAACCCCGAGGTGGTCCCGCTCCGCACCCAACTGGGCCGCGGACCCTTCGCCCCCTAGCTAGGGGGTGTCGGTCCCGTTGTCAGTGGCCGGTGCGAGGATCGCCGTATGTCTCTCGCCGATCTGACCCTCGACCGCTGGCGTTCGCTCGACCTGGCCGCCGCCGGGCGCTTCGCCCACGAAGCCGCCGCGCAGGTGGGTGGCCGGGTGGTGCTGCTCGACGCCGTCGAGCACCTGGGCGGGCCGCTGCACCGCGTCCGCATCGAGCGCGAGGGGCGGGAGTTCGCCCTCGTACCCGGCGGGACGGTGCGGCTGGGGTTCGACCTGGACGCCTGGGAGCCGGCGCCCGCCCAGAGCGCCGACTACGCGGAGAGCGCCGAGGAGGGGTACGGGTACGGGCATCCCGACCTGAAGTCCTACCTCGCCGACGTGCTCAGCCCGTTGCGCACCGCGACGCTGGCCACCGTGCTCATGGCCGTGGAGGACGAACACCTGTCCGAATCCCCGGCGGACATGCCGGCCGTGCTCGCTGCGCGCGGGCTGCGGATACCCGGGGCCGACGAGTGGGAGCACGCGTGCGGGGCCGGGGCGGGAACCCTGTTCCGCTGGGGGAACGAGTGCCCCCTGGACGAGCCGGCGTACGGGGGCAGCGGCGGCGTACGGCACGAACCGAACGCCTTCGGGCTGCACATCGCCTACGACAGCTACCGCACGGAGGTGAGCGCCGACCCGACCGCCGTGCACGGCGGCGACGGCGGCGAGGCCGTCTGCGGCGGGTACGGCGACCTGCTCGGTTGGCTGCCGCTGGCCACGGCCAACCGCAACCCGTACACGGCCGAGTTCACGTACGGGCCGGACGGCGCGGGCCTGTACGAGGAGTTCTCGACGCGGCCCGTGCTCAGCCTCCGCTGAAGCGCGGGGGCCGGCGGGCGGCCTTGGCCGTGTAGCCCTCCCGGCAGTCGTCCGAGGTGAGGGTGAGGGCCGCGGTCATCGCCACCCGGTCGAGGGCCGCGGGGAGGGCGGCATCGGCGTAGGCGTCGATCGCGCGCTTGATGCCCTGGACCGCGAGGGGAGCGTTCTCGGCGATCTCCCGTGCCACGGCGCGGGCGGTGGACTCCAGGTCCTCGCCGGGGACGACCAGTTGGACCAGGTTGAGGCGCTGCGCCGTCTCGGCGTCGATGCGGCGGCCCGTCAGGGCCAGGTACTTGGCCCAGCCCGCACCCGCCTCGCGGGCGATCCGGAGGTCGCCGCCCGCGTCCACCGCCACGCCCAGCCGGGCTTCCGGCAGCGCGAAGACGGCGTCCTCGGCCGCCACCCGGACATCGGCCATCAGCGCCAGCTCGAAGCCGAAGCCGAGGCAGTAGCCCTGTACGGCGGCCACCACCGGCTGCGGGAGGCGGGCGAGGACCGCGAACCGCTCGTGCACCCAGCGGATGCCCTCGTAGTAGTTGCGGGTGCGCTCGGCGGCCGTTCCGCCCGTGATGGCGCCGCCCGGGGCGCTCACGTCGATGCCCGCGCAGAACGCCCGGCCCTCGGCCCGGAGCAGCACCGCCCGCACGGACGCGTCGAAGCGGATCCGGTCCGCGAGCAGGCCGAGCTGGCGGGTGGACTCCCAGCTCCAGCCGTTGAGCTTGTCCGGGCGGCACAGGGTGAGGACCGCGAGTCCGTCCGCGGCCTCCAGCCGGATCCGCTCCTCACCCTCCGCGATCTCCGTGGAGATGGTGTCGATCACCGTGTCCCGCACCCCCGGCCCGCTGGCTGACCACCCGACGAACTGACGAATCGTCAGACTAGGGCCGGCCGGTCAGCGGGGGAAGACCTCGAACGGCACGGCCGGACGCCCGCCGAACCGGGACGCGGCCTGCTGGGCGTTCCCGGTGAGGAAGGTGCGGACGTACTTCTCCGGGTCTTCGTCCGTGAGCACCTCGATGTACGCCTTGTGCTCCAGCAGGGACTTCACCGACCGCTCCAGCCCGGGTCCGGCGTCGACCGCGTGCGTCGGGGTGGCGGACCCGGCCACCGCGACCCAGCGCACGCCGTTCCACGGCTCCAGGCCCTGCTCGATGAGCTCGGGGAAGATCCAGCGGTTTCCGGCGTCACCGGCCGCGTCCAGTACGGCCCGGCCGACGGCCTTGTGGTCGGGGGTGTTCCAGTAGCCGCCGCCCTGCGCACCGCCCCAGGTGTCCCGGTGGTTGAGGGTGACGATCAGCTCGGGGCAGTGCCGGCGGATGGCCGCGGCGATGTCCCGGCGCAGTCCGAGGCCGTACTCGACGATGCCGTCACGGTAGTCGAGGAACTCCACGGCCGACACGCCGACGACCGCGGCGCTCGCCCGCTGCTCCGCCTCGCGCAGCGGACCGCATTCGGCGGGGGCGATGCTGTCGATGCCCGCCTCGCCGCGCGTGGCGAGGAGATAGACGACCTCGCGGCCGCCGTCCGTCCAGTCCGCGATGGCCGCGGCGCACCCGTACTCGAGGTCGTCGGGGTGCGCGACCACCGCGAGGGCGCGGGTCCAGTCGGCGGGCATGGGCTGCAAGGTGGGCTGCTGATCGGGTTGTTCGGTCATGCCTCGCACCATAGGCGAAGGGACCGACAGGGACGGGTGGTGGCGCTGCTCGACGCCACGGGGATCTTCTTCGAACCGGCCCGCACCCTCTTTCCGGGGGCGGACGGGGCCGCGTGGGCGCGGGCCGCGGCGCTGGATCCGGGCGCGTTCGGGCCGGACGGCGCGTGGGCACTGGCCTTCCGGTGCTTCGCGATCGCCCGGCCCGGCGGGCGCTGGGTGCTGGTGGACGCCGGGGTCGGACCGGCGCAGTCCCCGGCCGCCGCGTGGGCTCCGGTGCCGGGCCGGCTGCCGGAGGCTCTCGCGGCGGCCGGTATCGCCCCCGCCGATGTGGAGGCGGTGGTGCTGACCCACCTTCACGAGGACCACGCGGGCTGGTCGTCGGGGGCCGACGGGGAGCCGTTCTTCCCGGCGGCCCGGTACGTCGTGCAGCGCGCGGAGGTGGCCGCGCCGGACCGGGCGGACCCGGTGTGGGACTGGACGGTGGCGCCGCTGCGGGCGAGCGGGGTGTGATCAACTCCTGCGGGAACGGTTAACCGGTGCCCCCATCACACCCCTGACCTGCGCGGAAGCGGTCATGCCTCGTCGCGTACGAGGGCCAGCAGCCGGTCCAGGACGCGGGTGCCGCCCGCGCGGACGCCGTCGTGCTCGAACTCGTCCGTCACCCAGGTCCGCAGGCCCCGGATGGAGCGGGCGGTGTCCAGCGAGTGCGCGGTGTCCACGTACATGTCGTCGTGGTAGACGGCGGCGGCCACCGGCACCTCGTTGGCGGCCAGGCGCGCCGGGTCGTAGAGCGGCTGCCAGCCGGTGCGCGCGGCCAGGAGTTCCGCGGTCTCGCGCAGCGGAGCGAGCGACGGGTCGGCGGTGAAGTGCCAGGGGTGGATGGTCTCGCCGGTGAAGAGCATCGGCTCGTCGCCCGCGAGGGCCTTGTCCGCGTCGAAGCGGGGGTGACCCGCGCGCACCCGCTCGGCGGCCCAGGCGGTGGGCGTGGCGGGGTCCTGGGCGTAGATCGCCTCGTGGACGAGCGCGTAGAGGGGGTGTCCGGCGAAGGAGAGCAGGGCGCGGACGTTCTCCAGGAAGGCGTCGGAGAGGGCGGGCCCGGCGGGGGTCGGGACGAAGGCGTCCTCGAGCAGGTAGTGGAGCTGGTGGCTACCGTCGCCGCCGCCGAGGAGGATGCCGAGGGACTGGAAGCCCTCGACGGTCAGGCGGTGGCCGCCGGGGAGCTCGGCCGGGTGGTCCGCGAGGTGGGCGGCGATCCTGCGGGCGCGCTCGACGTCCATCGGGTACCGGGCGTAGTGGGCACGGTTCTTGCGCTCGATGCGGGGGTACGCGGCCTCGTACACCTCGTCGGCGGTGGCGGTCAGGGAGGGGAGGCCGCCGGTGATGAGGGCGGCGGCGAGGCCCTCGGGCGCGGTGGAGAGGTAGTGGGTCGCGCAGAAGCCGCCGAAGCTCTGGCCGAGCACGGTCCAGGGGGCGCCGCCGGTCAGACCCGGGCGGATGGTCTCGGCGTCGCGCACGATGGAGTCGGAACGGAAGTGCGCGAGGTACTCGGCCTGTTGGGCGGGCGTGCCGCGCAGGGGCAGGGTCTGCCGGTTCACGGGGGTGGAGCGGCCCGTTCCGCGCTGGTCGAGCAGCAGCACCCGGTACTCCGTGAGGGCCCGGTCCAGCCAGGCCTGGCGGCCGATGAACCGGCGGGCGCCGAAGCCCGGACCGCCCTCCAGGTAGAGCAGCCACGGCAGCGTCCCGGGGTCCTTGCCGGCGGCCACGACCTCGCGGGCGTACAGCTCGATCCGCTCCCCGTCCGGGCGCGCGTGGTCCAGGGGGACGGAGAACCGGTGGTCGGTGAGGACCGTGCCGGGCTGACGGTAGCTGTGTGCGATGGTCACGGACGGCCCCCAGGGGTACGAGGTGATGAAGGACCGCGCCCCGGCCGGGTGACGGCGGGGCGCGGGGTGGTGGCCCGATTCTAGGCGGGGCCGCGCCGGGCGAAGTGGGCCGGACGGAGCGTCAGAACTCGACGACCGAGCGGAGGACCTCGCCCCGTTCCATCCGGGCGAAGGCGTCCTCGACGCCGTCGAGCGGGATGGTCTCGGAGACGAAGGCGTCCAGGTCGAGGCGGCCCTGCAGGTAGAGGTCGATGAGCAGCGGGAAGTCGCGCTCGGGCAGGCAGTCCCCGTACCAGGAGGACTTCAGGGCGCCGCCGCGGCCGAAGACGTCGAGGAGCGGGAGTTCGAGCTTCATCTCCGGGGTCGGCACGCCCACCAGGACCACCGTCCCGGCGAGGTCGCGCGCGTAGAAGGCCTGCCGGTAGGTCTCGGGGCGGCCCACGGCCTCGATGACCACGTCCGCGCCGTTGCCGCCGGTCAGGCCCTGAATGGCCTTGACCACGTCCTCCGTGCGCCCGTTGACGGTGTGAGTGGCGCCCAGGCCGCGGGCCCACTCCAGCTTCCGGTCGTCCAGGTCCACCGCGATGATCCGCGAGGCGCCGGCCAGCCGGGCTCCGGCCACGGCCGCATTGCCCACTCCCCCGCAGCCGATGACGGCGACGGAGTCGCCCCGGCCGACGTTGCCGGTGTTCAGGGCGGCGCCGAGGCCGGCCATCACGCCGCAGCCGAGGAGTCCGGCGGCGGCCGGGGCGGCCGCCGGGTCCACCTTGGTGCACTGACCGGCCGCCACCAGGGTCTTCTCCGCGAAGGCGCCGATGCCCAGGGCCGGGGAGAGCGGGGTGCCGTCCTCCAGGGTCATGGGCTGGGTGGCGTTGTGCGTGGCGAAGCAGTACCACGGGCGGCCGCGCCGGCAGGCACGACAGGTGCCGCACACCGCGCGCCAGTTCAGGACCACGAAGTCCCCGGGGGCCACGGAGGTGACGTCCGGGCCGACCGATTCGACGACTCCGGCGGCCTCGTGGCCGAGCAGGAAGGGGAACTCGTCGTTGATGCCGCCCTCGCGGTAGTGCAGGTCGGTGTGGCAGACCCCGCAGGCCTGCACCCGCACGAGCGCCTCGCCGGGGCCCGGGTCGGGCACGAGGATCGTCGTCGTCTCCACCGGTGCGCCCTTGCTCCGGGCGATGACTCCTCGTACGCGATGTGTCACTTCGTACCCCGCTCTGATCGAATCGGTCTGGATCAACGAACGTACACGGACGGCACGCGGTACGGGAGTTGTGTCACGTTCCGGCGCGTGACCCGGCCAGATCCGGTGGTACGGCGGCCCGGAGTGCCGCGCCGAAGGCCGCCACGGCCGGGTGGGTGCCGGCCCCGCTGCGGAAGGCGAGGTTGGTACGGCGCTGCATGAGCAGGCGGGTGAGGCGTACGGCCGGATCGGCCGGGCCCGTGACCCCGAGCTGCGGTACGACGGCCACGCCCTGGCCCGCCGCGACGAGGGCGAGCACGGTGGCGAACTCGTCGACCCGGTGGCGGACCCGCGGGGTGAATCCGGCGGCCTGGCAGGCCCGTACGGTCATGGCGTGGCAGAGGGTGCCGGGGGTGGCGGTGATCCAGGGCGCCCGGGCGTGCGCGCGCAGGGCCGCGCCCTGGTCGGGCTCCCCGGGCTCCCCGGGCGGCCCCGGGTCGTCGCCGGCGGGGGCGGCCAGGTACATCGCCTCGCCGTAGAGCGGTTCGGTGGCCAGTCCCGGCTCGGGCTCGGCGGGTACAAAGTCGTACGCGTGCACCAGGGCCACGTCCAGGTCTCCGGCCCGCAGGGCGTGCGCCACCGCCGCAGGGTCGGTCTCCGAGACCATCGGCTCCAGCCCCGGGTGGCGCCGGGCGAGATCGATCAGCGCGGCCGGGACGATGGCCCGGGTGGCGGTGGGGAAGGCGCCGATCCGCAGGGCTCCGGCAAGGCCGCCACGTGCCTCGGCGAGGTCGGCGTCGGCCTGCTCCAGCCGCTCGAGAACGGCCTCGGCGTGCCGGACCAGGTTCTGGCCGGCGGGGGTGAGGCGGACCCGGCGGCCGGTGCGTTCCAGCAGGGGCAGGCCGGCCTCCCGCTCGAGGACGCCGAGCTGTTGGGAGACGGCCGAAGGGCTGAAGGTGAGGGCCTCGGCGACGGCGGCGATGGTGCCGCGGCGGGCGAGTTCGCGCAGCAGGCGCAGGCGTCGTACGTCGAGCATCGGCTCAGCTTACGGTTCGGGTAAGAAACGCGAACTGGATTGGATCCTTTGCGCGGGCGAGGCTCTTCGGCATGGCACAGGACATCGCACCAGCAGCAGAAGCAACCGCAGCGGCCGAAGCCCTCGCGTTGCACGGGATCCACGTACCGCTCGTCACGCCCTTCACCCGCACCGGGGACATCGCCGCCGAGGCACTGGAGGCGCTCGCCCACCGGGTGCTCGATGCGGGGGCGACCGGGATCGTCGCGCTCGGCACCACCGCGGAGACGGCCTGCCTCGACGAGGCGGAGCGCGACCTCGTCACCGGGGTGTGCGCCCGGGTCTGCGGGGAGCGGGGCGCGCCGCTGACCGTGGGCGCGGGGGCGAGCGGCACCCGGGCCGCCGAGGTCTCGCTGGCCCGGCTGGCCCGGTGGCCGCAGGTGCGGGCGGCGCTGGTGACGGTGCCGCCGTTCGTGCGGCCCTCTGCAGCGGGGGTGCTGGCGCACTTCGCGCGACTGGCCGGGGTGAGCCCCGTACCGCTGATCGTCTATCACGTCCCGTACCGCACCGGGCAGCCGCTGGACGCGGCCGCGCTGCGGGCGCTCGGCTCGCTGCCGGGGGTCGCGGGGGTGAAGTACGCGGCCGGCGGCATCGGCGAGGACGCGGTGGCGCTGCTGGGTGACCTGCCGGCCGGTTTCGAGGTACTGGCCGGTGACGACGCGTACCTGTCTCCGCTGCTGGCACTGGGTGCGGCGGGCGGGATCCTGGCCTCGGCGCACCTGGCGACGGACCGGTTCGCGGAGCTCGCCGGGGCCTGGCGGGCGGGCGACGTGGCGCGGGCGCGGCCGCTGGGGCACGCCCTGGCCCGGATGTCGGCGGCGGCCTTCGCCGAGCCCAATCCGGCGGTGCTCAAGGGCGTCCTGCACGCACAGGGGCGGATCCCGACCCCGGACGTCCGGCTGCCCTTGCTGCCGGCCTCCGAGGGCGCCGTGGCGGCGGTGACGGCCGCCCTGGAGGGCCTGGCGTGACGCGGGGACATCGACCGGCCGGCGATCCGCCCTGAAAGGGTCCTGAATGAGCGATTTGCTACCTACGGGTAAGTCGCCCGGATGAGGCACCTGGAGGGCGGGATTGCCCGTATTGACCTCCGGGTCGACGGCCCGTGATGTGAGCCACACGGAACTCCCCAACATCATTTCCACGGAATGGCTGATTCCCTTTTCCCGGAAAGGGAATCGGCTATTGCACCGCGACCCCTTCAAGGTCATTTGACCGGCTGAAAGCGAGATGTCGATCTATCGGTGGAATTCGGGTCTTGTTCCCGCGCGGCGCGCTCGCCTACGGTCACCTCGTTCCTGGTGGTCCGCTCGCCGAATACGGCCGCCGCCCGGGATCTCCCGTCCCCCCACGTGAGGAATTCCGCCATGCCTGCAAAGGGTAAGCACCGTCGGCCGAAGCACTACCGGATCACCCGCAAGCTGGCTCTCGCCGGCACCGGTGGCGCGGCCCTCACTCTCCCGCTGATCAGCGCGACCACCGCCGGGGCCGTGGAGACGACCGCGGCTCCCACGACGTATTCCGTGGTCGCGGGCGACAGCCTTTCGCAGATCGCGGCGCAGCATTCCCTCAGCGGCGGCTGGCAGCAGCTCTACGCGTCCAACCGGAGCGTCGTCGGTGACAACCCGTCGGTCATCCGCCCCGGCACCAAACTGACCATCGGCACCCAGGCGAAGACCGCCGCGGCGGCCAAGCCCGCCGCCAAGCCCGCCAGTGCCTACCCGAACAATCTCGACGGGTGGATCCGCGAGTCCCTCGCCGTCATGGCCAAGCACGGAATTCCCGGCTCCTACAACGGAATTCACCGCAATGTGATGCGCGAGTCCTCCGGCAACCCGCTGGCGATCAACAACTGGGACATCAACGCCCAGAACGGCATCCCGTCCAAGGGGCTGCTCCAGGTCATCGACCCGACCTTCCGCGCCTACCACGTGCCCGGTACCTCGCAGAACTCCTACGACCCGGTCGCCAACATCACCGCCGCCTGCAACTACGCGGCCGCGCGCTACGGCTCGATCGACAACGTCAACGGGGCCTACTAGGAAGACCTCCCGGACCCTGCCGGCCGGGTTCGGGCGGGGCGACGTCGGGCGGCGCGGACGAGGATCCGCAGGGGCGCCGCCAGGCCGTACCCGATGTCCCGGCGCAGGGCGGTGACCCCCGCCCGCTCCACGGCGGTCAGCTGGTGCGCCATCAGCTCCGTCATGGTCGCGATCACGGGACGCAGCCCGGGTTCGGCGAGGTCGAGGATGCCGTGGGCGGCGCCCAGGGCCGTACGGGCACGCCGGCACTCGGCGGCGAGGAGGGCGCGTACGGCCGGGGTGTCGCGGGCCTGTTCCAGATCGGCCCGGGTCACGGAGTGCTCGGCGAGACGGGCGCGCGGGATGCAGAGCCGCCCGTCCGCGAGGTCCCCGCAGAGGTCGGCGAGGAAGTCCACGCGCTGGGCGGCGTCGACGAACCGCCGCCAGCCCGCGGCCTGTTCGGGGTCGGGGCCACCGCGGTACTGGAGCCCGGTGAAGACCATTACCCCGGGCCAGGCGTAGTCGTCGAGGTAGGTCTGGAAGTCCTCCTCCGCGGCGAAGCCGTCGAAGCCGGCCTCGGCGGTGGCGGCCCCCTCCAGGAAGCGGGAGATCCACTGCGGGGGCAGGCCGCGGGAGTCCACCGCGTGCGCGTAGGCCCGCAGCAGGGGGTCGGGGCTGTCCCCCGTCTTCAGGGCCGCCTCCACCCGCTCGGACAACGCGGCGAGACCGGTGGCCCGTTGCTGCGGGGTACCGGTCTCGGCGACGTCGTCGACCAGGTTCATGAAGGCGAGACCCGCGGCGAGGCAGGGCACCAGCGGCGGCGCGGCGAGCAGACGCAGCGCCAGGTACGGGGCGGGCTCGCGGCGGAGCACCCGGCGGGCGGCGTGCGTGTAGTCGTCGCGCAGCCGGGGGCCGGCGATCCCGGCCGCCGTGAGGGTGGTGCGCCAGCTGGGCATGGTGGTCGTACTCCTTGACCGGTCGGACCGTACGCGCGTACGCACGGACGTGCGCACGGGTACACGATGTCAGGAGGAGACGACCTTCTTGACCTTGCCGTCGATGCCGGCGAGCACATAGCCGCCGCGGCCGTACTCGTCGCTGAGGTAGGGACGCATACAGGGCACCTGGTCCATCATCCAGGGCTCGACGATCACGTAGGTCGAGGTCGGCTTCTCGACGCCCAGCTCCTTCTTGGACTGCTCCAGCAGGCCGGGCAGCGCGTCCCAGTTGACGGTCGCCATGTCGATCAGCGGCTCGCCCTCCTCGACCGTGCCGTCCGGTCCCGTGCGCTTGGCGGTGCCGTCGCGGTACTGCCAGGCGTCGACGGTCTCGGCGCCGGCGGCGGTGGGGATCGAGGCGAGCACGTAGCCGTCGTAGACCTTGAGGTCCACGAAGGTCGTGGTGCCGGTCTTCTCCTTGAGCGCGTCCAGGGCGGTACGGATGTTCTGCGGGGTGAGCATGCTCCCCCGGGTCGTGCCGGCCTTGGACGTACTCGCCTTCGGGCCGGGGGTGGCGGCGGCGGGGGAACCGGCCGGGGTGGCGAGGGAGGGCCGGGTGGCGCGGGCGTCGGCCGCGTCGTCGCCGCCGGAGTTCCCGTCGGGGATCACTGGAGGATCCCGACGACGGCGGCCGCGAGCACCGCCGTCACCGCGGCGCCGATCAGGGCCGGACGCCTGCGCAGGGCGGCGCGCGTCAGCGGGACGGGCGTCGTGGTGGCCCCGTAGGGGGAGGCGCCCGGGCCGAACGGCGGCGGGGTGGGCGGCGATCCGTAGGGGCCGCCATAGGGGCCGAACGCACCCGGGGCGACCGGCGCGGGGGCGACCCGCGGCGCGGCCACCGGGGCGGCGACCGGCCCGGCGCCCGCCCCGTAGCCGGATCCGAGAGCAGCGCTCGCTTCCCGGAGCAGTTGTTCCAGCTGCGCCCCGTCCGGCCGCGCCGCCGGGTCCCGTACGAGCAGCCGCTCCAGTACGGGGGCCAGCGGGCCGGAGCGCACGGGCGCCGGGATCGGCTCGTCGAGCACCGCGACGACCGTGGCCAGGCTGGTGGCACGGCGCAGCGGGTGGACCCCCTCCGCGGCCACGTAGAGCAGCATGCCCAGCGACCACAGGTCGGAGGCGGCCAGCCCCTCCTCCCCGCGGACGCGTTCGGGCGCGATGTACTCCGGCGAGCCGATCAGCACTCCGGTCGAGGTGAGCCCGGTCGATCCGTGCAGGGCCGCGATGCCGAAGTCGGTGAGCACCGCCGACCCGCTGGGGCGCAGCAGTACGTTGGCCGGCTTCACATCGCGGTGGAGCACCCCTTCGTCGTGGGCGGCGCGCAGCGCGGAGAGCACGTCGAGGCCGAGCCGCAGCACGTCGGCGGGCGGCATCGGGCCGGACGCCAACCGGTCGTGCAGGGAGCCGCCCTGGACCAGCTCCATGACGATCCACGGGTGTCCGTCCGCGCCGTCGGCCGGTTCGACGATGTGGTGGATCGTCACCACGTGGGGGTGGGCGAGGCGGGCGAGGGCGCGGGCTTCGCGGACGGCCCGTTCGCGCAGCTGGTCGGTGAGACCGGGCTGGGCGGCGGCGGTCGCCGGGTCCGGCGGGCGCACCTCCTTGAGTGCGACCTCGCGGTGCAGGGCGATGTCGCGGGCGCGCCACACCGTACCCATGCCCCCGCTGCCCAGGGGTGCGACCAGCTCGAAACGGCCGTCGATCAGCTGTCTGCCGGCCTCACTCGTATCCATGGCCGCTCATCGTAGGGGGCGGAGGAATCAGCAGCGTCGGCGGTCCACCGTGAGGGTGCCCTGAGTGGTGGCCACCGTGCGGTCGTAACAGCCGCCGGGTGCTGCCGACCCGTACAACCGGTGGCGGGCGGAGGTGGTGGCGACGGCGTGCCGCTGGTCGCGCGGGACGTTCGCGGTGTAGGTGGCGTCCCCTGTGTACCGGTCGTCGAGCCGGGAGCTGTCGACGGTCCGCCCGCCGCGCAGGGTGACGGTGTCCGCCTGGTCGCCGAGCGAGAGGACGGTGCGCAGCCGGTCTCCGGCGCCGAGGGTGGTCTCGCCGTCCATCGTGTAGGTGCGGGCGGTCCGGGTGGTGGCCGGCCCGTGCGTCACGCTCTCCTCGTCGGTCCAGGTGGCGGTGAGCGCGTCCTGGTTCTCGCCGTCGGTCCAGCGGTGGACGGAGGTGCCGTGCACCGCGCGGGTGACGGTGGTGGCGACCCGGCCGTGGGAGGTGTTCAGGTGTCCGGCGACGGTCAGCCGGTGGCCGCCCTCGGTGTCCAGCCGGTGCTGTCCGCCGGGCGCGGCGGGGGTCCAGCGGGAGTGGCCCGTCGGATCGCTCTCCTCGTGCCGGGTCAGTGCACCGGTGACGACCTGGCGGGCCTCGTCCTGCCAGATCAGCAGATTGGTGGGGGTGCTCCAGCCGCTCTGTCCGGCCGGCACCCCGGCGACGGACACCTCGATCCGGTGCGGCCGGCCGTCGTTGAGGAGGGCGGCGTAGGGGGTGAGGTCGTAGCGGATCGGCTGGACGTCGAAGGCGCGCGGGCCGGGGGTGACGTACCAGAGGAAGGGGTTGGACCAGCCTCCGGTCCAGACGGTGGGGAAGGGCGCGGCGATGCCGGCGACCTGGCCGTCGACAAGGACGCGGACCTCGCGGTGCGGGCCGTCGGCGGCCTTGCAGGAGTACGGGGCCGCGTCCGGGGTGGTCATGTACCAGTACTCCTCGCAGCCGCCGCCCGAGCCGGTGGCGTACACCTCGGCGAGGAGGCGCTCGGTGTTGCGCGGGGTGGTGACCGACGGGGAGGTGAGGGGCAGGACCCGGTCGGGGGTGTCGGGGGCCGGGGTGCGGCCGTCGGCGGCGTAGAAGGTCAGGGTCACCTTGACGTCGATGACGCCGGTGTAGGTGTCGTCGACGACGTTGCCGATGAGCATCTCCACGGGCTGCGGGCGGGCCAGGGTGTCGCGGTAGCGGGTGACGTCCTTCTCGACGGACCAGGTGATGCCGTCGGGCGAGGGCTGCGGGGTGGAGGTGCGCAGGACCTCCACCCCGCCGAGGGAGAGGTGGCCGAGGCGGTCGTACTGGCGGCCCTTGACCTTGCCGTCGAGGCGCAGGACCACCTTGGCCCAGCGTCCCGTGCCGCAGCCGGCGGGCGGCGTGTAGTCGCCCCGGTACGGGGTGAAGTCGCGGAACTGCGCCTCGGCGAGGGTGACCTGGCAGGACCGGGTCGCGGGCCGGGTGACGGGCGGGGCCGCGGTGAGGGGGTCGTGCCAGTCGGTGCCGAACTCGGCGGGCGGCGGGTCTGCGGCCTGGTTCCCGGCGTACGCGGGTCCCGCGGCGGCGAGGGTGGCGGCGGTCAGCGCGATCGCGCCGAGCAGGCCGGTGATCCGGTGTCGTCGTCTCATGGGCCCGCAGTGAAACCCGGCCCGCCGCGGCCGTGCCAGGGCCGGCGCTGCGGCCCTGGCCGGTTCTGATCCGCTCCCGTCCGCTCCCGTCCGCTCCGCTCCGCTCCCGTCCGCTCCGGTCCGGTCCGGTCCGGTCCGCTCCGGTCCCTTCCGGGTGTCAGCGGGGCAGGACGACCACTCCGTCGTCGTCCGCGTGGACGGTGTCCCCGGCGCGGAAGGTGATGTCGCCGATGGTGACGGGCTCGTCGACCGCGCCCTCGCCGGTCTTGCCGCTCTTGCGGGGGACCGCGCCCAGGGCCTTGATGCCGAGGTCGAGCCCGCCGAGGGCGACGCTGTCGCGGACCGATCCGTTGATGATCAGGCCGGCCCAGCCGTTGGCCTCGGCCGCGCCCGCGATGAGGTCGCCGACGAGGGCGGTACGCGGCGAGCCGCCGCCGTCCACGACGAGCACCGCGCCCTCGCCCGGCGTGTGCAGGAGAGTGCGCAGCAGCGCGTTGTCCTCGTGGCAGCGGACGGTCCGTACGGGGCCCGCGAAGAGCCGGCGGCCGCCGAACTGGCGGAACGCGGTACCGCAGATGGCGAGGGACTCGCCGTACTCGTCGTACAGGTCGGCTGTGGGGACGGGGGTGACACTCATCTGGCTACCGGTTCCTCGCTGCTCGTACTCGTAGATCGCGGTGGTGCGGCCAGCGTACGGTCCACAGCCGCGGGTCCGGTGGGACCGCGCAGCCGCTGATCCGCAGCCCCGCGCCGAGGACGAGCACACCCGCGCACACCGCGAGCAACAGCGCCGCCGGCTGCGGGACGAGGCCGAGCAGGAACGGCAGGGCGGTGAAGAACGCCGCCGCCAGGACGAGCAGACCCCGGGTGTGCGCGCGGTGGACGATGCGGGCGGGGCGAGGGAGGGGAACGGCGGTGAGCCCGGGGGCGGTCGGCCGCTCGGGGGCCGGGCCCGCGCGCAGGCGGCGGTCCCAGTCCTCCTCGAAGGTGCGGCCCCAGACGACGTGTCCGCCGTCCGTGACGGGTGCGGCGGGCAGCGGGAAGCGACGGTCGGTGGGCGCGGCCAGCGCCTGCTTCCACCGGGTGGGCCGGCACAGCGAGGCCTCGTGGCCGACCAGCCGGGCGGCGGCGTGGGCGAGGTGCTCGTCGCCGGTCGCGATCCTGAAGTTGGAGCCGGACATCGGCTGGAACCCGACGGGCGGCCGGGCGCTGCCGGGTGGATGCGGGCTCAGTTCGAGGCGGCGCGAGGCGTCGACCCGGATCCGGCCCGTGCCGAGGCCTGCGGGAAGCCGGGGGCCGGGGCCGGGGGTCGAGCCGGGGCCGCGGCCGGGGGTCGGGGGTTGTGGTCAGTCCCGGGAGTTGCCGAACAGGATGCGGTAGCCGATCAGCAGGACCAGCGAGCCCGCGATGGCGGAGCCCCAGGTGGCGAGGTCGAAGAACTCGGTCTGGATCGGCTTGTCCAGGACCTTCGCCGAGAGCCAGCCGCCGATGAAGGCTCCGGCGACGCCGATGAGGGTGGTGCCGATCAGGCCACCGGGATCCCGGCCGGGCAGCAGGACCTTGGCGATGCCTCCGGCCAGCAGTCCCAGGATGATCCAGCTGACGATCCCCATGTCCAGTCACTCCGCTTCGGTCGTCCGGTCGTTCAGTCGTTCGGGTGTTCTCCTGACAGGACGCGTCCGGGGCCGCATCGGTTCTCCGTGACTCAGACCGCCACGCGGCCCGCCGGCACGGGGATCTCGGCCGCCACAGCGGCGCCGGCACCCGGACCCGCCGGGGCGGACGGCGCCCGGGTGAGCAGGACCACCCCGCGCGCCGCCAGGACGGCTCCGGCCACCGCCAGCAGCAGTCCCGTCGCTCCCCCCTGCAGTCGTTCGCCGAGCAGGACCATGCCGATGGCGGCGGCCGCCAGCGGGTTGGCCAGGTTCACCACGGCGAGCGGGGCGCCGAGTCCGCCGCGGTAGGCCCGCTGCGAGAGGAGCATCCCGCCGACCGCGAACACCATGACGAGCACGGCCACCGCGACGACCCGGGCGCTGAGCAGGGCTCCGCCGCGACCGGCCGCCACGGCCACCGTCTGGGTCAGGGCGGAGGCCGCCGCGGAGGCCAGCCCGGACGCGGTCGCGTGGCGCAGGCCCGAGCGCGGGTCCTTGACCGCGGTCAGCATCAGGATCACGGCGACCGTCGCCCCGGAGACGGCCAGCGCCTCGATCAGCGTGAGGGTGTCGTCGGGGGCCGGTCCGGAGGCCGGGAGCAGCAGCAGGCCGAGCCCGGCGACGGTGGCCAGGGTCCCCCGCCATTCGGTGGCCACCACCCGGCGGCCGGACCTGCGCGCCCCCAGCGGGACCGCGGCCACCAGGGTGAGCGCGCCGAGCGGCTGCACCAGGGTGAGCGGCCCGTACCGCAGGGCCGCCGCGTGCAGCAGCGCCGCGGCGGCGTTCAGCCCGGCCGACCACCACCAGGCGCCGGAGGCCATCAGGGCCTTGGCGCTGCGCGCGACGGCGGCCCGGGCGAGCCGTTCCTGGGCGACGGCGGCGGCCGCGTAGGCCACCGCCGACGCGAGGCAGAGCCCGACGGCGAGGGCGGTGTCGTTCACTGCCCGGCCCCTACCGGTGCGTCCGCGCTCCGCGGGCGCGGCAGGTCCCGTACGGGGGTGTCCGGCTCGCTCTCCGAGGCCGTCTGCGGGTCCGGGCCGGCGCCGTCGTCCGGGGTGCCGCCCGCGCGGGGCCGCGGGATGAGCAGCAGGGCCGCCCCGAGGAGGACGGCGGCCACGACGGCGTCGAGCCAGTAGTGGTTGGCCGTGCCGACTATCACGAGGAGGGTCAGCAGCGGGTGCAGCAGCCACAGTGCGCGCCAGCGCGAGGAGGTGGCGGCGATCATGCCGAGCGCGAGCATCAGCGCCCAGCCGAAGTGCAGTGAGGGCATGGCGGCGAACTGGTTGGCCAGGGTGTCCTCGGCCGGTGCGGCCCGGTAGACGCTGGGCCCGTAGACCTGGGCCGTGTCGATCAGCTGCGCGGCGCCGAGCAGGCGCGGGGGCGCGAGCGGGAAGGCCAGGTGCAGGACGAGGGCGGCTCCGGTGAGCCCCGCGAGTACGCGGCGCGTCCACAGGTAGTGGGCGGGGCGGCGGACGTAGAGCCAGATCAGGAAGAGCGCGGTCGCGGGGAAGTGGACACCCGCGTAGTAGGTGTTCGCGGTGGTGACGAGGGCGTCACCGTGGAGCAGCAGCCGCTGCACGGCGCCTTCGCCGGGCACGTGCAGGGCGCGCTCGGCGTCCCATATGCGCGCCGCGTTGCGGAAGGCCTCGTCGGTGCGGTCGGTCGAGAGCAGCCGGCCCGCCTTGTAGACGGTGAAGAATCCCGCGACGAGCAGGAGCTCGCGTATGAGGCGGCGGCGCGCGGCTCTCGGTCCGGCTGCCGGCTCGGCAGGTGTGGTGTGGGAGCTCATCCCCCGGTCTCTCTTCCTGTTTACGCGCACTGCGACACGCCAGTGTATCGATACATTGGCGTATCGATACGCTGGTGTACCGATACGGTCGCGTTCCCGTACACTTCCGTAGTGGAACCCGAGTGGAACCTGCCGCCCAGGCGACCCCCAGGAGAGCCGCATCCATGACGTCGACACCGGCCCCCGCGCGCCGCTCCAAGATCACACCGGAGCGTGAGCAGGAGTTCTACGACGCCGTCCTGGAGCAGCTGCGCGAGCACGGCTACGAGGCCCTGACGATGGAGGGCATCGCCGCCCGGGCCAGCTGTGGCAAGTCCACGCTCTACCGGCAGTGGAAGACCAAGCCCCAGCTGGTCGCCGCCGCCCTGCGCGCGGGGCGGCACGGCTCGCTCGTCGCCGTGGACACCGGATCGCTGGCGGGCGACCTGCGCGAGGCCGCCCGGATCGCGGCCGGCACCTCGGGCAGGGACACCCGGCTGACCCAGGCCCTCGGGCACGCCGTGCTCAGCGACGAGGAGCTCCAGGCCGCCCTGCGCGAGGCCCTGGTCGAGCCGGAGCTGGCCGCGTTCGCGGCGATGGTCGGACGGGCCGTGGACCGCGGTGAGATCGCCGCGGACCACCCGGCCGTGGAGTTCCTGCCGGCCCAGCTGATGGGTGTGCTCCGCATCCGGCCGGTGCTGGAGGGACGGTACGCGGACGCCGACTACCTGGTGCGGTTCGTCGACGCCGTCATGCTCCCGTCCCTGGGCCTCGCACCGTCCCACCCCACCCGGCCCCCGGCCGGGCGGGCCCCCTGAACCGGCGGGCCGCCGTCCTGATGACCTGACGGCGACCTGCCCGCGCTGCCTCGTGGGGACGGCGGCAGCGCGCCACCCGGACCGGGGGGGGGGGCCCCCCCCCCCGGGGGGGCCCCCCCCGCCGGGGTGGGGGCCCCCCACACCCCGGCGCCCCGCCGCCCGGGGGCGCGCCCCAGGGACCGGGGGATTACTCCCGGGGGGGCTAGGCCC
>NZ_JBICZI010000001.1:404008-547739 GCF_043201855.1 Streptomyces sp. NPDC048257
GCCCGGGGGGGCCCCCGTGCGGCCGCCCGGGCGGCGCCCCCCCCCGGGGGGTTGGGGGGGGGGGGGGCGCCCGCCCCCCCCCGCGGGGGGGGCCCCCCCCCCCCCGCGGGGGCCCCCCCCCCCGATCTGAGCGGCTCCACCTCCACCCGGGCGCCCGGCCTCAGCGGAGGGCGCCCATGGTCCGGGCGAATTCCTCCGGGTCGGCATCGGACCCGTGCAGCCGCAGCTCGAAGGACCAGGCGCCCGACGCGTCGCGGGTGAACTCGGCGACGATGGCCGCGGTGGCGGTGGCCACGGCCGAGAAGTCGCCCTCGGCGAGGTCGGTGTGACCCTCGCGGATCCGGAAACCGGTACCGCCGATACCGGCGAAGGTCTTGGCGCGGCCCGGGTCGGCGTTCTGGATGACCACGCCGACCACGACCCGGCTCGACTCCGGCGCCATCCGGTGCAGCTCGATGGTCATCACCTCGTCGAAGCCGAAGCCCTGGCCGGTGTGGCTGTCCCGGTTCAGGGAGATGGTCCCGTCGGGCGACCGGCTGCCGAAGTGCACCAGCTGGACGGGCGTCCCGTGCGGGTCCGCGGCGCCGTAGACCGCGGCGACGATGTCGAGGTCGTTCGCGGGCGTGCCGGCGGGGCTGGGGTCCCATCGCAGCGCGAACTCCACCTTGGCCAGGCCCTTGCGTACACCGGTCACCGAACTCCCCCTTCGTTCACGGGCATTGCCCGTTCATGATCCCACGAGCCCCCCGGCCCGCCCCGAACGATCGTGCGTTTCCGGCCAGTTCGGCCGATTCCGCCGAGGCGCCGCCCCTGCCCCGCCCCGGCGGCGCGGGCCGGCACGGCACGGCCCGGCTTAAGGTGCGTCCATGAGCGGCGTGACCTGCCCGGGAGCCGGGGGGTTCCACCGAGGCGCCGCAGGGTGGCGCCCCTTCCTCCCGCGCGCCACACGGTTCGGCCGAAGGATCTGCGGCAGAACCGGATTGTTATCCTCAAGTTTTGCTCAAATCTAGTGACGCTGCGCCCGTCCTCTTCCTAGCTTCCTCGTACACGTGTCCCCACGTCCCCCGTATTCGCGCGGTTCCCCACGCCTCCGGCGATCCCGGTGGCGCGTCCCCGCGTTTCCTCAGGAAAGAGTGCAGCATGAAGGTTCCCCAGGCCGGTGCGGTCGCCGCAGTGATCGCAATCGCCCTGACCGCCTCCGGGTGCGTCGGTGACGAAGAGGACCAGGGGACGCTTTCCGTCGGCATCAAGTTCGACCAGCCCGGCATCGGCATGCGGGAGACCGACGGCACCTTCACCGGTTTCGACGTGGACGTCGCCACCTACGTGGCCAAGGAGCTCGGCTACAAGCCGAACAAGATCGAATTCAAGCAGGTCTACAGCAACGACCGCGAGCTGCTGATCCAGTACAACGAGGTCAAGTTCGTCGTCGCCAGCTACTCGATCAACGAGAAGCGCAAGGAGAAGGTCGACTTCGCCGGCCCGTACTTCGTCGCGCACCAGGACCTGATGACCCGCGCCGACGACGCCTCGATCAACAAGCCCGAGGACCTCAACGCGAAGAGCCTGTGCTCGGTGACCGGCTCCACCTCGGCCGAGAACCTCCGCAAGAACCTCGCCCCCAAGGCGGGCCTGCTGGAACTCGGCGGCTACTCGGACTGCGTCGTCGCCCTCCAGGAGAGCCGGGTCGACGCCATGACCACCGACAACTCCATCCTTGCCGGGTACGCGGCCCGGAAGGGCAACGAGGGCAAGTTCAAGCTGCTCGGCCAGAACCTGAGCAACGAGAACTACGGCATCGGCCTCAAGAAGGGCGACAAGGAGCTCCAGCGCAAGATCAACGACGCGCTGAAGAAGATGGTCGCCGACGGCAGCTGGGAGACGGCCGTGAAGAAGAACTTCGGGCCGAACTACAAGTACGAGCCGGCTCCGGCGGTCACCGCCGGCAGCTGACGCGACCGCCGAGGCGCCGGCGCCCGGCCGGCTGACGGGTTGCCCGCCCGGCTGCCCGCCCGCCCGGCTGCCCGCCTGGCCGGCTGTCCGCCTGGCTTGAAATCGGCCTCCGCCGACACGACCCGACGGCCGTGCTCCCCGGATACGGGGTCCACGGCCGCCCGTGTGCTGCTCGCGCTCAGACCACCGGGGCCTTGCTGCGCAGCACGGTCAGGAACTCCCGCATCCAGCGCGAGTGGTCGGGCCAGGCCCTGGCCGAGACCAGCGTGCCGTCGACCACGGTCTCGGAGTCCTCGAACTCGGCCCCGGCCGCCTTCATGTCCAGCTCCAGCGCCGGGTACGCCGTCACCCGGCGGCCGGTCAGGCCCCCGGCCGCGGCGGTGATGAGCGGGCCGTGGCAGATCTGGGCGATCGGCTTGTCGGCCTCCGCGAAGGCGGCCAGGATACGGCGGACCTCGGGGTCGTTGCGCAGGTATTCCGGCGCCCGGCCACCCGGGACGACCAGGGCCGCGTAGTCCTCGGTGACCACGTCCACGAAGGCCAGATCGGCGGGCCAGGTGTAGCCGGGCTTCTCGGTGTAGGTGTCGAAGCCGTCCTCGAAGTCATGGACCACGAACCGCAGTTTCTTGACCTGCGGCGCCGCGATGTGCACCTCGTACCCCTCCTCGCGCAGGCGCTGGTACGGATACAGGACCTCCAGCGACTCGGCCGCGTCGCCGGTCACGATGAGGATCTTCACTGCCATGGGCTGCTCCCGATAGGGCTGGTCATGGTCGGTCGGGCCCCGCCGGGGGCCACGGCTACCCTGCCCGCGGCGGATGGCCGGCACACACGAAGATCCCCCACTCCCGACACATGGTTTTCACCTGTTCGGCACATGACAATGTGACCCTCGCTCTGCCACTGACACTCCGCCAATTCCCCGGGCGGGGACGGTGCGTATGGAGAGGTACCCCCCACCAGATGAGAATCTCGCACCTGACCCCCTGGGCGGCCGCCGGCCTCGCCGCCGCCGCCCTGTTCGCCGTACCGGCGGCCGCGTCCGCCGGCCAGCAGCGAACGGCAGCTCCCCGGAACCCGGCGACCACCGCCGTGGACCCGTACGCCGACTACTACGCGGACGCCCAGGGCAAGACCGGGCCCGCGCTGAAGACGGCCCTGCACGACATCATCAAGACCCAGTCCAAGGTGACCTACGACGGCGTGTGGAACGCCCTGAAGGTGACCGACCAGGACCCGGCGAACCCCAACAACGTCATCCTGCTCTACTCCGGCCGCTCCCAGTCCAAGGCGACGAACGGCGGCGGGGCCAACGACTGGAACCGCGAGCACGTCTGGGCAAAGAGCCACGGCGACTTCGGCACCGCCACCGGCCCGGGCACCGACCTGCACCACCTGCGCCCCGAGGACGTCACCGTCAACAGCACCCGGGGCAACAAGGACTTCGACAAGGGCGGCAGCCCCGTCAGCGAGGCCCCGGGCAGCCTGACCGACGGCGACTCCTTCGAGCCGCGCGACGCGGTCAAGGGCGACGTGGCGCGGATGCTGCTGTACATGGCCGTCCGCTACGACGGTGGTGACGGCTTCGCCAACCTGGAGATGAACGACACGGTCAACAACGGTTCGGCTCCCGCGATGGGCCGGATCAGCCTGCTGAAGCAGTGGAACCAGATGGACCCGCCGGACGCCTTCGAGCAGCGCCGGAACCAGGTCATATTCGACCAGTACCAGCACAACCGCAACCCGTTCGTCGACCACCCGGAGTGGGTCAGCTCCATCTGGTGACCGCGGGCCGCAGTCACGGCGTCCCTCCGGGGGTTGGGCCGCGTCAGGCCGGGTATTCGCAGGCCAGAGGCTGCGTTCCGCGCCCGACGGCAGCAGCAGCCGACGGAGGTACGTCGTGATGGACGGAGCCGGACTCTCGGATCGCGAGCAGCGCGCCCTCTCCGCGATCGAGGCCGAACTCAAGGGTGACCGTTCCCTCGACCGGATCCTGCGGTCCACCTCGCACCGGCGGCACCGCACCGTGGCGGCCTGGCTGCTCGGTGCGGTGGCGGTGGCGCTGTTCGTCGCCGCCTCCGCCACCACCTCCCGGCTGCTGCTCTGGGGCTTCGCCGCCGTGTGGACGGTGACGGCCGTCCTGGCGCTGCCGCTGATCGGGCAGTGGCTCCGGCGGCGCTGGCAGCGGCGCGACCGTACCGGGCACCCGTAGGACCGCGGCTGCCGGCCTCACCGCCATCCGGTGCCCCGGTCGCTCAGAGCCGGTCGGCGAGGGCCTTGAAGTCGGCCCAGGGCAGCTGGGGCGCGCGGGAGTCCCACACCTTCTGGGAGAGCGCGGCCAGCGGGCCCTGGATGCCCTGCGCGACCTGCGCCTGGGTCTGGGCGCCGGACAGGTCGGCCCAGACGGCGAGGCGCCCGCCCAGGATCTGCGGCCCGTACGAGGCCGGCACGGGGGTCGTGCCGCGCAGGACGAGCGGCGTCCACTGTTCGTAGATCCGCTTCCCGGTGGGGTACGTGAACTGGTTGGGCTCCCCCAGCACGTAGTAGAGGAACTCGTCGTTGAGGTTGACGAGCTTGCGGCCCTCGCGGAGGTACTCCAGCGGCGGCCGGGCGCCCGTCTCCTTGCCGGTCCAGTACTCGACCTGGATGTCCTTGGCCGCGTTCGTCACGCCGCCCGCGAAGAACCCGTCGTTCCACGCCTTGAGCGCCTTCCCCGACGGCCGGACCACGTCCGCGCGGTCGTTCAGCCAGCCCGTCGCCAGGTCCTGGACCCGCGCCGAGGGCCCGTAGCGCTGCTGGGCGGCTCGCGCGAGCTGATGGAAGGAGGCCTGCGGGTCGCGGTAGACCAGCGCCTGGTACTCGTCGGCGCCCAGGTGCCAGGCTCCGCCGGGGAACAGCGGGACGTACTCGCGCAGCAACTCGTCCACGAGCTTGGCGGACGCCGGGTTCGATATGTCGACCGCGCCCTTGACCGCCCGCCCCTGGGTGTCGCGGAGCTGGAGGTCGGGGTGGGCGCGCAGTACCGCGCCGAGGTGGCCGGGCGAGTCGATTTCGGGGACCACCGTGATGTGCAGCCGGGCGGCGAGCGCGTTGATCTCGCGGACCTGGGCCTTGGTGAGGTGCGGGGTGGAGACGATCTCGGGGTGCGTGTCGGACTGGATGCGGAAGGCCTGGTCGTCGGAGAAGTGCAGGCCGAGCTGGTTGAGCTTGAGATCGGCCATCTCGCGCAGCCGGTCCTCGATCCAGTCGGGGGTGAAGTGCTTGCGGGCTATGTCGAGGTTGAGGCCGCGCTGCGGTTTGGCGGGAGCGTCGCGCACGGTTCCCTCGGGGGCCGAACCTCCGCTCTTCACCGCCTGCTTGAGGGTGCGGGTGCCGTAGAAGACGCCGGCCTGGCCGGGTCCGTTGATGCGGACGCGGCCGTCCTTGACGTCGAGGGTGTACGACTCGGGTCCTCCCGCGGCCCCGGCGTCCAGGGACAGCTGCACGTCACCCGCCCGCGGGGCCGCCGACTCCCCGTATCCGATGCGCAGTTCACCGGCGAGCAGCTTGGCCTCGTCGGACAGTGCGGCGGTGTCGTCCGGTGCGACGACCACGCGGGCCTCGGGGGTGGGTTTCCAGCCGGGACCGCGGGCGGGCACGTGCTCCCGTACCGCCGGGATGGTGCGCGGGGCGGTGGACAGGGGGTAGGACGGGGTGGGCGTGGGGGCGGCCTCGGCCGGGGCTGCCGTCGTCGTGGCGGCGCCGGCGGAGGAGTCCGGGGTGCCCGGGGCGCGCGCCTCGTCGGAGGAGGCCGTGCAGCCCGGGAGGGCAAGGGTGACCAGCGCGGCGACCACTGCCGTCGCGATGACGTGGACCCTCCTGTGCCGCCTCGGTGCGCTCATCATGTGCCCGTGTCCCCCGTACCAACGTGGCACGGGGGACACCGGCGCGCTACCCGGCGGCCTCAGACCAGGGCGTTCCGCGCGGCGGCGGCGAGGCCGTGGTCCTGGTCGGGGGCGCCGCCGCCGACGCCGACGGCGCCGACGAGACGGCCGTCGCGGTGGACGGGCAGGCCGCCCGCGATGAAGAGCAGCGGCCGGTCGAGGGCCGTGGGCAGCGTGTGGAAGGGGCCGTCGGGCCGGACGGCGTCGACGAGGTCGGCGGTGGGCGCGTTCAGCTGGAGGGCCGTGTAGGCCTTGCGGATGCTGGTCTCGCCGGAGATCAGCACGGCGCGGTCGTCGCGGCGGAAGGCCAGCAGGTGACCGCCGGCGTCGAGGACGGTGACGCTGACGGTGACCCCGGCCGCTTCGGCTGCGGCCGTGGCGGTGGCGACGAGCAGTTCGGCGTCCTCGGTGGTCAGGGGGGTGACGGCGGTGCGGGTGGGGGTGGACATGCGGTGCTTCTCCTTGCGGGGGGGGCTTACGGGGGAAGGGGCCGGGTCAGTGGTGGGCGGGGACGGCCGTGGACGCCTCGGGGGCTCCGGCCTCCATGACCGTGCCGCGGTCGGCGGGAGCGGCGCGGCCCGTCGTACGGCGTTCCAGTGCACCGGAGACGAGGGCGAGCGCCAGGGCGGAGGCGGCCAGCGCTGCGCCGACCCAGTTGGGGGCGGTCCAGCCCAGGCCGGCGGTGATCACGAGCCCGCCGAGCCAGGCGGCCAGGGCGTTGCCGAGGTTGAAGGCACCGATGTTGACGGCCGAGGCCAGGGTGGGGGCCCCTGCGGCCTGGTCGAGGACGCGCTTCTGGAGCGGCGGCACGGTGGCGAAGCCGAGGGCGCCGATCAGTACGACGGTGACGGCGGCGCCGGCCTTGGTGTGGGCGGTGAGGGTGAAGACGGCGAGCGTGACGGCCAGGGCGCCCAGGGCCACGTACAGCATCGGCATGAGCGCGCGGTCGGCGTACCGGCCGCCGATGAGGTTGCCGGCGACCATGCCCAGGCCGAAGAGGACGAGGAGCCAGGTGACGGAGGAGTCGGCGAAGCCGGCGACGTTGGTCATCATCGGGGTGATGTAGGTGATCGCGGCGAAGACGCCGCCGAAGCCGAGGACGGTCATCGCCATCGCGAGCAGCACCTGCACGTTGCGGAAGGCGGCGAGCTCGCGGCGGATCCGTACGCCTCCTTCGGGGCGGGGCAGCTCGGGGACCAGCCGGGCGATGCCGACCAGGCCGGCGACACCGAGCGCCGCGACGATCAGGAAGGTGACGCGCCAGCCCAGGGTCTGTCCGACGAGGGTGCCGAGCGGGACGCCGACGACATTGGCGACGGTCAGGCCGGTGAACATCATGGCGATCGCGCCGGCCTTCTTCTCGGGGGCGACGAGTTCGGCGGCGACGACCGCGCCGATGCCGAAGAAGGCGCCGTGGGCGAGTGAGGCGACGACGCGGCCGGCGAGCATGACGCCGAAGGCGGGGGCCAGGGCGGAGAGCACGTTGCCCGCGATGAAGAGGCCCATGAGCAGCATCAGCATGCGCTTGCGGGGAATGCGGGTGCCGAGCACGGTCATCAGCGGCGCGCCGAGGACGACGCCGAGGGCGTAGCCGGTGACCAGGAAGCCCGCGGTGGGGATCGAGACCCCGTACGTGCCGGCGACCTCGGGCAGCAGGCCCATGATCACGAATTCGGTGGTGCCGATCCCGAAGGCCCCGACGGCGAGGGCGAGGAGTGCGAGAGGCATGGGGGGAGGTGTCCTTCAGGGGAGGGGGTGGTGCGGGTCCGGAGGCGACGGCGGGTGCGCGGTGGTGGCCGACAGTTGATTGCGGTCGCCGTTTGCATGCGTCCACATTAATTGCAGACGCGGGATATTTGCAAGCGCGGGCTATTGCGCGTGTGGACTATCCTGAGGGGTACACACCCCAGCCCGGGACGCTTCGACGGAGGAGCCCATGACGGCCACGGACAGCGCGCTCACCGCCCTCTCCCAGGGCTGGTGCGCCCTCTCGCTCCTGCACGGGCGGATCGAGGCGCACATCGAACGGGCCCTGCAGGACGGTCACGGCCTCAGCGTGCGCGAGTACTCGCTGCTCGACGTCCTCAGCCGCCAGCACGACGGGCCGGGCGGGCACCTGCGGATGCACCAGGTCGCCGATTCGGTGGTCCTCAGTCAGAGCGCGACGACCCGGCTGGTCAGCAGGCTGGAGGACCGCGGCCTGCTGAACCGCTACATCTGCGACACCGACCGGCGGGGCATCTACACCGACGTGAGCGAGGCGGGCCTGGCTCTGCTGGCCGCGGCCCGCCCCACCAACGACACCGCCCTGCGCGAGGCCCTCGACGAGGCCTCGCGCCGACCGGAACTCGCCCCGCTGGTCACGGCGGTGGAAAACCTGCGGGGCTGAACGCCCCGTGCCCGGGGGTGGAGCTCGGCGGCGATGAGGAGGTCACGGCGCCTCCCCGCGGGCGGACGGGCTCGCCGACGGCGGCGCCGAGCCCGACGCGCTGGGCGAGCTCGGGGCCGACGGGCTCACCGACCTTCCGGTCGGCGACGAAGCCGACGGGCTCCCCGAGGAATCCACGCCCGGAGTGCGCTGCCCGGATCCGGACGGCCGCGGGGTGGGTGACGCCGGGTCCTGCGAGGACGGGCCGGGCGCCGTGATCCTCGGCGGGGTGGCCGGCAGCCCCGGGCCGGGCGCCGGCTCCGGAGCCAGCAGCAGGTAACCGACCCCGGCCGCCGCGGCCGCGGCCAGGCCCGCCAGCGGCAGCGCGAACCGCCGCAGCCCGGCCATGTGCAGCCGTCCCCCGTGCGGTCCCGGCGGCTCCGCGGGCCGCAGCCCCCGGATGTCGATGCTGTCCGCGCGTGCGTCGAGGGCCTGGCGCAGCCGGCGCTCGACGGGACGCTCGGCGAGACGTTCCCCGTCACGCGTCATATCCGTCCCTCCAGAATCCGCTCCAGGGCGTCCAGGCCGCGGCTCGCGTTGGACTTCACCGCTCCCCGGCTGATCCCGAGGGTGGTCGCGATCTCCGCCTCGCTCAGGTCGGCCCAGTACCGCAGCACCAGGACCTGCCGGCGGCGCGGTGTGAGCCGGCCGAGCGCGGCGAGCACCTCGCGGTGCGCCTCGTCCAGGACCACGTGGTCCTCGGCGGAGGGTATGTCGGGCGCCACCGGCGGGGTCCAGGCCCGGACGGTGCGCCTGCGGCGCAGTACGGACCGCGAGGTGTTGACCACCGCGGTGCGCAGATAGCCCAGCGCGTTGTCGACCTCGGTGATCTGCTCCCCGTGCCGCCGGTACAGGGCGGTGAAGGCGTCCTGGACCACGTCCTCGGCGGTGGCGAGGTCGTCGACGAGCAGCACCGCCAGCCGGACCATCCGCAGCCGGTGGGCGTGGTAGAGCTCGGTGACGGTGGGCGGCCGCGGATCGCCTGGACCCGTGTGGCCCTCGTACGCGTACGAGGGCCCGTACGAGGGCCCGTACGAGGCTCCGTACGCGGTTCCGTGTGACCGCGGGGGAACGGGCGGGGCGGAACGCTCTCGGCGCAGCAACGACCAAAGGCCCCGCCACGCCCGGCCGAAGCCGGGCGTGAGGGAGCCGACGGGTGGTGCGAGTGGGAGCACGGGATTCCTCAGCTGTTCGCGCGGCGCCGCACGGCGTACAGGGCTCCGGCGCCGGCGAGGACCAGGCCGGTGGCCCCCGCCCCCATGGCGATGGTGGTCGCCGAGGAGCCAGTATGCGCGAGCTCGGCCGCGCCGGGTGCGGCGGTGGGCTCGGAGGGGGACGCGCTGGGCCTGGCGTCCGACCCCGGGGCCGTCGGGCTGGCGCTGGGCGCGGCGCTGGGGGTCGCGCTCCTGGTGTCCGATCCTGCGCTCGGCGGGGTGCTCACGGACGGGGAGGGCCTGGCCCCGCCCGCGGTGGGCGAGGCACTGGCGGGCACGCTGACCGACGGGGAGGGCGCGGCCGAGCTGCCGCTCGCGGCGAAGGCCGGACCGGCGAGGGCGACGGCCACCCCGGCAGCGGCAGCGGTGACGGCCGTGCGGCGGAAGGCCGGGGGGACACGCTTCAGGTTCTTCACGGTGGTTCTCCACGGTCGGGTCGAGGGCGCGGGACTGCACCCTTCACCCCCGCACGACGCGCGACCCCCCGGGAGGTTGCCGCCGTTCCGGAAAAACTTTCCGACGGGTTTACAGACCCTTCAGGGCCGTGGCCAGGGTGGCGATGCCTTCCTCGATCTCGCCGGCCGGCCCCGCGGCGTAGCCGAGGATCAGGCCCGGCGGGCCGGGCCTGATGCGGTGCCAGGACAGCGGGTGGGTCTTCACCCCCAGGGCCAGGGCCGCCGCGGCGAGGTCCGTGTCCCGGAAACCGGCGCCGTCGAAGGTGACCATCAGGTGGAGCCCGGCCGCCGCACCGTGCACCCGGGCGCCGGGCAGCTGTTCGCCGACGGCCCGGAGCATGGCGTCGCGGCGGCGGCGGTGGCGGCGCCGTACGAAGCGCAGGTGCCGCTCCAATTCGCCCGAGTCCATCAGCCGGGCGAGGACCAGCTGGGCGAGGACCGGATTGCCGAGGTCGGCGTAGCGCTTGGCGGCGGTCACGGCGTCGCGCAGGCGCGGTGGGACCAGCAGCCAGCCCAGGCGGAGGGCCGGGGCGAGGAGTTTGGACACGCTGCCGGCATAGCAGACGCCCTCCGGAAGCAGGGCGCGCAGGGCGGGGACGGGGGCCCGGTCGTAGCGGTGTTCGGCGTCGTAGTCGTCCTCGATGACCAGTCCCCCGGCGGCCGCCCAGCCGAGGAGGTCCCGGCGGCGCTCGCCGTCGAGGACGACGCCGGTCGGGAACTGGTGTGCCGGGGTCAGCAGGACGGCCCCGGCCCCGCTCGCCCGGAGCTCGGTCACGTCCAGCCCGGCCTGGTCCACCCGTACGGGAACCGTCTCCAGCCGCCCGTACTCCAGTTGCTGCCGGGCCCCGAGCGAGCCGGGGTCCTCGACCGCGACCCGGTGCACCCCCTCCTCCCGCAGGACGTGCGCCAGCAGCCCGAGCGCCTGGGCGACGCCCGCGACGACGACCACCTCGTCGGGGTCGGCGCGGATCCCCCGGTTCCGGGCCAGCCAGCCGACGACGGCCTCGCGCAGTGCAGGGGCGCCCTGGGGGTTGCCGTAGCCGAAGTCGGCCGGGGTGAGCGCGGCCAGCACCCGGCGTTCGGCCTGCAGCCAGGCTGTGCGCGGGAAGGCGGTCAGGTCGGGAACTCCGGGCGAGAGGTCGATCCGGCACGGTACGGCGCGCAGCGCGTCCACCAGCCCGCCGCGCGCCGGTGCCCGGGCGGGGTCCGGGGAGGCCGCGGCCACCGTCGGCGGTGCGGCGACGACCACGGTGCCGGCCCGGCCCCGGCCGCTGACCTGGCCGGTCTCGGCGAGGCGTTGGTAGGCCTCGGTGACGAGCCCCCGGGAGACGCGCAGTTCGGCGGCGAGGACGCGGCTGGCCGGGAGCCGGCTGCCGACCGGGAGGGTGCCGTCGGCGATGGCGGCGCGGAGCCGGCCCGCGAGCCACTCGGTGCGGCCCCCCGGCGGCGCCTGGCCGAGGTCGAGCTGGAGGAAGTCCGAGCCGCTCGCGCTTTTGGACCCCTTGATGACGCCTTCATTGGACCTGCTCACGGGGCCATTGTGCCGCCAGGCTGGATCTCATGCAGACAGACCGCACTCCCCCTCCTGCTCCTTCCCCCTCCACCTCCGTGCGCGACCTGGTGCCGGGTATCGCCGGAATGGCACTGGTCGGCAGCAGTGTCACGGTCTCGCGGGCGCTCGTCGACGCCCCGCTGTTCGCCACCCAGGCCGTCCGGTACGCGGCCGCCGCGCTGCTGCTGTTCGCCCTGGCCCGCGCCGCCCGGGTGCCGGTCCTCCGGCCGCGCGGCCGGGAGTGGCTGTGGCTGGCGGGGATCGCGGCGACCGGGCTGGTGCTCTTCAACGTGGCCGTGGTCCGCGGGGTGGCTCATGCCGAACCGGCGGTCATCGCCGTGGCGGTGGCGTCCGTACCGATTCTGCTGGGTCTGATCGGCCCCTTCCTCGAGGGGCGGCGGCCCAGCCGTCGGGTGCTGGTGGCGGCTCCGGTCGTGGTGGCCGGGGCGGTACTGGTCGAGGGGACGGGCCGGACGGACGCCGCCGGGGTGGCCTGGGCGGCGCTCGCGCTGGGCTGCGAGGCGGGGTTCACCCTGCTCGCGGTGCCGGTGCTGCGCCGGCACGGCCCGTGGGGGGTGTCCGTGCACGCCGTATGGCTGGGGGCGCTGATGCTCGCGGGACTCACGGTCGTCTTCGAGAGCCCGGCCGAGGTGGTCTCGCTGGAGCCGGCCCAGTGGGCGGCCGCCGGATATCTCGCCGTGCTGGTGACGGCGGTGGCCTTCCTGCTCTGGTACCGCACGGTGGCCGCCGTGGGCGCGGGCCGCGCCGGGCTGCTGACCGGGGTGGCGCCCCTGGCCGCGGCCGGTGCGGGGGTGCTCACGGGCGGCGGGGTGCCGGGGCCGGCGGTGTGGCTGGGGCTGCTGGTGGTGATCGTGGGGCTGGCCGCGGGGCTGCGTCCGGGCCGTCCCGTACCGGCGGGCGCGCGGGCGTCCCGTGGCGACCGGGCACCCGCGTCCCCTTGAGGGCCCGGCCCCGTGGATCACGATCCGCAGACGGCCACGCCCCCGCCCAGGCCGGCGTCCCAGCCCGCGTGCGTACGGCAGTTGGATCCGCCTCCGCGCCGGCAGTCCGTACCCGGGCGGCCGGTCCGCTGACCGGCGCTCACGGGGTCCGGCGCGCGTAGCAGAAGAGGTGCTCCTCGGGGCCCGCCCGGTCGTCGGCGGGCTGGAAGAGCGCGGTGTGGTGGTGCAGCACCTCCAGGCCCCGGTCGGCGAGCCTGGCCAGGTGATCCGCCGTGGAGAGGCTGCTGACGGTGACCTCGTGGCCCATCCACTCGATGTCCACGCCCCGGATGTCCCCGGGCACCGTGGCCATCACGAAGTACCCGCCCGGGGCGACCCAGGACGCCATCCGGTCCAGTGCACCCGCGACTTCGGGCTGGTCCATCACGAGCAGCGGGAAGAAGGAGCAGACCGCGTCGAAACCGGCCGGCTCGGGCGTGTAGGTGCGTACGTCGGCCTGCTCGAAGCGGGCCTGCGGGACTCTGGCGCGGGCCAGTTCGACCATGGCCGCCGAGACGTCGATGCCGGTGACGGCGCAGCCGGCCCGGACCAGTGCCTCGGCGGTGGGCCGTCCGGTGCCACTGCCCACGTCCAGCACCCTTGCTCCGGCGGGCAGTCGGGCGGTGAGCCAGTCGAGGGCGGCCAGTTGGCCGGGAACCCTGCCGAACACCTCCTCGTAGCGCTCCCCCAGCTCGTCGAACACATCTGCCGCGGACTTGCGTTGCGTCATCGGGCCGCCCCTTCCTCGCCGGAGCACCACCGTACTGGCGGGGTGCGGTGGCGGGCGACGCCCCCGTTAGGATCTGGTGCCAGTGATCATCGAGGGGGAGCCCATGCCCAACACCGACGCCGCCGTACTGAGACCGCTCGGGCCGGAGGATCCGCAGGAGATAGCCGGTTACCGGCTGCTCGCCAAGATCGGCGAAGGAGGCATGGGTTCCGTGTACCTCTCGAGGACCCGGGGCAACCAGCCGGTCGCCCTGAAGGTCATCCGCCGCGAGTTCGCCCGGGAGCAGGACTTCCGGGTCCGCTTCGAACGCGAGGTGCAGGCGGCCCGCCTCGTGCAGGGTTACCACATCGTGCCGGTGGTCGACCACGACACCAGTGGTGAACAGCCCTGGCTGGCCACCGCGTTCGTGCCGGGACTGGCGCTCGACGACGCGCTCGCCACCCACGGAGCGCTGCCGCTGCCCGCGGTGTTCCAGCTGATCGGCTGCACGGCGCAGGCCCTGCACTCCATCCACGCCGCCTCGGTGGTGCACCGCGACCTCAAGCCGAGCAACATCCTGCTCGGCTCGAACGGCCCCTGGGTGATCGACTTCGGGATCGCGCGGGCCGCCGACTCCACCCAGTTGACGCGCAGCGGCGGGTTCATCGGGACACCGCAGTACATGTCCCCCGAGCACGCGCTCGGCCGGACGGTCACCCCGGCGACCGATGTCTTCGCGCTGGGCCTGATCGCCGCGGTGGCGGCCACCGGCCGCCACCCGTACGGCGACGGGGCGGGTTTGTCGATCGCCGCCGCGATAGCCAACACCCCGCAGCAGGCGCCGGACCTGAGCGGCTACCCGGAACCACTGCGGCAGTTGCTGGAGCGCTGCCTGCACGCCGACGCCGGCCGGCGGCCCCGCCCGGCCGAGCTCGCCGAGTGGTGCGGGCAGGTGGCGGGCCGGGACCTGCGCGACTTCAACGGCTGGCTGCCCGCGCCGCTGGCCGCCGAGATCGCGCGGCGCGAGCAGTCGGCGCAGGCCCAGGCCCGGGCGGCGGTGCCGTCCCCGGCCGCGGCGCCGACGCAGACCCCGCCGCCGCCCGCGTACTCGCCCACGCAGGCGCCCGGACCCGTCCCCGCGGCGTACACGCCGACCCAGGCGCCGGTGTACGCCGCGCCCACCGCCGCAGCCTCGTACGCCGCACCCGCGGCCCCCGTCCCCTCTCCCGCCCCCTCCCCCGGGCCCGCGCGCCGCAGCCGCGTGCCGCTGGCCGTCGGCGCGGGAGTCCTGGCCGTCGCCCTCGCGGCGGGCGGCACCTGGTACCTGACGCGCAGCGACGACGAGGGCGCGCAGCAGAAGGCGGACGCCCCGAAGGACAATGCGGCGCCGGCGGCGCAGGCAGGCGGCCCGACCCCCTCGGCGCCGGCCTCGGCCAAGGCTTCGCCCTCCGGCCGCGCCTACACCGTGGTGTTCCAGGACAAGCCGTTGAAGCTCCTGGCGCCCCGGGAGTTCGGGAAGGTCAACGACGTCGACCTCGACTTCCCCAAGGTGGCCGCGTCCGGCGAGATCGGCTGGAAGGACCGGGAGCTGGCGATGGGTTTCGAGGACGTCAAGAGCGGAACCTCGTTCGGCAAGAGCAAGGGCCCCGCCCCCGAGCAGTGCGAGACCGGGGCCGCCACCGACCCCATCCCGGACCGGCTCCCGCAGTCGGACCTCTCCGGCGCGGACAGCGCGATCGTCCAGGGCGACCTGCTGTGCACCGTCACGTCCAAGGGCAACCTCGCCATGGTGAAGATCGTCAGCGTGGAGCCCTCGACCGAGAAGCTCTACAGGGTCCCGACGTACCTCACCGAAGTGACGCTCTGGAAGCGGTAGCCACCGCCGCAACGGCCCCGTGTGCCCCGTGTGAAGGGATCGTCGCGGCCACCGAGGGGTGGCCGCGACCCTCACCCGCGGCCCATGGACCGAACGGAGTGCCGTCCTGGACGTACCGTGACCGGAGGTGTCCGGTAGGGGGCGACGGTCAGGTGGAGGCGGGGACGAGGACCACGGCCGTCCCGTAGGCGCACACCTCGGTTCCCACGTCGGACGCGTCGGTGACGTCGAACCTCATCATCAGCACGGCGTTCGCGCCACGCGCCTTCGCTTGTTCGATGAGCCGGTCCATGGCCTGGTTCCGGGTCTCCACCAACGTCTTGGTGAGGCCCTTCAGCTCGCCGCCGATCATCGACTTCAGGCCCGCACCGATCTGGCTGCCCAGGTGGCGGGAGCGGACGGTGAGGCCGAAGACCTCGCCGATGACGCGCTCGACCCGGTAGCCGGGGACGTCGTTGGTGGTCACGACAAGGACGCCGCTCTCTTGCGCGCCGGCGCCGCCGCCGTAGTCATCGATACCCATGGCACCCACTCTCGCGCGGGCCGCCGCCGCCCGCATCCGGGACCGGGCGATCAGGGCCGGTCTGCGCATGTGGCGGTAGACGTGCGCCGTAGCGGTGTCGGCGCGGGGGTGCCGGTGTGGGATCGCCGGCGACCGGAGGCCGGGATCCGGACCGGATCCGGACCGCCACTGGACCGCCACTGGACCGCCACGGGACGTGCGCCGAGGTGCGCCTCAACCCGCCTGTGTACTGCAGGGGTTGTACGGGGCCGCCTCCCACGGTGGTACGCCGCTGTCAACCTCTGGAAGGGCGCGGCCGGGAGCGGTTCGCCCGTAGATTTCCCTCCGTCGGTTCACCGGCCGGCCCGGGCCCCGGCCCCCGGGGCCCGCTGCGCGGCCGTGCCCGTTCGGGGGAGGGCGCGGCCGCCGCAAGGCCGAGGGCAAATTGGTCATATCGGGTTAAAGGACGGTGAGCCACCGGGGCTACGCGCCCCGTCCTCGTCATAGTCGTCCCTGGCAACCACCTGGTTGCCGCCCCGCGCCGCGCGTCGCGGCCGGGCGGATGACTTCGTAGAGGAGCCGGCTCATGCTGAAGCCCACCAGAACCACCCTCGCTCTCGCCACCGGAAGCCTGGTTCTCGGTCTGGTCGGAGCGGGCGCCGCCGTCGCGGACGACGGTCCGACGGGCAACGTGCCGCCGCGCGAGATCGTCGTCGGCGGCGGGGCGCAGCCCGGCGCGTACCCCGGTGAGAACGACGCCACCGGCAGGGTCGTGTCGAAGGGACCCCTGACGGTCCGCAGCAGGCCGAGCACCCGCGCCCAGTCCCTCGGCCACGTGTACCCGAACAGCAGGGTCGAGATCTCCTGCAAGAAGCACGGCGACAAGGTCGACGGCAACAGCATCTGGTACCGCCTGGCCGAGCGGAACAGCAACTGGGACCAGGGCGGCGCGACGCCCAAGGTCGCGTACGACAAGGAGCGCTGGGTCTCCGCCCGTTACGTCAAGAACCTCTCCGAGGTGCGGTACTGCCGCTGACCGCGACCTGACTCCGGTCAGCCGGTCAGCCGGTCAGTCCACCGGGCGTACGGCACGCGGCCCCACGCACTCCACGCCGTACGCCCGGACCCGCTCCCGCAGTGCACGGTCGGCCGTGACCACGACACAGCCGCGCTCCGCATGGGCGGCGGCCAGCTCCACGATCCGGTCGTCACCGCTCCCCGGCGCCGAGTCCACCCGGACTCCGGGCACGGACTCGACGCCCCGGGCGGCGCCTTCGACGACGAGGATGACCTCCTCGTCCCTGCCCCGCCCGGCCAGCAGGTCGCGCAACCGCACGGCCGCGCCCCGCCGGTCCCGCCACCAGCCGTCCGGCACCGAGCCGACGACGTTCGCGCCGTCCACGATCAGTACGCTCGCCACGGCGCCCGGACCTCAGAAGTCGCCGTAGTTGACCTGCCAGGTGGGCAGGCCCATCCGGCGCCAGACCGCGACCACCCGGTCCCGGTCGTCGAGCGAGATCCGTACCGCGTACCGGTGGCGCACGTGCGCGTCGAAGAGCTCCGCCTTCACCACGTCGTCGCGGCGCGTGTCGCCCGCCGCGCGCATCCACAGCTCGTCGTACGGCACCTCGTGGCGCCGCAGCCAGGACTCGGTCTGCGCGCGGTGCTCCTCGCTGCGCCCCGACAGGAGCACGATGACGTCGCCGTCGGCGCGCCGGAAGGCGTCGAGTGCGTGCCGTACCGACTCGTTGAGCAGGTCGAGCTCGCAGCGCGAGAAGTCGTAGGGTCCCCGGTCACCGGTCAGCGCGAGCGTGCCGTCGATGTCGCACATCACCGCCGTCGGCAGCGCCGGGTCGGGGACGTACTCCGTCACGGGCGGCACGGCCGGACCGCTCGCCCCGCCGTTCATCCACTCCGCCGTCAGCCGCCAGCCGCCCCTGCGCGCCTTCTCGTGCTTCGCCGCCAGGATGCGGATGATCTCCTCGCCGACCTGGCGCTCCCGGGCCGCGTCCCGGCGCAGGCACTCCTCCAGCGGGACGTCGGTGAAGTCGTGCACGACGAAGGTCGCGAGACCGCCGACCGCCGCCTTGAGCCGCTTGGGGATGTGCTTGGTCAGGTGGGTGTTGTCGACGACCACGTCGAAACCGCCGTCGACCGCCGCGCGGACCGCCGCGTCCTGGACGGCCAGGACCGTCTGCTCGTGCGCGTAGCTGCGGCCCCGCTCGGGGTCCGGCAGGTCGAGCATGAGCCGCAGGTCGTCGAGGTTGACGCGGCGCATGCGGCCGCCGGCCGCGGCCTGCAGGGCGCGCGCGGCCGTCGTCTTGCCGGAGGCCGGCAGGCCCGTCATCACGTGGACGACGGGCAGCGGGGCCTCCTCGGCCGCGGCCAGGGCCAGGGCCTCGTTCTCGGCCTCGTTCTCGTTCATGGCCTCGCGCACGGCGGTGTTCGCAGCCGCGCGCGCAGCCGTGTTCGCGAGTGTCTCCTCGGACACGGGTCAGTTCTCCTCGTCGTTCGTGAAGGGGTCGGACGTCTCCGGCCGCACGTTGCGCCATACGACGAGGTCCGTGGACCGGCCGTCCAGGCGCAGGAACATCGCGGCCCGGACCTCGCGGTCGGGCAGTTCCTTCGCGGCGCGCGCGAAGGCTCCCCGGTCGGCGGCCAGGTGCGCGAGTCCCGCGTACGCCTCGTCCACGGCGCGCTCGCGCGCCGCGGCCTCGCCTTCGATCCGGTCGATCACCTGGCGCACCCAGGTGTCGAACTCGTCGGGCACCTGGTCCAGCAGCGCGTCGAGCGGCTTGCCGCCCGAGGCCTCGATCTCGGCGACCGTGGTGCCGAGACCCTGGGCGACCTGCTTGACGGGCAGGCCGGCGAACCGCTGGATGCCGTGGGCGCGCCAGATGTCCCGCTCGGTGACCTTGGTGAGCACGCGGTGGAGCCGTACGTACTCCGCCAGCTTGGCCTTCGCGCGCACGCCGGAGGCGAACCGCAGCACGAAGCCCTCCGCCTGGGTGCCGGTCGCGGCGCCGCCGCCGGGCAGGGTGTTGGACTCGGTCAGCGCGATCAGCTCGTCGATGGGCATGGCGGGCCACACCGTGACGACGGAGCCGATGCCCTCCCAGTGGGACGCGGCCTCGGCGAGCGGGACCTCGGTGCCGTCCCGGCCGAAAGCGGCGAGGAGGACGAGGTCGCGGCGCTCGCCGTAGTCGACGACGATGCGGTTCTGGGGGTACAGGATCTCCGCGAGGTAGGTGGTGCCGGGGCACAGGGCCGCGGTGTCCAGGCCGTCGAGCCGGCGCTGGGCCCAGGTCGCCTGGGCGCTGATGAAGGACCCCTTGGAGGCGACCCGCCAGCGGCCCGCGTAGTGGAAGACGACGGCGAGGCTGCCGTCGACCTTGTCGTAGACCTCGAACGGCTCGTCCGGGAGGGCGGGGGCGTACGGCTGACCCGACTCGTGCTCGCCGACGTTGAAGAACTTCGGCAGCGGCAACGCGACGATCGCGCCGGTGGTGTCGTCGGCGACGAGTCCGCGGCAGCGTGTGGTGACCTCGTTCCAGACGCGTTCGTACTGGGCCGTCCGGGTGTAGGTGTAAATGGACAGCGGCAGTTCGGGGTGCGACTTGCGGGTCACGTACCCGGCGTCGATCGAGTCCGCCAGCGCCTGGGCGGGCAGCAGGTCATGCAGAGTCAGGGTCTCCTGGCTCATGGGGTCCTCCCGGTTTGAGATGGCTCATTCTCACGTGCGGGAGGGTGTGCCCGGTAGTCAATTATGCCTGGTCGGGGCACCGCCCAGGCGGTTGATGTCGGCGGGCCGCAGGATGTGGCCGGGGACCTCGGTGCCGGGCGTGGCGACGGCGATCATGGCGCGGCCGAAGGTCTCGGAGGTGATGACGAGGTTCGGCGCGACCCGCCGCACGAGCGGGACCAGGGGTCCGAGGACCGCGTAGAACATCCGGGAGAGGCGGGCCTTGGAGGGCACACCGCGCACCGGCTGGATGACGCCGGGGCGGAACATGTAGGCGCGGAAGGGGAGTTCGAGCAGGTCGTTCTCGGTCCTGCCCTTGACCCGGGCCCACATGGAACGGCCCCGCCCGGTGCTGTCCGTGCCCTCGCCGGACACGTAGACGAAGGTCATGCCGGGATTGGCGGCCGCGAGCGGGCGGGCCACGGCGAGCGTCAGGTCGTAGGTGACACGCCGGTACGCCTCCTCCTTCATGCCGACGGAGGAGACCCCGAGGCAGAAGAAGCAGGCGTCGTACGCGGCCGGGTCGACCCCGGCAGCCGACAGGTCGGACGGATCGTCTTGGACGCGCTCGCGGAGCTTGGGGTGGCTGACTCCCAGCGGGGTACGTCCGATGGCGAGCACGCTCTCGACCGAACCGTCGCGCAGGCACTCGCGAAGGACGCCGCGGCCGAGCATTCCGGTCGCGCCGAAGAGGATGACGTTCACGGAGGGCAGCCTAAGGGCTGTCTTGCCGATCAGGCCGGATGGATCAGCGCGCGGCGCCGGATGCGCTGCGTCGCAAGGGAGGCCCTCGTGCCGGGCGTATCCGGACGCTGCCGGCAACGCGACAAGGTGCCGTAGCCGGCGTCGCGCGCCCGCCCGGGGTTCCGGCGTCGCGCGCCCGCCCGGGGTTACCGGCCGGGCTGTCCGCGCGTGCCCGGTGTACGGCGCCGGGGTGATCACCGTTCGTCATCGGCGCGTCACGGAACCGCCACAACGGCGTGCGGCGGGAACCTGCTCGGGTCAGGGGGCCGTGTACCTGCACGCGAGTGCCGGTGTGGGACCGGTCGTGAACCTCGGGGAGCACCCTATGCAGTACACGGCAGGCATCGGCCGGACCGCGGCGGCTCTGGCGACGGCCCTGGCGGCCGCGGCTCTGATGACAGGCTGTACGCCGACCGGCGTCGACGGCGGGGCCGTCGGCCCGTCGACGCCGCCCGCGGACTCGCGGCCGGCCGAGCCCACGCCCACCGGCGGCGCCAAAGGCGGAACGACCAGCGGCGGCGGGAGCGGAGGTTCCACGGGCGGCGCGTCGTCCTCGGGCGGCTCCTCCTCCGGCGGCACCGGCGGCGTGACGAAGAAGCCCTGCACGGGCGACGCCATCGAGGTCTCCGAGGCGCACCAGGCCGACGTCCGCCCGCCGGGCACGGGAACCGGGGCCGCCGTCGTCTCCGTCGCCAACACCTCCGCGTCCTCCTGCACGGTGCACGGGTACCCGACGGTCGCGGCGGCGGGCAACGGCTCCCCGGAGAAGAACAGGCCGCTGGCCACCACCCACACCGGCCCCGCCGCGGCCGACGTGCTGCTGGCCCCGGGCGCCCGCGCCTGGACGAAGCTCACGTTCGTCCAGGTCCAGGGCGAGGCGGACGGCTACTGCGCGTCCGGCGCGACCCCTGCCGCCTACCCGACGCTGGTCATCGGCGTACTCGGCGCCGGGAGGCACCAGATCGCCATGGACGACGGCGTGTTCGCCTTCTGCGACGACCAGGTGACCGTCACCGCATGGTCCTCCGTCAAGCCGTCGTAGGCCCTGTCCGGGGCACGGGACAGGCCCTCGCAGCGGGCCCTGAACGACCTCGGCCTGCATCGCCTGCGCCCGTGCCACTCGGCGGCCAACCCGGCCTCCTGCCGTGTGGCCGACCAGGCCGGATGCTCCCTCCTGCTCGGACAGCCTGCGGACCCTGACCGGTTGGAGACGTCGTCACTCCGGCCGGCACAACGAGCGAACCCGGCCTGACCGGCAAGACACCTCCTAGTGGGAGACGCAGAGCTCGTTGCCCTCGGGGTCGGCGAGGGTCGTCCATACGCTGGGGCCCTGGCGGCCCTCGTGGAGGTGCTTGGCGCCCTTGGCGATGAGGCGTTCGACCAGTGCCCGGGGGTCGTCGGAGCCCGTACGGACGTCGAGGTGGACCCGGTTCTTGACCGTCTTGGGTTCGGGGACGAGCTGGAAGAGGACGCGGGGCGAACCCTCCGGACCCTCCGGATGGCGGATCGCGGCGCCCACCTTCCAGACGAGGACGCCGTGGTGGGTCGTGGTGTCGGCCTCGCTCGCGTGGCCCGCTTCGATCAGGCCGCGGATGAACGGTTCGTCGCTCGGCTCCACCTCCCAGCAGAGGGCGTCCGCCCACCAGTCGGCGAGGGTGTGCGGGTCGGCCGAGTCGATGGTCACCTGGAATGTGTACGCCATGCCGGGACCCTACTGAGGTGTCACCGCCGTCGCCACACGGCGGGGCGCGGCGGCCTCATCGGCGCGGCGCGCCGCGCGCGGCGGTGAGGTGGGAGCCGACGAGCGCGGCGAAGGTCAGCAGCCAGGCGCCGACGGCGATCCAGAGAAGGACCTCGCCCAGCGGGCGCAGCCAGGCGATGCCGGCCGGGCCCGCCACGGAGAGGCAGGTGGTGGCCGTCATGCCGAGCGGGAAGACGGTGGCCCAGCGCCGGATGTCGTAGCGCGGCCGCGGGTGGCGCAGTTCGGCGGCGAGGAGGACGACGTACCAGACGAGGGACAGGGCGAGCACGGCCAGCGTGACGGTACGCAGGGTGGCGTGCGCCGAACCGTTCCATTCGGGTGACGCGGTGAGCTTGGATCCGGCCAGCGCGGAAAGGGAGAGCGCACCGCCCGCCACCCAGTGGTCACCGGCTCCGCCCACCACCTCGTGCAGGTCGAAGCGGAAGAGGGCCGCCAGGTAGAGCAGCAGCCCCAGGCAGAAGGTGGCCAGCGCCGACCGGGCCAGCCAGTCCTGGTGGTCGGCGGCGGCGAGGGACGCGGCCAGGACGGAAAGCCCCTGGGTGGCCACGCAGCCGAGGAACGCCGCCCCCGGCATGCGGCGCCGCCAGTGCCGTACGACGTTGAACAGCAGCACTGGCCAGAGGACCGCGGCCACCGCGAGCAGCACGGCGGCCGCGGTCTGCCAGCCCTGTGCCGAGAACCGGGCCCCGATGACGGTGGTGGCGGCGACGGCCGTCAGGGCAGCCGGTGTGTCGGCCTCGGCGCGGAACCGCCCGCGGTCGCCCAGCAGCCGGAAGGTGAAGTCGGCGGCGAGTACGAGCCACAGCGCCACCGCGGCGACCAGCGCGACCAGTGACACGCCGTCGTGCCCGGTCAGGTGCAGGCCGACGGAGATGATGCCGGTGGCCATGACGGCGGCCCCCGCCGCGGGCGGGAGTCCGGTCCACCAGTCGCGTCCGGGGAGGATGCTCACGCCTCCAGCGGACCCCACCGGTCCGCGGGCCGCCAGCGGACAAGGCCGACCGGCGCGGGAACCATCCGGTCGGGCGCCGAAACCTCGTGCACGCAAGGTCAAGCAAACCTGCGCGGGATGCACCTCCAGGGGTCCGGGCCGGTCCTGGGCTCGGACCCGGACGCGGACCTGCCGGTCCGTCACAGGCGAGTGGACCGGCGGGTCCCCGATCGCCCGGCTCCGCCATGGAGGGGAACGCCGCGCGCGCCACGGGCACGGCATTGCGGCAGCGGGGTAGCGTCGGACCCCCTCGGCGGGTGGCCGGAAGTCGCGCTTGCCAGCCGGGTTAGGCGTACCTAACCTGTGGCTCGCCCTCGCTCGAGGGCCTCGGCACGACTTCGGGATCCGTCCCCGACCGAAGGAGCCTCCCCCCATGAACGCACGTCTCGACCATGCCCGGCCCTTTGCCATCGGCCTGTTCCGGATCGTCACCGGACTGCTCTTCGCCTCGCACGGAGCCGCCTCCCTCTTCGGCGTCCTCGGCGGTGCGCACGGTGGTGGCACCGTCGCCGTCGGCACCTGGCCCGGCTGGTACGCCGCCGCCATCCAGCTCGTCGCCGGCGCCCTGATCCTGCTGGGTCTCGGCACGCGGGCGGCCGCCTTCGTCGCCTCCGGCTCGATGGCGTACGCGTACTTCACCGTGCACCAGCCCGGCGCGCTGTGGCCGCTGCAGAACGGTGGCGAGGCCTCGGCGATGTTCTGCTGGGCCTTCCTCCTGCTGGTGTTCACCGGCCCCGGCGCCCTGGCGGTGGACGGGCTGTTCTCCTCGCGTTCCAACGCCTCCCTCGGGCGCCGCGGCGAGAACCGCCCGGAGACCGTGACCGCCTGAGGAATCGATTCAGCACCACCGTGCCCCGGCGCCCCGACCTCCTAGCGGGGTGGTGAGACCAGCCCCATCTCGTAGGCCGTGATGACGAGTTGGACGCGGTCCCGGGCGCCGAGCTTGGTGAACAGACGCGACACGTGCGATTTGGCCGTGGCCGCCGAGATGAACAGCTCCTCGGCTATCTCGCCGTTCGACCTGCCCCGCCCCACCAGGGTCAGCACCTCCCGCTCGCGCTCGGTGATCCCCACGACCGGCCGCGGGGCCCGCTCCCGGGGCTCCGCGGGCCCGGGCGCCCGGACGAAGTCCGCGATCAGCCTGCGGGTGACGCCCGGCGCGATCAGGGCGTCGCCCGCGGCGATCACCCGGATCGCCGCGAGGATCTCCTCGACGGCCATGTCCTTCACGGCGAATCCGCTCGCACCGGCGCGCAGCGCCCCGTAGACGTGGTCGTCCTCGTCGAAGGTGGTCAGCACGAGCACCTTGACGGCCTCCGTCCCCGCGGTGATCCGCCGGGTGGCCTCGATCCCGTCCATGCCCGGCATCCGGATGTCCATCACCACCACGTCGGGGTGGAGCTCGGCGGCGAGGCGGACGGCGTCGCCGCCCGTTCCGGCCTCACCGACGACCTCCAGGTCGCAGGTGTCGGCCATCAGGACTCGCAGGCCGGACCTGACCAGCGGCTGGTCGTCCACCAGCAGGACGCGGACGGCCCGCGCGGGGGCGACGGTCATCGGAGCCCGTCCACGGCCGTCGCGGTGACCGGCAGCGGCAGCGCCGCCTCGACGCGGAAGCCGCCGCCGGCGCGGGGACCGGCGCTGAAGCGGCCGTGCAGCAGACCGACCCGCTCGCGCATCCCCGTGATGCCGAATCCCGTACTCTCCATGCCGTCGGGCGCGCCGCGCCCCTCGTCGACGACCTCCACGGTCAGCTCCTCTTCCCCGTAGCCGATGGTGACCCGGCAGTGCCCGGTGCCGGCGTGGCGCACCACGTTGGTCAGTGCCTCCTGCACGATGCGGTACGCCGACAGGTCTATCTCGGGCGGCAGTTGGCCGCGCCGCCCCTCCCACCGTACGTCGACCCGCACGCCGGCGCCGGCCGTGGTGGCCACCAGCCCGTCGAGGTCCGCCAGTCCGGGGGCGGGTCCGAGCGGTGCCTGCCCCCGGGGGCCGTCCGGCTGCGCCTGGCGCAGCGCGACCAGCGTGCGGCGAAGACCCGCCAGGGTCTCGCGGCTGGTGGACTCGATGGCGCGCAGGGCGGCGCGGGCCTCCGCGGGCTGCGTGTCGATGACCCGGCTGCCGACACCGGCCTGGATGGCGATCACGCCGATGCTGTGCGCGACCATGTCGTGCAACTCGCGGGCGATGCGCAGCCGTTCGGCGGTGACGGCCTCGGACACCTCCTTCGTGCGCAGTTCGGCCGTGTGCTCCCGGCGCTCGCGGAAACGCAGGCCGGTCATGTAGACGGCGCCCAGGGACAGGAACGCGATCAGGCTGGTGCTCATCAGGTCGTAGGGGCCGACCGACAGCAGCCCGACGGCGGGGAGTTCCACGACGAACACCATGACGAGGGCGATGACCGCGTCCCGCCGGGGGCGGGTGGCGACGATGAGACCGAGGACGAGGTCCGAGGCGAGGAAGACGAGGAACCGGCCCGGGCTGTGATCGCGGCTGGCTCCCGCGACGACCATGCCGCCGAGGAGGGTCAGGGTCAGCGCTGCCAGGGGCCGGCGCCGGAGCAGCGGGACGAGCGGGGTCACGGCCAGAAGCAGCACGGCACCGAGGAGCGGTCCGGCCGCGTACGGGACACCGCCGATCAGCAGGCCCAGGACAAGGGCGTAGAGGCCCGCGCCTCCCCAGGCGGCGAGGGCCGTCCCCGGCCGTGATGTCGATGTCGAACTCCGGGCGGTCTTCGCGTTCTTGGCACCGTCCTCGCCGGGACGGCTGGTCGTGCTCTTCGGTGGCTTGTCCATGGCCTGACCGTAGCCAGCCGTCCGGGGGCCGGGCATCGGCCCCCGGGCTTACACCCCCGGGCCATGGTGCCGCCGCGGTTTCCGCCGACGGCCCGATGTCCGTGAGCCGGCGCCCGGGCAGGGTGGCCCTGTGATCGAGGTCAAGGAACTCACCAAGACGCACGGCGACAGGACCGCCCTGGACGGGCTCTCCCTCACGGCCCCGCCCGGCGCCGTCACCGCGTTCCTCGGCGCCGCCGGGGCCGGCAAGACCAGCGCGCTCCGCCTGATCCTGGGGCTGGACTCCCCCACCGCGGGCACGGTTGCCGTGTGTGGGGTCCCGCTGCGCGGCCGCCTGCGCAGCCCCCACCAGGTCGGGGCGCTGCCCGAGCCGGCCGCACTGCGCGGCCGGCGCACGGCCGGAGCACTGCTGGGGGCGCTGGCCCGCGCCCAGGGCATCGGGGCCGACCGGGTGGCCGAGGTGCTGGCGGAGACGGGCCTGTCGCAGGAACCGCGGCGGCGCGTGGGGACGTACACCCCCGCGATGCGGCAGCGGCTGCGCATCGCGGTGGCGCTGCTCGGGGATCCGCTCGTGCTGGTCCTCGACGAGCCGCTGGCCGGGCTGGACGCCGAGGGTGTGCGGTGGGCCCGTCGGCTGCTGCGCGCTCTGGCCGCCCAGGGCCGTACGGTCGCGATCACCGGTGACGGTGCGGCCGAGATGACGGAGACGGCCGACCGGATCGTCGTCCTCGACCGGGGCCGGACGGTGCTCGCGCAGTCCGCGGCCGAGTTCGCCGCCCGGAGCGCCGCGGCCCGGGTCGTGGTGGGCACCGCGCACCGCGCCGAACTGGCCGCGGTGCTGACGGGCGAGGGCGCGAAGGTGGTCCGGGCCCGTCTGTCGGGGCCCGGCCGGCTCGCGGTGACCGGGATGACGGCGGAACGCGTCGGCGCCCTCGCCACCGAGCACGGGATCGTGATCCTCGAACTCGACACACGCAGGCCTTCGTTGGAGGAGGTGCTCGGCGAACTCTGCGCCGACGGGCGATAGCCTGGGCGGATGGAGGAACTGGGCGGGGTGGAGATCGTCTGTTTCGCGGACGGCGCGGCGTTCGAGAGCTGGCTCGCAGAGCACCACGCACGCCACGAGGGCGTGTGGATCAAGCTGGCCAGGAAGAAGTCCGGGATCGCGTCGGTCACCGATGACGAGCTGGTCGACATCGGCCTGTGCTACGGCTGGATCTCCGGGCAGCGGCGCGCCGTCGACGAGCGGTACTACCTGCAGAAGTACGTGCCGCGCCGGCCCAAGAGCCTGTGGTCGCAGGTGAACGTGGACAAGGTCGCGGAGCTGATGGCGGCGGGGCGGATGCGTGAGCCGGGGCTCGCCGAGGTGCGCAGGGCGCAGGCGGACGGGCGGTGGACGCACGCCTACGAGTCGCAGCGGACGGCGACGGTTCCGCCCGACCTCGCGGCGGCGTTCGAGACGGATCCGCAGGCCCGCAAGGCGTTCGAGGCGCTCGACCGGACCGGGCGCTACCAGGTGATCCTGCCGCTGCTCCAGGCACTCACGCCAAAGACCAGGCGGACCCGGCTCGACCGGGCGGTGCGGCTGCTGAGGGGCGACGGGACGGCGGGGTGATTCCCCCGGGCCCCGAAGCCCGGGGAAAGGCGTCAGGCCCGGCCTCCTCAGGAGGAAGCCAGGCCTGGCGGACGGCGGAGCCGCAGGTCAGGAGTTCTGGTCGCGCGTCTTCTCGGCCCGCTCCGCGTTCTTCTCCTTGATGCGGACGGTCTCCTTGCGGACCTCGGCCTGGGTGGCGCGCTCGCGCTGCAGCCACTCGGGGGCTTCCTGCTTCAGTGCTTCGATCTGCTCCGTGGTGAGGGGCTCGGTGACCCCGCCGCGGGCGAGGCCGGCGATGGACACGCCGAGCTTGGACGCGACCACCGGCCGGGGGTGCGGACCGTTGGCGCGCAGATCCTGCAGCCACTGGGGCGGGTCGGCCTGGAGCGCACTCAATTCGCTGCGCGAGACGACACCCTCCTGGAACTCTGCGGGGGTGGCCTCGAGGTACACGCCCAGCTTCTTCGCCGCGGTCGCGGGCTTCATCGTCTGGGTGTTCTGGTGCGACGTCATGGTGTCAAGAGTATCGAGCGTGTGCGCTACCTCCGACCACGACCGGTAACCTTGCGGGGTGACAGGCTCGGAAGTACCCCATTCGTTCCGGCTCGCTTATGTCCCCGGGGTGACACCCAGCAAGTGGGTGCGTATCTGGAACGAGCGGCTGCCCGACGTCCCGCTGACCCTGGTCTCGGTGTCCCCGACGGAGGCGTTCGGCGTACTGCGGGCGGGCGGCGCCGACGCCGGATTCGTCCGGCTGCCGGTCGACCGTGACGATCTCAGCGCGATCCCCCTCTACACCGAGACCACGGTGGTCGTGGTCCCCAAGGACCACCTGGTGGCGGCGGCGGAAGAGGTGTCCACCGAGGATCTCGCCGACGAGATCGTGTTCCACCCCCTCGACGACACCCTGGAGTGGGAGCAGCTGCCGGGCAAGCCCGCGATCGAGCGCCCCGAGACGACGGCGGATGCGATCGAGCTGGTGGCGGCCGGGATCGGCGTACTCGTCGTCCCGCAGTCGCTCGCCCGTCTGCACCACCGCAAGGACCTGACCTACCGGCCCGTCTCGGACGCGCCCGCCTCGCGGGTCGCTCTGTCGTGGCCGCAGGACGAGACCACCGATCTGGTGGAGGAGTTCATCGGGATCGTTCGCGGCCGGACCGTGAACAGCACGCGGGGCCGCGCGCCGACGCCGCCGCAGCCCAAGGCGAAGCGCAAGCGCCCGGAGACGGGCGGGGGCGCGGGCGGCGCGCAGCGGAAGTCGGGGGCCGGTAAGCCGGGGACCGGCAAGTCGGCGTCCGGCAAGCCGGCGGGCAAGAACCCCCGCGGTGGTTCCGGTGGCGCCAAGGGCGGCAAGGGCGGCGGCAAGCCGCGCCGTCGCCCGTAGGCCCTCTCCCGTACCGGCCGGGTCTGCGGCGGCCTGGCTTCGGGGGTCCGGATCGCCTGCGGTGTATGCAGGAGGGATGGATCTCCGGCCCTCGCACCGACGTCGTCACCACCGGTTCCCGAAGGTGAGCCACGTGCAGCTGGCGGTCCCGTTCGCGATGATCGCCCTCGTGACGGCGGTCGACCTGCCGGCTCCCCCGGCGCCCACCTCGGCCCGTTCCTCGTCGCCGCACCGGCCGTGACCGCGTCGTCCGCGGGGCCGCGGATGACGGGCTTCGTGGGGCTGGTCGCGGTACTGGCCCAGGTGGCGATCGCCGTGGCAGGCACCGGCCTGACCGATCTGAACCACACCTTCCAGATCATCGCGCTCGTGATGATCTCGGCGTTCGTGACCTTATTCGCCCACCTCCGCGAGGTGCACGAGAGGGAGGTGATCCAGTTGCGTTCGGTTGCGGAGACCGCCCAGGAAGTGGTCCAGCGGCCGCTGCGCGACCGGATCGGTCCGCTGCATGTCGCCTCCGTGTACCTGGCCGCCGCGGCCGAGGCCCAGATCGGCGGCGAGCTGTACGCCGCCGCCCGTACGGCCTCGGGCACCCGGCTGACCATCGGCGATGTCCGGGGCAAGGGGCTGGAGGCGGTCGGGGACGCCGCGCTGGTGCTCGGCGCATTCCGGGCCTCCGCCCACCAGGAGGCCGGGCTGCCGGGCCTGGTGGACTCCCTGGAGGCGGCGGTCTCCGCGGACCTGGACGGCGCCGGGACCCGGGCGAGAGCTTCGTGACCGCGGCCGTCCTGGAGATCCCCGACGCCGAGCCGGTACTGCACCTCGTCAGCTGTGGCCATCCGTCGCCGCTGCTCCTGCCGCGCGCGGGCGGAGCCGTCCAGCCGGAGGTGGACCGGCCGGCGCCGCCGCTGGGGCTCGCCGGGCTGGTGACCTCGGCCGTCACGGCGCAGACCTTCGCGTTCGCCGAGGGTGACGTCCTGCTCCTCTGCACGGCGGCGTGCCGGAGGCCCGCGACGGGGCGGGCACCTTCTGCCCGCCGGCGCAGCGGGTGACCGCGTGGTCGGGCCTGTCCCCGCAGGCGCTGCTGGACCGTCTGTGCGAGGACCTGCTCGCGCACGCGGCCGGCAACACCCTGGACGACGACGCGGCGATGGCGGCGATCGGACGGCCCGCGCAGCCGTAGTGCGTGTCGTCTGAACACCTCCTACGGGATGTCGCCCGAAGTGCCCGCGGGTCCGGCCCGGGTTTGTCAGAATTGGATCATGCTGACCCTGGGAACGATCGTCATGGGCGCCGCGGACGTGCGGCGGGCCGCGGAATTCTGGAGCCGGGCGCTGGGGTACGTCCCCCGCGACGGGCAGGTGGAGGACGGCTGGACCGTCCTGGTCCCGGCCGACGGCGGTGGGCCGGGCCTGGCGCTCGGCCACAGCGTCACGCCCGCACAGGAACGCCCGCGCGTCCACCTCGACCTGTACGCGGCCGACGCGGCGGAGCAGGAGGCGGAGGTGGCTCGGCTGGTGTCGCTGGGTGCCCGGCACGTCGACTGGGACTCCTACCCGCAGGACCCCGACTTCGTGGTGCTGGCCGATCCCGAAGGCAACCGCTTCTGCGTCATCGACGCCACTCACGGCTGAGAGCGCCGGCCGGAGCTCAGAGGGTCAGCGTGCGCCAGCCCTGCGTGATCTGCTCGCGGACGGCGCCCGCGTCCGGAAGCCGCGGATCCGGCCCCTGGGGGGCCGCCAGCAGCTTCACCAGGGCCGCGCCGTCCGCCGGGCGCCGCGCGGGATCGGCGGTCAGGGCCCGCCCGACGGCGGCCGCGAGGGCCGGGTCGAGTGCCCGTACGGCCTCCAGCGCGGTGGGCTCGGGCCCGGTGTCCACGATCCGGCGGATCACCGCACCCGTGCTGGTCGCCGTGAACGGACTGGTGCCGTGGGCCGCGCACACCACGCAGCAGGCCCACGCCCAGACGTCGGCGGCCGTCCCGACGCGTTCGTCACCGAACTGCTCCGGGGCCATGTAGGTCAGGGTGCCCGGTCCGCCGCCGGCGCGGGTGAGCCGGGTGCCGTCCACGAGCGCCGCGATGCCGAAGTCGAGCAGGCGCGGTCCGGCAGTGGTCAGCATGATGTTGGCGGGCTTGAGGTCCCGGTGGACGAGGCCGAGCTTGTGCACGCCCGAGAGGGCGACGGCGAGGGCGAGGGCCAGGGCCCGCAGCGCCTCGGCGGAACGGATCGGGCCCTGCTCCCTCAGATGGACGTCGAGCGGCCGCCCGTCGAGCAACTCCATGGCCAGGTAGGGCCGTCCGGCGTCCACCCCGGCGTCGAGCACCCGTGCGGTGTAGGCGCCGGAGACCATGGACAGCACGGCCACTTCGCGCTCGAAGCGCAGCAACAACTCGGCGTGGTCGAGGAGTTCGGGGTGGATGGTCTTCAGGGCGACTTGGGTCGCCGACCCCTCGCGCCGGGCGAGGTACACCGTTCCCATCCCGCCGGCTCCGACCCGGCCGAGCAGCTGGTATCCGGCGATCGTGCGCGGCTCGTTCGGGTTCAGCTCCTGGCAGGCGATCTGCGGGGCGCCACCGGTCCCCCGATCGGCCTGGGTCGGCAGGTACGCGACCGGCTGCGCGGGCGGGAACGCCGGCGCGGGCGGAACCAGCGGAGTGAGCGGCGTGACCACGGGAGGCGTGACCGGGGGCGGGACGGCTGCGGGGGAACCGCCCCCGGTCCGGGCCCGCGCGCTGGTGACGAGGGCGACGGCCTGGAACACGAGGGCGGCCAGGAGCAGCCCGGTGGGGGCGAACACGCCGATCAGCACCCGCAGGGCGAACAGGGCGGTCAGCCGCCGGCGGACCGGCGCGGGCGCACCGGCGGTCAGCAGGTTGCGCTGCGTCAGGAACCAGAGCAGGAGCCAGAGCGCCAGCGCGATGAGCGCCCCGCCGACGAAGAAGGCCCGCGCGAGCGCCAGGGACAGATGGAACTCGATGGCCAGGGGGATGGCCGGCCCCCAGGCGATCGGATCCGCCAGCAGGTCGAGGCCGGGGACGGACCAGCGCAGCATCAGCAGCAGTGTCACCAGGACGGCGGCTCCGCCGAGCTGCACCGCCGACTCGCCGGCGGATACGGCCCTCCTCGGCGCCACCCGCCCCTCCCGGGCCGCCGACACCCGCTCGCGCACGGCCTGCTGGGCACCCCGCAGCACGGGCAGCGACAGCAGCCGCACCGCCAGCGCCGGACCGGCGACGGCCAGGACGCCCAGACTCAGCGACGTGTCCACGAACTCCGCCATGCGTCCCCCGAAATGTTCCCTGTGCGTCCTGTGCAGCCCGGGTGTCCTGCCGTCCGAGCAGGTGGAGTATAGGTCCGCCGCGGATCCCGCGGGGCCGCTCCGCCCACCCCCGCCCCGGCTGCCGTAGCCCCTCCTTACCGCCACCTTAAGCGGAACCTAAGACTCATCGAGGGCGCACCGAAACGAACGAATGTCCGTTTCGGTGCGGCTAGCGTGCTGCCGGATCCCCCAACTCCCCAGTAACACAGAGGCAGGCACGCGATGGGCAGCACAGTCGGGCACCGGCGCAGGACGCGCCGTACGGCGAAGGTCACGGGCGCGATCGTGGCGGCGGCGGTGATCGGTGGAGCGGCCTTCGCCTTCACCGGGACCGCGCAGGCGACCTCCGTCGGAGCCGTGTACACGAAGTCCAGCTCCTGGAGCGGCGGTTACACCGGCCAGTACGTGATCACCAACAGCACCGGCCGGGCGCAGTCGGACTGGACCCTCCAGTTCGACCTGCCGGCGGGCACGAAGATCGACTCGCTGTGGAACGGCACCCACACCGTCTCCGGTCGCCGCGTCACCGTGAAGCCCGCTGCCTGGAACGGGCAGTTGGCCGCCGGGGCCTCGGTCACCGTCGGCTTCGTCGCGAGCGGGACCGGCGCCCTCGGCGACCCCACCGGCTGTCTGATCAACGGGGTGAAGTGCTCGGTGGACCAGGGCGCCACGGCCCAGCCGAGCGGGCGCCCCACCGCCCGCCCCACGGTCACGGCGAGCCCGGCTCCCACCGCGTCCGCCACTTCTGCCGCGCCGACCGCGACGAAGCCGCCCTCCCCCACGGTGACCGTCCCCACCCCCGCCCCCGGGGGCGGGGGCGCGCGCTTCGCCCCGTACGTGGACACCTCGCTGTACCCCGCGTACGACCTGCTCGACACCGCGACGAAGACCGGTGTGAAGGAGTTCCACCTCGCCTTCATCACCTCCGGCGGCGGCTGCGCCCCGCTGTGGGGCGGCGTCTCGGACCTCGCGAGCGACAAGGTGGCCGCGCAGATCGGTGCGCTGCGCGCCAAGGGCGGCGACGTACGGGTGTCGTTCGGCGGGGCCGCCGGTCACGAACTGGCCCTGAACTGCGCCACCGTGGACGAGCTGACCGCCGCCTACGGGAAGGTCGTCGACCAGTACCGGCTCACCAAGGTCGACTTCGACATCGAGGGCGCGGCCCTGCCCGACACCGCGGCCAACGCGCGCCGCGCGCAGGCCATCGCCCGGCTGCAGAAGTCCCACCCGGGCCTGGACGTCGCCTTCACCCTGCCCGTGATGCCCGAGGGCCTGACCCAGCCGGGGGTGGCACTGCTGGCCGATGCCAAGAAGAACGGTGTGCGCGTCGACGCGGTCAACATCATGGCGATGGACTACGGGCCGGCGTACAGCGGGGACATGGGGCAGTACGCCATCCAGGCCGCGACGGCCACGCAGGCGCAGATCAAGGGCGTGCTCGGGCTCTCCGACGCGGCGGCGTGGAAGGCCGTGGCCGTCACGCCGATGATCGGCGTGAACGATGTCACGAGCGAGATCTTCACGGTGGCGGACGCGACGCAGCTCGTGGAGTTCGCGGCGTCGAAGGGGATCGGCCGACTGGCGATGTGGTCCTCCACGCGTGACAAGCAGTGCGCGGCCGGGGCCGTCAACCACGCCGACGCGACGTGCAGTTCGATCCTCCAGCAGCCGCTGGCCTTCACGAAGGCGTTCGCCGCGCTCAAGTAGCCGCGCGATTGCGGACCCCCGGGCTCCCGGACTCCAGAACGCCAGAACGACCGACGGGCCCGCCGCACATGAGGTGCGGCGGGCCGTCGTCCCGTGGCGCTACGCGAGGACGCCCGCGCGGGTGGCGAAGTCGAGCGCCACGTCGAGGCGCGGGGCCGGGCGACCCCCGGTGTGGGCCACCGCCAGCAGCGCCGCCACGGCGGCCGCGTCGGCCTTGCGTTCGCGCGCCAGCGCCGCGAACCGGGCGACGGCGGCGGTCAGGCTCCGCTCCAGCGCCCGCGGCGCGTCGAACGAGGAGACCGTGAGCCCGAGGAACTCCTCCTCGTCCGCGCCGACCCAGGCCGCGGCCCCCTCCAGCCCGTCCTCCCGCACCTCGTCCGGGTACGCGATCCGGTGCCAAGCGCCGTCCTCCCACCAGTACACGAAGCCGAAGAGGTTGCCGGCGGCGTCGTCCCGCAGGAGGTCCCAGGGCAGCCAGTCGGGGCCGCCCGCGAGGAAGTCGATCTGCTCGCCGCCGACATGGGTGTGGCTGCCGTCCGGGTCCTGGCCGCAGAACACCGCGTGTCCCCCGTCCAGTACGGTCAGCCGCCACCAGCCGCACGCGCCGGTGGAGTGGCACCACAGGCCGTCGTCGTCGAGCGCGAACTCCGTGCGGGACGAGCACGCGGTGTCGACCATGGCCATGGTCACCGCCCTGGCCCACAGCAGTTCGGGGTGTTCGAGGTCTTCGGGCCGGCTCGGCGTGTTCATCGTGGTGTCTCCTCCCGGGTGCCGGGCCCAGCCTCGCACGCGGGCCCGGGTCAGCCGAAATGCCGATGGCCGTACGGGTTCGGCGGCTGGGAAGCTGGTGCACGGCCCGTCGGCCCGCCTCCCACCACTCCCCCTCCCTGGCAGGAGCCGACCATGCTCGTCCTCGACCCCTCCCCCACGGACACCGCGCTGGCCCAGCGCGCCGCCCGGCGTTTCCTGCGGGCGAGGATCCGTGGGCCGACGTGAACGACGTACTGCTGCTGGTCAGCGAGCTGCTGGGCCATGCCGTACGCCACACCGAGGGCGCCTGGCTGCTGCGGATGACCTGCCGGCAGAAAGCCCTGGCGGCCCACCGGGGCCGGCTCCGCAGGTACTACCGGCTGACCGAGGCCGGCGAGACGGAGCTCGGCGCGGAGGCGCTACGGATGGCCGCCGGCGCACGGGCCGCGACCCGGGCGCTCGCCGCCCGGCGGACCTCCCGCGACGCCCTTGCTGCCCGGCCCGAGCCCGCATGCCGAGAAGATCCCACCCTCATCCGGCCTGCCCGCGAGCGGATCCCGCCATGGCGACTGCACGACCAACTCCCGTATGGGAAGGGCGGGTTACCGTTCGGCCATGCTTTCGAACATACGAACCATCCCTGCTGCGCGCAGTCGCCGCGCCGTGCTGCGCACCGCCGTCGCCGGCACGGCGGCGGCCGCCGGAGCGGGTCTGACCCTCGGTGCGGCCTTTCCCGCCCTCGCCGGCTCGCCGGATCCGGAGGGCGCCGAGCGCGTGACCACCCCCGCGCAGGCCCTGCGCCGGCTGGCGGCCGGAAACCAGCGGTGGCGGACCCGGAACCAGGAGCACCCGGACGAGTCCGCGTCCCTGCGCCGGCGGCTCGTCCAGGGACAGCAGCCCTTCGCGATCGTGCTGGGCTGCGTCGATTCGCGGGTGCCGCCGGAGCTGGTGTTCGATCAGGGGCTGGGTGATCTGCTGACCGTGCGGTCGGCGGGCGAGGTGCTGGACGAGGCGGTTCTGGGGAGCATCGCGTACGGGGTTCTGGAGCTGCACATACCGCTGGTGCTCGTCCTGGCCCATCAGTCCTGCGGGGCGGTCACCGCGGCAGTTCACGCCGACGAGACGGGCGAGCCGCTCCCCGCTCACATCCAGTACCTGGCCGATCAGATACGGCCGTCCATCGATCACAGTCAGCAGGGTGACGCCCGCGTCGACGCGACGATCAACGCCCATGTGCGCACCGTACGCCGCCGGCTGGCGGGCGAGCCCGACCTCGCCAGGAAAGTAGCGACGGGCGAACTGGCCGTGCACGCCGCCCGCTACGAACTGCGCGACCAGCACGTACGCACACTGTCGTGACGGCGGTGACGCCTGCGGGCTCATCCCGGTCGAGCCTCCGACCGGGATGAGCCGCGGTTCACGACCCTCAGACGTTGATGCAGGTGTTGCCGGCGGCCGGGTTGAGCGCGCCGATCACGTTGATGCTGTTTCCGCACACGTTGATCGGAACGTGGACGGGGATCTGGATCACGTTGCCCGAAAGCACACCGGGCGAGCCGGCCGCGATGCCCTCCGCGGTGGCGTCCGCGGACGCCGAGGACGCACCGCCGATGACCGCCAGGCCCAGGACCAGAGCAAGACCCGCACTCTTCAGAACACGCGACACGTGACATCTCCTTGTAACCGCACAGCGATGCCGGAGCACCGCACGGCCCCGAGCGGGGCCGTCGCCCTTTCCTTCGGCAGCTGACTGCCTCCCGGCCTGGGTCGGACCGCCCGGTTCCCTCGAAGAGGTGGCGGCGCGACTCCGTTCGGCTTACCGACGACGCCGCGCAATCCGAACAGACGCCCGGGGACGAGGCCGTTCAGGCGGTCCGCTCGAGGTCCTCGCGCCGCACCGGATGGGCGAACGGCAGGCCGGCGGCGTAGCGGGCGATCTCCTCGACCGCGGATTCGGCCATGCGGTGGAGTTCGTTGCCCAGGGACCCCGCGATGTGCGGGGTGAGCAGTACGTTCGGCAGGTCGTACAGCGGCGAGCCGGCGGGCAGGACCTCCGGCTCGGTGACGTCGATGACGGCGTGCAGCCGGCCGGAGGCCAACTCGTCCGTGACCGCGGCGGTGTCGACGAGGGAGCCGCGGGCCGTGTTGATCAGCGTGGCGCCGTCGCGCATCAGCGCCAGCCGGCGGCGGTCGATCATCGACCGCGTCTGCGGCAGCTCCGGGGCGTGCAGGCTGACGACGTCGCAGACCCGGCAGAGCTCGTCGAGCCCGACGGCGCGGACGCCGAGCCGCTCGGCCTCGACGGCGCTCACGTACGGGTCGTACAGGACGAGTTCGAGAGCGTACGGGCGCAGGAGCTCGATCACCCGGCGGCCGATCCTGGAGGCGCCGACGATGCCGACGGTGCGGCGGTGGTTCCCCGCGTGGCCGTAGCGCAGCTGCCAGTCGTGGTGGCGGCCCCGGACGCTGCGGTACTCCTCGCGCAGCTGCATGACGCGTTTGTTGGACAGCAGGACCATGGCCACGGTGTACTCGGCCACCGGTACGGAGTTGGCCGCCGCCGCGGAGGAGACGACGATGCCGCGGTCCCAACAGGCCTCGGTGACAAGCTGCTTGACGGAGCCGGCCGCGTGCACGACGGCCCGCAGGCGCGGCGCGGCCGCGAGCATCCGGGCGTCGACGGCGGGCGCGCCCCAGCAGGTGAGCAGGACCTCGGTCTCCGCCAGCGCCGCCGCCACACCGGGCCCGCCGAAGTCGTCGACGACCAACTCCGTTTCGAACAAGGCCACTTCGTGCAGTCGACGGGCAGTGGCCTCGTCCAGCAAGCGGGGCCGCAGCCCGGGGTCCATGGCGAGCAGCGTGCGCGGGCGCCGAAGGGCCATCGGGGTGCTCCTCCTCGCGGCCCTGCGGCGGTGCGAGGCCGCGCCGACCCTACGAAGCGCCATCCCGGCCGTCAAGACTCACCGCCGTCCCGCTGTCCCGCCGCCGCCCGAGCAGATGTCCTTGCTCCCGCTTCAGTCCGGCGAAGCCGGCCTCCGGCTCTCGGGCGCACAGACGGCGGCGCCCGGCCCGTCACCGGGTCGGGCGCCGCCGGCAGCCCGCGTCACTCGGTGGAGTGCGTCCAACTCGTGCACAGGGCCCAGATGATGAACACGTCGATCGCGATGATGATGATCGACCACCAGGGCTGGTAGGGCAGCCACATGAAGTTGAGGATCACGCTGATGGCGGCGAACGCGATGCCCGCGCCCCTGGCCAGGTTCGAGCCCGCGAACAGACCCACTCCGGTCAGGACGACGAGCACTCCGACGATGAGATGGATCCATCCCCACGCCGTCAGGTCGAATTCGAAGACGTAGCTTCCGATGCGCGCGTAGACGTCGTCGTTGGCGATGGCCGCGATGCCCTGGAACACCGCGAGGCACCCGGTCACCAGGAGGAGGACCGCTGCGAACATCGTGCCCACGTTCCCCGCGCCCTGACTGTCGTCGCCCGGGAACAGCGGCGTGTTGCCCGGCGCAGGGCCGGTGTTCCAGTTTCCCCCGGTCGGTGTCGGCTGGCCCATGGAATTCACCTCACAGTTGGCGGTACAGCGCAGGACCGTCCTGCTCCGGATCGTCGGTCACAGGCTTCGGCGCCCACATTGCAGTGTCGTCCGGCGGACCGGGTCCCGTGATCACCCGAAGCGGGTGGTCTTCGGGTCCCGGCTCCCGCGTCATGCGGGCAGCCGGCGCATTTCGAGAACCCGCAGGCCCAGGGACTGGAAGCGCGTGAGGAGCCCGTACAGGTGGGCCTCGTCCGCCACGCTGCCGAACAGGAGCGTCTGCTCCGGGACGGGAATCCGGTCCAGCTCGGGAAAGCTCGCGGCGAGAGTGTCCGGCACGACCCCCGAGATGCGGAATTCGTAGCGCATGGGAGCACTCACTCCTCTCGGAAGTACGGCGTCGGGTGCCGGGGCCGGGGCGGGTGCCCGGCCCGCTCCCGGCCTCCACCCGCCATCGTCGACCCCCGGCGGGCCCTCGGCATCGCCCGCTACGGGCGAAGGACGCACACGACGCACACGACGCACCCACGGCCGGCCGCGCGCGGCTCAGAGCATCCCGAGGTCCTGCGCCCGGTGAACGGCCTCGCTCCGCCGGCTGACGCAAAGCTTGCGGTAGATGCTCTTCAGGTGGGTCTTGACCGTGTTGGCCGAGACGTACAGCTCGGCCGCGATCTCCTCGGTGGACAGCAGCTCCGCGGCCTTGCGCAGCACATCGGTCTCCCGCGCGCTCAGCGGCTCCACCACCGGTGCCTGCCCGCCGGCCTGCGGCGCACGGGCCGTACGGACCGGGGTGCGGGGGGTCAGCCACCCGTGCATCCGTGCCAGTCGCGGGTCCCGGTTCAGGGTCCGGCGCACCCAGGGGCCACTCTCGGCGAACATCCGGCGCAGTTCCTCGGGGCGGGCCAGTGCCAGCGCCTCACCCAGCCGCCGGTGCGCCTCCTCGGGGTCCCCGCCCGCCGCGGCGATCTGCGCGCGCAGGAGGCACGCGTGCGCCCGTACCGGCGTCGCGACGCCGTCGTCGTCCGGTACGCCTGCCAGCGCCTGCGACGCGCACGCTCCGCGGCCGGCCGCCAGGAGGGCGCGGGCGCGGGCCACCGCATGCTCCGGACGTTCGCCGTCCCGGGCATCCGGGGCGTCCGAGGCGGCGTCCAGAGACTCCGGGGCCTCCAGGGCCTCCAGGGCCGCTGCGGAGTCGCCGCGTGCGAGGTGTACGGCCGACTCGGCCACGGCCAGCGCGTCCACCGCCCACGCGGACAGCCGTACCGGAGCCACCGCGCGCAGGACCGCGAGCGCGGTGTCCCCGTCGCCCTCGGCCGCCGCGATCCGGGCGCCGATGACGGCGGCCCGGGCGGCGGTCGCGGGATCCGGGCGGGAGCCCGCCTCCGTGGTCGCCAGGTCGAGGTGGTGGCGCGCGGTCACCAGGTCGTCCTGCTCGACGGCCACGCCCGCCAGGACGAGGTGGTCGACACCGACCCGGCGCCCGGGCGGAAGGGCGGACTGTTCCGCGACGGCGAGCGAGGCGCGGGCGTGCTCGGCCGCCTGCCGCAAGCGGCCGCGCAGCAGTGCGGCCAGGGCCAGTGAGCCGAGCGCGTCGCAGAGCGGGTGCTCCGTGCCGGGCGCTCCGCACGCGGCGACGGCCGCCGAGAGGGTGGTCTCGGCCCGCTCCAGGTGTCCGGCGCCGAGTTCCGCGGCGCCGAGATGCGCCAGCAGGAGGGCGCGGAGCTCGGGGTGCTCGGCGAGCAGGGGCGGCGGCAGCTCCTGAATCAGCCGGTCGGCGTCGGCGGCCGACCGTTCGGTGGCCGCCAGGTCGCCGGCCGGGCGGCCGGCGAGGACGCCGAGGAAGGCACGTCCGAGCCGCACGGCCGGGCCGTGGTCGCCGGTCAGCAAGGCGTCCGCCCGCCGCAGCGCGGCCTCGCACCCGGGAAGGTCCTGTTCGGCCAGTCGGCAGGCCGCGCCGACCAGTGCGGGAGCCGGCCCCGCCACCTCTGCTGCCGTGCCGGCCGGCCCGGCCGGCATCGCGGCGAACGCCCGGCCCAGCTGATCCGCCTCCAGGCCCGTCAGGACGCGGCCGATCGCCAGGTTGTCGACCAGCTGCACCGCGGCGAACTCCCAGTCCCCGGCGGCCGCGCCCTGGAGCACCGCCTCCGTGAGCCGCCCGGTCCGGGCCAGCCAGCGTGCGGCCCGCCCGTGCAACCGGGGCTCGAGACCGGGACGGCGTTGCCGCAGGTGCGCCCGTAGGACCTCGGCGAACAGCGGGTGCAGCCGGTACCAGGCCGAGGCCTCGATCTGCTCGAGGAACGCGTTGTCGCGGGCCAGCCCGGCCAGGGTCCGCGCGCCGTCGTCCCGGCCGGTCAGCGCGTCCGCCAGGTCCGGGTGGACACGGTCCGTGACGCAGACCCGCAGCAGCAGGTCCTGGGTGGGCGGCGGCTGGGCGTCGAGCACCTCGGTGAGGAGGTAGTCGGCGATCGTCGTGCGGTCGGCCGCGAACTGGCGGAGGAACTCCTCCGGGTCGTCGCTGCGCTGCATCGCCAGGGCGCACAGGCGCACCCCTGCCGCCCATCCCTCGGTGCGTTCCATCAGCAGCCGGATCCCGGCCGGGCAGATGGCCAGCCCGTGCTCGCCCAGCAGCGCCTCGGCGTCCTCGGGGGTGAACCTGAGGTCGGCGTGCCGGATCTCCGTGATCTCGCCGGCCGCCCGGTAGCGGTGCAGCCGGAGCAGGGAGTCCGACCGGCTGGTGAGCACGATGCGCAGGCCGCCGGCCGCATGCCGGAGTACGAAGTCCAGTCCCTCGGTCGTCGCGGGCGGCTGGGCGGTGTCGAACTGGTCGAGCACGAGCACGGCGGGCTGCGGGGAGGCGGCCAGCCCGTCCGCCAGGCGCACCAGGAACGACCGGGTCACCCCTTCGGCGCGGGTCGGCCTGCCCACCCCGGCGGGCAGCGCCACCCCGCCCCGGTGGAGGGCTTCCAGGACGTACGCCCAGAAGGCCCCGGGGGCGTCGTCGGGGGCGACGGTGAGCCACAGGGGACGCGGGCGCCGCGGCGCGCCTGCGTCGGCCGCCCAGTGGGCGGTGAGCACGGTCTTGCCCGACCCGGCGGGCCCGTTGATGAGGGTGAGCGGCCCCTGCGCCCCCACTGTGAGCCGCCCCAGCAGCTCGGGCCGGTGGACCAGCAGCTTCGGCACGGCGGGAGGGGCGAACCGGGCCGTGAGCATGGGGTCACCGGTCGGTGCCCGGTGGTCCATGGACGTCACCGGGGCTCACGCGGGGATACGGACTGTGATCGGCCCACGCCCTCCACTGAACCGGTGATCACCGGTGATCACCAGTCGTGTCACCCGGTCCGGGGGACCCGCGGACCGCTCAGGCGTCCAGGGACAGGCTGATGCGGCGGCGTTCCAGGTCCATGTCGAGCAGGGAGGCCCGTACGCCGTCGCCGGTCTCGAAGGTTCGGCCGGACGCCTCCGTTCGGTGGGCCATGCCCTCGACGCCCGGGGCGAGGCGCACGAACACGCCGAACGGGACGAGCTTGGTGACGGTGCCGGACAGGGTGTCGCCGGCCCGGTGGGTGACGGCGAAGGACCGCCAGGGGTCCGGGTGCAGGGCTTTCAGGGACAGGCTCACCCGCTCCCGCTCCAAGTCGACGTGGAGGACCTCGGCGCGGATCCGCCGGCCGATCGGGGCGACCTCGGCCACGTCGTCGAAGTACTCCCAGGACATCTCGGGGACCCGCAGGAAGCCGAGGCCGCGCCCCCGCTCGTGGTCCACGTCCGGACCCGGGTCCAGGTCCACGTGGACGCCGACGTCGTCCAGGCCGGTCGTGACGGTGCCGGTCACCACGTCCCCGCTGCGCAGCGAGCCCAGCAGGGTCCGCCGTTCGTCGGCCGGGGTGCGGTTGGTGCGCCAGCGGGCCCGTACGACGCCGTCGGCATCCGGCAGTACGCCGGCGAGCAGGGGGCGGCGTTCGGCCGGCGCCAAGGGGATCAGCCCGGCCCGGCGGCCCCGGCCGGGCCTGATCATCGGGTAGGCGAGACCGGCGTGGGCCATCCAGGGCTCGGCGATGCGCGTGTGGGGGATGCTCCCGTCCGCCTCCTGCTGGACCAGTAGTTCCAGTCGTTCCGAGCGGAGCACGGCGGCGCGGACCGCCTCGATGTCGTCGGTCAGGTCCGGCCACACCGCCAGCCGGGCCCGCGGGGTCAGCCGCGACCGTACGAGGGTGATCCCGTCGGCGGCGGTCAGCCGGTGCCAGCGGTGTGCTCCCCCGACGTACCGCTCCTCGATCAGTACCCCGCCGCGCCGCGCGGCCAGGCGGGCGACCTCGGTCCAGAAGGCAGCGTCGGCGGGCGGCTGGAGGTCGGTGTCGTCGAGGGCGGGGTCGAGCGGGGAGCGGTCGACCGCTTCGACGGTCAGCCCGGACCGGCGAGCGTGCGCCGCGGCCCCTTCGTACGGCCGCGCACCGCCGACGTAGACGTCGTGCCGTTCGCCGACGTGGAGGAAGAACCCGTCCTCGGCGTGCAGCCGGCACCAGGGGCCCTCGCGCAGCAACATGGCGCGCAGCAGGGCGAGTCCGGTGTCGAGCGGCACGTGCGCGCCGTCGTGGTAGCCGGGCGGGCCGGGGACCGTCGGGGCCTGTCGGTCGGAGAAGGAGAAGAACCCCTGCTCCATCGGATTGTCGATCGTCAGCCGGTCGACGCCGGCCTCGAGGGCGAAGCGGCGCGCAGCGGCGACGCAGGTCCCGGCTTCGGCCGCGGCCGGGGTGAGGCGGTACACCGAGGGCGCCATGTCAGCGCCCCCGGCGGCTCGAAGTCACCCGGAGGGGCGGTCGCGAACGGACAGAGGAAGGGATCATGCGCCCCAGCGTAGGGTATCGGGATGATCGGGACACCAGAGGCTTTCGCTCGGGGCACCGTCGAGCGCGAGGGAGCGGCGGGAGCCGCGTGGCTCGCCGAACTTCCGGAGATCGTCGAGGAGTTGCTGGCGCGCTGGGAGTGCGTACCGGACGGCGAGGTCACGCACGGCGGGGTCGGGATCATCGTTCCGGTGCTACGGCGGGCCACGGGGTCCGCCGTGCTGAAGGTGTCCTTCCCGCATCCCGGAAACGTGCACGAGCCGGACGCGTTCGAGGCGTGGGGCGGGCGTGGCGCCGTCCTGCTGCACGAGCGCGACGACGAGCACTTCGCGATGCTGCTGGAGCGGGTCCGGACGGCGACGCTGGAGGAGGTCGAGGACGGCGACGAGGTGGTGGCGGTGGCGGGACGGATCAGCCGCCGGCTGGCCGTCCCCGCGCCGGCCGGTCTGCCCCGGCTGCGGGACCAGGCCGACGCCTGGGAGGAACAACTGGGCAGGGACGCAGTGGAGTTGACGCATGCGATGCCCCGGTCCGTGGTGGACGCCGCGGTGGGCACCGTACGCGAGCTGGGCCGCACCCAGCCGGACGTCCTGATCCACGGCGACCTGCACGCCAGGAACATCCTGCGCGCGGACCGTGAGCCGTGGCTCGCGGTCGACCCCAAGGGGTACGTGGGAGACCCCGCCTACGACGGCGGCACGCTGCTCAAGTCCCGCGCGCTGTCCCTCTTCGAGGCCGAGGACCTGGAGAAGGCGGTCCACCGGACGTTGGACATCTTCGTCGAGGCCGCGGAACTCGATCGCGAACGCGTCCGGCGCTGGGCCCAGCTCCACGCCGTACAGGCCTCGTTCTGGGGCCGCCGGCACGGGTTCAGCGTCGCCCGCAGCGGCCCGCTGCTGGACTGGATCACGGAGTTCACCGACCGCCTCGCGACGCTGCTGACGCCTCGCCGCTGAACCCGGACTTCGATCGCCGCGGGCGGCGCGGGCGCCGGCCGGCTCCGCCGCCGAGTTCGCGGCGGCGGAGCCACTGCTCGGCGCGATGGGCCGCAAGGCCGTGCACTGCGGCGCGGCGGGCGCCGGGCAGGCTGCGAAGATCTGCAACAACATGATCCTCGCCGTCTCGATGATCGGGGTGAGCGAGGCCTTCGTCCTCGCCGAGAGCCCCGGCCTGGACGGCCAGGCCCTCTACGACGCGGCCTCCACCGCGTCCGGCCAGTGCTGGGCCCTCACCGTCAACTGCCCCGTACCCGGGCCGGTTCCGGGCAGTCCCGCCAACCATGACTACCGGCCCGGCTTCGCCGCGTCCCTCATGGCCAAGGACCTCGCCCTGGCGGCGAACGCCCTGCGGGCCGGCGGGGTGGAGGCTCCGCTGGGCCTGAAAGCCGCCGAGCTGTACGCCGCCTTCGCCGCGGGCGAGGGCGCCGGCCTCGACTTCTCGGCGATCGTCCGCACCCTGCGACCCCGGAACGGAACGCCCGCATGACCTACGAAACCATCCTGCTGGAGCGCAAGGGGCGGGTGGCCGTCTCACCCTCAACGGGCCGCAGGCCCTCAACGCCCTCAACCTCCGGCTGATGACCGAGGTGGTGGCCGCCGCGGAGGAACTGGACCGGGACCCCGGGGTCGGCTGCATCGTCCTGACCGGCTCCGCGAAGGCCTTCGCGGCGGGCGCCGACATCAAGGAGATGCGGCCGCAGAGCTACATGAACATGTACCTCTCCCACTGGTTCACGGCGTGGGACCGCCTCGGCCAGGGACGTACGCCCACCCTCGCGGCGGTCTCCGGCTACGCCCTGGACGGCGGCTGCGAGCTCGCCATGCTGTGCGACATCCTGCTGGCCGCCGACTCCGCGAGGTTCGGGCAGCCGGAGATCAAACTCGGGGTGATCCCCGGCATCGGGGGTTCCCAGCGGCTCACCCGGGCCGTCGGCAAGGCCAAGGCGATGGAACTGTGCCTGACGGGCCGCACCATGGACGCGGTCGAGGCCGAACGGGCGGGCTGGTGTCGCGGATCGTCCCGGCGGACGAGCTGCTGTCCGAGGCGCTCGCGGTCGCCGAGACCGTCGCCGGGATGTCGAAGCCGGTGGCGATGATGGCCAAGGAGGCCGTGAACCGGGCCTTCGAGACCACCCTCACCGAGGGCGTCCGCTTCGAACGGCGCCTGTTCCACGCGGTCTTCGCCACGGCCGACCAGAAGGAGGGCATGTCCGCCTTCGTGGACAAGCGCCCGCCCCGCTTCGGCCACGGCTGAGCCACGCAAGAGGACCGGGTACGGCGCACACCGCTGCGCCGTACCCGGTCCTCGGCCTGCTCGCGCCCAGACCCCCCTATCGGCGGCTGCGTACCAGCAGGTGGAGGAAGTACGGCGTGCCGATGACCGCGGTCATGAGGCCGGCGCCGAGCTGGGCCGGTGCGATCACGGTGCGGCCCACCAGGTCCGCGGTGCACACGAGGACGGCGCCGACGAGGACGGCGACCGGGACCACCCGCGTGTGCTGCCGGCCCACGAGGGCGCGGGCCGCGTGCGGGGCCACGAGCCCCACGAAGCCGATCGTGCCGGCGGCGGCCACGGCGGTGGCGCTGAGCAGTACGCCGAGGAGGAGGAACCCGAAGCGTCCACGGCCCAGGCTGAGTCCGAGCAGCCTCGGGGTGTCCTCGTCGAGCGAGACGAGGTCGAGTTCGGTGCGCCGGGCGACCGCGATGACCAGGCCGACGACCAGGACGATGGCCAGGGGCACCACGTCGGGCAGGGTCCTGCCGTAGGTGGAGCCGGACAGCCAGGTGAGCGCCTTCGTCGCGTTGAACGGGTCGGTGAGGATGATGAGGAGGCTGACCAGGGCGGCCGACGCGGTGGCCACGCCGAATCCGACGAGGACCAGCCGGTTCTGCTGGAACCCGCCGCGGGCGGCCAGCCCGAAGACGATGACGGAGCTGAGTGCGGCGCCCGCGAACGCGGCGGCGGCCACGGTCCAGGATCCGGCCGGCGGCACCGTCGTCACGAGGAGGACGGCGCCCAGCGCGGCGCCGCCGGAGACGCCGAGGACGCCCGGTTCGGCGAGCGGGTTGCGGGTCACCGCCTGAACCAGGGTTCCGGCCAGGGCGAGTGCCGCACCGGCCAGGAGGGCGGCGAGCACCCGCGGCACCCGCGTGTCCAGGACGAAGGAAATCGTCCGGCCGGCCCGTCCCTGGGCCCAGTTCAGCACGTCGCCGAGCAGCAGTTTGGTGTCCCCCAGCAGCACGGCGGCGAGGACGACGCCGACGAGGACGGCCACCAGGGCGGCCGTGGTGGTGAGGAAGACGGCCCGGCTCCGGATGTGCAGCCGGTCGACGGCGGTGGCTCCGGCGGTGTCCTTGACCCGGATGGCCATGACGATCAGGAAGACGGCGCCGACGAGGCTGGTGACGACGCCGGTCGGCACGGCGACCGCCACGTCCGAGCGGACGAGGGAGCGCAGCAGTACGTCGGAGCCGAGGACCAGCGCCGCACCGGTGAGTGCCGCGACCGGCAGGCCCGCACGGCTCTTGGTGAACCCGCGGAAGCGGCGGGCGAGCGGGCGGACGAGGGCGGGGGCGCACATGCCGACGAAGCCGACGGGACCGGCGAGCGTGACGGCGGCCGTGGAGAGCAGCGAGGCGAGCACGACGGCGGTGACCCGGGTGGACCGGACGGGGACGCCGAGGCCGCGGGCGGCGTCGTCGCCGAGGGCCAGGGCGTCGACGCGGCGGGCGAGGAGCAGCAGCCCGGCGAGGCCGGCGAGGCCGATCGGTGCCATCTGCAGGAGACCGTCGAAGCCGTGCTGGGCGATGCTGCCCTGGTTCCACCGGAAGATGCCGTCGGTCTGCTGGGGGAACAGCAGGAGCAGGCCCTCGGTGACGGCGGAGAGGCCGAGGGTGAGGGCGCTGCCCGCGAGGACGAGCCGGACGGTGCCGGCGCCGAGGCCGGACAGTCCGAGGACGACGGCCGCCGCGGCGAGGCCGCCGACGAAGGCGACGCCGGAGGAGGCCAGCAGTGGGAGCGAGACGCCGGAGACGGCGAGGAGGCCGAGTCCGAAGTAGGAGCCGGCGTTGACGGCGAGGGTGTCGGGCGAGGCGAGGACGTTGCGGCTGACCGCCTGGAGGGCGGCGCCCGCCATGCCGAGGACGGCGCCGACGAACAGTCCGGCGGCCATGCGCGGCAGCCGGGAGGCGATGACGACGGACGCGTCGCCGGGCTCGGCCCGGCCGGTGAGCGCCCGCCACACCTCCGGTGCGCCGACGTTGGCCGTGCCCTGGGTGATGTCGACGGCCGCGAGGCCGGCGACGAGGAGGACCAGTGCGGCCGTCACCGCGGCCGCTCCCGTCCGGGACGTGACCGACGACGGGCGGGTGGCGGCAGTGGTTGCGGTGACGGCCATGGTGTTACTTCGTCAGGGCGGCGACGACGGAGTCGATGTACTTGTTCATCGACTCGGTACCGCCGAACATCCAGATGCCGTCGGGCAGGCGGTTGACGTTGCCCTTCTGCACGAACGGCAGGGAGGTCCACACCTTGTCCTGTGCGAGGACACCGGCGAACGGGTTGCTGTCCTTGTCGCCGTCGTTGCCGATGTAGGCGAACTCCACGTCACCGAGCTTGGTGAGGCCTTCGACGTCGCTGGTGGCGAGGCCGTAGGCCTCGTCGCCCTGGACGGTCCAGGCGTTCTTCAGGCCGAGCTTCTCGTTGACCCCGCCGATGAGCGAACCGCTGGTGTAGGGGCGGATCGAGACCTGGTTGGAGACGACGTAGCCGTCCGCGAAGGCGTACGGGGCGCCGGCCTTGCCCGCGTCGGCGAGCGCCTTCTTGCCCTGGTCCAGCTTCGCCTGGAAGCCCTGCTTGAGCTTGTCGGACTGCGCCGTGGTGCCGGTGGCCTGGGCGATGAGGTCCAGGTTCTTGGTCATCTGGCCGATCGGGTCGGCGGCATCGCCGGGGCGCACCTCCAGGACCGGGGCGACCTTGCGCAGCTGCTGGAGGGCGGCCGGCGGCAGGTCGGAGGTGGCGATGACGAGATCGGGCTTGAGCGAGGCGATGGTGTCCATGCTCGGCTCGCCGCGCGTGCCGATGTCCTTGGGCTCGCCCTTCAGCGGGACGGCCGTGTTCCAGGTCTTGTAGCCCTTGACGTCGGCGACGCCGACCGGCTCGACACCCAGCGAGATCAGGCTCTCGACGACGTTCCATTCCGTCCCGACGACCTTCTTGGCGGGGCCGGCGAGCTCCACCTTCGCGCCCGAGGCGTCGGTGAGGGTGATCGGCTCGGCGGTCTTCTTCGCGTCGTCGGCGGCGGGCTCGGTGGTCCCGCATGCGGTCAGGGTGAGAGCCGCGACGGTGGCGGCCGCCGCGGTGAGGAGGAATCGTCTCATGAGGTGGTACTGAGCCTTTCACTGCGCAAGTGGTGTCGGCCTATCGCGCGGGTGCGCAACTGGCCCGTCAGGGGGTCGTTCTCGACGTCGATGCGGATGCCGTAGGTGTCGGTCAGCCGCTCGGGCGTCAGTACGTCTTCGGGCGCGCCGTCGGCGATGATCCGTCCCGCGTGGAGCAGGACGATCCGGTCCGCCACGGCGGCGGCCTGGTCGAGGTCGTGCAGGACGGCGCCCACGGCGATCCCGTGGTCGTCCGCCAGATCGCGCATCAGGTCGAGGAGTTCGACCTGGTAGCGCAGGTCCAGGTAGGTGGTCGGTTCGTCGAGGAGGAGTACGCCCGTCTCCTGGGCGAGGCAGCCGGCCAGCCAGACGCGCTGGAGCTGTCCGCCGGACAGGTGTTCGGCGCCGCGTTCGGCGAGTTCCTCGACGCCCGTGAGTGCGAGCGCGCGGTTCACCGCGGCCCGGCCGCCCGGATCGTCCCGGCCCCAGCGGCCGCGGTAGGGGTACCGGCCGAATTCGACCAGGTCCCGTACCGTCAGCCCGCTCGGGGTGGGGCGCCCCTGTGTCAGGAGGGCGACGTGCCGCGAGAACTCACGGGGGCTCAGCGCGAAGCCGTCGGCGTTCCCGTCGATGACGAGGGCGCCGGCCCTGGGACGCTGCAGCCGGGCGATCGTGCGCAGCATCGTGGACTTGCCGCTGCCGTTCGGCCCCACCAGGACGGTCACTTCACCGGGTCGCAGCGTCATGGAGGCTTCGTGTACGACGTCGACGCCGTCGTACGCCACGGTGACGCCCTGGGCGGAGAGTTCACGACCGCGGGGAGGCATGGCCTCGGTGGTCTTTTCAGCTGCTTGCACGACAGTTAGGTTAGCCTACCCTCAGGGGATCGCAAGCACTTTCCAGAAGCAACGACAAGAGCCGAAACCAGCCAAGGCCGCATTCCGGTCTGACCCCCACGCCGGATCACGGTCGGCGCATTGTTCGGGGAATGTACGGAGGGCGGCGCGCCCACCGGAACGGCGGGCCGGCGCGGTTAGCATCGGTGCTGCCAACCGCGGGTGAGAGGCAGTGATGACGCAGTCCAGGGGCCTGGTGCTGATCGTCGAGGACGAGCGCCACATCTCCGACGTACAACGCCTCTACCTGACGCGCGAGGGCTTCGGCGTCCACGTCGAGGCCGACGGGAGCGCCGGCCTCGCGGCCGCGCGGCGCATGCACCCGGTGGCCATCGTTTTGGACATCGGCCTGCCCGGCATGGACGGCATCGCCTTCTGCCGCGCCCTGCGGGACGCCGGTGACTGGACACCCGTCCTGCTGGTCACCGCGCGCGGGGAGGAGGCCGACCGGATCCTCGGCCTGGAACTGGGCGCGGACGACTATCTGACCAAGCCGTTCTCGCCGCGCGAGCTGGTCGCCCGGGTCAAGACCGTACTGCGCCGGGTGGCAGGACCTCCCGGTCCGCCGGCCGGGAGCAACGGCCGGCTCAGCGTGGACCCGGTCAGCCGCACCGTGCGCCGCGACGGCGAGCCGGTCGAGCTCACCGCCACCGAGTTCAACCTGCTCGCCCACCTCGTCCAGCACGTGGGCCAGGTCTTCACCCGCGAGCAACTGCTCGCCCAGGTGTGGGGGTACCCCGGCTACCGCGACACCCGCATGGTCGACGTCTTCGTCTCGCAGCTGCGCGCGAAGCTCGGCGACGCGAGCCCGATCCGTACGGTCCGCGGCGTCGGGTACAGCGCGACGGCTACGGCACCCGGCCCGTGAACCGCCCCGGCCCCGGCCCCGGCCCGCGCCCCGTTCACCACCCCGGCCCCGGCCCGCGGCGCGGCTCCCTCGCCCGCAAGATCGTGGTGCTGACCACCGTGGTGGCGGCGCTCGCGGTGGCCCTGACCGGGCTGATCGCCTGGCAGACCGCCGCACACGGCGCGGAGCAGCGCGAACGCGACCAACTCGCCCGTCAGGCGACGGTCCTCAGCCGCCTGCCCGCACTCTCCGAGGCGCTCTTCACCGGCGCCCAGGTCCTGGCCGGGCCGAACGGGGTGCAGCTCGCGGTCATCGCCCCGGACGGCACCGTCGGCGGAACCGCCAGTCCGGCCGTCGACAGGGCGTCCACATCGGCCCTGCTCGCAGGGAAGCCGGTCTCCACCACCGGCATCCTGGGCGGCCGGGAGGTCCTGCTGGTGGGGCGGCCCGGCGTACGCGGCGGCGCGGTCGTCCTGACCGAGCCGTACGCGGTCGTCACCGAGGACACGAACCGGATCCGCCGCAACGTGATCGCGCCGCTCGTCTTCGGCATGCTCGGGGCAGCCCTGGCCGGAGCGCTCCTGGCCCGCCGGATCGCCCGTCCGCTGGTGACGGCCGCGCAGATCGCCCACCGGCTCGCCGACGGCGAACGCGGCGTACCGGCCCCGGTCGACGGCCCCCGGGAGACCGCGGACATCGGGCGCGCCCTCAACGTGCTGGACGAGGCGCTGGCCCGCAGCGAGAACCGGCAGCGGGATTTCCTGCTCTCGGTCTCCCACGACCTGCGCACCCCGCTGACCGCGCTGCAGGGGTACGCCGAGGCGCTCGCCGACGGCCTGATCGAGCCGGACCGGGTGGCAGAGGTGGGCGGCATCCTGGCCGACGAGACCCGGCGCCTGGACCGGTTCCTCGGGGACCTGCTGGACCTGGCCCGGCTGGAGGCCGACGACTTCCGCCTGGACGTGGTCCCGGCCGACCTGCGCACGCTCGTCTCCGAGGCCGCCGCGTTCTGGACCGGCCTGTGCGCACGCCACGGCGTGGACCTCCGGCTGGAGCGGCCCGACGGGCCCGTCGTCGTCGAGACCGACGCCTTCCGGGTCCGGCAGCTGATCGACGGCCTGGTGCAGAACGCGCTACGGGTCACGCCCGAGGGCGCGCCCCTGGTCCTCGCCGTCCGCGCGGCCGCCGCGGGCGGCGGCGCCGAGCTGCAGGTCCGCGACGGCGGGCCCGGCCTCACCGACGACGACGTACGCATCGCCTTCGACCACGGCGCCCTCCACGAGCGCTACCGCGGCACCCGTCCGGTCGGCAGCGGTCTGGGGCTGGCCATCGCCCACCGCCTGACCGGCCGTCTGGACGCCGTCATCCGCGTCGAGGGCCACGGTCCGGAAGGTGGCGCCTGCTTCACGGTCACCCTTCCGCCGGCGCCCGCCCCCGGATGAGGGAACGCGACCGGTTCCCGCCCGTCCTCGCCCGTACGTTCCCCGAACAATGCGCCCACGACCCCCTTACACCCACCGGCCACAGTGGCCCCATGGACACTGAATCGGCCAAGGGGCCGGGGCTCCTTCACCGGAGCGGGCGCTGGTGCGCCCGGCACGCCTGGCGGGTCGTCGCACTGTGGGTGCTGGCCCTGGTCGGCCTCGGGCTGGCCAACCACACCTGGGGCGGCAGCTTCGCCGACGGCTTCTCCCTGCCCGGTACCAGCACCCAGACCGGTGCCGAACTGCTGGCGGCCCACACCACCGGCTCGGGTGGCACGGCCTCCGCCATCGTGATCACGTCCGACGGGGGTGCGGTCACCGATCACCGGGCGGCCGTCGATGCGAGTGTGGCCCAGCTGCGCGAGTTGCCGGACGTCCTGTCGGTCACCGACCCGTTCACCACCCCCGGGTCGGTCTCCGCGAACGGTGAGACCGCCCAGGTGACCGTCCGCTTCGACGGCAACCCGGCGAGCTTCGACCCGGGCTACCTCGCCGAGGTCGACGCCGCCGTCCAGCCCCTGCGCGCCGATGACGTCACCGTCGAGTACGGTGCCCCGCTCGGGCAGTTGGCCACGCCCAAGTCCGCCGACCGCGCCTCGGAGACCATCGGGCTCGCCGTCGCCGTGCTCGTGCTGCTGATCGGCTTCGGCAGCGTCGCCGCCACCGGGCTGCCGCTGCTGACGGCCGTGATCGGCCTGTCCGTCAGCCTTGCCGGACTCGGCCTGCTCGCCGGGCAGTTCAGCTTCGCCCAGGCCGCCCCGACCCTGGCCGCGATGATGGGCCTCGGGGTCGGCATCGACTACGCGCTCTTCCTGGCCACCCGCTACCGGGCCCTGCTGCACGCCGGCACCGAACCCGCCGAGGCGGTCGGGCGTACGGTCGCCACCAGCGGCCGCGCCGTACTGGTCGCCGCCGCCACGGTGGCCATGGCCCTGGGCGGACTCTGCGCCTCCGGCGTCGGCTTCATCGGCGCCCTCGGTGTCGCCGCCGGACTCGGTGTCCTCGTGGCCGCCGCCGCGTCCGTGACACTGACGCCCGCCCTGCTCGGGCTGCTCGGCCGCCGGATCGACCGCTTCCACGTCCGCGAACCGGTGGCCGAACCCACCGGCGAGGCGGACGTCTGGCACCGCTGGGCCGTCAGGGTCAGCCGGCGCCCCTGGCTCTTCCTCGTCAGTGGCCTGCTCGTACTCGGCGTCCTCGCGGTCCCCGTCGCCTCCATGCAGCTCGGCCACGTCGACGCCGGAGCCCAGTCCACCAGCAGGACCGACCGCCGCGGCTACGACCTGATCACCGAGGGCTTCGGCCCCGGCGCCAACGGCCCGCTCACCGTCGTCACCCACCTCGACAGCAGCCAGGTCGCCGACGAGAGCCTGCGCCAGGACCTCGCCGCCTCGCTCCGGCGCGAGCTGGCCGCCGTACCGGGCGTCGCCTCCGTCACTCCCCCGGTCCCCAGCCCCGACCACGCCCTGCTGATCACCACGGTCACCCCGACCACCGGCCCGCAGGACCGGGCGACCGCAGACCTGATCCACACCCTGCGGGACGAAACGGTGCCGCAGGCACTGTCGGGCACCGGGGCCACCGGCTACCTCACCGGCACGGCCGCGGCCACGCAGACCTTCACCGACACCCTCACCGCCAAACTGCCCCTGATCATCGCGGTGGTGGTCGGCGCCGCCTTCCTCCTGCTGCTCACCGTCTTCCGCAGCCTGCTGGTGGCGCTCAAGGCCGCCGTGCTCAACCTGTTCTCCATCGCCGCCGCCTACGGAGTGGTCGTCGCGGTCTTCCAATGGGGCTGGGGCGTCGCGCTGTTCGGCATCACCGAGAAGGTGCCCGTGGAGTCCTACGTACCGATGATGATGTTCGCGATCGTCTTCGGGCTCTCCATGGACTACGAGGTCTTCCTGCTCTCCCGGATCCGCGAGACCTGGCTGAGTGGCAAGGACAACCAGCTGGCCGTCGCCACCGGCCTGGCCGCCACCGCCCGCGTCATCACCTGCGCGGCGCTCATCATGACCAGCGTCTTCCTGGCCTTCCTGCTCTCCACCAACGTCGCCGTCAAGATGCTCGCCCTGGGCCTCGGGGTCAGCGTCATCATCGACGCCACCGTCGTCCGCCTGCTGCTCGTGCCCGCGTCCATGTACCTCTTCGGGCGCGCCAACTGGTGGCTCCCCGGCTGGCTGGACCGGCTCCTTCCGCACTTCGACCCGGAAGGACCCGCCGCCGGGCCGGACCCCCTGACCGCGCCCGCACCCGAGCCCGATCCGGATCCCGCTCCCGATCGCGCTCCCGCACCCGCACCCGCACCCGTCCGAGGAGACCGGCGATGAAGCACCACCCGCACGCCCTGACGAGGACCCGGGCGGCCCTGCGCCGCCATCTCGCCCTCACGGTCACCGCCACCGTGGTCCTGCTGGCCGTCCTCGCCGCCGGCGCGGCCGAGTACACGGTCCGCGACGTGATCCGCGGCCGCGTCGCCAAAGCGGCTCCGGGCCTCGGCGACGAGGTGGCGGTCGACGTCGCCGGTGGCTGGGCCCTGTGGGACGTGGCGCAGGAGAGCATCCCCCGGCTCGACATCAGCAGCGACGACGCCCGGGTCGGACGGCTCTCCCAAGTCCGCGTCCGGGCCCGGCTGGACGACGTCCGCCTCAGCGGCACGGCCACGGTCGCCGGCGCCCACGTGGACGTGACGGTCTCCACGCAGTCCCTCGCCGGCGCGATCCGCGACGCCGTACCGTCCGGGGCGGTGGCCTCGGTCACCGCCGATCCGGCGAGCGGGAGGGTGGTCGCGAACGTCGGCCCGGGCGGGGTCGGGCAGCTGACGCTGCGTCCCGTACTCGCGGACGGCAAGGTCACCCTCGCCGTCGACGGGCTCACCCTGTTCGGCCGCTCCGTGCCCACCGACCGGCTCGGGATCGGCGACGGCGGCCTCGGACCGCAGGCGGGTGCGCCGAAGGAGTACCCGCTCGGGCTCGCGGCCACCTCCGTGGAGGTCCGGCCGGACGGACTGCACGTCGCCCTGACGGGCGGGCCCAGCGCCCTGGCCGACATCTGACGCCCACCGATCGCCCCGTGGCCGGATCACAGCGCATGACCAGGGCGTTGGCGAGACCACACGCACGGCCCCCGGACTCGGCGGGTACGGTTCCGGCATGGACGTTTCCGCAATGAGTTCGACCGACGACGACATCACCCTGGCGGTGGTGATCAAGGACATCGCGCGTCAGCAGCTGGTGAAGCTCGGCGCCGCAGGGCTGTCCCTGGAGGCCGTGGCGCGCGACAGCGGTCTTCCCGTCGCCGATGTCGAGGCCGTCTTCCCGCACCGCGACGATCTGCTGACCGCACTGGTCATCGACGCCTACGACGCGTCCGGCGAGGCGATGGAGCAGGCCGACGGCGCCGCCAGGGAGGCCGGTGCCTCCGGCGGCGCCCGGCTCCTCGCGGTCACCCGCGCACTGCGGCAGTGGTCCTTCGACAACTCCGCCGAGTTCACGCTCATCTACGGCTCGCCCGTACCGGACTACCACGCCCCGCAGGACACCGTCCTCTCCGCCTCGCGCACCCCCGCGGTCCTCGCCGGCATCGTGCGCTCCTCGCTGGAGGCCGGTGAACTCACCCCGCCCCGGCGGCCGGTGCCCGGTCCGCCGCTGCTCCTGCCGGAGGCGGTGCAGCTCTTCGGCGGCGCGCCCGAGGCTCCGTTCTCGGACATCGTCGAGCGCGGCATCGTCCTGTGGAGCAGTCTCATCGGCCTCCTGGTCTTCCAGGTCTTCAGCCGTACGCACGACAGTGTCCGGGACGAGGCCGCGTTCTTCGACTACGCGATCGCCGTGGCGGCCGAGAGCATCGGCCTCGTGGTCCCCCTGGCCGAGAACACCGACTGACCGTCCGCCACACACCCGGCACTTGCAGAAAACCAGGTCGTGAACACCACCAGAACCCTCTGCTTCGTCATAGCGGCGCTCTCGTCGTACGCGGCGCTCGTCTACCGGTTGTGCCAGGCGCGGCGCAGCTGGAAGGACGGCGCGTACCGCACGCTGATCGTCACCCTGCTGCTCCAGTGCCTCACCTTCACCATGGGCGCTCTGGCCATGGGGGGCGGGCCCCTCCTGGGAGTGGGCAACCTCGCCGTCCTCCTGATGCACCTGTCGGCGGTCGCCTTCTGCGTCAGCGCGCAGATCATCCTGCTTCGCTGGGCCGCCGCGGACGAGGTGGCCGTACGCAAGACCCGCTACTGGCTGATCACCGGCATCGTCCTCGACGTGCTGCTGACGGCCCTCTTCCTGCTCGCCGACGGCACCGGCCGGCCCGCGTCGGACTTCGACGGCACCAGCGAGCCGCTGCTCCTCACCTATCTCCTGGCCTTCATCGTCTCCCAGGCCATTCCGTGCGTCACCATCTACCTCCAATGCGGCCCGTACGCCCGGATGACCGACAACGCCTCGCTGCGCCAGGCCCTGCGGCTGCTCTCCGTCACCGCGGTGGTCCTCTTCCTCTACTGCGCGGCGAGGACGGTCAACATCCTCACGGCCGCGAGCGGGGTGGACATCGGCGCCTGGAAGGTCGCCGCTTCGGTCTTCAGTGCGGCGGGCATCGTCCTGCTCTCGCTCAGCCTGACCAACTCCTCCTGGGGCCCGGCGGCGACCCGGCTCCTGGACTGGGCCCGCACGTACCGCTCGTACCGGGCCCTCTACCCGCTCTGGCGGGACTTGTACGAGTCCTCCCCGGACATCGCCCTGGAGCCGCCCGGGGCCTCGGTGTCCGACCTCGACTACCGGCTGCACCGCCGGGTCGTCGAAATACGGGACGGGTGGCGGGACTTGCGTCCGTACATCGACCGCACCACCAACGGGGGGTGCGATCCGGACAGGGAGGTGAGCGCGGAGTTGCGGCAGGCGTTCACCGAAGCAGCCCGGATCAAGCAGGCCTTGCAGGCAAAACTGACCGACACCATCCCCCAGGACAACAAGGACGCCGGCGATTTCGACGACCGCGATACGAACAACTTCGCGGCAGAGCTGGCATGGCTCACCCAAGTGGCAGCCGCCTACAGTAAGCTCGGCAAGGCGAGTTGAGAACTCCCGCCCGGTTTGCATCCCCCGTCAAACCGGGCGGGTATTCCCGTTTCCCCCGCTTTCGCAGCGGCCGGACGGGTGGCTCCCGCCCGGACTGGCCCGGCCCATCCCCCGAGGGCCGGGCCAGTCCGATGTCACCGGTGACCAACTTGGCGTCCCCCGTGAGTCAAGTTAGCTGCCAGCTATCGGCCGGACCCCACGTTGGCCGAGTCCTGCTCAATTGTCAACTGACCGCTAATCTGTGAAACTGGCGTATAGCTGAGGGCTATACCGCGGAGGGGACGGGAGGAAGGTTCACCATGACCGGGACCGACAACGGCGCCGAGAGCGGCAGTGGGGAACGCCCCCTGCTCGCGGTGCGCCTCGACGACCTGTTCAGAACGGTCCGCCCCAAGGGCAGGCACTGGACCAACGCGGAGGTCGCGGACGAGCTGAAGCGCGCCAACCCCGAACTCAAGGTCGGGGGTGTGTACCTGTCGCAGCTGCGCACGGGGAAGCGCTCCAACCCGTCACCCGACCTGCTGTCCGCCCTGGCCCGCTTCTTCGGGGTCTCGGTCGCGTACTTCTTCGACGACAAGGTCGCCGAGTCCGTACTGGGCGAGCTCGCCGCCATCGAGGCGTTGCGGCAGTCCGGGGTACGCGCCGTGGCCATGCGGGCGGCCGGCATGAAGAAGGAGAACCTCCAGGCCATCACGGCCATCATGGACCAGTACCGGCAGATGCAGGGCCTGCCGCCCGTCGCCGACCCCTCCGAGTCGCCATGAGGGGCGTCCGCAAGGAGTGGGCGGCCGACCACGACCGCCGCAGCCGGCTCAAGAAGCTCCGGAAGGCCGGAGCGCAGCGGATCGCCGAACTGGCCCTGCCCGAGGTGACCGATGTGGCCGAACTGTGCCGCCACCTCGGTGAGGTGCGCGACCGTCCGATCACGCTGGTCCCGATGCAGATGCCCTCGTCGCATCCGTGCGGCATGTGGGTGGCCGCCCGCGACGAGGACCTCATCTTCTACGACGCGAACACCACCGGCGCGCATCAGGAGCACATCATCTTGCACGAGCTGGGCCACATCATCTGCTGCCATCGCGGCGCAGGCGGGCTGGACGAGGCGGCCGCCCGCCTCCTCTTCCCCAACCTCGACCCCGATCTCGTACGCGACATGCTCCTGCGCGCGACCTACGACGACGTCCAGGAGCAGGAGGCGGAGATCATCGCCTACCTCCTGTCCCAGCGGATGGGCGACGCCGAGCAGCGGCACGGCGCGGAGCCGGCCGCGGTGACGGGCGAGGACGGCGGTCCTGCCGCGAGCGCCACCCTCAGCCGCATCGAACGCACCCTGATCTGACGTGGCTCCCTTACCGCCCGGCGGCCGCCACCTCCTCGGCCAGGATCGTCACGGCCCGTCGGATGTCGTCCTCCCGGTGTTCGCTGGTGACGAAGAACCGCAGCCTCGACTGCCCCTCCTCCACGGCGGGGTGGAAGATCGCATCGGCGATGACGCCCCGGGAGAACAGGCCGTCCGCGACGCGCAGGGTCCTCGCCGAATCGCCGAGGATGCACGGCACGATCGGGGTGCCGGCGCTGGAGCCCGTCGCCAGACCGGCCGAGGCGGCCAGGCCGAGGAAGAGTTCGGAGTTGCGTCTGAGCGCCCGCACCCGCTGCGGCTGCGCCGTGAGCAGCTCGGTGGCGGCCAGCGCCGCGGCCGCGTTGGGCGGGGTCAGACCGACGCTGTAGACGAAGCCGGGGAGCGTGTGGCGCAGCCAGCGCACCATCCGGGCCGAGCCGCCGAGGTAACCGCCGCAGCTGGCGAAGGCCTTGGAGAGGGTGCCCATCCACAGGTCCACGTCGGACCGGTCGACGCCGTGGAACTCGCCCACGCCCCGGCCGCGTTCGCCCACGGTGCCGATGCTGTGGGCCTCGTCGACCAGCAACAGGGCGCCGTAGCGCTTCTTCAGCTCGATCACGGCGGGCAGGTCGACGAGGTCGCCGTCCATGCTGTAGGCGCCCTCGACGGCGATCAGCACCCGCCGGAACCGGGACCTGTTGAGCCGCAGCATGTGCTCGAGCCGGCCCATGTCGTTGTGGGCGAAGGGCCTTCGCGCAGCCCCCGACAGGGCGCAGCCCTGGAGGATGCTGTCGTGGGCGAGCGCGTCGTGGATCACGAGGTCCCCCGGGCCGAGGAGGTGGCCGATCGCGGTGACGTTGGTGGCGTGGCCGCTCACCAGCGTCAGGCAGTCGCCGACCCCGAGGAAGTCGGCCAGCGCCCGCTCCAGCCGTACGGTCAGGTCCCGTTCGCCGGAGAGCACACGGCTCGCCGAGACCGAGGTGCCGTACCGGTCGACCGCCCGGTGGACGGCTTCGCTGACCGCCGGATGGCCGGACAGGCCGAGGTAGTTGTAGCTGCCGAAGGACAGGCAGGCGCGACCGCCGATGACGGTCGTGTCGCGGATGGTGCCCTCGTGGACCCGGAAGTACGGGTTGGCGGCGCCGCTGTCGGTGATCCAGCTGAGGCGCTGCTCCAACTCGGCCACTTCCGGGAACGCGTCGACGCCGGCCGTATCCGGGTCCCACGCGGCAGGGGCCTGCGGGATCTCCGGTTCGGCGGACGCTGCCGCGGGCGCGTGGTCCGGGTCGACGAGCTCGATCAACCGGCCGACGGTGAGTTCGCGCGAGAACAGCTCCTCGGCGCGGAAGCCCGGTATTCGCTTGCCGATGGTGACCTCGAGTTCCTGGAGCATCAGGGAGTCGAAGCCGAGATCGGCCACCAGCTTCATGGGCTCGCTCAGCTCGGAGAGCGGGAAGACGCCGGTCCGCGCGACCTCTTCGAGCACGACGGCCGCGGCGGCCGCGGCGGAGGCGGCGGAGGCGGCGGAGACGCGCTCGGGGCGTGTCACGGCGGGTGTGGCGGGCGTCGCCCCGGGCGCGTCCACCGGTCCGGCCGGGTCCGCCACCTCGCGCGCCGCGTCGTCCACCACCCAGTGGCGGCGCGGGGCGAGTGGGCTCGGCGGCAGGGTGCACGGGGGTGTCCGCACCGTCGCGGGCCGGGGTACCGGGCCGGGGGCGGTGTGCTCCGCGAGGCCTTCCGTACGGCCCGCCGCGGTCAGCTGGGCGGTGGCGTCGGCCGCGTCCCGCACCACCAGGGTGAGGTGTTCCGCGAGGGGTGCGCGACGGGCGAGCGTGTCGGCCACGACGGCCGGCGGCAGCCGGTCCGCGGAGATGGTGTCCGCCAGTTCCCGGGCGTAGCGGGCGAGCCCCTCCCGGTCGCGCGCGCTGAGGACCAGTACGTGCGGGCCGTCGTCGGGCGCCGCGGGCTCCGGCGCTGCCGGCGCCGTGGTGCACTCCTCCACCACCAGGTGGACCCCGGTGCCGCCGAAGCCGAACGCGCTCACCCCGGCCCGGCGCGGTCCACCGCAGTCCGGCCACGGGGCCGGGGCCGTCGGTACGGTCAGCCGCGCGGCGTCGAGCCCGGCACGGTCGGCCAGGCCGCCCTCGCTCGCCGGCTGCGGCGGGATCACGCCCCGTTGCACGGCCAGGACCGATTTGATGAGCCCGGCGATCCCCGCGGAGTTCAGCGAGTGCCCGACGACCGCCTTCACGGCGCCGAGGTAGGCGGGCTGCGCCCCCTCACCGCGCAGTTCGCGCAGGACCTCCAGCTCGACGGGGTCGCCGACGGTGGTCCCGGTGCCGTGCGCCTCCAGGTAGCCGACCGCGTCCGGGGCCAGGCCCGCGTCCCGGTAGGCCCGGCGCAGCGTGCGGAGCTGGCCGGCCGCCTGGGGGTGCATGCCGCCCTGCACGGTCCCGTCGTTGGCCGTTCCCACGCCGCGGATCACCGCGTAGACCCGGTCACCGGCCGCCAGTGCGTCGGTCAGGGGCCGCAGCACCAGGACCCCGGCGCCCTCGCCGAGCACGAAGCCGTCGGCCTGCGCGCCGAAGGGCAGGCACCTGCCGCTGCGCGAGATGGCACCGATCCGGCAGAGCCCCACCAGCAGGTCGGGGGTGAGCACCAGTTGGGCGCCGCCCGCGAGGGCGATGCGGGAGCGGCCCGCGCGCAGGGCGTGCACGGCGTTGGCGACGGCCATCAGTCCGCCCGAGCACGCCGAGTCCAGCGCATAGCTCTCGCCGTGCAGATCGAAGACCGAACTGACGGTGTTCGGGCCCATGTTGAGCAGGAGCCCGGCCACCGAGGTGCCGTTGAGCCCGTCGACCGCCCGGACCGTCTCCAGCAGGCGGGGGTGGGTCGCCCGCGCCCCGAACTCGCCCCCGGCCAGCTGGCGCATCCGGACCTGCAGGGTGCTGAGCTCGCGGTAGCCGCCCTCGGTGAGCGCGGTGATCACCGAGGTCTCCTCGCGGCCGAAGCCGTCGGCCTCCCACCCCGCGTCCTGGATCGCCTCACGGGCGAGGTCGATCAGCAGCCGGGCCTGCGGGTCCATTGCCCGGGCCCGCCGCGGTGGGATGCCGTAGTGGGCCGCGTCGAAGTGGCCCACGTCAGGCAGCAGCGCCATGGTGTCGGTGTACGCCGACGAGGTGTCACGGAAGTTGTCGCTGAGGAAGGTCGCGGTGCGCCACCGCGAGTCCGGAATCTTCGCGAACTGTGCCTGCGGAGCCGTCAGGAGCCGCCAGTACTCGTTCGGGTTGCGCGCTCCCGGGAAGCGGCACGCCATCCCCACGATGGCGACGTCCTCGCGCCGCGGTCCCCTCGGGTCGTCTATGTGGTCCATCCCTGTCCTGTCACACGTGTCATTCGCCGGGCGCCAGTCGCTCGCGCCACCAGTCCACGGTCGCCTTGACCTGCGCGTCGACGGGGGTGGCCCCGACCCCGAACGCCACCTCGTAGGCGCTCGAATCGACGACGAACGGGAGGTCGAACTGGTAGCGGATCTCCTTCAGTTCGCGGAGCAGCGGGGAGAACAGCGAAGCGACGCCGACCACCGCCGACGGGAGCCTGCGCACGGCGACCGGACCCGTCCCGGCCTGGGCGGCGAGGCGGTCGACCATCTCCTGGACGGACAGCGCCGGCTGCGTCGGAACGTGCCAGGCCCGCCCCCAGGCCCGCTCGTCGCCCGCGACCTCGGTCAGCGTCCGGGCCACATCGGGGAGGTAGGTCCAGCTGTGGGGGGCGTTCGGGTCCCCCAGGGTGGTGACCGGCTTGCCGCGCAGCAGCGGCGGCACGACCCGTGCGGCCAGGTGGCCGCCGTCGGTGACCCCGGGTCCGAAGAAGTCCGAGGCGCGCACCTCGACCGCCCTGATGCGCCCCTGCTCGTGCAGGGTCCGCGCCTGCTCCCAGAGCGCGGCGCGCACCCGCCCCTTGGGACCGGTCGCCGCGAGGGGCAGTTCCTCGGTCAGGGCGCCGTCCACCGGGCCGTAGCCGTAGAGGTTGCCCAGCATGACCAGTACCGCCCCGGTCGCCTCGGCCGCGGCGCACAGCGACAAGGCGAGTGGCGGCCATTCGCCGGCCCAGCGGTGGTAGGGCGGTGCGGCGCAGCTGTGGAGGGCGGCCGCGCCCTGCGCGACTTCGGTCAGCCGCGCCGTGTCCGTCGCGTCCAGCGCGACATGCTCGATTCCGGGTTCCGGGCTTCGGCCCGATCTGGTGACGACCTTTACGCTGTGGCCCTGTTCGGCGAGGAGCCGGGCAGTGGCGGAACCGGCGGGTCCGAAACCTATGACGACATGAAAGCTCACGGGACGCACACTAGCGCGAGCGGCCGGCGCCCCCGGCCGGGGTGATCGCGTACCGGCCAGCGCGGGGGCGCGAACGGCCGGACACTGGGCACATGGGCAGCAACCCCACCTGCGCCACCGAAGCTCCCGGCAACGGGCCCGCCGTCTCCCGCCGGGAGTTCGACGCGCTGTTCGACGCGGTCCGTACGTGGGGCCGGTGGACCGCGGCCGACCGCGGCGCCTGGAACCGGGTGACGGCGGACCACGTACGCCGGGCCACCGCCACGGTCCGGTCCGGGACGGCGGTCCCGATGGGGCGGCCCTGGGACACCCGTCCCGGCCCGGACAACGCCAGGCCCGCGCTGCACTACATGTCCGAGCTCGGCGATGTGGAGGCCCCGGAACCGGCCGTCTACAAGGACTTCCTCGCCGCGGACTATCACGGCAAGGGCGTGAGCCATCTCGACGCACTGTCACACGTCGCCTACCGAGGGCGACTGTACGACGGCCGGGCGGCCGGCGAGGTGGTCGATGCGGCGGGTGCCCGCTTCGGCGCCGTGTCGGCGCTCGGCCCCCTGGTCACACGGGGCGTCCTGGTCGACCTGCCCGCCGTCCTCGGGATCGATTGGCTGGAACCGGGACGTGCGGTGCACGCGCGGGACCTCGTCGCGGCGGAGAAGGCGCTCGGTGTGACGATCGGGGACGGGGACGCGGTGCTGCTGCGCTCCGGGGCCTACCGCCGGCGCCGGGAGCTCGGGCCCTGGGACCCGGGCGAGGCGAGCGCGGGCTGGCACGTGGACGCCCTGCCGCTGCTGGCCGAGCGTGCGATCGCGCTGCTCGGCGGCGACGGGGACAGCGATGTGAGGCCTTCGCCGGTCGAGGGGCTGCACTCCCCCGTGCACGCGCTCGCCGTCACGGCGATGGGGGTACCGCTGCTGGACAACCTGGACCTGGAACCGCTGTCGGCCGCCTGCGCCGATGCGGGGCGATACGCGTTCATGGTCGTCGTGACGCCCCTGAACGTCCCCGGCGGCACGGGATCGCCCGTCAATCCGGTCGCCGTCCTGTGACGGGCGGCCCGCTGATCACTTCGCTCTCCTGCTCATAGCCGAAATGTGAGGAATATACTCAAATCTGGCGATCGAGGGTGCTCCGGCGAGGGGAAGTGATGCACATGGGGGTCGTCGGAGACCGCATCGGCCCCGTGCGTTCCCGTGACCGATTCCTGCAGGGCGAGTCGGTCGAGGGGAGCGTGAGGAGTCCGATCCTGAGCTCGTGGCAGCGCAGCCGGCTGCTGGGGCTGTCGCCGGACCAGTCCGAGCTCCCCTTCCAGGAGGACCTCGAGCCGGACGGTCCGCTGCTGCGCGCCGCCGGGCCCGTGCTCGACCGGCTTCAGGCCATTTTCGCGGGCAGCCGGACGAACATCTCCCTCGCCGACGGTCACGGCATGGTGCTCGCCCGCCGCTTCGGCGAGAAATCCATGCTCAGGCATCTCCCCCCGATCCAGATCTTCCCCGGGTTCGTGTTCGCCGAGCAGTTCGCCGGCACGAACGGCATCGGTCTGACCCTCGCGGAGAGGCGGCTCTGCCAGGTCTACGGCGCCGAGCACTTCGCCGAGCGGTCCCAGTCGAGCGCGTGTACCGCGATCCCGCTGCGCGACCAGCTCAGCGGGCACATCCAGGGCGTCCTGTGCCTCGGATATCCCTACACCGACGCGGACCCGGCACTGATCGCCGTGGTGCGCAAGGCGGCCGAGGCGATCGAACGACGGCTGATGGACCAGAGTTCGGCGCGCGAGCGCGATCTCCTGCAGGCCTACCTCGACACCGCGAGCCTGGCCCGGACCAGCGAGCACGGTCTCGACGGGCACCCGGTCCCCATGGCCGACCTGCTCCTGAGCGAGCTGGAGCAGAGCGATCAGACGACCCTCAAGGAGAAGGCCACGGAGCTGATGTCCGCCGACCGGCGGGCCGCCGCCGAGGTGTCCCTGTCCCGCGGCCGGTGGGTCACGCTGGTCAGCCACCCCGTGACGAGCGCCTCCGGGGTGGAGGGCGTCGTCGTCGAGGCCCTGCTCCCCGAGGACGCGGAACGGCACGCACCGGCCCCCACCCGCGCCCCGTCCGCCGGGCCGCCGCCCGGCCTGCGCCTGGTCACCCCCGGTCCGGAGCCGGCGACGGTCCGCGCACGCGGCGGCCCGCGCACCGAGAGCACCGCGGACGAACGCGCGACCGGGTCCGCCGGCGACCCCGCCCGGGGCCGGGTCAGAGGGCTGGTGCTGGTGGGCGAGCCCGAAGTGGGCAAGTACGCCGTCGCGGCGCGCCGCCGCCTGGAGTTGCTGGCCGAGGCCAGCAACCGCATCGGCACCACCCTGGACGTGAGCCGTACCGCCTGGGAGCTCGCCGAGACGGCCGTCCCGCGGCTGGCCGATTTCGTCACCATCGACCTGCCCGGGGCCGTGCTGCGGGGCGAGGAGTCCCCCAACCCGACCACCGAGATGCACCGGACGGTGGTCCACGGCATCCGCGAGGACTGCCCGTTCTACCCGGTGGGCACTCAGGTCAGTCTCCGGCCCACCACGCCCCACATGCGCTCCATCGCCACCAGACAGCCGGTGCTGGAACCCGATCTGAAGGCCGCCTTCGGCTGGATCGCCCAGGACCCCGAGCACGCCGAACTGCTCCTCGCCCACAACATCCATTCCCTCATCACCGTCCCCCTGCTCGCCCGCGGAGCCATCCTGGGCATCGCGAGCTTCTACCGCTCGCAGGACCCCGCCCCCTACGGCGACGACGACCGCTCCCTGGCTCAGGAGCTCGCCGCCCGCGCCTCCCTCTGCATCGACAACGCCCGCCGCTACACCCGCGAACACACCCTCGCCCTGTCCCTGCAGCGCAGCCTGCTCCCGCGCGGCCTCCCCGAGCAGAGCGCCGTCGAGGTCGCCCACCGCTATCTGCCCGCCGAGTCGGGGGTGGGCGGCGACTGGTTCGACGTGATCCCGCTGTCCGGCACCCGCGTCGCGCTCCTCGTCGGCGACGTCGTCGGCCACGGACTGCACGCCGCCGCCACCATGGGCCGGCTGCGCACCGCCGCCCGCAACTTCGCCGAACTGGAACTCGCCCCCGACGAGCTCCTCACGCACCTGGACAACCTGATGGTGCGCCTCGACCGGGAGGAGGGCGGCGACGGCCCCGACTCCGGCAGCACCGGCATCGTGGGCGCCACCTGCCTGTACGCCATCTACGATCCCACCTCGCAGCAGTGCACGATGGCCCGCGCCGGCCACCCGCCACCCGCGCTGGTCCGGCCCGACGGCACCGTGTCGCTCCTGGACCTGCCCGCCGGTCCCCCGCTCGGTCTCGGCGGACTGCCCTTCGAGTCGGTCGAGTTCCCGCTCGCCGAGCACAGCCAGCTCGTCCTCTACACCGACGGCCTCATCGAGGACCGCCACCGCGACATCGACGTGGCCCTCGACGCCCTGACGCGCGCGCTGGCCCACCCGGACCGCGCCCCCGAGGACACCTGCCAGGCGGTCCTCGACGCCGTGGCGCCCGACCACCCCGCCGACGACATCGCGCTCCTCGTCGCCCGCACCAACGCCGTGCCCCCGGACCGGATCGCCACCTGGGACCTGGCCGCCGACCCGGCCCTGGTCTCCGAGGTCCGCGCCGCGTCCGTGCGCCAGTTGGACCGGTGGGGGCTGGAGGAATCCGCCTTCGCCACGGAACTGCTGCTCAGCGAGCTGGTCACGAACGCCGTCCGCTACGGCACCGCGCCCATCCGGGTACGCCTCATCCACGACCGCAACCTGATCTGCGAGGTGCACGACGCCAGCAGCAGCGCCCCGCGCATGCGCCAGTCGGCCACCACGGACGAGGGCGGCCGCGGCCTGTTCCTCGTCGCGCAGCTCGCCCAGGCCTGGGGCACCCGCTACACCACCGACGGCAAGGTCATCTGGGCCGAGTGCACCCTGGCTGCGGCATGACCCCCGGCCGTTCGGCCAATGGGGTCAAAGGGTGCGGGGATATACCGGGAACAGACCGCCATATCCCCGTAGAGTGCCCCGTACCGTCGGGAAGAACTCGGAGGCCGACCCCCGGAGAAGTCTGTGCATGACGCTCCCGACACCTGGGCGGGCCCACCCCCGCACGCCGGTGCCGCACCACTCGTCCGTATGCGCGGTCTGAGCAAGCGGTTCGGCGGCACCCACGCACTGGCCTCGGTCGATCTCGACGTCCACCGCGGCAGCGTCCTCGCCCTGCTCGGCCCCAACGGAGCCGGAAAGTCCACCCTCATCAAGGTGCTCGCCGGGGTCCACCACGCCGACGAGGGCCAGGTGACGGTGGCCGGTCACCCCCTGGGCACCCACGCCGCGACCCGGACCATGTCCTTCATCCACCAGGACCTCGGCCTCGTCCCGTGGATGACCGTGGCCGAGAACATCGCCCTGGGCACCGGCTACCCCCGCCGCGGCGGACTGATCTCCTGGCGGCGTACCCGGGAACGGTGCGACGAGGCCCTGCGCATCGTCGCGGGCCACCTGGACGCCGACGCCCGTATCTCCGGCCTCGCCCCCGCCGAGCGCTCCCTCGTCGCCATCGCCCGCGCCCTCGCCACCCGGGCCGAGCTCATCGTGCTGGACGAACCCACGGCCACCCTCCCCGCCGCCGACTGCGCGCGGCTCTTCGACGTCCTGCACACCCTGCGCGACCGCGGCCACGGCATCCTCTACGTCAGCCACCGGCTCGACGAGGTCTACGAGGTCGCCGACACCTTCGCCGTACTGCGGGACGGCCGGCTGGTCGACCGGGGCCCGCTCGCCGGTCACAGCCCCGACCGCCTGGTCCGGGCGATCGTCGGCCACGCCCCCGCCGGCCGGCCGGCGGGCACTCCCCCCACCGTCGGCGCAACCCGGCTGAGCCTCGACCGGGTGCGGACCACGTCCACCGGAGAGGTCAGCCTCGACCTGCGGGCCGGTGAGATCCTCGGCATGGTGGGCCTGACCGGCGCCGGCCACATGGAACTCGGTCGCGCCCTGGCGGGCGCCCGGCCGATCCTCGGCGGGCGGGTGCTGCTCGACGGCCGTCCGTACCGTCCGCGTACGGTCAGCGCCGCCCTCGACTCCGGTGTCGGCTTCGTGGCGGCCAACCGTCAGGAGGAGGGCTGCGCCGCCGACCTGACCGTCCGGGAGAACTTCCTGGCGAACCCCCGCGCGTCCGGCGCCCCGGCCGTGCACTGGCTCGGTCCCCGCCGCGAGCGCGCCGAGGCCGCCGCCCTCATCGACCGGTTCTCGGTGCACCCCCGCGACAGCGAGGTGCCGATCGCCACCCTGTCCGGCGGCAACCAGCAGAAGGTCATGGTCGGCCGTTGGCTCCGGGGGCACCTGCGCCTGCTCGTCCTCGAAGAGCCGACCGCCGGTGTGGACGTCGGCGCCAAGGCCGGCATCCACCGGCTGCTCGGGGACGCACTGGGCTCGGGCCTCGCGGTCCTGCTCATCTCCACCGATTTCGAAGAGGTCGCGGACGTGTGCCATCGCGCGCTGGTGTTCGTCCGCGGGTCCGTGAGCGCCGAGCTGACCGGCGCGGCCCTGACCGTCGCCGAACTCACCCGCACCGCCTCGGCGATGCCCGCCATCACCGGGACCGCGACGGACCGATGACCACCTCACCCCCGCCCTCGCCGCGATCCCTGCCGGACCACCTGCGTGGTCACCACATCGGCACCTACGGCCTGCCGGCCCTCGCCGTGCTGCTCTTCCTGGTCTTCTCCCTCGTCCTGCCGGACACCTTCCCCACCCGGGACAACGTCTCCTCGATCCTCTCCAACCAGTCGATCCCCGCCATCCTGGCGCTCGGCGCGACGATCCCCATCGCCACCGGCAAGTTCGACCTGTCCATGGGCTACGGCCTGGGCCTCGCCCACGTGATGGTGATGCAGCTCATCGTCCATGCCGGCTGGCCCTGGCCGGCGGCCTGCCTCGCCGTCGTCCTCGGCGGTGCGTTGGTCGGTGTTCTCAACGGCGTCATCGTCGAGTTCGGGCGGATCGACTCCTTCATCGCCACCCTCGGCACCGGCAGCATGATGTACGCCTGCACCGGCTGGATCACCGACGGCACCCGGATCGTCCCCGGCCCGAACGGCCTGCCCGCCGCCTTCACCGGCCTCTACGACTCCCGGTATCTCGGCGTGCCGCTGCCCGCCTTCTACGTCCTGGCCCTCACCGCCGTGCTCTGGCTGGTCCTGGAGCGGCTGCCGCTCGGCCGGTACCTCTACGTCATCGGCTCCAGCCGGCGCACCGCCGACATCATCGGCATCCCCACCCACCGGTACTCCGTCTACGCCTTCGCCGGATCGGGCCTGGTCGCCGGCCTCGCCGGCGTCCTCCTCGCCGCCCAGCAGCAGACCGGCAACCCGAGCGTCGGGCTGGAGTACCTGTTGCCCGCGTTCGTCGGCGCCCTGCTCGGCGCCACGACGGTCAAACCCGGTCGCGTCAACGCCCTCGGCACCGTCGTGGCCGTCGCCGTCCTCGCCATCGGCCTCGCCGGCATCGGCCAGCTCGGCGCCGACTTCTGGGCCACGCCCCTGTTCAACGGCGGCACCCTGCTCATCGCCGTCGGCCTGGCCGGCTACTCCGCCCGCCGCCGGCTGCGCACCTCGGGCGCACCGGCGAAGGACAGCAGCCCCTAGAAGAGCCGGAAACGTTCATACGCGCACCCCGTCAGGAGCACCGTGCACCCGAAGGACCCGCACCGCAGGACCACCCTCACGACCGCAGCCCTGCTGACGGCGGCCGCCGCCCTCGTCGCCGGCTGCGGCAGCGGCCCCTCGACCGGCGCCGCGCCGCCGAGCGCGGGCTGCCCCACCGCCCTGGCGAGCGCCGGGACGGCCGTCGCGCGGGCCGAGAACGCCGACGCCTCCTGGCACGGCCCCACCACGGGCCCCGCGGCGGTGCCCGGCAAGTCCGTCGTCTACGTGGCGCAGACCATGACCAACCCCGGCGTCGCGGGCGTCGCGAAGGGCGTCGAGGAGGCCGCGAAGGCGATCGGCTGGCGGGTCCGGGTGATCGACGGGGAGGGCACCCCCGCCGGCATCCAGGCAGCGCTCAGCCAGGCCATCACCCTGCACCCCTCGGGCATCGTCATCGGCGGCTTCGATCCCCAGCTGACCTCGCAGCAGATGGCGCGGGCCGAAGCGGCGGACATCCCCGTCGTCGGCTGGCACGCGGTGGGCTCCCCCGGCCCGAGCGAGAGGCCCCGGCTGTTCACCAACGTCACCACGAAGGTGGAGGAGGTGGCGCGGATCAGCGCGGACTGGATCATCTCCCGGTCCGGGGGCGACGCCGGAGTCGTCCTCTTCACCGACGACTCGATCCCGTTCGCCAAGAACAAGGCCGAGCTGATCCGCAAGGAGCTCGCCACCTGTTCCGGCGTACGGCTCCTCACGTACGAGAACATTCCCATCCCGGACGCCGCGAGCCGCACCCCGCAGGCGGTCTCCTCGCTGCTCTCGCGCTTCCAGGACGACTGGACGTACTCCGTCGCCATCAACGACCTCTACTTCGCCGACGCGGCCCCGGCCCTGCGGGCGGCCGGCCGGCAGGGATCCGGTCCGCCCTTCAACATCGGTGCGGGCGACGGCGACCCCTCCGCCTTCCAGCGGATCAACAGCAGGCAGTTCCAGGCCGCCACCGTCCCCGAGCCGCTGAACCAGCAGGGCTGGCAGATCGTCGACGAGTTCAACCGTGCCTTCGCCGGCCGGCCCGCCAGCGGCTACGTGGCCCCCGTGCACATCTCCACGGCCGGGAACAGCGCCGGCGCCACGTCCTGGGACCCGTCCGGTTACCGCGACGGGTACCGCAGGATCTGGGGCGGCTGACGCCACGGCACAGGTGCGGTGGCGGGTGCTACTGGTACGGGTCGAAGGGGATGCCGGCCGGCTTGGCCTCCGCCAGATGGGATGCGAAGGAGCCGTCCTTCAGGCCGAAGTGCGCGCTGCCGAAGTCGGCCTGGGTGAGTTTGTCCCGCAGGGTCGCCGGGTAGCCCGACCAGCCGACGAGGGTGGGGAACTGCCAGGCGCCGCGGTGGTTCTCGGGCGGTTCGTCGTTGGTGTTGGCCGCGCGGAAGCAGTGCGTGCCGATGCCGTCCTTGTGATAGACGATCTTGGGGTGGTTGCCGTCCCAGCGGATCTGGTCGCGCGAGTGGATGCTGAAGTCGCCGTGGGCGGAGGTCGCGACGTACTTGGCCTCGTTGCCCTGGATCCACACGACCACGTGCTCCCAGTCGTGGCGGTGGCCGCCGAGCTCGATGCCGGGCAGGGCCTGGTCCTTCTCGAAGTACAGCGCGTAGATGACGGCGCACCAGCCGTTGTTGCAGGTCCAGCGGGAGTATCCGTTGGTGTTGGCGAGGTCCGAGGCGTCCCGGCAGCTGCCGTTGAGGGCGCCGGTGGGCTTGAGTCCGCCGTTCAGCACTCCGGTCGGGCCGATGGCGGGTGTCGGGTAACAGCCGTCGGTGTCGTAGTCGTAGGCCGGCTGGTAGGCCAGCTCGATCGCCTCGGCCTTGCCGGGCAGTGCCGGGGGCGGCGCCGCGAAGGCCACCTGGGGAACGGCGACGACCACCGCGAGGGCGGCGCCGACGACCACTGACGATCTCCGGATGTGACGGTTCGTCCGCAAAACGGGCCTCCTGGCCGGCCGGGTGCGAGGGTGGCGGACGGATCGATACCGAGCACCTTCGACCGACACGCCGGGAGCATCATTCGCGAACCGGGGCGGCACAGCAAGGGTTGGGGCAGACTCCGTTCCTTGCATGGCGAGGAGCCCGCAAGGCCTTGTATGCAAGGAAAGTTGACTGAACGTCAGAAATGGTGCGGGGGCAGAACGGACGAACGCCGCCGCCCCGTGGACCACGGGGAGCGGCGGCGGACCGTCACACGGTCAGCGCCCGAGGGCGTTCATCAGGATGATGGCCATGAGGTTCAGGAAGATGACGGCGACGACCATGCCGATCATGAACCAGGCCTTGCGCGATTCGTCCATGCCTACGAGTCACCTCCCGACCCGGACGGGCCGCCCCGCCCGGTCCGGGGACCGCGCGGGGACTCGCCCACCTCTGGCCATGATGACCCCGTTCCGCACGGAGCACAGGTCGGCGGCGCCAGGGGCCCGCGCCCGGACGCGCGCGGCGGCTCAGGCGACCCAGGTTCCGGTCATGCCGACGACCGCCGAGCCGTCCTGGTCGGCCAGCTTGTTCCCGGTGAAATCACGGGCCCACTGCGAGGTCTGGATGCGGAACGCGGGCCGGTCGACGGTGAGCGCCTCCATGACGGACTCGGCCGCGCCGGCCGGGGTCTGTGCGCCGTCCATGAACTGGCCGACCGTGCGCTCGACGTAGTGGCGCAGCGCGTCGGAGTACGGCCCGGCCGCGGCGATCCGTGCTTCGAGGTCGAGGCCGATGTTGTTCACGAACTCCGTCGCCACGGCGCCCGGCTCGATGACGCAGACGCCCACCCCGACGGTACCGGCGACGGGGGCCAGGCTCTCCATGTAGCCCTCCACGGCGAACTTCGCGGCGCAGTAGGCCTCGTTGAAGGGCTGGCCGACGACGCCGCCGACGCTGGTGACGGTGATCAGGCGGCCGCCGGTGGCCCGCAGGTGCGGCAGGGCGGCCTTGGAGACGTTCAGTACGCCGAAGAAGTTGACCTCCATGACCTCGCGGACGTCGGCGACGGTTTCGAGCTCCAGGGTGCCCACGTGCCCGGCGCCGGCGTTGTTCACGACGGCGTCCAGTCGGCCGTAGTCGGCGATCACGCCCTCCACGGCGGCGGCGACGGAGGCCTCGTCGACGACGTCGAGGTGCCGGATGTCGAGTTCGACGCCCGCCTCGACGGCGGCCTTGCGCAGGGCGTCGGCGCGGCTGGTGTCCCGCAGGGTGGCGACCGTACGCCAGCCCGCGCGGGCGGCGGCGATCGCGGCGGCCAGGCCGATACCCGAGGAGGTGCCGGTGATCAGGACGGTGCGGGAGGAGCCGGCGGGGGTGGTGGGGAGGGTCGACATGGCAGGGCCTTCCACGAAGGGGGATTTATGTGCGTGCACACACACTATAAAATTATGTGCGTGCGCACGCAAGCTCTAGACTGCCGACATGCCGAAGAAGCTCACCGAAGCCGAGATGCCGGCGGCCGACTACGCCTTCTACGGGCTGGTGTGGGCCGGTACGGTCATGACCGAGCGCGTGGACCGGGCCCTGGTCAAGGCCCACGACCTCCCCGTGTCCTGGTTCGAGGTCATGCTGTGGCTCGCCTCCAGCCCCGAGCCGGTTCCCGCTTCCGTCCTCGGCAACAGCACCCTGCTCAGCCGCAGCCAGGTCTCCCGCGTCGTGGACGCCCTGCAGACCCGGGGCCTGGTGACCCGCACACCCTCGGCGCGCGACGCCCGGTCGGTGGAGGTCGCCCTCACGGAGGCCGGCCGCACGGTGTTCACCGCCGCCGACGCCACCCGGCGCGAAGCCCTGGCCCCGGTCTTCACCGAGCTCCTCGACGAGCGGGACCTCGAGGCGCTGGGCACCGTGTGGCGCAAGCTCAAGGCCGCGAATGCGGCGCAGGCCGAGCAGGAAGGCGCCCGGACACCTCCTAGGGGGTGAGGGTGGCGGCGGCCGCGAAGAGGCGGGCGCAGCGCTGGGTCATGGCCGCCGGGGTCTGCTCCGGGTGCTTGACCCACCAGCGGACGAGGGTGGCGACCAGGTCCCGCCAGACGTACTTGAGCGCGTCGGCGTCCAGCGGGTCGGTGGATCCGGCCGCGCGCAGCAGTTCCGCGGTGCCGCCGGCGGCGAGCCGGTCGATGGCCGCCCAGTACTCCGCGGCCCGGCGCGCGGCCTCGCCCCCGGGCGGCAGGGTGGTGTCGTAGAGCACGAACCACGCCTCTCGCTGCCCCTCCAGGGCGGTGAAGATGCCGTGGAGCACGCGCAGCGGTGTGTGCGGCGCGGCCCCGCCCTCGCCCATCGCCGCGCGGATGGTGCCCAGCAGCCGGTCACCGACGGGGACCAGGCAGGCGACGTACAGGTCTTCCTTGGTGCCGAAGTACTGGTGCAGCAGCGTCTTGGTGACGCCCACGCGCGCGGCGATGGCCGGGAGCGACGCGGCCGCGTACCCATGGGTGCCGAACTCCTCCGTGGCCGCCTCCAGCATCTGCTGCCGGCGGTGCTGCCGCGGGACTCCCTTGGTGCCGGCTTTCGGGGAACGCGGGACGGGGGTTGCCATGAGCGGATATTATCAGTAGGTAATTTACCGCAAGGTAAATTACCTCGACCCCTGGAGCGCCGCCATGGCCGGCACCACCCCGCAGCCCACGTCCCGTACCCGCTCCTGGTGGGGCTGGGGCTATGCGGACGCGCACCCCGACGACGCGGAGTGCACCGCGATCGGCGCCCTGCTCCCCGGCACCCTCAGCCGCCCGCTCCCCGTGCCCCGGGTGAGCGACCTGGGCATCGGCAGCCCCGCCGCCGCACCCCCGCGGAGCCTCGCCCACCTGGTCACCGCCGATCCCGCGGACCGCGCTTCGCACGCCATGGGCAAGGCCTACCGGGACGTGGTGCGCGCCCTGCGCGGGCGCCCCGGCCGGATCCCCGACCTCGTCGCCCGCCCCACGGACGACCGGGGCGTGGCCGATCTGCTGGACTGGGCCGGTGAACACCAGGTCGCCGTCGTCCCGTACGGCGGGGGTTCCTCGGTCTCGGGGGGTGTGGAGTACCGCGGCGACGCCCACCGGGCGGTCATGTCCCTCGACCTGACCGCCATGGGCCGCGTCCTGGAGGTCGACACCGAGGGCCGGGCGGCGCGCATCCAGGCCGGCACCCTCGGGCCGAGCCTGGAGGACCAGCTGCGGCCCCACGGCCTCACCCTGCGCCACTTCCCGCAGAGCTTCGAGTTCTCGACGCTGGGGGGCTGGCTCGCCACCCGGGCCGGCGGCCACTACGCCACCGGCCGTACGCACATCGACGACTTCGTGCAGTCGCTGCGCGTCGTCACCCCGGCCGGCACCAGCAGCTCCTGGCGGCTGCCCGCCTCCGGGGCGGGCCCCTCCCCCGACCGCCTGTTCCTGGGCTCCGAAGGAGCCCTCGGGGTCATCACCGAGGCATGGGTCCGCCTGCAGGAACGCCCCCGCCACAAGGCGTCCGCCGCCGTCGCCTTCACGGACTTCCGGAACGCGTTGCGGGCGGTGCGCGCCCTCGCGCAGTCCGACCTCTCCCCCGCCAACTGCCGCCTGCTGGACTCCGGTGAGGCCGCGCTGTCGGGCGCGGCGCACGACGGGAGTTCCGTACTGGTCCTGGGCTTCGAGTCGGCGGACGAACCGGTGACCGCCCGGCTCGAACGGGCCGTCGCGCTGGCCCGCTCGCACGGCGGCCGGTACGGGGGCGGGGAGGGCGACGGGACCGGCGCCCCGGAGGAGGCCCCGGGCGAGGACGCCGCCGTGAGCGCCTGGCGCTCGGCCTTCCTGCGGATGCCCTACCTCCGGGACGGTCTGGCCAGGATGGGCGCGGTCGCGGAGACCTTCGAGACGGCGGCCACCTGGGACCGGATCCCCGGCCTGATCGACGACGTACGCAAGGAGGTCGGCGAGGCGGCGGTCAAGGCCACCGGACACCCGGCGACCGTCAACTGCCGTCTGACGCACGTGTATCCCGACGGCGCGGCGCCGTACTTCACCGTCCTCGCCGCGGGCCGACCCGGTGACGAGGTCGCCGTCTGGGACGAGCTGAAGGCCGTGGCGGGCGAGGTCCTGCACCGCCACCGGGCCACCATCACCCACCACCACGCCGTCGGCCGGGACCACCGGCCGGGCTACGACCGCCAGCGCCCCGAGCCCTTCGCCCTCGCCCTGCGGGCGGCGAAGGGGGCGCTCGATCCGCGGGGCATCCTCAACCCCGGGGTGCTCGTGGACTGAGTGGACCGGGCAGGCCGGGCCGGGTGGGGGCGGGCGGAGCGGGTGGGACCGGGGGACGGACCCGGCCCCCTGACCGGGCGCTGGGTCAGACGCGGTCGGCCGCGATCAGGACGTACTGGAAGGAGCCGTCCTTGTAGGACTCGATGAACGCCTCCTCGATGCCGGTGACCAGGGAGGACGTGGCCCGCAGCTCCCAGTACGGCAGGGTGTCGGGGGTCAGGTCGATGACGGCCTGCGGGACGAGACGGTTGTCGGCCATCGCGCGCAGGTACTCCCGCCGGGAGTGGATGTTGCATTCGAAGTGCGCGTTGATCTGGGAGACCCACTTCGAGGGCTGGCCGTAACGCGGGTTCCAGCAGCCGGTGATGGTCACGTACCGGCCGCCGACCTCGAGGACACGGGAGTGCTCCGCGAAGAGGTCGTGGAGGTCGACGTACATGCTCGACTCGTTGTTCCACGAACCCGCGGCCTGACCGGTCTCGAACGGCGTGCCGAGCATGTTGCAGACCCGGGCCCGGACGTGGTCCTCGATGCCGAGTTCGTGGGCGCGCTGGTTGGCGAAGTCGGCCTGCTTGGCCGACAGGGTGACACCCTCGACCTTGCATCCGAAGCGCTGGTGGGCCATCACCATCGAGCCGCCGCGGCCGCAGCCGGCGTCGACGAGGGTGTCGTCGCGCCCGATGGGCCCGAGGTGTTGCAGGAGGAGCTCGGCCTGCGCCGACTCCAGCCGGTGGAGCTCGGCGATCAGCTTCTTCTCGTATGCGCTGTCCTCGGTGTCGCCGAGGGCGGCGTGGTCGATGTCACCGATGCCGTAGTGGTGGTGGTAAAGGCCGTCGACGTCGCCGAGACGGAGGTTCACGGGCCTGGCCTCGTGGTCCCAGTAGCGGGCGATGTCCCCCTGGTAGGGGGTCACCGGGCCGGGGATGAACACGGAGGAGGTACCGGCGGCGGCGGTGAGATCGGTGCTAGTCATGAACAATTCCCATCTTTACCAGAAATCGGGCAGGCTGTAGCGATAGGTGTTGGTCTGGTGCCAGTAGTGGTTGCCGTCGACCCACACGGCCACCCCCCGCAGGAAGCGCAGCACGCTCGGAACGGGACAGGTGACGGCCAGGTCGGCGGCGGCGGCCTCGAAGTCGCGCATGAGGTCGTTGTGGACCTCGACCGCCTTCAGGTAACCCTCCTGGTCGGAGCAGTTCTCGCGTTCGGCGATCACCACCGGCAGGTTGAGGTGCCGTCCGGGGCTGGCCAGTTCCTTGGTGTAGGAGTACAGGTCGTTGACGATGGTGGTGGCGTTCCCGGCGAGCGCGATGACCCGTTGCATGGCGGGCTGTGCGTGCAGGTCCGCGGGCAGTTCATAGCCGCCGACGGTGTCGGTGATGGTGGGGCAGGGGCGGAAGTTGTTGAACTGCCGCATCGCCAGGTACTCCCACACCTCGGGGACGTACTCCGTCTGCGCCCAGGCCCCTTCGGCGAGGTAGCCCATGTGCAGGCGGGCCATGTCGTGCCGGAACCGGTCGGCCTGGGAGGGCGTGCTCGCCTGGAGGAAGTACTCCATGGCGGAGCGGTAGGCACGTCGGGGTGCGTCCGAGAGGAGCGACTGCTCCCACTGCGGCGCGTACTCCTTCGTCGTGTGGAGCGGGTCGAGAGCCGTGTGTGCCAGCAGCAGGCGTCCGCCGAGGCCGATGGGCGAGCCGCCGTGGTCCTCGCAGTAGCAGTCGTCGACCGCGTTCTCCGCGACCATCAACCGGGTGGCGAGCATCAGGTGATCGACGCCGGGGGCGTCCGGATGGCAGGCGACCATGTAGCGCCCGACGGAGAAGCCGTCGAACTGGTCCTCCCAGTCCTCCGGGTACAACGCGACCTCGTCCAGCGCCCAGGCCTTGATCCTGCGGCTGACCTCCTCCACGCGCGCCGGATCGGGCTCCGGAACCGGGTGGTAGTAGAGGCCCGGGATCGGGTTGCCGGCCGTCGGCCCCGGCGCTTCGGGCGTCGCGGGCGCCTCGCTCCGGCCCCAGTGCAGGCTCGCCGTACCGATGCCGCTGGGACCGCGCAGGATCCGTTCGAGGGCGGGGCTCGGCTGCGGCGCAGCGGCCGCCGCCGGGGCGGGTACGGGTCCGGAGGCGGGTGCGAGTACGGGCGGACCCGTGGGCAGGGCGGGCGGGGCGGGGGAAGAAGGCGGAGAAGGCTGGACGGGCCCCGCGCCGGCGTCGGCGGCCTCGACGCCGGCGGTCAGGGCGTCGGCGAGGACGTGGGCCCCGAAGGAGGCCGCGGCGGCAGGCAGGCTCGACTGCAGAGGGGAAGGCCCAGGATCGGGCATCCGTGACTCCTTGGAGAGGTAAGTGGGCTGTCCCGGATCCCGGGCGGGCTCGGCGGGCCAGGACAGGCACGGGTCCTGGCTGTCGCGGCCGTCGGGCAGGTCCTCTTAGTCCCGCCTGCGGGCGATCTGCACGTTCTCCAGCACACCGAGCGCGTCGGGCACCAGGATCGCGGCGGAGAAGTAGGTGGTGACCAGGTAGGAGATGATCGCCTGCTCGCTGATCCCCATGAAGCGCACCGAGAGGCCGGGCTCGTACTCCTCCGGCAGGCCGGTCTGGCGCAGGCCGATGACGCCCTGGTTGTCCTCGCCGGTTCGCATGACCAGAACCGAGCTGGTGTTCTCCTTGCTGATCGGGATCTTGTTGCACGGCAGGATCGGGACCCCGCGCCAGGCCGGGACCTGCTGCCCGCCGACGTCGACGTGGTCCGGGTAGAGCCCGCGGGCGTTGAACTCGCGCCCGATCGCGGCGATCGTCCGGGGGTGGGCGAGGAAGAACTTGGAGCCGCGGCGGCGGCAGAGCAGCTCGTCCAGGTCGTCCGGGGTCGGCGGGCCCGAGTGGGTCTGGATCCGCTGCTTGAAGGCGGCGTTGTGGAGCAGACCGAAGTCCCGGTTGTTGATGAGCTCGTGCTCCTGGCGCTCGCGCAGCGCCTCGATGGTGAGCCTGAGCTGCTCCTCGGTCTGGTTGTGCGGCCCGTTGTAGAGGTCGGCGACCCTGGTGTGGATCCGCAGCACGGTCTGCGCGATGGAGAGTTCGTACTCGCGGGGCTTCAGCTCGTAGTCGACGAAGGCGCCGGGCAGGTCCGCCTCACCGGTGTGGCCGGCGGACATCGCGATCTCGGCCTCGCCGTGCCGGTTCTGGCGCTGCTGCGGGAGCGAGCTGAACTGCTCGATGTGGGCCTGGAGTTGCGGCGCCGCGGAGAGCACGGTGGCGAAGTCGCCGCGGGACAGGGTGAGCAGGATGCCGGGGGTCTCGGCGGTGGCCGTGTAGTCCCAGGTGGCGTCGGCGTCCAGCAGCGCGTTCTCGCCGAACCGGTCGCCGTCGGCCAGGACGGCGACGGCGACGTCGTCACCGTACTTGCCGACGGAGGTCTGGCTGATCCGGCCGTGGGCGATGAGGTGGATCTGGTCGGCGGGGGCACCGCGCTCGACGATCACCTCACCGGCCCGGAAGTCGCGCTGGACGCAGCGGTTGGCGATCGCGTTCAGCACGTCGTCGTCGTCGAAGCCGCGCAGCAGGGCCAGTTCGCCGAGCTCGCGCGGGATCACCCGGACGTTGGCGCCGTCCTGGACGAACTCGATGGTCCCGTCGCCCACGGTGTACGTCAGCCGGCGGTTGACCCGGTAGGTGCCACCCTTGGTCTCCACCCAGGGGAGCATGCGCAGCAGCCACCGGGAGGTGATCTCCTGCATCTGCGGGGCGGACTTGGTCGTGCTGGCGAGGTTGCGGGCAGCCGCCGTGCTCAGGCTGGACTGCCGGGGCTGCTCCAGCTGCGCTTCCGGGCTGGTGTCAACGGTCATCGGGCGAGCTCTCCTTCGTAAGGGCGGTGATCGGCGGGCGCGCGCGTCACCAGAGAACGAGGAAAAATGGGGGCGAATATCCGGGAATCCATCCAGATTCGGGGGAACAGTATCGACGGGTACACCCACTTGAGCCTGAAAACCGTTCGCATTACCTCGATGCAGTGATCTCCTCCCGCAGGTGGTTTGCCGGGGTTGTGGATGATATTCGGCCTTGCTCACGAACACGGCCGAAAAGCGGCGCGGCGCTCGGCCGTGTTCGTCCGTGGGGCCGCCCGCCTCTGCTGGGAAGTGTCCGCCGGTGTGCGCCCGTCCGGTCGCATCGCCGTCACCGCCGGGCGGGCCGGCGATCCGGCTGCCAACCGGGTCCGGAACCCGGCCCCGCGCGGGCCGAGTGTTCGGGAGCGGGTGCCTCCGGGAACCGAATTGATCACGTTTGACGTCTTCGGGGGCACATGACCAGCCAGGAAGAGGAGAACCTGACGTGAAGACCCCCCGCGCAGTACCTTCCCGTCGTGCACTGCTGACCGTGGGGGCGGGTGCGGCGCTGGCCGCCGCGCTGCCGGTGGGCGCGGCCCGTGCCGCGTCGGCACGCGGCGATGGAGACGTCGTGGCCGGACTGCGCGCACTGGAGCGTGAGTACGGGGCACGGCTGGGGGTGTTCGCGCGGGACACCGCCACCGGCCGGACCGTGGTCCACCGGGCCGACGAACTGTTCCCCATGTGCTCGGTGTTCAAGACGGTCGCCGCGGCCGCCGTGATGCGGGATCTCGACCACGGCGGCGACCGCCTCGCCAAGCGCATCCACTACACGCTCCAGGACGTCACGGACGCGGGCGGCGGATCCGTCACGGAACGGCCCGAGAACATCGCGAGCGGCCTGACCGTGGCGGAGCTCTGCTCCGCGGCCATCGCCCAGAGCGACAACGCGGCCGGCAACCTCCTGCTGCGCGAGCTCGGCGGCCCCACCGCCATCACGCGTTTCTGCCGCTCGCTCGGGGACCGTACGACACGGCTGGACCGGTGGGAGCCCGAACTGAACACGGCCGAGCCGTGGCGGGTGACCGACACCACCAGCCCCCGGGCGATCGGGCGGACGTACGCACGGCTGGTACTCGGCGACGCGCTGGCCGCCGGGCACCGGGAGCTGCTGAACCGGTGGCTGCTGTCGAACACCACCAGTGGCGATCGCCTGCGGGCCGGACTGCCGAAGGACTGGGCCGTCGCGGACAAGACGGGCGCCGGGTCGTACGGGACGAACAACAACGTGGGCATCGCCTGGCCCCCGGGACGCCCGCCGGTGCTCCTGTCCATCCTCTCGACCATGCAGGAGGCGACGGCGCCGCGCGACAACACGCTGATCGCCAGGACCGCGAAGCTGCTGGCGGACGTGCTCGTCTGACCGCGGGTCCCGTTGTCAGTGCCGCCCGGCACACTGGCGACCATGCTCGCGATCACGGTCCTGACCGAACCCGGCCCCCGGCACGTACGGCCCACCGAGGGGGAACTCGCCGCGCTGGTCCACCGGATCGGTGGTGACGGTGACCGTTTCCTCGTCGTCCAGACGATCCCCGACCTGCCCGACGTCTTCCTCCAGGTGTGGCACCGTACCGGCGGCGACTACACCCTGGAGCACCGCGACGGGGACCCGGAGCGGCACTTCGGGGCGTCGGCCGCAGGCCCCGGGGCGGTCGTCGCCGCCATGACCGCGTGGGCGGACGGCCGCCGGGACGGCTGGGACGCCGGGCACGTCTGGGAGCGGGTGGAGTTCCCGCCCGCGCAGCCGGCGCCCCCGCTCGTACTCGACGAGGAGGAGCGGGGGCTGCTGGAGGGCCGGATCCGCGAGGTGCTGGCCGGCGGGTACACGACGCGGGCCGGCCTTGCCGAACTGGCCGAGGACTACCTCGTGTCCGGGGACCGCAGGCCCGTCTCCCGCGCCCAGGCGGAAGCCCTCGCCGACCGGATGTGGCTCGAACGGGTCGAGGAGCAGACGGGCTGGGAGGGCGAGACCGATCCGGAACGGCTGTCCGGGGCCTTCGCCGAGCTGGAGGCGGCGGGCATCACGGCGCGCGAGAACTTCACCTGCTGCCGCAGCTGCGGGCAGGCCGAGATCGGCGCGGAGGCCGGGCCGGACGCCCGCGGCTTCGTGTACTTCCACAACCAGTGCACGGACGCGGCATCGGCCGGCCACGGCCTGACGCTGCTGTACGGCGGCTTCGACGGGACCTCCGCGACGACCGCCGCCGTCGGCCGTGAGGTCGTGGCCGCCCTCGCCCGTGCGGGTCTGCCGTCGGAGTGGGACGGCGACCCGGGCCGGTCCATCACGGTCACCCCGCTGACCTGGCGCAGACGCCTCGTCGGCTAAGCGGTGTCGCGAGAGGGCTGGTCACGGGCACGTCAACCTCAAGGGCGTCCTCTACGGCATCGCCGCGGCGCTCCCCGTATGGAGACCGCGCTCTCAACGGACGCGGTGGCCCGTGCCTTCGCCATCGCCTTCGCCATCGCCATCGAGCAGCCGGACGGTGTCGACGTGGGCGACATCGTCGTACGTCCCACGGCGCAGGCCTGACGGGGGAGACGGCGACGGGAACCGGCACCGGCCGCGCGGGCCGTGCCGGTCCCCGGCGGATCGCTTTCCTACGGGGCCATCTCGTACGTGCCCGACAGGGCCTCGACCCGGTCCCAGACACGCGCCGAGCGGGCCTCGTCGACGACCGGGCGCCGGACCGCGCCGAGCGCCCACTCCTGCTGGGCGGCGGTGGCGGAGTCCTTGCCGTACAGCTCGACCGCGTGGCCGGAGAAGTCGCGTACGAGGACGGAGAACAGCTCGTCCAGCACGGACTCGTCCAGGCCCGTCAGGCGGGCCTGCTCCAGGACCAGCTGCCCGTACACGACCAGCGCGAACAGCTGGCCCACGGAGAGGAGGAAGTCCAGGTCGCGGCTCTGCTCCTCGTCCGGGGCGACGGTGGCCGCGAACGCGCAGAGCGCGTCGGCCTGCTCGCGGAACCGGGCCACGTTCGGCACCTCGGCGTAGGCCTCGTAGGCGGTGCGCCAGTCGTGGAAGCGTACGGAGCCGAGGCCCCGGGCCGGTCCCTGCCGGAACAGGAAGGCGTCGTCGGCCGCGTCGAGACGGGTCGGCACGACCGGGTACTCGGCCGGGTTCAGCAGGTGGTTGCGCATGAACTTGAGGATCAGGGCGAGGTTGACGTGGACCGTGCCCTCCAGCTTGGGGAGCCCGCGGATCTCGATGGCCGCCTGCGCGAAGTAGTTGTCCTTCTCGAAGCCCTTCGCGGCGATGACGTCCCACATCAGGTCGATGACCTTCTCGCCCTCCGTGGTCACCTTCATCTTCGTCATCGGGTTGAACAGCAGGTACCGGCGGTCGTCCGGGCCCGCGGAGCGGAAGTAGTCGACGGCGCGGTCGCTGAACAGCTTCATCCCGACCAGGCGGACGTACGCGTCGGCCAGCTCCCGGCGCACGTGCGGGAAGGCGGTGACGGGGCGGCCGTAGAGGACGCGGTTGTGCGCGTGGGTGACGGCCTCGTACATCGCGTGCTCGCAGATGCCGACAGAGGCGGTGCAGAGGTTGAACTTGCCGACGTTGACGGTGTTCAGGGCGGCGTCGAAGGCGGCCCGGCCGGTGTGCAGGACGTCCTCGGCGCGGACCGGGTAGTCGACGAGACGGAACTCGCTGACGTACTTGGAGGAGTCGACGACGTTCTTCACGAGCTCGTACGCCGGGTGGCGGCTGTCGGCGGCGAAGAAGACGTAGCCGTCGGGTCCCTCGACGTCGGTGCGGCGGCCGAAGACGGAGACGAGACCGGCGGCGTTGCCGTTGCCGATGTAGTACTTGGAGCCGCTCGCGCGGAAACCGCCCTCGGCGTCGGGCTCCAGCAGCATGTCGGTGGAGTAGATGTCGGCGCCGTGGGTCTTCTCGGACAGGCCGAACGCGAACACCTCGCCCTCGGCGAGGAGTTCCGCGGCGCGGGCGCGGGCGTCGGCGTTGTCGCTCTGCCAGACCGGGCCGAGGCCGAGGATCGTGACCTGCCAGGCGTACCAGTAGTCGAGGCCGTAGAAGCCGAAGATCTCGTTCAGAGCCGCGATGCGTGCGGTGTCCCAGCGCTTGTCGGTCTCCTCCTCACCGGCGGCCGCGGCCGGCGTCAGGAAAGTCGCGAAGAGCCCCTCCTTCGCGGAGAACGCGAGGAAGTCCGCCAGCCAGGCGCGGGAACGGTAGTCCTCGATCAGCCGGCGCTTGCCGCGGCTCTCGAACCAGTCGACGGTGGCGCGCAGCAGCCTGCGGGTCTCGGGGTCGAAGTGCGCCGGGTCATAGGTGTGCGGGTTGAAGAGCAGGGCGTCTGCCATGGAGGTTCACCTTCCGAGGGGTTGGAGGATCGAAGGCCGGTCTCGTGCGGGGGGGGGGGGGCGGCGGGGTGCGGTGACCGCGGCGCGGTGTGGTGCCGTGTGGCTCAGGGGGTGCCGGCCGACGGTGCCCCGCCGATCCGGTGGAGGGTGGCGAGGACGTCGTCGAGCCAGGCGATCGTCATCCGCTCGTACGCGATGCCACCGCGCAGCACGACGTGCTGGAGCTCCTGCCCCGGGTCCAGCGGTGCGGGGGCGCCGGACCCGGTGAAGTCGCGCAGTTCGCCGGCGAGGTAGCGGGCCAGTCGGTCGCTGTGTGCCCGGTGGTGCCGCTCGACCTCGTGGATCAGGGCGGCGGGGTCGTCGAAGGCCGCGCCGCGGATCTTGACGGCGAGGTCGTGGCGGAGGCTCTCCGGTTCGATCGGCTCGTGCAGCCACTGGGCGAGGACGGTGCGGCCGGGCCCGGCGACGGAGTACTCCTTCTTGTCCGGCCGGCCCTGCTGGGGCACCTCGCGGACGGCGAGCAGGCCGGCGCCCTCCATGCGCCCGAGCACGCGGTAGATCTGCTGGTGGGTGGCGGTCCAGAAGTAGCCGATGGACCGGTCGAACCGGCGGGCCAGCTCATAGCCTGAGCCCGGCTTCTCCAGCAGGGAGACGAGGATCGCGTGGTCGAGCGCCATGCCCCGATCCTTCTATGCAACTCGTTGCATAGACAAGCGGCAGCGGTCAGGTGAGACGCGGCTCACCCGCCGCTCCCCGCCCCTCGCTGTTTCTCCCGCTCCTCACCCGCTCACCCGCTCACTCGGCCCCGAGCCGCGCGCCCGTCCAGACCAGCGCCGGCGGGATCTCCCGGAGCCAGGTGTTGAAGCTGTGGCCCCCGCTGTCGAGGATGATCGACGAGACGTGCGCCGGCGCCTTGACCTTGCGGATGAACTCCTGCGTCTCACCGTAGTTCGGCTCGCCCCGCAGCGAAGAGGTCACCAGGAACGAGGTGTTCCCCTGCGGCCGGTGATCCAGGTGCCACAGCAGGTCGGATCGTTTCTCCTCGTCCTTGTTCCCCTGGAACAGATCACCGGAGTCCTTGTCGATCTCGGGCTTGTACTCCGCCGACAGGCCCACGCCGACCGCGTACGCCTCCGGGTGCTGCACGGCCATCTTCAGGGCGCAGTAGCCCCCGGTGGAGTCGCCGATGATGCCCCAGTTCCGTGGCGCGGTGCCCACGCGGTAGGCGCCGGACACCGCCTTGACGACGTCCGCGCCGAAGAAGGCCTCGCTCTGCGGGCCGCCGGGGACGTCGATGCACTGGGTGTTGGGCGCGGCGATGGTGGGCCGCATCATCACCAGGATCATCGGCTGCATGCGCTTCTGTTTGGCCAGGGTCCAGGCCAGCCTCGGGTAGTGCAGCTTCTTGATCAGGTTCTCCGCCATGCCCGGGTAACCCGTGAGGACGACGGCTGCCGGGAACCTGCGCTGCCGGTCGCTCTGGTCGAAGTACTCCGGGGGCAGGTACACGTACGCCTCGGCGGCGGCCCGGGAGCGCTCGCCGTGGATGGTGACCTTCTCGATCACCCCGCCCACCTGCGGGTTCCGGCCCCCGGGAACCTCCGGGGCCTGACGGCCCAGAACCTCCACGGCGGCGCCGCCCGGGGCGGCCGGGGCCTGGCGCTTCGTACCGGCGAGATCGGCCCAGGAGTCGTAGAGGAGGAAGGTGCGGTTGGCGGCGGCCCCGACCGAGGCGAGCACCAACAGCTGCACGAGCGCGACCAGTCCGACGCGCCCCAGCACCCAGCGGGCGCCGCGCTGCCCCAACCGCGGCCACAGCCACACCGTGAGGGCGAACAGCAGCGCCGTGCAGACCGCTACGCACGCGAGGAGCGTGCCACTTGTCAGACCCATGAATCAGCAGACCCTCTTGCCCCGTGCCGATCCGGACGCCCGGGTCCGGAGCCCCCCCCCGGTGGGGCGGCGCACCCGGCAAGAGGGGCGAAGCGGGCAACGCGTTCCGTCCGGCTCCGGTTTCCCGGCCGCCGACCGGCTGACCGCCTGGCCGCCTGGCCGCCTTCGACTTCGGGGTGCGGACCGACCGGGGCCGGGCCGCCGCGCCCCTACCGACGACGGCGCGACCATGCTGCGCCGCGGCTGGTCGTACTACGACGGCCTGCGCTCCGACGCCACGCCGGACGCCGGGATGCTCTTCGTCGCCTGGCAGTGCGACCCCCGCGCCGGCTTCGTCCCCGTCCAGCACCGCCTCGCCCGCGGCGACGCCCTCGGCCGCTACCTGGTCCCCGAGGCCTCGTCCCCGTTCGTGGTCCCCGGCGGCATCCCGCCCGGCGGCTACGTCGGCCAGGCCCTCCTGGAAGACCAGGCGTCCGTCCGGGCGATGTCCGGGAACCCGGGGGCGATGGTGGGCGTTGGTGCGACCATGGGAAGGTGATCAGCGGGATCCGACTTCCGATGACTTCGAGGGGAGCCGTTCATGAGCACGGCGAAAGACCTGTTCATCATCGCCATGGACCCGCAGCCGGACCATTCGGTCGGGCAGGGCGACCTGTCGCTCGCCCTCGCCGGCGCCGAGCTGATCGATCTCCTCGACGCGCAGGCCGCCGTCCTGGACGGTGACCGCATCGTGCCGGGCGGGCAGCCCCCGCTGGACGACGAACTCCTGGCCGAGGCCTCGTCGGCGCTCACCCGGCAGGTGCCCTACGAGCGGGTCGAGGACTGGCTGTGGCGCCGCGGCCGTGACCTGTCCGCGGCGTACCAGGCCTCTCTCGAGGAGGCCGGTCAGCTGACGCGGGGGCGCCGCGGCCTGCTGCCCTTCGGAACCGACCGTCTGGAAGTCGCCGATACGCCCGCTCACCGCCAGGCCCGCAGCCGCTGGGACGAGGACGAGCCCGTCCTCGCCACGCTCGCCGCGGCCGTGGGCATCCGTGGTCCGCGGTCCGAGGACGAGCCGGGCGTCGACGACGAAGCGGTGACGACCGTGCTGGCCGTCGTCGGCGACGCGGTGATGGAACTGGAGGCCGTCCGGCAACGGCGGTCCATCGAGAACGCGGCGTTCGCCAACGTCTGGCGCGTTCCGTAACCGGTGTGACGCCTGGTCGGATCCGGTGCGCGGGCTGCTCGGCCCGCGCTGTCAGCCGGCGTCGAGGACGAGGTCGGCGCGGTGGCGGCCCAGGGCGACGAGGCGGGCGTTGGGTTCGTCCGACCGGGCCACCCACGCACGCGCGTACGCGGGGTCCTTGCCGTGGCGCACGTGCCGGTCGATCAGCCGGTCCAGGCGCAGGCCCTCGGCCGGGGCGAGGTACCAGGCCTCGTCCAGCAGCGGCCGTACCGACGCCCACTCCCCCGCGTCGTGCAGCAGGTAGTTCCCCTCGGTGATCACCAGCGGTACGTCCGGGGCCACGGGGATGCTGCCCGCGATCGGCTCCTCCAGGGAGCGGTCGAAGGCGGGCGCGTACACCGTGGGCCCCCTCTCCGCGCGCAGCCGGCGCAGCAGGGCGACGTAGCCGGCGGCGTCGAAGGTGTCCGGGGCGCCCTTGCGGTCCGCGCGGCCCAACCGGTCCAGTTCGGCCCGGGCGAGGTGGAACCCGTCCATCGGGACCACCACGGCCCGCTCCGGACCCAGCGCGTCGGCGAGCCGGGCAGCCAGGGTCGACTTTCCGGCTCCCGGGGGCCCGGCGATGCCCAGGATGCGCCGCGTGCCCGAGGCGGCCAGCGCCCGCGCCCTCGCTACCGGTTCCGTCGTACGCATCCGCACATCATGCCCGGGGAACAGGGCCTGCGCCCCCGGCCGGGGTGGCAGCCGGGGGCACCGGGCGGTGGGTCAGCAGCGGGGGCAGGCGTCGCGGATCACGCGCCAGGTGAAGGTGGTGGAGGCGGCAGCGCCCTTGGCATCCGTGGCGGTGACGGTCACGGTACGGATTCCGCTGCCGCGCAGGAGACCGGAGATCAGGCCGGTCGAGGCGTTGATCGAGGCACCGGCGGGCAGGTTGACCGCCGACCAGGTGTAGGGAGCCGCGCCGCCGGTGGCGGTCATCGGTAAGGAGGCGTGGTCGTACTGGAGGGACACCTGGTTGCCCGGGTTGACCACGGACGGGGCGGCGGCCACCGTACGGCTCACCGGCGCGGGCGAGGTCTGCGGCGCGGCGAGGGCAGGGCCCACCGATGCGGCCGCGCCGGGGACGTCGGCCGCGGCGGGCCCCCCGATCTCGCCCTGCGCGACCTCGTCCCGCTGGTCCGGGCCACCGCCCGCACCCTGGACGCCGCCCTGCGCGGCGAGGACTGCGCCGCGGACCTCGACCGGTCCCGCGGCCTGGACCTCGCCCACCGCGCGGCCCACCCCACCCGGCACGACGCCGTCCTGCGGGCGGGCCTCCACCTGACCCACGAGGCCCTCGCCGACCACCTGTCGGCCCGCCGCTGACGACCGTCCGGGGCAACCCCGCGCGCCCCCGCACGGATCGGCGGCGACCACGACGACACCGACCGGCAGGCCGGTCGGCCCATGGCCTTCCCGTACCGAGCGGTGCCGGTCGAGCCCGGCGGGCGAGTCACCGATAGGCTCGTGCACCGACCGGGGAGATGAACGATCGATGACGTTGAACCAAGGCCTCCGGGTGCAGCTCGCCGCGGACCTCAGGCTGACCGATTCCCTTGCGGCGGAGGGGGACCTCGTCGCCGGGTTCCTGGCCCTGGCGGCGGGCACCGAGGGCACCGTCGAGCGGGTGGACGAGCCCCGGCGGCAGAGCGGCGAGGACGTGCGCGAGTACGAGCGGCTGAAGTCCCTCCTCGGCTCCTTCGGGCATCAGATGCCCGAAGGGAGCAGGAAGCAGCTCGAGGAGAAGGTCGCTTCCCTGGAACCTGCGTGGGTCTCCCACCAGGAGCAGAAGCTGCGCGTGACGGTCCGCGTCCGCTTCGACAACGGGTTCGTCCTCGACGGCGCGCACGCGGAACTCTTCACGTCAGCCTGAGGTTCAGGCCACCCGGCCCGCGTCCCGTCCTCCGTCCCGTGCCTGCGCCTGGGCCTGCGCCCGGACGCGTTCCGGGTACCAGGCGGTGAACTTCACCGCCAGCACCAGCAGGACGATGGGGACGACCCAGTTGAGCCAGTCCCCGTGGTGCCCGGCCTCCACGGCGATCAGGCCGAAGACCGCGATGATCACGAACACCCCGCCCCACACGGCCGTCAGTATCCGGTTCGTCCGGCGGAACAGCGGCGAGCCCCAGATCTCGCGCGGCACCGACTCGCGGGCGTACTGCTCGGTGAAGGGGGTGAAGGCCAGCGACCCGAGGGCCACGGCCGCGATCACCGCGCTCGCCAACGTCTGCGCGTACGTCTCCAGCCAGAGCAGGTCCTCCCGGTCGAGCACCAGCGCCAGGATCGAGATGACGGCGAAGAACACCATGCCGGTGACCTCCAGCAGCTTGACGCTGCCCCGCCGCATGTCGGGCACGTTCAGCACCAGTGAGGCGATCAGCGCGGTGAGCGCGGCCAGCTTCCAGGTGCTGGGGCCCGCCACCACGTCGAAGATGATCCACGGCGCGAACCCCAGGAAGATGCCGGAGCGGCCGGCGCCAGGGGCCTTGCCATCGGTACGGTCCGCAGCAGCCATCGGGCCTCCACAACGGTACGGAGCGGGCGCCTGCTGCCCCCGGCCCGCCGGGACCGGTACCCGCCTCGCTCCCCATCCTGCGAGTGTCCGCGCCCGTCCGCATTCCGGGACGGACTGCGGGCCCGTGCCGTCTGGCAGCCCCGCCCGACGCGCGTTTCACTGGAAGGTGGCGCACACAGCGCGCCGGCGGAGGAGCCGCATCCGGGAGGTCCCGTGAACACGTACGTGCCACCCCGCATCGACCCCACCCGCGTCCCCCACCTGCTGGGGACCTTCGCGCCCGTGTCCGAGGAGGTCGACGTCGCGGACCTGGAGGTGACGGGCGAGATCCCCGGCACCCTGGACGGCCTGTACCTGCGCAACGGCCCCAATCCGCGCTTCACGCCGATCGGCTCGTACCTGTACCCCATCGACGGCGACGGCATGCTGCACGGCGTGTGGCTCTCCGGTGGCCGGGCCCGCTACCGCAACCGCTTCGTACGCACCCCCGCGCTGGTGGCCGAGGAACGCGCCGGCCGAGCCCTGTGGGGCGGGCTCGAGTCGATGATCGTGCCGGACGCCGACCAGGTGGGACCGGAGCTCGCGGGCACCTTCAGGGACCTCCCCGACATCAACGTCGTCCGGCACGCCGGCCGCCTGCTGGCCCTCGCCGAGTCGGCCTGCCCCTTCCGCATCGACACCGAGCTGGCCACGCTCGGCCGCGAGGACTTCGACGGGAGCCTGCCCGCGGGCATCACCGCCCATCCCAAGATCGATCCCGTCACGGGCGAGATGGTCGTCTTCTGCTACGGCCTGGAGCCGCCCTACCTGACCTGGTCCGTCATCGCCCGCGACGGCACGGTCAGCCGTGGGCCCACGCCCGTCGACGGGGTGGACGAGCCGATGATGATCCACGACATGGCCCTGACCGACCGCTACGCCGTCCTCGTCCTCGCCCCGGCCTTCTTCGACCTCGCCGCGGCCATGGCGGGCGGCTCCTTCCTGGCCTGGCGCCCCGAGCGCGGCACCCGCGTGGCGCTGATCCCGCGCGACGGCGGGCCAGTGCGCTGGGCGGCCGACGAGGCCTTCTGGGTGTGGCACACGGTGAACGCCTACGACGACGGCCCGGGCGAGGACGCCCCCGTCGTCCTCGACTACGTGCAGTGGAGCCGGCTGACCGTCGGCGGAGCGGAGGAGGGCGCCGAACCGATCAGCGGCGGCCTGGCCCGGGCGCGCTTCGACCCGGCCGCGGGCAGCATGGCCCGCACCCTGCTGGACGACTCCCGGGTGGAGTTCCCCCGGGTCGACGACCGGTGCATCGGGCGGCGCCACCGGTACACCGCGCTGGCCACCGCCACCGGACGGACGGACCTGCTGGCAGGCGAGTACGACGCCGTGCGCTGGTACGACGGGGAGACCGGCAGCTCCCGCGTCTGGTCGGCCGGGGACCTCTCGGTCGGCGAACCGGTCTTCGCCCCGGAGCCCGGCTCCGAGCAGCCCGGTTCCGAGCAGCGCGGCTACTGGCTGACCTTCGCCACCGACCGTACCGACGGATCGAGCTGGTTCCTGGTCATCCCCGCCGAGGACCCCGCCTCCGGCCCCGTGGCCCGCGCCCGGATCCCCGTCCGTGTCCCGCTCGGCCTGCACGGCTGCTGGCTGCCGACCGAGGAGTGAACCCGCCCGGCGCGCCGCGCCGCGCCGGCCGTGCCACCCTGTTGCTTGGCCTCGGGAGGAGACAGCCGCGACGAACGGAGCGCGCTGTGAGCAGACCGATCCACCCCGCACCGGTGCGGCGGCGCGGTACGGCCGCCGCCTGCGCCGCCCTGCTGTTCGTGGCCCTCACCGCGGGTACGGCGGCCGGGGCGGACCCGACGCCCTCCCCGTCTCCGTCCTCGCCGTCCTCGCCCTCCTCGCCACCTCCGTCCGGTGACACGGGCCTGGCCGGCCTCGACCCGCGCATCACGGCGATCATGCGGAAACCGGACTACCGCAACGCCCAGTGGGGCCTGCTGCAGACCGAAGCGGACAGCGGCCGCGTCGTGCACAGCCTGTTTCCCGGGCAGTTCTTCATCCCCGGATCCACCGCCAAACTGATCAGCGTCTCGGGCCCGTGGCAGACCCTCGGCGCGGACCACCGCTTCGTGACGCCGGTCTACGCGGTCGGCGAGCGCGACGGCGCCACCCTGACCGGCGACCTCGACCTCGTCGCCCAGGGGGACCTCACCATGGGCGGCAGGACCCGCCCCGACGGTACGGTCGCGTACACCGACCTCGACCACACCTACGCCAACGACTTCCCCGGCGCGACCCTCACCCCGGAGAACCCGCTCGCCGGGATCGACCGGCTCGCCCGGCAGGTGCGCGACTCCGGCATCACCCGTGTCGACGGCGACGTCATCGTCGACAGCAGGCTGTTCCTCCCCGACCCGGAGCTCGTGCCCACCCCGACGCCGCTGATCATCAACGACAACCTGATCGACCTCCTGACCACCCCGGGGGACCGGGCGGGCGCGGACGCCCGGCTGGACTGGCGGCCGAAGGTGGCTCCGTACCAGGTCACCTCGGCCGTGAAGACCGTCGCTGCCGGGAAGCCGACCGACATCACGGTGACGGCCACCGACGGCGGCACCCGGATCCGGCTGACCGGGACGATCGCGGCGGACGCCGAGCCGCTGCTGCGCACCTCGCCGATCGGTGACCCGGCCGCCTTCGGACGCGTCGCGCTGATCGAGGCACTCGAACGGGCCGGTGTGCACGTCACGGCGGACCCGTCGGCCGCCAACCCGGTCGGACGGCTGCCGCGCGACTACGACGGGCGGCCGCGGGTGGCCGCGTACACCTCCCCGCCCTACGCGCAGTACGCCAAGCTGATCCTCAAGGTCAGCCACAACCTGGGCGCCAACCTCGGCATCTGCCTGCTGGCCGGCACCGCGCACAGCAACCAGTGCGCGGCCGGATTCCCGGTGCTCGCCGGCTTCCTCGACCGGGCGGGCGTCGACCGTGAGCAGGCGCAGCTGATGGACGGCCGCGGCGGCAACCCCGCCGACCGGGCCACGCCGCAGGTGCTCGTGCAGATGCTGGCGTACTGGCAGCGCACCCCGGACGCGCGGCTGTTCCGGGAGGCCCTGCCGATCCTGGGTGTCGACGGCCTGCTGGCCGACAACTGCCGCAGCTGTCCGGCGCGCGGGAAGGTGTTCGCCAAGACCGGCGCGGCCGTCGGCGGGGACGCCCTCAACGACCGGCTGGCCGTGGGCGCCATCACCATCGCGGGCTACCTGGACCGGGGCGGCGGTCGCTTCGACACCTTCTACGCGGGCGTGAACGGCGCCTCCACGCCGGGCGCCGACCCCACCGAGGTGCTGTCCATCGCCAACGACCTCGCCCTGATCGCCGCCTACCTCCAGGAGTCGTCCTCGTCCTGAGGCGCGGCGGCGGCGGACCGCGCCAGTCTGTCGTGGTACCCGGCACACAGGTCGTCCGTCACCTGCCGGGCGAACGCGGGGGGAACGCACCGGCAGGTGAACCGGTCCGGCACCGTCCAGGTAGGCGTCGGAGGTGTCCAGTCCCGCGGTGAACGTCCTCTCCGCACCCGCGAGACGGCGGAACAGCACCGCGTGGCGCGCCCCGAGCGCGGGACACCGGTCGAGGATGCTGCGGTGCCACGCGTCGCACTCGTTGATCCCGCAGGCGTCGAGCAGCCGGGCGAAGCCCAAGGGCTGTCCCGTCGACGACGGCCGCGGACCATGCCTCATCTCGCGGGCGAGCGCCTCGTGGTCGCAGCACCGGCAGGCGATGGTCAGTCCGGGCCCGGTTCCACGGCGGCCAACCAGGCCTCCTGGGACCGCTTCAGAGCGTCGAGGTCCGTCGGCCCGGCCCAGAGCGCGGTGATCTGCCGCTGCCGGTGGGCCGGCAGGCCGCGCAGGACGAAGCGGTGCCGCTGGCCCAGCCACACCGGGGGTGTCATTGGGCCCCGAACGACCAGAAGACTCCCACCTCGTAAATCGATGGGTTCCTGCGGCCGGATCTGCCAGCCTCCTCGGATGGGTGTACTGGACGCAGTGGCCGGCCGGGTGGCCGGCGGGGCCACCGTGGAGTTCCGGCCGACCGGCTCCTCGATGGTCCCGTTGATTCGGAGCCGTCAGCAGGTGGTGGTCGCTCCGGTCGACCCGTCGAAGCTGAGGGTGGGGGACATCGTCCTCGCCCGTGTCGCGGGGACGGTGTACCTGCACCTGGTGTCCTCCGTGGACCCGGCGCGGCGGCGGGTGCAGATCAGCAACAACCGGGGCCGGGTGAACGGCTGGACCAGCCATGATCGGGTCTTCGGCATCTGCGTGACGGTCGACGGGGTCCCCCGGGCGGGCGCCGCGGACAAGACGAGGGCGTGCGGCACGTGAAGCTGGCGATCACCATCCACCAAGGCCGCCTCGGACGGGTGGAGTTCAAGGTCATCCGGCCGTCCCGTCCCCTGGACCGCGCCGTACTCGCCGACCACGACCGCCACGTGGACGCCTACCTCGACCAGGACGCCGCGCGGCGCATCGGCGCCCTGTGGATGCTCGCCGCCTCGTCACCGCGTTCGCTGGTCCACCTGCCGATGCGCGGGAACCGCACCCCTGCGCACGGCCTGCCGGACTCCGGGACACGGCAGCTCGATCTCGTACTGCTGCACCACTCGCTCCAGTTCGCGCCCTCCCGCTGGAAGAAACTGCGCACCCGGCTCGGCCCGGGCCGCCCGAAGACGGTGACGCTTCTCGACCCCGCGCCCACCACCGAACTGCTGATCGACCGCGAGGCGCGTCACCACCGGGAGAACCGGGACCTGTTCCACCAGCACCTCCACGCCGAGACCCTGTTCATGACCGGCAGCGCGAAGGTGTTCAAGACCACCGCCCGGCACTTCCTCGAGGTCGCCCGGAACGGCCCCGCCCACGTCCCCGCCCACCCGGGCTATTCCCACTTCTGCACCCGGCTCCACTCCGACGCCGGCATCCTGGGCGCCGCGCGCGAGCTCCACATCGAGTACTGCGACCGCTGGAGCCCGTGATCCGGCGGTGGGCCGTCAGGGGGAACCTGACCCCTGCCTGCGGGAGCCGCTGCGCGAGAGGCCGGGCTGCTCGTCGACGGTCTGCACCCCACCCCCCGAAGGCCACGACGCGCTCTACCGGCACCTCGACGCGCTCAGCCGCTGACCGGACCACCTCACCGTCCGTGGTGATCTTGCCGAAGCCGCTTGTAACCCCCGTGTGGCACCGCCCGTCACATGCCCGCAACAGGGACTTCCTACGTTGGACCGCAACGGGACCTGCCTGCACACGGCCGCAGCGGCCCGGAGCGGTGCCGTGTCGGCCGGTGGCGCGAGGGGGTCTGCTGTGGCGGAGGCGGAGGCGAAAGCCGCGACCGGGCAGCAGGTGCAGCAGGTGCGTACGGTCTGCTCCTACTGCGGAGTCGGCTGCGGGATCGTCCTGGACATCACCACGGGCGGCGACGGGCGCCGTACGGTGGCCAGGGCCAGTGGCGACCGGAGGCACCCCGCGAACGCCGGGCGCCTGTGCACCAAGGGCGCCACGCACGCCGACATGCTGGCCGCGCCCGGCCGGCTGACCACCGCCATGGTCCGCGGCGAGCGGGGCGCCGAGCCCGCCGCGGCCCCGGTGGAGGCGGCCGTCACCGAGGCGGCCGGGCGCCTCAGGGAGATCCTCGACACCCACGGCCCCGACGCGCTGGCGCTCTACGTCTCCGGCCAGATGTCCCTCGAGGCCCAGTACCTGGCGAACAAGCTGGCCAAGGGCTTCCTGCGGACGAGCCGGATCGAATCCAACTCGCGGCTGTGCATGGCGAGCGCCGGCAGCGGCTACAAGCTCTCGCTCGGCGCCGACGGACCGCCCGGCTCGTACGAGGACTTCGAGCGGGCGGACGCCTTCTTCGTCATCGGCGCCAACATGGCCGACTGCCACCCCATCCTCTTCCTGCGGATGATGGACCGCGTCAAGGCATCCGGCGCCAGGCTGATCGTGGTCGATCCCCGGCGCAACGCCACCGCGGACAAGGCCGACCTGTTCCTGCAGATCCGGCCGGGCACCGACCTCGCCCTCCTCAACGGCCTGCTGCACCTGCTCGTCGAGGGCGGCTGGACCGACCCCGCGTTCATCGCCGAGCACACCGAGGGCTGGCAGGACATGCCCGCCTTCCTCCAGGACTACGCGCCCGCCGAGGTCGCCCGGATCACCGGCGTACCGGAGGAGGACATCCGGCTGGCCGCCCGCTGGATCGGCGAAGCGGGCGAGTGGATGAGCTGCTGGACCATGGGCCTCAACCAGTCCACCCACGGCACCTGGAACACCAACGCCCTGGTCAACCTGCACCTCGCCACCGGCGCCATCTGCCGCCCGGGCAGCGGCCCCTTCTCCCTCACCGGCCAGCCCAATGCGATGGGCGGACGGGAGATGGGCTACATGGGGCCGGGCCTGCCCGGCCAGCGCTCGGTCCTGGTGGAGGAGGACCGCACCTACGTCGAGGAGCTGTGGGGCGTGCCGAAGGGCACCCTGCGCACCGGCGCCGGACGCGGCACCATCGAGATGTTCGAGCAGATGGCCGCCGGTGAGATCAAGGCCTGCTGGATCATCTGCACCAACCCGGTGGCCTCCGTCGCCAACCGCAGCACCGTCATCAAGGCGCTGGAGACCGCCGAACTCGTCATCACGCAGGACGTGTTCGCGGAGACCGAGACCAACGCCTACGCGGACATCGCGCTCCCCGCCACCCTCTGGGCCGAGGCGGACGGAGTGATGATCAACTCGGAGCGCAACCTCACCCTGGTGCAGGGGGCCGCCGACCCGCCCGGCGAGGCCCTCCCCGACTGGCAGCTGATCGCCCGGGTCGCCTGCGCCATGGGGTTCGCCGAGGCGTTCACCTACACCTGCGCCGAGGAGGTGTTCGACGAGCTCCGGCAGGCCTGGAACCCGAAGACGGGCTGGGACCTGCGCGGGATCACGTACGAGCGGCTGCGCTCGGGCCCGGTCCAGTGGCCGGCCGCCCCGGGCGGTCCGGACCGCAACCCGGTCCGCTACCTCAACGACGGAGTCAGCCAGACCCCGGCCGAGCGCCCGGACGGCAGCCGCCCCCGGCTGGTGTTCCCGACGGTGACGGGACGGGCCGTATTCTTCGCCCGCCCCCACCTTCCCGACGGCGAACTGCCGGACGACGACTACCCGTTCGTCCTCAACACGGGCCGTCTGCAGCACCAGTGGCACACCCTGACCAAGACGGGCAAGGTGGCCAGGCTGAACAAGCTCGCCCCGGGACCGTTCGTGGAGATCCACCCGCAGGACGCGGCCGCGCTCGGCATCGTGGAGGGCGACGGGGTCGAGGTGGCCTCCCGGCGCGGGCGGGCCGTGCTGCCCGCCGTCGTCACCGACCGGGTCCGGCCCGGGAACTGCTTCGCCCCCTTCCACTGGAACGACCTGTTCGGCGAGTACCTCAGCGTCAACGCCGTCACCGACGACGCCGTCGACCCGGTCTCCTTCCAGCCCGGCTTCAAGATGTGCGCGGTGACCCTGACGAAGACCCGTGCACCGGTCCCCGTGGCGGCCCTGGCCGCGGCCGGCTCCGGTACCGGCAGCCAGACTCCCGCCCAGGCACCGTCAGCAGGCGCCACGGCGACACTGACCCGGCCCGCGGCCGCCCCCGCGGTCGCCGCCCTCACCGCCCTGTTCGGGCTGGACGACGAGGCCCCGCCCGCCTTGTCCGACCGGGAGCGCCAGTACCTCGCCGGCTTCCTCGCCGGGCTCGCCTCCGCCCCGCCCGGCGCCGGCACCGGCGTCCCGTCGCTTCCGGCCGGCGCCCCCTTCGAGGCCGGGCACGCGCTCTGGATCGACGGTGTCCTCGCCGGCACGTACTCGCGTACGGCGACCGCCCTGGCCGCCGTCCCCCCGGCCGCCCCCGCACCCGTCCCCGCCACCCCGGACCGGCCGACCCGGCGGACCGTCGTCCTGTGGGCCTCGCAGACGGGGAACGCCGAGGACCTGGCCGCCGGCGTCGGAGCGGCCCTGACCGAGGGCGGCTCCCCGACGACCGTCCACAGCATGGCCGACCGCGCTCCCGCCGCCCTGGCCCCCGGCACCGACCTGCTGATCGTCACCAGCACCTTCGGCGACGGCGACGCGCCGGACAGCGGAGCCGCGTTCTGGGAGTCCCTGTGCGCCGCCGACGCACCGCGCCTCCAGGACGTCCGGTACGCGGTCCTCGCGCTCGGCGACTCCTCCTACGACGCCTTCTGCGGCCACGGCCGCCGGCTCGACCAGCGCCTCGAAGAGCTCGGGGCCCATCGCCTCCTGCCCCGCGTCGACTGCGAGCCCGACTACGAGGAGCCCGCGGGCCGGTGGCTGGAGCAGGTCCGCGAGGCGCTCGCGGCCTCCCCGGGGCCGGGGACCGAGGCCGGGGAACCCCGGCGCGCGGCGGACCGGAACTCCCCCTACGTCGCCCGGCTGTCCGGCAACCGGCTGCTCAGCCTGCCCGGCGCCACCAAGGAGGTCCGCCGGTTCACCTTCGACCTGGGCGAGGACGGCCCGGCGTACGAGCCGGGCGACGCCCTCGGGGTCCAGCCGGTCAACTGCCCCGACCTGGTGACGCAGTGGCTGGCGGCCACCGGTCTCTCCCCGGACGCGGAGGTCGCCGTACCCGGCCGCGACCCCATGCCGTTCTCCGAGGCGCTCCACCGGCACCTGGACATCACCCGTCTCACGCCCGACCTGCTGCGCTTCGTCACCGAGCACACCGGCGACCGCGGGCTCAAGCAGCTGACCCGCCCCGACAACAAGGACGGCCTCGCCCGCTGGACCTGGGGCCGCGGGCCCGTCGACGTCCTGACCGAGTTCCCGGTCCGGATCGCCGCCCAGGAGTGGGCCGAGCGCCTCAAGCGGCTCCAGCCGCGTCTCTACTCCATCTCCTCCAGCCCGCTCGTCGACCCGCGCGAGGTCAGCCTGACCGTCTCGGCCCTGCGCTACGAGGGGCCCGGCGGCCACCCCCGCAAGGGCGTGGCCTCCACCTTCCTCGCGGACGCCGAACCGGGCACACCGGTACCGCTGTTCGTACAGAGCTCGGCGCACTTCCGCCCGCCCGCGGGCGCGGACACCCCGGCGATCATGGTCGGCCCGGGGACCGGCATCGCACCCTTCATGGCGTTCCTCGAGCACCGCCGCGCGCTCGGTCACCGCGGCGGCAACTGGCTGTTCTTCGGCGAACAGCGCCGCGCCACCGACTTCTACTACCGCGAAGAGCTGGACGAACTCCACCGGCACGGCACGCTCACCCGGCTCGATCTGGCCTTCTCCCGTGACCAGCGGACCAAGGTCTACGTCCAGGACCGCATGCGCGAGCACGGCGCCCAGCTGTGGTCCTGGCTCCAGGAGGGCGCCCACTTCTACGTGTGCGGTGACGCGAGCCGGATGGCGAAGGACGTGGACCGGGCGCTGCGCGAGATCGCCGTGACGCACGGCGGCCTCCATGCGGACGAGGCCGCCGCGTACCTGAAGCAGCTCTCCGCCGCCAAGCGCTACGGCCGCGACGTGTACTGAGCGGCTCCGGATCGTCGGCACAAGATCACCCTGCTCAGGAGCGGCCGAGAGCCGTCAGCCGGACGTCAGGAACAGGGGCGCCGGGCTGCCCTCGGTCCAGTCCGGGGTGATCGCGGCGAGCGCGTCGCCCACGGCGGCTCCCTGGAGGAAGGCCGCGCGGTGCCCGTCGGCGATCCTGGCCACCGCGCCGTCCCAGGCCACGGGCACCAGCCGGGTCAGCTGGTCCGTGGCGCCGGCCGAGGTGGAGCCCGTGACCACGACGACGTCGGCGTCCCGCGCCCCGTGAACGGCCCCGGCCAGCCGCCCCGTCGGCCGGTCGGGGACGTACCGCACCGCTTCGCTCTCGCCGCCGAGTTCGGCGACCAGGGGCGGAAGGAGCGGTCCGAGTGCATCGCACCAGGCCGCGGCCCGGGACACCGCAGTGGTCCGGCTCGTCCCCGGTGACCAGTACGGCGGCCCGGGGCCTCGGCCGCACCGCCAGGGTGTCGTGGCCGCAGGAGGCGGCGAGCCCGAGCAGCGCGGGACCGATCCTGGTGCCCGCAGGGGCGAGGCGGCCGCCCGCGGGGGCGTCCTCGGTACGCCGGATGTGCCGGCCCGGCGGGGGCGGGGGGCCGGACACCGGCAGCCCCCGCGCCGTGTCGCCCGTCACCGTCCGTGAGATCATCGCGGCGGGCGGCCGGCTGCGCGTTCCCGTGCCGTCTCGGGCCACCGGCGACGCGTCTCCGGGGTCCCCCTCGGGCCCTCTGAGCCGCCGCTCGCGGCCGGACACGGGCCCAAGTGCGTGCACACGCCATGAAAATGCGGCCATACACCTCGCATATGCCACTCACTATGGCTTATTTGCCTGGTGGGTGGTTCAATCGATCATGCGCACCGGCCCCGGTGACGGTCGAGCGGCTCTCGCCGCCATGGGGAATGCCGGTGGAAGAGGCCCCTGCCTGTCGATCGCGGTGTTCGACAGCAGGGGCCTCTTCGCGCCTCACGGTCCTGCTGCTCTTCCACCCGTCGGGCCGCGCCGCCCGGCACGGCCGCTCCCTCGACCCCGACGACCTCCTCGCCGAGGACAACCTCCGCCGCGCGCCGGAGACCACGGGCTGGCACCTGGACGAGTACGAGGACGCGGCCGGGCACTTCCCGGCGCGTTGCGGCGCCGCGCGGCTGAACCCCGCGCAGCCGTGCTCAGAGGCGGTGTATCCGGTCGATGCCGTACCAGTTGGCGATACAGGCCGCGACCCAGTCCCGCTCGTAGTCGGAGGTGAAGAAGGGTTCGGCCAGGCTTCCGATGTACATGGGCCGGTATCCGAGGTCGGTGCCGCCCGCCGCCGCCTCGGTCCGGATCCGGGAGTTCTGGGCGTCCCAGGCCACCGCCCGGGTGACCGTGGTGGTGGTGAGCTCCTTGACGCTCGGGACGAGCACGGCCAGCGAGGCCAGCGCCAGTCCGGCCGCGGCCACGACGGCGGCCGACAGGGCCACGGCCGTGGCCCCCCGGCGGGCCAGGAACGGGCGGGCCCACGCCCCGAGCAGCACCCCGTAGACGCACAGCGCCAGTTCCATCGGCACGAGGTAGTTCGTCCAGGTGCGGGCGTACGTCCATCCGGTCGGGCCGTATCCGCTGCGCAGGCCCAGCACCACCGCGAACGAGCCCAGCACCACGACGGGCACCGGGAGCAGCAGCACGGCGATCAGCATCCTCCGCGGGACGGCCCGGCCCGACTCCCGTTGGCCGAGCGCCGAGGCTCCGAGTCCTGCCGCCAGGCCCAGCAGGACGCCGACGGCAATGGCCCCGAGGTAGGCCCACTGGCCGGTGACGGTGTCCCACATGCGCAGCCAGTCCTCGAAGGTGCCCCGGAGTTCGGTCGCGGAGAGCATCGGCTCCTTGGCGGGCTGCTGGGCGCGGCGCCACCGGGCACCGGGGGACGTGTAGAGCACGATCAGACCGCAGACGAGTCCGGCGCACCACAGCAGGCACCAGGTGAACGGGTGCCAGGTCCGCGCCAGCCCGAGGCGGGGCAGGGCCAGCAGGGCGACCCCGGCCGCGAGGAGGCCGCTGACGAGGGCGAACGACTCGCTCAGGGTGCCGAGCGCGCACCCGATGAGGAACGCCGCGGCGAAACCGCCCGCGCGTACGGCGGCACGGGGCTGCCGGACGGTCCAGACGGCCAGCAGCAGCGCCCATACTCCGATGACGCTGGGGATGGTGTGGGAGATGGTGGCCGGTGCCCACAGCAGGACCTGATAGCTGCGCGTTCCGCCGTAGTAGAGCAGCGCCTGGACGGCCAGGGACCCGGCGACCAGGAAGACCACCGGGGGTCTCGCACCGAGGTACCGGAAGAACCGGATGCCGAGCAGGACCAGGCCTACGGTGAAGGCTACGGCGATGACGGTCGGCAGTATCTTCACGCCGGCGAGTCCGTCGCCGTAGATGATGCCGCTCAGGAAGGCGTTGGTGATCCGGCCGTTCTGGGTCGCGTAGAAGTCGTGCGTGATGCCGAGGACTCCCAGGTCGCGGGACTTCCATGCGGCGCACCAGTCGTCCGAGGTGGGCCGTACGTAGAGCCCGAGGAAGCAGCCGACGGCGACCAGGGCGCCGGCCGCCGCGGCGAGGGCACCGCCCGCGACCGGCAGGAGCCTGCGGACGAACCGGCGATTCCCCTCGGTCGAAGCAGTAACCATCCACCAGTCCTTCGCAGCGGCGCGCCGATTCCGGTCACCCCAATGTGCACCGTTCGCCGTGCACCGGCATCCGCGCGGGGTCCCGGCTACTCCGTGCGGGAACGCCCGGCCTCGCAAGTCACTCCCCGCGGGGTGTCACCCGGGCGGCGGCATGTCGTGGCGGGCTCCGCGCCGCTGTCCCACGATGGGACGTCCGGGGGCCGCGCGCGCAAGCCCGACACAAGGAGTGGCGATGCCTGCTGCCCGGCTCGTTCGATGGGCGGCCGTCACGGCGTCGTTCGCCAGCGTCGTCCTCCCGGTGTGTGTCGCGGCGGGCCCCGTCGGCCGGCACTCCGGCAAGGAGCCCCCGGTGTTCTTCGTCCGGCCCCTCGGACACCAGAGCCACGGCGATGCCGAGGGCAGCTACGCGCCCCGGTCGATGCTCGCCGCCCCCACCATCGGGCTCCTCGCCAACACGACCGCCGCCGAGGGCGTCACCGCGTCCGCCGCCGAGGGCGCACGGTACGTCGAGCGGAGCCACGTACTGCGGCTGCTGTCCGGCCGGTGGAGGTACCTGCCCGCCGGCCGGACGGCCTCGGCCGTGGTGGCCCCCGAGGATCCGACGGCCCGTCTGCAGATCGCGCAGACCCGCGCCTGGCTGGCCGCCGGCCGGATCCCCGGCCGCTCTCCGGCGCAGCGCGCGGCGGCCGAGCGGGCCCTGCTGTCGATGCGCGCCCTGCTCCGGCCGAACGGGGCCATGGCGGCGGGATGGTCTCCCGGCTGGATGTACTCCTGGCCGCGCGACTCCAGCTTCGCGGCCGCCGCGTTCGCGCACACCGGCCATGACGCCGAGGCCCACCGGATCCTGCGCTACAGCGCCGCGACCCAGCGCAAGGACGGCACCTGGGACGCGCGCACGAAGCTCGACGGATCCGGGCCGCCCGACGGCAGGAGGTGGCAGCTCGACGCCAACGGCTGGGTGCCCTGGGCCACCTGGCAGTGGTACCGGACGGCCCCTCCCGCCACCCGCGGGGCCCGGCTGGCCGGCCTGTACCCGATGATCCGCAAGGCGGCCGACCGCGCGACGGCCTCCCTGGGGGCGGACGGCCTGCCCCCGGCCTCCCCGGACTACTGGGAGGTGATGACGACCACCACGAACATCGGGACGGCCGCCCCGCTGCTGGCCGGACTCAACGCTGCCGCGGACCTCGCCGGCGAGCTGGACCGGCCGGGGGACGCGGCACGCTGGTCCGGCGCCGCCGGGCGGCTCTCCGCCGGGATCTCCCGCAGGTTCGCCCCGCTGGGCTACCAGCGGACCGTCGACGGACAGCACGGGCAGGACAGTGCGGTGGCCTTCATGGCGCCGCCCTTCAACACGGCCCCGGCCGACGTGCCCCGGGCGCTCGAGACCTCGTACCGGAAGCTGCTCCTGCCGAACGGTGGCCTCACCCCCGGAAACGACCCGACGGCGCCCTGGGGCGCGAACGCCTGGACGCCCAGTACCTCGTTCTTCGCCCTCGCCTGGGCCTGCACCGGCAGGACCGGCAAGGCCGGGCAGGTGCTGGACTGGGTCCTCTCCAAGCGGAACCAGCTCGGCGAGCTGCCCGAGAAGGTGGACCCGGCGGGCAGGCCGTCTTCCGTCGCGCCGCTGGCCTGGACGGGCTCGATCGTCGTGCTCTCCCTGGTGGCACTCGACGGCACGGCGCTGCCCACCCCGCCCCTGCGGCCTTGAGGGGTGTCTAAGGGCTGTCCCGTAATCCCCGGCGGGCGCACGACGACAGCTACGCCACCTCGCTGCGTTGCCGGAACGCCCGAACACGCACAGTATGAGGACGCCCCTCCGCCTTGCGATGCACCGCATCTGACGCCGTGCGCCGATCCACCGGGGATTACGGGACAGCCCTTAGCCGATCAGAGCGGATCGTTCCCGTCACCCGGCGGCGGAGCGGTGCGCAGGCGCTCCAGCTCGGTGATGAGGCGCTGGTACGCGAGCTTCTCCGCCGCCACCGCCTGCCGGAACGGGGGGTGGTCCGGCTCCTGCCGTGCCCGGGCCTCCTTCGCGGCGGCGAGGCGGAGCTCCCTCGCACGGTCCAGGTCGTTCATCGCCGTCACCGTCGCGACGTCGAGCAGCTTGTGGTCGAGTACCTCGGCGAAGGCCCGCTCCATCGGCACGGTCAGTCCGTCGAGTTTCGCCGCGCAGCCCGCGGGGGTCGCCGTCCCGCCGCAGCCCTCGTCGAGCGCGCGGGAGAGCGAGGTGAGCGTCGTCGCGAGCTCCGGATACCCCCAGTGGGGCGCGGTGTCGTCGCTGCATCCGGTCACCAGGGCCGTGAAGGCGGTGCAGGCGACGAGTGCGGCCGCGGCGCGGGTCGTTCCGGGTCCCCCGCACATGCGTCGGCACGAGGTGAGAGGAGGGGTCATGGGAGCCCCGATCGCCCGTTGGTCCGAGTGCGGCCGCCCTGGGGGGTGTCGTGCCGATCAGTCCGGGCTCGATCGGCAGCATCCCCCTGGGGGGTGGTCTGCCCGCCATCCTCGCCCGCCCGGATCAGCCCTGCCACCCGGCGGCGCAGGTCACTGCGGGGGCTGTCCCCCGGCGACGGCGGAGCCCGGGCGTCCGGCTTGCGCGAGCGTCCAGGGCTGGACCGCCCGGTGCCACGGGGAGGGGGTCCGGCTGCCGAGCGGCGGGGAGCCGCCCGCCGGGACCGTCGTGATGACGTGCAGGTCGGCGTCCAGGCCGAGGGCCGCCGCGACCGCCGTACCGGCCCACTCGGCCACGCCCGCCGGGGCGCCCGTGTAGAGCATCTGGGACTCCTGCCAGGGCTGCGGGCCGTCGACGCCCGCGAGTCCGACCGTGCCCGCGCCGGCGCGGCCCGCGAGCAGGTCGCCCGCGATGCCCACGGCGCCGTAGCCGCCCAGACCGCCGGCCTCGGCGACCGGTGAGAACTCCGGCGCGGGCCCGGCCACGCGGGCCAGGCTGGTGGCGACGGTGCCGAGACCGGGCCGGCGGAAGAACAGGCGGACGCCGTCGCCCTCCGGGCGCACCGAGAGCGCGCCCGTCGTCTGGGGCAGTCCGGTCGGGACGGGGCCGCCGTACGGGGCGTCCGGCGCCGGGCGGACCCAGGCCAGTACGGAGCCGGCCGTGGCCGCGTACACGTGGCGGCGCCCGGACACGTCGGTCGAGGTGACCGGGTCGCCCTGGAGGCCCGCGCCACCCAGGGCCTGCCACGCTCCGAACGCGCCGCCCGGGGCCGCCTGCGCCCGGGCGCGCAGCGTCCGGCGGGAGTCCCGTACGTACACCGTCATCCGGCCCTCCGGGTCCACGGCGACGGCCGGTCCGCTGATGGCCGACGTGCCGGACCGGTCCACGGTGTCCGGGGTGCCCAGCGACTGCCACGGGCCGAATCCGCCGTCGACCTCGGTCTGGACGGCGTAGACGATCTCGCGACCGTAGTCCTGGGGCGTCGTGCCGAGGGTGGTGCGGGTGGCGAACACCGCGATCCTGCCGTCCCAGAGCCGGACGGCCGAGGCCCCGGCGTCGATGCCGTCGCCGGGCAGGAACTCGGGGCCCTGCCAGGGGGCCTGCGGGCCGCTGCGCGACCAGTACGCCATCCGGCCGTCCAGCGCGGCGAAGGCCCAGAGCCGTCCGGAGACGCCCTCGGTCATCCAGGAGGTGCCGTCACCGCGGCTGTAGCGGATGGTCTGGCTCCAGCCGGCGCCGGCGGGACGGGTCGCGGTCTTGCGGTCGCCGCAGCCCGCGGTGCTGCCGCACCAGTCCTGGTGGTCCATCCAGGCGTAGGTCTTGAGGTAGCCGAGCTTCTCCTCGGCCGTGCGCGGGTCGAGTGTCGGGGGCAGCGAGCTGTTCGGGTAGCTCACGTAGTTCTGGACCGAGAAGTGCGGCCGGTCCTCGGACTTCGCGTAGCGCTCGGCGGCGGCCTGCACGAAGCGGGCGCCGTACATGTGGTCCTGGTGGTCGAGGAAGGCGCCGCCGCCCTCCGCCCTCCCGGGGGTCGGGTCCTGCGTGCGTATCGTCGTCGGCCGGTACGCCTCGAACACGCCGGCTATGGCGGCCACGGCCTGGTCCTTGGTGTACGAGAACCAGCGCTTGACCGGCGTTCCGGAGGTCAGCTGGGCACCGAGGGCAGAGGTCCGGCCGTCCCACAGTCCGCGGAGGCTGTCCGGGTTGTCGCCGGAGATGCTGCGGGCCTCGCGGAGCTCCATCCAGACCAGGTTGACCTGGGGCCGGGCGACCAGCACGTCCACCTCGGCGCTGCCGCCCCCGGCGGTGGGTACGGACTTGCGCTGCCATGCGCTGGTGCGGTCGCCCGTGGCCATCTGTGCGTAGGCGGCCCGTATGCCGTTCTGCCGGGCCTCGGCGTAGGCGGCGCGGTCGGCGGGTCCGGCGGCGTCCTGCAGGTGGGGGCTGTGGGCCTCGTTCCTGCCGTCGGACTCGCCTGAGGTCAGGTAGACCGTGGTGACCTTGATGCCGGTCGATATGGAACGGCTCAGGTCGGGGTTCATGAAGAACAGGTCGTCGTCGGGGTGGGCGACGACCTGGAGGGCGGAGCCCTCGGTCACGCTGGGGCTGACCACCACCTCGGGCGCCGCCGGAGGCTGCTCGGTTCCCTGTCCGTAGGCCCAGGTCGTCACGCCGGCGATGCCGACGGAGAACGCGGCGAGCAGGGCCGCGAGTCGGGTGCGGCTGGCCAGGGACATGTACAGCGCCTTGAGGGTCGGTCCGGTGCGGCGATCTGCCTGGGAGGTCTATCGGTGTCCCGATGGCTCCACTGCTTCCGGAGACGACCGGGGCCGATTATGGCCCGCGCGTTGATGGCTGACACACCATCAAGTCGCATATGACCGGAAGGCCAGTTGTGGTGGATTTCCACACCACTTGCCCGATTTGTCATCTCTTGCGTGATACACCCGATAAACCGGTCGGAATCGGTGTATGCGCTGGCCACCAGCCGGTTTGCCTGGCTCCGGTGAGCCGCCGAGCACGGCGACCCGCCCCGCCACCGCCCCCGCAAGTGGCGCATTGCACACCTCCCTCACCCCGGAGCGGGCGAGCCGTCCGGGATGCCGCGCACCGCGATCAGGGTCAGACGACGAGCGGCACGGTACCCGCGGGGCGGGAGCTCGGGCGGCCCGACCGCGTCGGCATTACCATGGACAACTACGGCCGAAACGGTGAATTCTTCACATTCCGCTCCGCCGGATGGAGTCGTTCGACCAGCCTGAGGACGATCGATGCCCATGAAGCGCATCCCCGCCATCGCCACGGCCGTCACCATGACGGCCGCCACCTGCCTGCTGTCCGGGGCCGCGGACCCGGGCCGGCAGGTGCCCTCCTGCCCGACAGCACCGCCGGACAGTTTCTGGCGTGCGCCCGTGGACAGCCTCCCCGTGCATCCGAGCTCCGCCCGGTACGTCACGTCGATCGGCTCCACCGAGCCCCTCCACCCGGATTTCGGGTCGGGGCTCGTGGAAGGCCAGCCCTTCGGCATTCCCATCACCGTCTCGGACACGACGGTGCCGGAGTCCGAGGTGTCCCTGGACTACGCCGACGAGAGCGACAAGTCCGGGTACCGGATCCCGCCGGACGCCAGGATCGAGAACGGCCCGGCGAGCGACGGGGACCGGCACGTCGTCGTCTGGGACCGGGCCCTGTGCAAGTCCTACGAGCTCTTCGACGCCGAGCGCCAGGGCGGCAACGCCTGGCACGCCGGCTCCGGTGCGATCTTCGATCTGCGTTCCAACGCCCTGCGGCCCGACGGATGGACCTCGGCCGATGCCGCCGGGCTGGCCATCCTCCCCGGCCTGGTGCGCTACGACGAGGCGTCCGGCGGCCGGATCGACCACGCGATCCGCGTCACCGTCCCCCGCTCGGACCAGAGCTACCTCTGGCCCGCGCGGCACCAGGCGGGCGCCGCGGCGGACAGCTCCCTGCCGCCCATGGGACTGCGGCTGCGGCTGAAGAGCTCGGTGGACACCTCACAGCTGGCCCCGCAGGCCAAGGCCGTGGCCGACGCCCTGAAGAAGTACGGCGCGATCGTCGCGGACAACGGCTCGGCCTGGTACATCACCGGGGAGGAGAACCCCCGTTGGGACAACTCCCAGCTCGACGGGCTCAAGAACTTCAAGGGTTCCGACTTCGAGGCGGTCGACGCGTCCGGCCTCCAGCAGTCCCCGGACTCCGGAGCCGTCGCACCACAGTGAGCCCGAGACACTCTCCGGGACCCTCGGGGGTGTCCTGGGCCGAGCGCCGGGCAGCCTGGTGGAACCCTGCTCCGGCGCGCTCAGTGGTGAGCGGGCAACTGCAGGGCGAAGCGGCGGACGGCATCGGTGAAGGCCTCTGGAGCATCGAAGTTCGAGAGATGTCTCGCCCGCGGGATCAACTCGATGCGTGCGCGAGGATGCGCACGGACGAAGTCCATCTCACCGGACCGGAAGACGGTGTCCTTCTCGCCGTTCAGGATGAGCACGGGAGCCGCCACATAACGCATCGCATCCGCATCGAAGCGGCCAAGTACCTCACCCCAGGCGGCCGGCAGGGTGTGGAAGGCATAGCCGGCCCGGATGGTGGCGTCCACCACCTCGGGAGAGTAGAGCCGGCGTAGCAACCTGTCGTTCCAGCGGGTCAACCGGTCCGCCGGCAGGTGAGGGACCAGCCCGGCGACCCACCGGTAGGGAGTTGCCCACGCACCACGTGTCGAGGCGCTGGCCCCCGCAAGAACCAGCCCCCGCAGCCGCCCCGGGCAGCGTCGCGCGAACTCCAGCGAGGCGTATCCGCCAAGGGAGTGCCCGACGACCAGAGCCGGACCGCGGTCGAGCGAGTCCACCGCAGAAGCGATGATCTCCGTCGCCGCGTTCAGACTCCAGGGTTGAGCAGAGCGGGCGCCGTGGCCCGGCAGGTCAACGGCGGCCACCCGAAAGTCCTCCTGGAGCGCGGCGAGCTGTGGGCTCCATTGGCCCGCGCTGAGCCGCGTCCCGTGTACGAAGATGATCGGCGGTGCATCCGCAGCCGTCATGAGCCCCCCAGATCTGCACTCTCGTCGGACCGACCTTACTGGCGGGCAGTCCCTGGTGCTCAGGCGGGGAAAGGCTCGCCCGCGAGACGCTCAGACTCAGGATCAGTCAAGGGGCGTTCGGTGCGGGACGGTCCGCCGGCCGGACGTGCCACCCGCAGCCGGGTACAGGTTTACCGTCGGAGGTGTCCCCGCCTACCGGACACGATGACGGGAGCGGGTGCGATGAGCGAACCGGCGTCCGGGCCGGGCGTCGGGGACCGGGTGCGCGACCTGGTGGAGCGGGAGGGCGAGTGCTGCGCGTTCTTCACCTTCACCACCACGGCCGGCGAGGACGGGATCGCACTGGACATCGAGGGGGACCCGGTGCACGAGGAGGTCCTGGACGCCCTCGCGGCACGGCTCGCCGCCGCCCCGGGGCAGGGGCGGGCCGGTATGTCCTAGGGGGCATCCGGGCGGAGTTCGATGTGGTCCGGGGCCAGGTCGACCGCCAGGCGGTGTTCCATGCCCAGGGCCTCCAGGAACTTCGGGGGGAGCTGGACGCGGCCCGAGCGGTCGAGGACGACGTACTCGCGCTCGCTGATCGATTCCTCGCCGTGCTCGTCGGTGACGAGACGGCGCAGGACCTCGCTGCTCGTGCGGCCGTCGCGGATCGCCACCGTGCGGCGGACCTCGCCCGCCACCATGGGGTCGTGCGTCACGATGACCACGGTCACGCCGAGTTCCTTGTTCACGGTGCGGAAGGTCTCGAAGACCGCCGCGGCCGTCTCCGAGTCCAGTTCGCCCGTGGGTTCGTCGGCGAGCAGCACCTCGGGGTCGTTCGCCATCGCCACGGCGATCGCGACGCGCTGCTGCTGGCCGCCGGACAGTTCCGCCGGGCGCCGGTGGGCCAGGTCGCCGATCCCAAGGGCGTCCAGGATCTCCCCTACCCGTGCCGCGTGCCGCGCCCCCGCGCCTCGGCGCGGGCTTCCGCCCTTCAACTGCATCGGCAGGGCGACGTTCTGAGCTGCCGTCAGAAACGGCAGCAGGTTGCGGGCCGTCTGCTGGAAGATGAACCCGACCGCTTCGCGCCGGTAGCGCAGCCGGTCCCGCGCCGACAGTTCCAGCAGGTCGTAGCCGGCGACCGCCGCGCTCCCCGCCGTCGGGACGTCCAGGCCCGCCAGGATGTTCAGCAGCGTGGACTTGCCGCTGCCCGAGGCACCCACGAGGGCCATCAGGTCGCCCTGGTCGACCGTCAGCTCCAGCCCCTGGAGGGCCTGTACCTCGATGCCGTCCTGGCTGAAGATCCGGACCAGGCGGTCGCAGGCGATCGCGGCGGTCGCCGCCGGGGTGCGGGGCTCCGCGGCGGCCGTTGCCCGGCGGCGCAGCTCCTCGTAGGTCGGCTGGTCGGTCTTCAACGCTGGTCTCCCGCTCTCAACTCGGTGGTGATCTGCCGTCGCCCGGATGTCGCCGCCTCGATGAGCACGGCCGCGGCGACCAGGGCGGCCAGGTTCAGGGCCTGGGTCAGTACGGGCGCGGCCGTGAGCCGTACGCCGGTCGGCACGCGCGCCCCGACCAGCGTGGACAGGTCCATCGCCGGGCCCAGCAGGGCCACCGCGGCCGCCGCCACCAGGGCTCCGCCCAGCGTCGCCGTCAGGGTCTGCGGCAGGGTCTCGGCGAGGATCAGCGCCACGCCCTGCCTGCGGGGCAGTCCCATGGTGCGCAACCGGGCCAGCAGCGCGGCGCGTTCGGGGACGGTCCGTACCAGCGTCAGCAGCACGGCCAGCAGTGCGAAGCCGGCCGCTCCGGCCACGGAGGCCCAGAAGAGGCGCTGCGCCGACCGCTGCAGCGGATCGGCGCCGAGCTCGGCGACGGCCTCGGCGCTGGTGCGTACGGAATACACCTCGTCGGCCGGGTTCGCGCCGGCCGCTGACGGGGCCTGCCCGGCGGCGGGCGCCGCGGCAGTGGCCGGGGCGGTTGCCGCAGCGGGGCCCGGGGTGGGCGTCCCGGACGCCGCCGGGAGCTTGGCCCGGATCATCGCGCGCAGCCGCTCCCCGTCGACCGACCCGATGCCGAACCACCGGTTCGGGCGGTCGGTGCCGCCCACCAGGGCCGTCGCGGCGCCGGCCGGCAGGATGACGGTGGCGGCGTCCCGGGCCGGGTGGGCCGGGGTGCAGTCGATCACGCCCGCGACCCGGACCCGCAGCTCTCCGCCCTCGCCGGGCAGCACTCGGTACGTACCGCCCTGCGCTGCCTGCCCGGCCAGGCCCGCGCTGAAGAGCGCGGGCACCGCAGCGTCGGCGGACTGTGCACCACCGGTGGCCAGCAGGGCGGGGTCGAAGGATCCGCAGCCGAGGACGCGGGACAGTTCCGCGTACGCGGCCGGTTCGGCGATCACCACGGTGACCTGGCCGGATCGCTGGGGCGTGCCGAGTACGGAGGAGTCGTGGTCGACCCACAGCGGTACGGACGTCCGTACGCCCGGCAGTTCGCCCGCGGCCTTCGCGATCCCTTCCGGGAGCGGGGATTTGCCGAATGCCGAGATCGCCGCGTCGCCCCCGATGGTCAGCCGGGCCACATTCAGCCGGGACGCGTCCACCGACTCCAGGACGGCGGCGCCGAATCCCCCGGTGGTGATGGCGAGGAGCAGCGCGACCATCGGCAGGACGGAGGGGCCGTTGCGGCCGCGGGCCTGCGTGCCGGGCGCCGCCGGGCCGCGGGCGGCCCGGGCGAGTCCCAGGAAGCCGACCAGTCCGGAGCTGCGGCCGGCCGCGCGGGCGAGCCACCCGGTCACCACCGGCTGGATCCGGGCCAGCAGCAGTCCCCCGCACAGGGCGAGCAGCAGCGGCGCCGCGATCAGCAGCGGATCCGGGTCACTGCCGGGCGGGGCGACCCCGCGGCGGCGGACCTCCACCACGGCGGCGGCGGTGGCGAGGAGGACGAGCAGCTCGGCCACGGGCCTGCGCCAGCGCCCGCCCGGGCGCTTCGGGGTCAGCAGCACGGCCGCCCGTACCGGGAAGGCCAGCAGGGCCAGCAGGGCGACGGCCCCGGCCGAGAGCAGTGCGGGTGCGAGCCGGGGGGTCGGCAGCAGCAGTACGGCGAGCGCGGTGGCGGCCGCGGCCGCCGGGAGCACCGTGACGGCGCCCTCGCCGAGGAGCCGGCCGGCGATCGCGGCGCGGGAGCCGCCCCGGGCCAGCAGCAGCCGCAGTTCGGCGTCGCGGCGGTCGGCGGCGAGCGCGCCGGCCAGACACAGGACGACGAAGGCGACCCCGCCGACCCCGGCGGGTCCGATCAGGGCGAGCGGCGCCGCGGCCTGGGTGCGGGCGCGGGCCTCTTCGAACAGTTCGGGCAGCCACGAGGTGGTGTGCAGCTGCGCGCGGCCGGTCTCCCGGGCGAGGGTGGCGGCGGCGGGTCCGGCGACGTAGGAGGCGACCTCCTTCCTCGTGCTGTCGAGCCGGTCGGCCCGCAGGCCGCCGACGTCCACCGGAAGCCGCCAGAAGTCCTCGGCGGTGCGGCTCCAGTTGCCCAGCCGGTCGAGGCCCCCGGTTCCGACGAGGGCGTCGACGTCCCAGGCGAGGTTCTCCCCGAGGTAGCGCTCGCAGGCGCGGGCGAGGCAGCCCAGGCCGTCCCTCCAGAAGTCCTCGCTCTCGTCGAGTACCGCGAACAGGCCGACGACCTCGACGGACGGCGTGCCGTCGACGCGCGGCGCGCTCTTCAGGACGGATCCGACGCGGGCGCCCAGGGTCTCGGCGGCGCGCTGCGAGAGGACGACCTCCACGGGCGACGGTTCCGCGGCGGCGCCCCGGGGAGCAGGCGGGGGCGTGCTGCTCGGCCAGCGTCCTTCGGCGAGCTTCACGTGCGCCTCAGCCTGGCGGACGTGCAGCAGGGACATGCTGGGCGGGAAGCCGGACGGCCGGGACAGTTCCGGATTCAGCAGCTCCTGCCGCTTGGTGGAGCGCGTGCCGTGGACCACGGCGTCCGGGTCCACCCGGAAGCCGGGTCCGGTGCGGGCGAGCAGTTTCTCCAGCGTCGCGTCCAGGGCCTGGGCGCTCTGCCCGGAGTCCGGCGCGGGCGCGGTCACCTGCAGGCTGGTGCTGGCGGACCCGCTGCGCTCCAGGAAGGCCCGCAGGGCCTGGTCGGCGCCGCGGTCCTGGGCCCGCGGCAGCGCGGCGGCCAGCAGGACGGCCACGAAGGCCAGCGCGGCGCCGAGCACGGTGCCCAGCGGCGCCGCCCGCAACCGGGTCCTGACCCAGGGCGCGGGCCGCGGGGCGCGGGCCGGCGACGGGGTGGGCGACGGGGCCGTGGACGACGGCGGGGTGGCGGTCGGCGGCGGGGTGGTCACATCTCCTCCACGGGACGCAGCCGGGCGGCGATGTCGCGGCCCCGGGGGCCGCTGAGCGCGGCCGACAGCAGGGGAACGGCGGCGATGGCGGCGACCGTCAACAGGGTCTGCCAGAACGGCATGTCCACCTGTACGGGCGGGAACGGCCGCCCGGCGGCGGGTGTCAGCACCACCAGGGGCGCCATCAGGTGGACCAGGGCGATGCCCAGTCCGGTCCCGACCGCGGTCCCGATGGCGATCAGCACCCCGCCCTCGGCGGCGGACGCCAGGGCCAGCGAGCGGCGTGGTGTGCCGAGGGCGAGCAGGACCGAGAACTCCCGGCCGCGCACGCGCCGTTCGGCGGCGGTGGAGGTCGCGAAGCCGATGGCCGCGAGGACGGCGCAGGCGGCGGCGAGGGCGGCCAGCGCGCTCTGCGGGCCGGCGCTCAGCGGGTCGTCCAGCAGCCGCTCGGTGATCTCCTCGCGCAGTTGGACGCGCTCGATACGGGCGCCTTCGCGCAGCTGGGCCGCCGCGCGGGCGGGTATCGGGTCGGCGGCCGAGTCAGCGGGGAGCCACCACTCTGTGGGCGTGGCCGGCTGCCGGCCGGAGGACTCCAGCAGGAAGCGGCCGAGCACCTGCAGGTCGACGGCGAGCGCCGACCGTCCGGCCACGGGGAGGGAGTCCACGGCGGCGGTGATCCGCATCGGGACGGTCGCGCCGTCCAGCGTGACGGGGACCGTCTCGCCCACGGCGGCGCCCAGGGACCGAAGGTAGCGGGTGGTGGCGACCGCCGGCACCGCTGCGACGGGAGGTGCGGCGGGCGCCGGGAACAGCACGGTGTTCACGCCCTGCAGGGTGCCGAAGCCGCCCCAGTAGCGCAGCCGCAGCAGGTCGGTGGAACCGGCCGGGACCGGGGAGGACTCGGGGGCTCGCGGGGATCCGGGCCCCGGCAGGGGTGACGCCTGCCAGCCGCCGGCGGGCACGGTGACGTTCCCGGCGGCGCCGTCCGCGGTGTCGGAGACGGCGATCCTGCGCAGGGTCAGTCCGCTGCCGTCGCCCGGATGGTCGCCGTCCCCGGCGTACGAGAGGCGTATCCCGGCCAGCGTCAGCGGGGTGGCCGCCGATCCGACCGGGGCGCCGGTCAGCGCGTCCAGGGGGAAGGGGAGGGTGACCTCGCCGTCGGTGGGCAGCGTGACCGAGGCCGTCCCGTAGGTGGCCCCGAACCGGTCGCGCAGCAGCAGGCTCACGGCGGCCCAGCTGGTCCCGGCGGTCCGTACCGACACGTCGAGGTCGATCCGGCGCGGGGAGCCGGGCAGGGCGACACCGGGGTTCGCCTGCGTGGTGTCCGCTCCTGCGGCGAGCGGTGCGAAGAGCTCCCGCATCTCGTGCCCGCCGCGCAGGTCCGCGCGCAGCGCGACCCGTTCGCCCACCTTGGCCGCGTCCAGTGCGACGATGTCGGCGGGGTTGCCGTCCGGCAGCTTCTGCTCCCGGCGGACCACCGGGGTCAGGCGGTCTCCGCCGGGCAGGGCCGCGTAGCGTCCGCCCTGCCCCATCGGGGACATGCTGCTCCCGGAGATCCGCAGGCCGCCGGCGGTGGCGAAGTCGGCCTGGTCGCGCTGGGACGCGGACCAGGCGGTGTGCTGGCCGAGCGCCAGGATGCCGCTGGAGACGGCGAGTACGAGCAGCAGCACGGGCCCGGTGGCCCGGCCGGGCCGTCGGGCGAGCTGCCAGCCGAACAGGGCCGGGGCCAGGCTCCGGCCGCGCGCCGCCAGCCGTCCGCCGGCCCTCGCCGCGAACGGCAGCAGCCGCAGGACCAGCAGGGTGCCCCCGCACAGGGCGAGGGCCGGGGCGGCGACCAGGACGGGGTCGATGCCGAGCCCGCCGCCGGCGGAGGCGCCGGGCGCGGGGGCTTCCGTACCGCCGTACTGCGACAGCTGCTGGTAGCCGAGGACGGCGAGGACCACGACGGCCAGGTCCACGCCGGACCGGGCGGCGCCCGTCACCAGGGCCTGCCTGCTGCCCACGCGGCGCAGCACGGCGGCCGAGGCGCCGCGCAGGACGGAGGGGAGGGTCGTCAGCAGGACGCAGGCCAGGGCGCAGCCGGCCGCGACCGGCCAGACCAGCCAGGTGTCCGGGATCTCCAGGTGGACCCGCCCGAGCGGTCCGAACCGGCCGAACAGGCGCAGCAGGGGCGGTGTGAGCAGGGGGGCCAGTACGGCCGCGGGCAGGGCGAGCAGCAGGGACTCGGCCGCGGTCAGCGCGCCGAGACGGCGGCGGGAGGCGCCGCGCGCGGTGAGCAGGACCCGCTCCGGTTCCTGGCGGGCGGTCAGGATGTGGGCGACGAGGAGCAGTGCGGCGGTGGACAGGACGGCGAGCTGGAGCGCGCCCATCAGCAGGGTGGACCGGGCGACGACCGTGCCGGCACTCAGCTCGCCCAGCAGGGTGGGCAGTTCGGTGGCGGTACGGAGCGAGCTGGCGCGTTCGAGGGTGACGCTCGCGGGGTCGGCCGCGGTCCGGACCGACTCGGCCTCGGAGGCGCGGACCGTGCGCAGGTCCGGGGTCAGCAGGGTGAGGCGGTGGTCCTGAAGGATGCCGCCCGTGGTGAAGGCGGTGTCGTCGACCAGGAGCGGGCCGTAGATGGCGTAGGTGTCGGCCTGGACCTCGCGGCCGCCGAGCGGGTCGAGCCGCCAGTACGCGGCGTCCGGATCGGCGGCCCGGTACACGCCGGTGACCAGCACGGTCAGCGGGGGCCCGCCGAACCGGTCGTCCAGCCGGACGGGTGCGGGCAGCGCGGTCTCGGTCAGGCCGAGCCGTGCGAGCGCGGCGCGCGGCACGGCCACGTGCGTCGGGGCCGCCGGGGCTCCGGTGGCCGCGGCTGCGGCGACCGGTCCGGGCCACTCACCGGCGAGCAGGCGTACGTGGTCCTTGCCGAGGGCGGCGAGCAGGGTCAGGTCGGCATCGCGGCCCGAGGCGGCGGCGCCGGGGAGTCCGTACGACCGGCTGCGGGCCACGCTCTCGGACCCCACCGGCAGCCGCCCGAACACCTCGTCCGCGAAGGCCCGTACGGACTCGTCGTCCTTGGCGCGGGAGGGGGCGGGACGGCCGCTGGTGATCACGACGGTGGTCCGGGGCTGTTCGGCGCCGGTCAGGGCCCGCCGGAGCCCTTCCTCGCTCACGCCACGGGTGAACGCCGTCAGCGCGGTCAGAGTGGTCGCGGTGATCAGTACGGTGAGCAGCACGGCGACGGCGAGCGGCCACCGCCCGCGCAGTCGGCGCACGACGAAGCCGAGCACGTGTGGAATTCCTCCCCCTGTCCGGACCCTCGGTACCGGATAGCGGACGATGCTGCCAGATTCGGGCTATAGGGGGAAGGGGCTTGCGTGATGGGTGTGACAGATGCGCAAATGCGATCAGAAAGCTGCAGCGGCAGAGGGTGCGGACCTCGGGGCCGGGCGCTCCACACGGACAACGCGACGGGGGAAGAGACACGATGAGGGACCAGCGGGAACCGGCGAGGACGGTCGCGGTGGCAGCGCGGGAGGGCGACGGTTCGCCGATCGTGGTGGTGGACGACGTGCACCACAGCTTCGGCAGCGGACCGCAGGCCGTGCACGCCCTGCGCGGGGTGTCCTTCGAGGTCCGCCGCGGCGAGCTCACCGCCCTCAGGGGCCGGTCGGGCTCCGGCAAGACCACCCTGCTCAACCTGGTCGGCGGCCTCGACGCCCCGACCGGCGGCCGGATCACCCTCGACGGCACCGACCTGGCGGCCCTCGACGAGCCGGGCCTGCTCGCCCTGCGCCGCGACCGCATCGGATTCGTCTTCCAGTCCTTCGGCCTGATACCCGTCCTCACCGCCGCCGAGAACGTCGGCGTGCCGATGCGGCTGCGCCGGATCCCCGCCAAGGTCCGCGAGGAACGCGCCCGGACCCTGCTCGCCCTGGTCGGCCTGGCGGACCACGCCGACCAGCGGCCCGGCGAACTCTCCGGCGGCCAGCAGCAGCGCGTCGCGGTGGCCCGCGCGCTGGCCAACGACCCCGCCCTGATCATCGCGGACGAACCCACGGGCCAGCTCGACTCGGAGACCGGCCGCTCGGTCATGGAACTGCTGCGCGCGGTGGTGCGCAGCGAGTCGGTGACCATCCTCGTCGCCACCCACGACCCCAGCCTGATCGAACTCGCCGACCGGGTCGTGGAACTGCGCGACGGCCGCATCGTCGACGGCGGCTCATGAGCCGAGCGCGTCCGCGCTGTTCTGCTGCCAGTACGTGACCGTCAGCGAACTGTCGTAGTGGACACCGGCCTCCGGGAGGGACGGGGTGGCGGACGCGCCGCCGTCGCTCTTGGGTGTCCGGCCCTGGAAGGCGATCGTGAGCCGCTGTCCGGTCGTGCCGCCCTCACCGCTGCCGTCGGCCGCGGACAGCAGGGCCGCCGCGTAGCCCGACTGGCCGGGCGCGAGGGACACCACGGCCTGGGGCCGGGTCTCCTCCCGCGCGGCCGGCGCCCACTGCATCTCGTCGAAACGCAGCAGCGGGTAGTAGGTCAGGTCGCAGGTCTTCGAGCCGGTGTTCTTCACCGTGATCAGCATGTGGTTGAGCGGGCGGGAGACCGGCTGGACGGTGACGGCGGTGTTGGAGCCGTTGCACTGGACGCGGCCCCCCTCGGCGGACGGGGCCGGGGCCGAAGAGCCCTTCGCGGAACCCGGGTCCGAAGCGGCCGGAGTGGCCGGAGTGGCCGGAGCCGCAGTGGTCGCCGACGGCGCGGCCGGGGCGGAGCCCGGGGCGGCCCCGGCTCCCCCGTCCTTGAAGCCCGTACCGTCCTGGCACGCGGTGAGGGCGAGCGCGGCAAGGACCAGCGCGGCGGTACCCGCGAATCGCCGGAGGGTGCGGGGACGGGACGGCGTGCGGACGCCGCTCGTGGTGGGGGCGGCGGTGTGGAACGTGCGCATGGCTGACGGCCTCTCATAGGGCGTGACCGCGGGACCGGCCGGGTCGGAACCGGCCGCCGGGAGCGGTGTGTTTGGATTGACCTCAGCCTGTGCGGTGATCCGTCCCAGCCGCCACATCTGCGGGGCGGTCAGGAACGCTGGAATGCCGAAACAGGCCCTGAGCTGCTGAAACAACTTGTTCCTGGGACGCGGGACGGGACACGGGGTGGGAGGAACAGTGCCGGAGGACGCTGCTGAGTCCGGGTTCGCCGTACTGCTGCGGGAGTTGAAGGACCGGTCCGGCCACAGCTACGGGACGCTTGCCAAGCGGCTCCACATGAGCACGTCGACCCTGCACCGGTACTGCAGCGGGGAAGTCGTCCCGACCGACTACGCGCCGGTCGAACGGCTCGCCCGCCTCTGCAAGGCCTCGCCCGGGGAACTCGTGGAGCTGCACCGCAGTTGGGTGCTGGCGGACACCAGCCGCCGCCGCAGGGGCGGTGATACGGACGCCACCACGCGTGCCGCGGCCGCGGCCGCGGAGGAGCCCGAGCCGACCGGTCCGGTACCCACCGAGGTCCTCTCGACCGACACGACAGACGCTGCCGACGCGGCGGACCCTGCCGACCCGGCGGACCCTGCCGACCCGGCGGACCCTGCCGACGCGGCGGACCCTGCCGATCCCTCCGCCCCGGCCGGGGCGACGCGACGGCGCCGCCTCCACCGGGCCGTTCTCGCCGCGATCGCCGTGGTCGCCGTCGCCGCCCTCGCCGGGGCGCTCGCGCTCGATACGGACCGGCCGCCGCGAAAGGGCGACGGCCGGGACGGCCCCGTCGGCGCCGCGCCCCTCGCCCCCGGCGAGGAGGCGCGTACGGACGACCGGGCGCCGGAGTCCGCGGCGGACGGCTCCGCGGAGCCGTCCGCCGTACCGTCCGGGGAGGCCTCCGCCGTACCGTCCGGGACGGCGCCCGCGGGCGCCCCGTCCGCCCCCGGGACCGGGAGCGGTCCCGGTACGCCGGTGAAGGTGACCACCCAGCCCCACACCTGGCAGACACCCTGCGACCAGCACTACCTGATCGAAAAGCCGCCGGCCCAGGTCTCCCCGCCACCCGTGGCACGGGACGCGCCCGCATGGGTCGCGGCGGCCGGAGCCGTGTCCGCGGGCGAGCAGTACGTCACGCTCACCCTGCAGGGCGCCGGCAAGGACACGGTGGTCCTGGACGGCCTGACCGTGCGTACGGCCGGCAAGCGGGCGCCCCTCGCCTGGAACGACTACGCCATGGGCTACCCGGGGGTCGGCTGCGGCGCCGGCGTCCCGACCCGCTCCTTCACCGTGGCCCTCGACGCCGCGCGCCCGGCCGTCGTCCCCGAGGCGGACCAGCCGGACTTCCCGTTCAAGGTGAGCGAGTCCGAACCGGAGGTGTTCCACATCAAGGCGGATGCCTCCGCCTACGACGTGAGCTGGTACCTGGAGCTGTCCTGGTCCAGCGGATCCCGTCACGGCACGCTCAGGATCGACCACAACGGCAGGCCCTTCCGTACCAGCGGCCGCAACGGGCGGCCCGGCTACGAGTTCCCCCTCGGCGGCGACGGATGGGTCAGGGCGGGGACCGGTTCCTGAGCCCGCTGCGCAGGCTGCTGACCAGGAGCGACCGGCTGTGTACCCGGAGCGCACGCCCCGCTGCGCCCCGGAGCGGTCGCGGAGGATCGACCATACGATGGGCGGGAACCGGCGCGGGCGGCTCGCCGTGGCGCCCGCCCAGAGCACTCGGGGTGGAGACGTATGGCACAGGCCGCCGACGCAGCGCGGACCGTCATCCTGACCGTGGACGACGACCCGGGAGTCTCCCGGGCCATCGCCCGTGACCTGCGGCGTCGCTACGGCGCCGAGTACCGGATCGTGCGCGCCGAATCCGGTGACTCCGCGATGGAGGCGCTGCGCGAGCTGAAGCTGCGGGGCGACCTGGTGGCGGTGATCCTCGCCGACTACCGGATGCCGCAGATGAACGGCATCGAGTTCCTCGAACAGGCCCTGCAGGTGTACCCGGGCGCGCGGCGCGTGCTGCTGACCGCGTACGCCGACACCAACGCGGCGATCGACGCGATCAACGTGGTCGACCTCGACCACTACCTGCTCAAGCCCTGGGACCCGCCGGAGGAGAAGCTCTACCCGGTCCTGGACGATCTGCTCACGGCCTGGCGCAGCAGCGACTACCGGCCGGTGCCCGCGACCAAGGTGGTCGGCCACCGCTGGTCGGCGCGCTCCTCGCACGTACGGGAGTTCCTGGCCCGCAACCAGGTGCCGTACCGCTGGTACTCGTCGGACGAGCCCGAGGGGCGGCGCCTGCTGGAGGCGGCCGGGGCCGACGGACACCGGCTGCCCTTGGTGATCACTCCCGACTGCACCGTGCTGGTCGAGCCGGAGGCGCCCGAACTGGCCGCCCACGTGGGGCTCGCGACGACACCGACCGCCGACTTCTACGACCTCGTCGTCATCGGCGGCGGCCCGGCCGGGCTCGGCTCGGCGGTGTACGGGGCCTCCGAGGGGCTGCGTACCGTACTGATCGAGCGGTCGGCAACCGGCGGACAGGCGGGCCAGAGCTCCCGCATCGAGAACTACCTCGGCTTCCCGGACGGTGTGTCGGGTGCGCAGCTGACCGACCGCGCCCGCCGCCAGGCCGGCCGGTTCGGCGCCGAGATCCTCACGGCGCGCGAGGTCACGGGGCTGGAGGTCAACGGTGCGGCGCGTGTCGTCCGCTTCTCGGACGGCTCGACGATCGCCGCCCACAGCGTCATCCTGGCGACCGGTGTGTCGTACCGGCAGCTGCTGGCGCCGGGCTGCGACCAGCTGACCGGCTGCGGGGTGTACTACGGCTCCTCGCTCACCGAGGCGGCTTCCTGCCAGGGGCAGGACGTGTACATCGTGGGCGGCGCCAACTCGGCCGGGCAGGCGGCGATGTACCTGGCGCGGGGCGCCAAGTCGGTGACGCTGCTGGTGCGCGGGGCGTCCCTGGCGGCGTCGATGTCGTACTACCTGATCCAGCAGATCGAGGAGACCCCGAACATCACCGTCCGCACGCGGACCGTCGTCGAGTCGGCGCACGGCGAGGGGCACCTGGAGCAGCTGACGCTGCGGGACGCGGACAGCGGCGCGACCGAACTCGTCGACGCGCAGTGGATGTTCGTGTTCATCGGTGCGGCTCCGCTGACCGACTGGCTGGACGGCACGGTGCTGCGCGACGAGCACGGCTTCATCCTGACCGGGCCGGACCTCACGGCGGACGGGCGGCCGCCGGCCGAGTGGGAGCTGGACCGGCCGCCGTACCACCTGGAGACCAACATTCCCGGCGTGTTCGTGGCGGGCGACGCGCGCGCCCAGTCCGCGAAGCGCGTCGCGTCCGCCGTCGGAGAGGGAGCCATGGCCGTGATGCTCGTCCACCGGTACCTGGAGCAGTCATGAGCGGACAGGCCATGCCGTGCAGCCCGCAGGAGATCGCCTCGCTGTTCCTGTTCGAGAAGCTCTCCCCGGAGCAGCTCGGACGGCTGTGCACCGAGGGGCGGGTGGAGCGCTTCGAAGAGGGTCCGGTGTACGCCGAGGGCGCTCCGGCCACCTGCTTCTACGTGATGATCGGGGGGACGGTCGTCCTGTCCCGCCGGGTCGGCGGCGACGACGTCGAGGTGAGCCGCACCTCGCAGCGCGGCGTGTACGCGGGGGCCATGCAGGCGTACCTGGGCGACCAGGTGCCGCAGACGTACACCAACTCGATGCGGGTGACGGAGCCGACGCGGTTCTTCGTGCTGCCCGCGCAGTCGTTCGCGGACATCATGCAGGAGTGGTTCCCGATGGCGGCGCACCTGCTGGAGGGACTGTTCTTCGGCTCCAAGAACACCCAGCGGGCGATCGGGCAGCGGGAGCGGCTGCTGGCCCTGGGGTCGTTGTCCGCCGGTCTCACCCACGAGCTCAACAACCCGGCGGCGGCGGCCGTCCGGGCCACGGCGACGCTGCGGGAACGGGTCGGCATGATGCGGCACAAGCTGGCTCACATCTCCCAGGGCGGGTACTCGCGCGAGACGATCGCCGGCCTCATCGAGATCCAGGAGCGCACCGTCGAACGGGTCGCGAAGGCCACGGCGCTCAGCCCGCTGGAGGCCTCCGACCGGGAGGACGAGCTCGCCGACTGGCTCGACGACCACGGCATCCAGGAGGGCTGGCGGATCGCGCCGGTGTTCGTGCAGGCCGGACTGGACACGGACTGGCTGGATCAGGTGGCGGCGACCGTGGCCGAGGAGATCCTGCCGTCGGCCATCGGCTGGCTCAACTACACGGTCGAGACCGAGCTGTTGATGGACGAGATCGACGACTCGACCACCCGGATCTCCCACCTCGTGGACGCGGCCAAGCAGTACTCGCAGCTCGACCGCGCCCCGCACCGGTCCGTCGACGTCCACGAACTCCTCGACAGCACCCTGCTGATGCTGTCCGGGAAGATCGGCTCCCGGGTGCGGGTGGTCAAGGACTACGACCGCTCCCTGCCGGACGTGCCCGCCTACCCGGCGGAGCTCAACCAGGTGTGGACCAACCTCATCGACAACGCCGTGTTCGCCATCGGAAGCACCGGCGGCGAGGGCACGCTGACCGTCCGCACGGCGCGGGAGGGCGACCGGCTGCTGGTGGAGTTCCGGGACACCGGTCCCGGCATCCCGGCGGACATCCGCAGCCGGATCTTCGACCCCTTCTTCACCACCAAGCCGGTCGGCGAGGGCACGGGGCTCGGCCTCGACATCTCCTGGCGGATCGTCGTCAGCAAGCACCACGGCAGCCTGCAGGTCGAATCCGCCCCGGGCGACACGCGTTTCCAGGTGCTGCTGCCGCTCACCGCCGCGGAATCCGGCACGGAGAAGGACACCGGCACAGACACCGGAACCAGCGAGACCACCGAGGAGCACGTATGACCGACCACATCGACGGCATCGAGCCGAGCGCGGCGCCCGCCTCGGCCGGCTGCGCCGACTGCGACGCGGTGGGCGGCTGGTGGTTCCACCTGCGGCGCTGCGCCCAGTGCGGGCACATCGGCTGCTGCGACTCCTCCCCCGCCCAGCACGCCACCGCCCACTGGAAGTCCGCCGGCCATCCGCTGGTGCAGAGCTTCGAACCGGGCGAGGAGTGGTTCTGGAACTACGACACCAACGCCCTCTACGAGTCCGGCCCCGAGCTGACACCTCCGGCCGCCCACCCGGACGACCAGCCGGCACCGGGACCGGCCGACCGGGTCCCCCAGGACTGGACGCGGCAACTGCACCGCTGACCCCGTTCTGAGGTGCGGTTACCGCCGTCGGGCCGGGGGCGGGGTCCACACCGTCCCGCGGGCCTCGTACTCCAGCATCGCCTCTACGCCCGTCGCGGTGTCGGCGCCGAGTTCCCGGCGTACGAGCCACAGGGCGAGGTCCAGTCCGGAGGTGATGCCACCCGCGGTGACCAGGTCGCCGTCGTCCACCACTCGGGCGTTCTTCAGCAGGCCGCCCTGCTGCTCCAGGTCGGGGCGCGCCTGGTGGTGGGTGGTGCAGGGACGGTTCCGGGTCAGCCCGGCGGCGGCCAGCAGCATCGTGCCCGTGCAGACGGCACTGACGGTGAGGCCGGGGCGAACGGCCGCGGCCAGCTTCCGCGGGAGTACGCCGCTGCGGAGCGCTGGCGCAGTTCCGTCTGGTCGACGGCCACGTGGACGCCCTCCCGTGGAACCGCTGGAGCGACCCGGCGGGGGTGTACTGCGACTGGCGCGACCGCGCGGCCCGCCGAGCCCACCGGCGCTGACCCCGCCGGCGCCGCAGTCCCGGCTTGGAAGGCAGCGCCTACCGCCTCGGGCCCCCGACGGCGTAGAGCGTGGTGCCAGCGACCGCCAGGACCAGGGCCGTCCAGGCGGCGGCCGCCGTGCCGGGCGGGAGCAGCATCCAGGTCAGCACCTGCGTCGGCGCGTCCGTCGCGGGCGGGACGACGAAGGAGAACGACAGCCAGGCGAACGGCAGGAGCCACGCGAGCTGCCCCCCGCCCCAGGCCGCCCCGAGTGCGACGAGTCCCATCAGCCCCGCGCTGTTGCGCACGACGAAGGCGGGGGTGGCCGGCTGCCCGCTCATCGTCTGTGCCGCCAGCAGCACCGCGCCGATGAGCACCCCGCAGAGCAGCACGTGCGCAGCCCTGCGGGGCGTCCAGCTGATCGCGGCCGTCCGGTCCAACGCGAGGTCCTGCCCGGCGAGTCCGGCCGAGCAGGCCGTGGCCCCGGCGGCGAGGACGAGCGTGGACAGCCGCGGGTCCCCCGTCCCCCCGCCGCCGATCCGGGCCAGTGCCCACACCGTCACCGCGCTGAGGAGTACCACGGCGAGCGAGGCGGGCGCCCGCCGCGAGCGCGCGTACAGCGTGAGCCCCCTCATGGGGCCGCACCGTCGGTCAGCGCGGCGAGCACGTCACCCGAACAGGAGACCGCGGCGGCGTGCATGGCCACGAGCCGCCGCCGCTGCTCCGCCCGCGGCAGCGCCATGAACTTCTCCCACACCGGGCCGGCCACGGCGGCCTGGTGGCTCGCCTCGTGCATGGTCCCGTCGAGCGGTCGGAGCTCCCCGAGGATCCAGGCGGCCCCGATGCTCTGTGCGGCGGCCTCCTCCAGCGTGCCGCTCTCCGTGTCGCTGCGGGGGCGGCAGACAGGGGCGATGCCCTGGGCGACCAGGGCCCGGGTCAGCCGTTCGTCGCCCTCGGCGCTGGCGATCATCCCGTCGTCGAAGTCGACGAGCAGCAGGTCGCGCGACCGTTCGGGGGTGGCGCCGACCGCCCGCGGGGCGGTGGTCTCGTGCAGGGCGACCGGCGCCCGGTCGCCCAGGACGTCGCGCAGCAGGCGCAGCGCCTCCCCACCGGGAGCCTCCAGCTCCGCCAGCCGCGCCTGCCGGGCCTTCGTCACGCACACCGGGCCTTCGCACACCTGCGCCGACGCGGCCCGGTCCACGACGTACGTGTGGCGGGGGTCGGCCGGGAACAGGAGCAGGGCGGCGGCCCCGCCCGCCAGCAGGGGGGTGAGCGCGAGGAGTCGGGCGCGCGGGGTGGCGACGGCCAGCAGTGCGAGGCCGGTCGCGGCCATGCCGAGCAGCCAGAGCGTCTGCCCGAGGTGCACGGGTACGGAGAGCGTGAGCAGCGATTCGCGTACCTCGGCCACCGCCGGCGACAGCAGCGAGAGGCGGTGCGGCGCGCGGGAGGCCGGCAGTGCCTCGTCGCTGGTCTGCCGCAGCAGGTTGGTGAGCAGGAAGGCGCCCACGGCCAGTGCGGGCGGGGTGAGGGCGGAGGGTACGGTCCGCGCGACCCCCATGCCCAGTACGGCCCCGGCGGTCAGCGCGAGCGCCCCCACCAGCGAGATGGGCAGCCAGCCGAGGTGGGTGTACGGGGCGCCGGCGGCGAGCACCCGTACCGCGCCCAGGAGGACGAGGAGCGCGAAGGCCGACACCAGCGTGAAGGCCGTCGTGCCCGCGAGGGCGGCCGCCCGGTGCCGTGCGGGCCGCGGGGTGCTGGTCAGCAGTTCGGACATCTTCGAGCGGTGGTCGCGCAGTCCCTGCAGCGCACCGAGTCCCACGGCGAGCGGCCACAGGAAGATCAGCGGGTAGCGGGTCCAGAGGGCCATGGAGGTCCACTGGGCCGTCCACTGGGCGGTGCCCTTCCACCACGGTCCGGAAACGAGGTACAGGAAGGCGAGCGCGGCCGCGAGGACGACGGCGCCGGCCCACGGGGCGACGGACCGCCTCAGCTCGATGCGCAGGATACGGAGGTTCACCAGGCGCCCTTCGTCGGTGCGGGGTCGACCAGCAGCGCCGAGTAGCCGCGCTCCAGCGGGCTGTCGCCCACGTGTTCCGGGCCGCCCGCCGCGGCCAGCTCGCCCGGGGTGCCCTGGAAGACCAGCCGCCCCTCGGCGAAGAGGACCACGTCGGTGCAGGCGGCGGCCACGTCCTCCACCAGATGGGTCGAGACGACCACGCAGGTGTCCATGCCCAGCTCCTGGAGCAGTTCGCGCAAGCGCAGCCGCTGGGCCGGATCCAGGCCGACCGTCGGCTCGTCGAGCAGCAGGATCGCCGGGTCGTTGACGACGGCCTGGGCGATGCCGGCCCGCCGGACCATTCCGCCCGACAGGGCCTTCATCCGCTCGTCGGCGCGGTCGGCCAGGCCGACCCGCTCCACGGCGCGCTGCACCGCCGCGGGGATGTCCGCCGCGGGCACCTCCTTCAGCCATGCCATGTACTCGACGAACTCGCGCACGGTGAAGCGCTTGTAGTAGCCGAACTCCTGCGGCAGGTAGCCGATCCGGCGGCGCAGCGCGCGGTGCTCGCCCAGCCCGCCCGTGGATTCGCCGAGCAGCTCCAGCTCGCCCGCCGCGGGGCGCAGCACGGTGGCCAGCGCCCGGATGAGGGTGGTCTTGCCCGCCCCGTTGGGGCCGAGGAGACCGTGTACGCCGGTGCCCAGTGACAGGTCCAGCCCGTCGACGGCCATCCGGTTCCTGCCGACCTTCACCTTCAGCCCGGTCGCCCGGATCTCCCAGGCGTAGGGCGTGGGGGCGATGTCGGCCCTGCTCACTGCGGGCATCATGCGCTTCCTTTCTCTCGGGGTGTCGCGGGGGTTCACCGGTGGGCTTCCGGCACGGTGTACACGCCCCTGCGGGCGATCACGACGCCGACGCCGAGCGCGAGGATCAGCCCCCACACCGGCAGGCCGTCCGCCTGCAGGGCGGCGGCCGTACGGCTGGTGGCGAGGGTCGGCGCCACCACCACCGCGGCCCATACGGCCACCAGGGCGAGGGCGGCGCGGGTCACGCCGATGAGCCCGCCGAGCGCCAGGGTCATCGAGGTGAAGGCCAGACAGGGCAGCAGCCACTGTGCGGCCGCGATCCCCGTGGCCCATCCCCCGGCCAGCAGGGTGGGGATCACCAGCACGAGCACGGAGGCGGTGCGCCGCAGCACCAGCTGCAGCCCCGCCCTCGGGGTGGAGGCCGTCAGCTCGTACGCCGGGTCCAGGCCGCGCGACCAGGAGGCCGCGACGCCGCACACGGGCAGGACGGGGGCGAGCAGCACCATCAGGGACACCTGACCGGAGCCGGGGCCCACCAGGTCCAGCAGCAGTGCGAGCAGCGTGACGGCCAGGACCATGGCCAGCCACGGCGTCATGGCGGGCGTGGTCCATGCCGACAGCCGTGCCCGGATCCGGCGCGGCGGCGCCGGGACGGCCGCGGCGAGTTGGTGTTCGAGATCGGACCAGACGGCCTCGGTCAGGGCCGCCACGGCGGGCGCCCCGGCGGTGACGGCGGCCGACAGCCGGTCACGGCAGGTCCGGCACCCCTCCAGATGGGCCTCCAGGGCCCATACCTCGTCGGCGACGAGGTCCGTGTCGCCGCGGGCGTACCCGTCGATGAGCCGTGCCGACGCGTGTTCCACGTTCATGCGAGCGCCTCCCGCATCGCGATCCGGGCCCGGCGGGCGCGGGTCTTGACCGTTCCCTCGGGCAGTCCGAGCAGAACGGCGGTCTCCCGGACGGTCAGTCCGTCGAGCACCATGGCCTGCAGTACGTCCCTGAGCTCCGGCGCGAGGAGCCGCAGGGCGTCGCCGACGTCACCGCCGACGGTGGCCACCAGCGCCTCCTCCTCGGCCGCGGGCGCCACGGGGTACGGAGCGGCTGCGGCCGGCGGTTCCGCGTGGTGGGCCCTGCGCCGGAACGCGTCGACGAGGCGGCGGGCCGCGATCGTCCACAGCCAGCCGACGGCCGTTCCGCCGGTGCTGCTCCCGGCGAAGGAGCCGGCCGCGCGCCACACCGCCAGGTACGTCTCCTGCATGACCTCGGCGACGATCTGCTGATCGGCGCAGCGGCGGTGCAACCGCACCGCGAGCCACGGCGACGTACGCCGGTAGAGCTCCTCGAAGGCGGCCCGGTCACCCCGGGCCACGCGTCGTAGGAGACGCTCCTCGTCCAGTTCCTGCGGCGCTGCCGCCCCAACCCGTTTCACACCTGCTAGACGCGCGGCGGGGAGGCCGGGTTTTCCCTGGAGGGTGATCCGGGTCACACGTGCGGCGGGAAGGGCGCTCCCTCCTCGGCCCGCCCGCCTCGACCCGGGCTGCGGCGCCTATTCGAACGCGCCGTGCCGGCCCGCCCCGGAGGCGAACCGGCCCGCGCCCGCCTGCGTCTCGCCCGCGGTCAGGGGCACCAGGCCGTGCCGGTACTCCCCCGCCAGTGCGTCCACTTCGGGCAGAGCGTGCTGTTCCAGGACGGACAGCCGGTCGTGGCGCAGGCAGAGCTGGGGGAACCCGGCGATCTCGCGGGCCAGCTCCTCCGCGGCGGCCCTCGAGCGGCCGGTGGGCACCACCCGGTTGACGAGTCCGATGGTGTGCGCCTCGGTGGCGTCGACCGGACGGCCCGTCAGGATCAGGTCCATGGCGCGGCTCTCGCCGATCAGCCGGGGCAGCCGGACCGTACCTCCGTCGATCAGCGGGACGCCCCAACGCCGGCAGAACACCCCGAAGACGGCGTCCTCCTCGGCGACCCGCAGATCGCACCAGAGCGCCAGCTCCAGGCCCCCGGCCACCGCGTGCCCGGCGACGGCCGCGATCACCGGCTTGCCGAGTCGCATCCGGGTCGGCCCCATGGGCCCGTCACCGGAGGCGAGGACCCGGTTGCCGCGCTCGGTGCCGATGGCCTTGAGGTCGGCGCCCGCGCAGAAGGTGCCGCCCTCACCCCAGAGCACGGCGACGGCCGCGCTCTCGTCGTCCTCGAACTCCCGGAAGGCATCGGCCAGCCGCGTCGCCGTGGGTCCGTCCACGGCGTTGCGTGCACCAGGCCTGCTCAGGACCACCGTGAACACGGGGCCGTCCCGCTCCACCCGCACCGGGGCCTGCTCGTCCGTCATGCCGCACCCCTCCCGCTCACCGGCCTCCATTGTGGGGGGCCGCAGGGCCCGGCAGGCTCGTGGGGCCGCCCGGCGTCACGAGAGCGGTCTCGTACGCGAAGACGACGACCTGGGCGCGGCTGGAGAGGCCCAGTTTGGCCATCGCGCGGTTGAGGTGGGTCTTCACGGTGGCTTCGCTGATGTAGAGCTGCCGGGCGACCTCCGTGTTGGTCGCACCGGTGGCCACGAGCCGTAGGACGTCGCGTTCCCGGCCGGTCACCGTGTCCCACTCCGGGGCGATCTCTTCCGGCGGCGTCGGCCCCGGGTGGTACGCCTCGATCAGGCGCCTGGTGACGGTCGGTGCGAAGAGCATGTCGCCCGAGGCGACGGTGTGGATGGCGGCGACCAGCCGCTCGGGTGGCGTTTCCTTGAGCAGGAACCCGCAGGCGCCGGCGCGCAGGGCGTTGTAGACGTATTCGTCCAGGTCGAAGGTGGTCAGCACCAGGATCCTCGGCGCCGTGTCACCCGCCTGGGCGAGGATGCGTTCCGTCGCGGTGATGCCGTCGGTGCCCGGCATCCGGAGGTCCATGAGGATGACGTCGGGTGCGGTCGCCTCCGCCTGCCGGACGGCCTCCTCCCCGTCGCGGGCCTCGCCGACCACGGTCAGCCCCGGCGCGGCGTTCAGCAGGGACACGAGTCCGGCACGGATGAGCAGTTGATCGTCGACCACCAGGACCGTGGGCATCGGGGAATGTAGTCCTCATCGGATACGGGTGTCCCCGGAACCCGGGGCCGGGAGACCACCCGGCCGGTCGCTGGTGGTGGGCGCCGGAAGGGTGAGTCGTACCTCGAATCCGCCGAGGGCTCGGGGGCCGGCGGTGACCGACCCGCCGTAGATGGTCGCGCGTTCCCTCATGCCGATCAAGCCGTGACCAGGTGAAAAGCCCTTGTTTGGCTGGAACTTGCCGCCGGGCTCATTCGTGACGGACACCACGATGGTGTGGCGTTCGTAGCAAAGGGTGACGGCCGCCCTGGTCGGGCCCGCGTGCTTGAGCACGTTCGTCAGCGCCTCCTGGACCACGCGGTAGACGCACAGGGCCATGCCCTGCGGCAGCCGGGCGGGGGTGCCGGTGACGTCCATGGTGACCTCGGCCCCGGCGCCCCGCACCCGCTCGAGCAGTCTGTCCAGAAGGTCGACCCCGGGGGCCGGAGCGAGGGCTGCGGAGCCGTCGTCCAGTGCGTCCGCGCCGTGCGCGCCGTCCGGGCCGTCCGGGCCGTCCGGGCCGGTCCGCCCTTCCCGTTGCCCTTCCTGGCCGACGCGCAGCAGTGCGAGCATGCGGCGCATCTCCTCCAGCGCCTCCCTGCTGGTGTCGGCGATGGTGTCCAGGGCCCGCCGGCTCGCCGCCGGGTCCGTGGGGAACACGTAGGAGGCCATGCCCGCCTGGAGCGAGATCACGGACATGTGGTGCGCGACCACGTCGTGCAGTTCCCGGGCTATGCGCACCCGCTCCTCCGTGAGTGCCTGGAGTGCGTTCTCCTCCTGCTGCCTGCGCAGTTGGACGGTCAGTTCGGCGAACTGCCGGTTCCGCTCGGCGAGTGCTCCCGCGCCGCGTCCGACGACGAAGACCACCGTGGGGAAGAGGACCGCCTGGGCGAGGACGGTGCGCATGGAGCTGTTCTCGAGGTTGCTCAGTCCCGCGTACACCCAGATCCCGGCCACCACGCCCGCGCATCCGAAGGACGTTCGCCGGCGACGGGTCGCCGCCACCGTGTACAGGCCCAGGAGCGGGGGCATCGAGTTGACCACCGGCCAGTACCCGCAGGCGATGAAGAGGATCCACAGCGCACTGCTGGTGGCGAACACCGTGACGGGCGCGATGCGGCGGGCCGGCATGACCAGACCCACGAGGGCGGTCAGGACCGCCCCCAGCTCGTCCATGGGCCGCCATCCGGCCGGCGGCTGCTCCTGCCCGAGCAGCAGTCCGGCGCCGACGTACCCCAGCGCGAGCAGCGAGTCGACGACCAGCGACCGGTGCCTTCCGCCGAGTCTGTCGAGGAATCCGAATCCAGCGTGCATCGGCGCAGCTTACGGGCCGTCACACCGCTGGGCCATGGGCCCGCCGCGGGACCGCTCCCTACCGCGCCGGCATGCTCCCGCTACCACCGAAGTTGCAGGTCGGCCGCCCGCCACCCGCACCGGGTGGAGATCCGAATCATCCCTGTGCGTGCCGCTGGGCGGCCGCCTGCTCGCCTAGCTTTCTGTCGGGCCGGCCGCCGGAACCCGAGTACGCAACGGCGGCCCTGCTCGTCCTCCGATTCCCCGAGACAGGGAGACACACCCATGACCAACCTCGCCAAGCGCACGCTCCTCGGCGCCTCCGCCGTCGCCTCGGCCCTCGTCGTCGGGCTGGCCGGCACGGCCAGTGCGGCCACCTTCGGCTTCAACCAGACCTCCAGCACCGGCAAGGCCGAGATCAGCGGTACGTACGAGTACCACGAGTCGGGCACGATCCCGAACGGGGAGAAGCTCTACGCCGGCTCGTTCAAGGGCGCCACGGCCAAGGACAAGGTGGCGGGCGACGGTTACGAGGCCGTCCTGGCCCTCTCCTACCAGGACTGGAAGGACGGCGCCTGGCAGCCCGTGAAGAACTACGTGGCCGTGGTCAACAGCTCGCGGAGCTGGACCTTCAAGAACAAGAAGGACGTGAAGGCCTACGCCTGCGACCGCAAGGTCGGCACCACCAGGCTCCTGAACTGCCGCGCCGCCTGGTAGGCCCGCCGCGGCCACCGGAAGCCGGCACCGCCGACCGCATGCGCGGAGAGGTCCGGCTCCGTCCGCCCCACTCCCCCCAGTACCGAAGGGCGGGCCGTCACCCCTGGTGACGGCCCGCCCTTCGGTGTACGAGCGGGCGGCCCGGCGATCACGGGCCGCGCTCTTAGCGCATCAGCGTCCGGGGCGCCACCGCCGGTCAAACGGATGCGGCCGGAACCGATCGGAATGAGCACGCGGATTCCGGGGCGGCAAACGGGGGCGGCACGCCTTCGACCTGCCGTTACGAGGCCGCTCGCCGGGTACGGGCCCCTTTCCTCGCCGGAATTCGGCGCCATCGATGGCGCATAACGGTTCCTCCGGTCCGATGAACTCCAACGAAAGCCCACATCCGGGAAGTTGGGCCTAGTTATGCTCCCGCCCACCGGTCAGAAGGTCCCCTTTTCGATAGTTCGAGGACGCCGATGGAGCAAAGAGATGTCCCCCCCGAAAGTGCCCGCCTGGAGGGAAGAGCAAGCCGGATGCTGCCCGCGATCGCGGTCGTGGCCGCCGTCTGCCTGGCCGGGGCGCTCGTCACCTCCTCGGCGCCGCTGGACACCGCCCTGATCGCCGTCGGCGCCGTGTGCACCGCAGCGGTCTTCGTCGAAGCGCTGCGGCGCGGCCGCGCGCTCGCCGCCGGGCGCGCCCAGGTCGCGGCACTCCAGCACGTCCTGGCCCGGCAGGAAACCGAGGCGGGCCGGCTGTCCCAGGTGGTGCTGCCCGAGGCCATCGAGCGACTGCGCAAGGGCGAGCTGGCCGAGGACGTGCTGACCGCCCTGGGAGGGCGCGGCGGCCGCGGCAACCGCTGGGGCGACGACGAGGCCCTGACCCCGCGCTTCAGAGGCGCCCTGCAGGCCGTGCTGTCCCACGTCATCGACGCGGTCGACAACGAGGAGAGCCTTCGCGATTCCGCCCAGCGGGCCTTCGTGAACGTCGCCCGGCGCGTGCAGGCGATCGTCCATCAGCAGGCCCACGAGATGCGCGAGATGGAGGACCGGCACGGCACCAACCCGGACGTGTTCGGCGACCTCCTGCGGCTCGACCACGGCACCGCCCTGATCGGCCGGCTCGCCGATTCGATCTCGGTCCTCGGCGGTGCGCGCCCCGGCCGCCAGTGGAGCAGGGCCGTCACCCTGTACAGCGTGATGCGCGGTGCGATGTCGAGGATCATCGACTACCAGCGGGTGGAGCTCCACTCGGTCTCCGAGGTCGCCGTCGTCGGTCCGATCGTGGAGCCGCTGATCCACACCCTGGCGGAGCTGCTGGACAACGCCACCCGGTACTCGCCGCCGCACACCCGGGTCCACCTCACGGCCGTCGAGGTGCAGTCGGGCATCGCCGTGGAGATCGAGGACGGCGGCCTGAGCATGAGCGAGGAGTCCCGCGCACGGGCCGAGAAGATGCTCGCGCAGGCGCAGTCCGGTATCGACCTCAACGACCTGGGCGAGACGCCGCGGCTGGGTCTGGCGGTGGTCGGCCGGCTGGCGCAGGCGTACGGGTTCCAGGTGTCCCTGCGCTCGTCCGCGTACGGCGGCGTCCGCGCCGTGGTCATCGTGCCGCAGCACCTGATCACCACGGCGTCCTCCGCGACGGGTCTCGCCCACGGCATCGGCTCCTCTTCGGGGCCCAGGGCCGTGGCCGCCACACCGCGCGAGCACCCCTTCGACCGCTCGTCGGCGGGCGTGTCCGCGCCCCGGCAGCCATCGCCTCCGGCACCCAGGCCGGCGCCCGTCGCCGGCGGGCAGCCGGCGGCCGGCGCACGTACCGCGACCGGCCTGCCGCAGCGACGCCGGAAAGACCGTGTGACCACCTACGACGCCCGGCCGGCCACGGAGCCTCAGTCGGCGGACGACGGCGGCCCCGGAATGTGGCTGGAGGCGTTCCACAGCGGACTGTCCGGCCACGATGCGCCGGGCGCCGAAGGCACGTCGGGTTCAGCGACCAAGGGGGCGTAAACCGTGATGACTCAGCGAATCAGCAGCATGGACTGGATGCTCAAGGACCTGGCCGCGGGGGTGCCGCAGACGCGGCACGTGATCGTACTGTCCGCGGACGGGCTCTGTGTGGCGCAGTACGGGGCGGAGACCGACACGGCCGACCGCCTGGCGGCGGCCTGTGCCGGCCTGCAGAGCCTTGCCGGAGCGGTGGCCGCGGAACTGCCCCGCTCGGAGGGCAGGATGCGCCTGGTCGTGATCGAGATGGACGGCGGGTTCTTCTACCTGATGGCCGCCGGCGACGGCTCCTACCTCGCGGTCCTCGCCGACGAGGGCGTGGACGCGGGCCTGATGGGCGCGCAGATGCGCAACCTGGTGACCCGAATGGGGGACCACCTGAGCAGCCCGCCCCGACATGACGGGCACCCCGCGTGAATGAGCCGCCCCCAAGCTGGGAGGACAGCAGTCCCGAACGGCTCTACGTCATCACCGGCGGGCGCAGCGGACCCTCCACGGCCGTCCATCTGGACCTCGTGACCCTGGTCGTGGCCAAAGGGGCCGGCCGGCCCGAGATGCAGCCCGAGCAGGCGGACATCCTGCGGATGTGCCAGTCACCGCTGTCGGTGGCCGAGATCGCCGCGTACGCAGGCCTGCCCGTGAGCGTCGTCACCGTGCTGGTCGGGGACCTGATGGCCGCTCAGCGCGTGTACGTCCGTCCGCCCGTTCCCGCAGCGCAGCTACCCGACCTTGCTCTGATCGAGGCAGTGATCGATGGACTTCAGAAGCTCTGACCCGCCCGCCGGGCCGCCCCCGGCGGACATACTCCCGCAGACGGCCGCGGCCGCCGTGAAGATCGTCATCGTCGGCGGGTTCGGCGTGGGCAAGACCACGATGGTCGGTGCGGTCAGCGAGATCAAGCCGCTGACGACCGAGGAGACGATGACCAGGGCCGGCGTCGGCGTCGACGACACCTGGGGCGTGGACCGCAAGATCACCACCACCGTGGCCATGGACTTCGGCCGCATCAGCATCAACGAAGAGCTCGTCCTGTACCTGTTCGGAACACCCGGCCAGGAGCGCTTCTGGTTCCTGTGGCGCGGGCTCTTCGAGGGCGCGCTCGGTGCGGTCGTACTCCTCGACACCCGTCGGCTGGAGATCAGCTTCGATGTCATCGGGCGGCTGGAGGAGCGGGGCGTCCCCTTCGTCGTGGCCGTCAACTCCTTTCCCGGGGCGCCCGAGCATCCGCTGGAGGAACTGCGCCAGGCCCTCGATCTGCCCCCCGCCGTCCCGATCCTCGCCTGCGATGCCAGGCTGCGGGACTCGTCCCGCGATGTCCTGCTGACCCTCATGCGCTACCTGCACTCCCAGGCAGCCACCCAGGAGGCAATGTGAGTACCAGCCCCATCCCACCGCCCGAGTGCCCCGCCCACGCGGCGGCGACGGCGGGCGGCCTGTACCGGCTCCACGGAGCGGAGGCCCAGGCCGATCCCCTCGCGTTGTACGAGAAGCTGCGGGCCGAACACGGCGCGGTGGCCCCCGTACTGGTGAGCGGGGACCTCCCGGCCTGGCTGGTCCTCGGCCACCGGGAGAACCTGGACGTGGCGCGCACGTCCTCGCGCTTCGCCCGCGACCCGCGGGGCTGGCGCGACATGAGAGAGGGCCGGGTGCCGGCCGACACCCCGCTCGGCCCCATGGTCTCCTGGGTGCCGGTGTGCAACTTCACCGACGGGCCCGTTCACGAGCGGCTGCGCTCGGCCGTGGTGGAGTCCCTGGAGCGCTTCGACAAGCGCGGCATCCGCCGCTACGTGACCCGCTTCGCGAACCAGCTCGTCGACCAGATCGCGGCCGAGGGGTACGCCGACCTGGTGTCCGCCTTCTCCGACCAGCTCCCCATGCTGGTCATGACACAGCTCCTCGGGGCACCCGACGAACACGGGCCGCTGCTGGTCAACGCGGCGCGCGACATGCTCCAGGGGACCGAGACGGCCCTCCAGAGCGACCGCTACGTCACCGCCACGCTGGAACAGCTGGTCTCGGAGCGCAAGGCCAAGCCCGCGCGCGACCTCGCCTCCTGGCTGATCGAGCACCCCGCGAACCTGAGCGACACCGAAGTACTGATGCACCTGCGCGTCGTGCTGATCGCGGCCTACGAGACCACCGCCAACCTGATCGCCAACACGCTGCGGACCGTACTGACCGACCCGCGCTTCCGGGCCAGCCTCTCCGGAGGCCACATGACCCTGCCCGACGCCCTGGAGCAGGTCCTGTGGGACGACCCGCCGATCAACACCATCATCGGGCGCTGGGCCACCGGTGACACCCTGCTCGGCGGCCAGCAGGTGAAGGCCGGCGACATGATCCTGCTCGGGCTGGCCGCGGGCAACGCCGACCCGCAGATCCGGCCGGATCCCGCCGCCTCCGTCCACGGCAACCGTTCCCACCTGGCCTTCAGCAGCGGCCCGCACGAGTGCCCGGGCCAGGACATCGGCCGCGCCATCGCGGACACCGGCATCGAGGTCCTGCTGGACCGGCTGCCCGACCTCCAGCTGGCGGTCGACGCGAGCGAGCTGCAATGGCGTGGCACCCTCATGTCCCGCCACCTGCTGTCCCTGCCGGTACGGTTCGCCCCGCGTTCCGTGCCGAACGCGCAGCCCGAGGACGAGCAGCCGGCCGGGCACCCCGTACACGCGCTCATCCCGCCGCAGCCGACGGCAGCGCCCGCGGTCCCCGGTCGCCGCCGCCGCGGAGTCAGCTGGTGGCGGCGGCTGCTCGGCCGCCGCTGAGCCGCTGCCCTCCGTACCGAGGCCCCGGCCGCACCGGCCGGGGCCTCGGCATCGCTCAGTCGCGGACTCGCCGCCACCAGGAAGCGAGGGCCGGCAGATCCGGTGGCCCGGTCCCGGAGAAGCTCGGGGCGTCGGCGAACCGGACCGCGAACCGGGCTTCCGGCAGGGGGAGTTCGTACCGGTTGCGCGGGCTCGCGTACCGCGGCGCCCGGGTCTGCCAGGCGATGGAGCCGGCCACGTAGTGGCCCAACGCCGCGAGATGACGGCGCAGTTCCACGTGTGCGGCGTCCGGACCGTTCTCCAGCTGCGCCCGCAGCGTCATGAAGAGGACCATCACCCGGTCGCGCAGGGCCACCGCGAGCGGCACGGCCTCGGCGGGCGAGCAGTTCTCCTGGTGGGCGAGGACGTTGACGAGATTCACCTCCCGCGGCTCCAGGTGGTCGTCCTTGTCGTAGGAGAACAGGTCGTTGTCCGCGCTGACGACGAAGCCCGCCGCATCCGTCAGTGCCGTCAGAGCGGGTGAGCAGAGCACCTCCGCCGGCAGTCGGTCCCCGCGTGCGACGTCGGACCAGGTGAGCGAGAAGCGCGTACCGTTCGCCAACGGCCCCATGGCGACGAAGTCGTTCAGCCCCGGCATGGCCCCGGCCTCGGCCCGGGCGGCCCGCCAGGCCGCTCCGAGCAGCCAGTCGCGCGTCCCGTCCGCGAACCTGCGCAGCTCGTAGGGCGTGAGCATGGCATGGGTGCGGCGCACCAGGTCCAGCAGCGCACGGGTCATCGGCCCGTCGGGCAGCACCGACGCCCCCGGGTCCTCGATGGTCCGCAGGAGACGTACGCCGTGTTCGACGACGGCACCAGTCCCCACCTCGTCGGAACCCGAGTCCTGCCAGTCGTCGACGGCGTTGGCCCAGTAGTTCCACTCGGTGAAGAGCAGGACGGCCTCCACGTTCCCGTCCGGGATGATGCGGCAGGAGAAGTCGGCGCTGTGGGTGGCGAGACCCCATGCGCGCTCGACCGGGTCGGGATAGATGCCGAAGGCGTCCAGCCACTCGACCGCGAGGGCCTCCACCTGCTTCGCCTCGGGATGGACGAGGTCGCGTTCCAGGGGGCAGTAGAAGGACGGCAGGCGTGCACCGAGGCGCGAGGGGCGCGGTGCCTGTGCGTGTACCGGTGCCTGTGCGTGTGCTTGTGCTTGTGCTTGTGCTTGTGCTTGTGCTTGTGCTTGTGCTTGTGCTTGTGACACCGTCATCGGCGGCCGCCGATCCGGAAGTGCAGCAGCCGCGTCTGCACCGCGTGGTCACGCCAGAGCCGGAAGAACCTGCTGTGCGCGAGCGTCGACTGTTCGAGCCGTTCACCGGTCCAGGCGCCGGGCTCGACGTCGGCACCCGCGCGGAGCCGGTCGAGTTCGGCGGTGTTCCACGCCATGGACTGCACCCAGAACTCCGCCACCGAGTCCGTCACGTCCTCCTCGTGTACGAGTTCAAACCCGGCCGCCTCGGCCGCGGCGAGGTATTCCCCGCGCAGTCCCAGGCGCGTTCTGTAGTAGTCGTCGATGAACTCGCGCCAGTGGGAGCGGCCCACGAAGTGCTCCTGGATCCCGAACCATCCACCGGGCTTCAGTGCCTTGGCGACGACGTCGAAGAGTCTGGTCCGGTCGGTGTAGCCGCTGCTCTCGTTGGCGTAGACGGCGTCGTACGCGCAGGTCTCGTCCAGGTCGTGCACATCCGCCAGTACCGGATTCACCCGCTCCCCGACCCCGGCGTGCAGGGCGAAGTGCCGGACGATCGGGATGTGTTCCGCCGCGACGGTGAGGCTGGTGACCGATGCTCCGTGCTCCTGCGCCCAGTACAGCGACGTCCCGCCCAGGCCGCAGCCGATGTCCAGCAGCCGCCCGGGAGGCGCTTCGTACGCGCCCCACGATCTGGCCGCGTGCTCGACGATCCGTTCCTGCGCGTCGAGCATGCGCTGCTTCAGCACGTCCTGGGGGACGGTGGTGTCCGGCGGGCCCTCCGGGTACAGCCCCACATGGAAGTGGACACGCGGGCCCGGTCCGTACTTCTGCAGGATCTCCTGTGTCTTGTGGCTGTAGTAGAGACGTATGGGATCGTCCGCGGCCGATCCCTGGTCGCTGCCTAAGGACGCTACGAGGGGGGTGACGCGCATGGGGTGTCCGCCCTTTCGTGGGGTAGGGCTGCCTCCGGGACACGCTGTCACCGCACTCGGCGCGTCCCGTTCGGCACACTGTTGAAGCACGGATCATCGTGGCACTTCGCAGGCCCCACGTCAGCCCACTGGGAGCAACTCGGATCAGCATCCGAGACCGGCCGGAAGTGGGCTGGTCGGCCGGGCGGGTCGTTCACCCCTTCTTCTGCGGATCCTCGGCGTTGCGCCAGACCGTCAGGTCGAGGGTGACGTACTTGCTCGGATCGCTCCCGCCCGACTTGCCGCGGTACGTCGCCACCGCGATGTGTCCGGCATCGCTCAGCACGCAGAACTGCGAGCCGTCGCCGAGCTGGTCGAGGCGGACCGACTTGGCGTAGCGGGTTTCCGAGCGGCAGGTGTCGAGGGACCCCTGCTGCCCGCCGGTCAGCAGCACCAGCTTGCCGTTGTGCGTGGTGATCTCGTCGCGCTCCACCACGTTGAGCACGCGCGGCTGGAAGTACACGTCGCCCTTGCTGCCGGCGGTGGCGCCGTCCTTGCCGGTCGGATGCGGCGGGTTGTCGGCCAGCATCACGAAGTAGTTCTCGGTGAGGTCGATGCCCTTGTACTCGGCGGGTTGCGGGTCCGGCCGCTTCCCGCCCGGCGATGCGGCGGAGTTGCCGGCGGTGGGCTGCTTGGAGCCTTCCTTGCCGGAGCCGTTCGAAAGGAGCGAGTTGACGACGACCAGTCCGATCAGCGCCGCCGCCACCGCCCCGGCGATGATCAGGCCGCGGCCCTTGGACCGCTGCGGTGACGGCGGCGGGCCCCACGGCTGCTGCCCGCTGACGACGGGCGGTGGGGTGGGCGGGAACCCGGGGCCGGGCGGCGGGGTGGGCGGGAACCCGGGGCCGGCCGGCGCGGTCCGGGTGGGTGCGGAGGCCGGCCCGAAGCCGGTCGGGGCGTAGGGATCGACTCCGCCGGGCGGCGGGACGTGCGGGGAGTACGCGGTGGGAGTCGGCGTGGCGGGGGGCGGCGTACGGGCGGGTTCCGGGAGCTGCTGGCGGGCGGTGAGGGAGCCGGCCAGCGTCTGCGGCAGCCAGTCACCGCCCTGCCGCAGCGGGGCGGGTGAGATGCCCTGACACAGCTCGATGATCTCGCTCAGGGCGGGTCGCCCGGCCGGCTCGCGGCTGAGGCACCGGGCGATCAGCGGGCGCAGCTCGATGGGCAGCCGGCCGAGGTCGGGGTCCTCGTGGACGATCCGGTACAGCACGGCGTGGGAGGGACCGTGGCCGTATGCGGGCGCCCCGATCGCCGCGTAGGCCGCGATCTGGCCGAGGGCGAAGATGTCGGTGGCGGGCGTGACGGCAGCGCCCGCCGCCTGTTCGGGCGCCATGAAGGACGGCGTGCCCACGCTGACGCCGGTGCCGGTCAGGGCCGTGGTGTCGGCGGCGCGGGCGATACCGAAGTCGATGACGCGCGGGCCGTCGGCGGCGAGCAGGACGTTGGCGGGTTTGAGGTCGCGGTGCACGATGCCCGCGGCATGGATGACGTGCAGGGCTTCGGCGGCCCCCACGGTCAGCAGGAGCACGCTGCGCAGCGGCAGCGCGCCGTGCGCCGACACGGCGTCGGCGAGCGAGGGCCCGGGTACGTAGGCGGTGGCGAGCCAGGGCTGTGCACCGTCGGTGTCGAAGTCGATGACCGGTGCCGTGTACAGGCCCTGCACCCGCTGGGCCGACTGCACTTCCCGCTGGAAGCGGCGCCGGAACTCGGGATCCTCACTGAACTCGGGCCGGATCACCTTCAGCGCGACGGGCCGCCCGCCGGGCGTGAACGACAGGTACACCTTGCCCATGCCGCCCGCCCCCAGAACCGCCGCCAGCCGGTACCCGCCCACGACAGCGGGGTCGTCGGCCCTCAAGGGCTGGAAGGGCTCCATGGGCGGTGTACTGCTCATTCTCGACTCATCCCCTGTTCACAGCAGTTGCGATCCACCGGTGCTCCGGACGCCGCAGCGAGCGTACGCCAGAGACGCCTCCCGCTCCCCTGCGGTTGCCGGGCCGCTCCCTGCCGGGGCCGCGGACCAGGGGGTGTCCTGCCGTAACACCGAGCCGCTCCGCTCGTTGAACCGGACGGTCAGCGAAGTGACTCAGCCAGGTCCCGGGACACACCAGTCCCGGGACTTCGGTGTCTGTCCGGACGATCATGCGACCACCACGTAGCGCCGATGGAACGCGTGCGGTGTGTCGGGGTTCTGTCGGTCCGATGTCGGTGGGGTTTGGCACCTTTCCATAAGTCCTGCCGGATGCCCATCCGGCTGTGGGACTCCGAAGGGGGAACTCTCGTGCATGACGTAGTGATCGTGGGCGCCGGCCCGGTTGGTCTGTTCCTTGCGTGCGAGCTTGGTCTCGCGGGCTGCTCCGTCCTGGTGCTCGAACGGGAGCCGGAGCCCGGCTCCCCGTGGCGGGCGGGCTCGCTCGGGATGCGGGGCCTGTCCGCCACGTCGGTTGAGGCGTTCTACCGCCGCGGGTTGCTGCAGCCCCTGCTGACGGCGTCGGGCGTGCACGACGATCGCGGCCCGGGCCCCGACGCGGACGCGCCGTCGCCTCCTCGGGGCGTGGGCCATTTCGCCGGCATGATGCTCGATCCGGCCAGGGTCGACCTGGCCGACCTGCCGTTCCGGCTTCCCAGCCCGGCGATGGACGGCATGCTGACGAACCTCGGAGCGGTCGAGACGGTGCTGTCCGAGCAGGCTTCCAAGCTCGGCGTGGAGATCAGGCGCGGTGTCACGGTCTCGGCCGTCGCGCAGGAGGGCGAGGGCGTGGTCGCGTACGCCGGCGAGGACGCGTACGCGGCGCGCTGGCTCGTCGGCTGTGACGGTGGACGCAGTGCGGTGCGCGGGCTCGCGGGCTTCGAATTCCGCGGTACCGAGCCGCTGTTCACCGGTTACGTCATGCTGTGCACCGTCGCCGATCCCGACGGGCTGAGCCCCGGCTTCAACCTGACGCCGACGGGCATGTACGTCCGGATGGCTGCCGGGCACATCGGCATGATGGACTTCGACGGCGGCGCGTTCGATCGCTCGCAGCAGCCGACTCGCGACCATCTCCAGGCGGTTCTGCGCCGCGTGTCCGGCACCGACGTGACCCTGAGCGACGTGCGCCTCGCCTCGAGCTTCACCGATCGGGCGATGCAGACGACGAGTTACCGGCGGGGACGCGTTCTGCTCGCGGGCGACGCCGCTCACATCCACTCGCCCCTTGGCGGGCAGGGACTCAACACGGGCATCGGGGATGCCGTGAACCTGGGATGGAAGCTCGCGGCGACCGTGCACGGGTACGCGCCGGACGGGCTTCTCGACACCTACACCCGCGAGCGCCACCCGATCGGTGCCCAGGTGCTCGACTGGTCGCGCGCCCAGGTGGCGGTCATGAGGCCGGACCCGCACGCCCAGGCGATCCAAGGAGTGATCCGCGACCTGCTCGGAACCCGGGGCGGAACGACCTACGCCTTCGAGAGGGTGGCGGGATCGTCGATCCGTTACGACCTCGGCAGCGAGCAGCCGCTGGTCGGCCGCAGCGCCCCGGACTTCCGTCTCGAAGACGGAACTCGCCTGGGCGACCTGACGCAGGACGGACGAGGCGTCGTGCTGGATTTCACCACCGACGGCCGCCTGCGCGGTTCGGCGACGGGCCGGGAGGGCCGGCTGCGTTATGCGGCCGGGGCGGCGAGGAACGACCTCGGACTGGGTGCCGTGCTGGTCCGGCCGGACGGCATCGTCGCCTGGGCGGGCGATCGCGACTTCGAACGCGAGGCGTTGGAGCGGCCGGTCAGCCAGTGGTTCGGCCATGCGCAGCTCTGACCCGCTTTTCCTTTCCCACCCGATTCCGAGGAGCACGCATGACGATCACCCTCCGGCCGGGGAGCACCGTGATGTTCACCGGCGATTCGATCACCGACTGCCGGCGGCTGGAGACCGAGGACGGTCTCGGGTCCGGCTACCCGCTGCGCATCGCGGGCGAGTGGGGACTCCAGCACCCGGACCGGCCCGTGACCTGGCTGAACACCGGGATCGGGGGCCACAAGGTGATGGACCTGGAAGCCCGCTGGCAGAAGGACGTGCTCGACGCGCGCCCGGACGTGGTGTCGATCCTCGTCGGGGTCAACGACATGGGCTGGCACACGCTGGACCCGAGGGGACACGTGATTTCCGTGGAGGAATTCGAAGCGGGGTACGACCGCCTGCTCGCACCCCTCGCCGGGGCGGGCACGCAGCTGATCCTCATCGAGCCGTTCCTCCTGCCGATCCACGGCGTCGTCGAGGCCGGTGCCGCGCTCATCGGGGAGAAGGAGCGAAAGCAATGGCGCACCGACCTGGATCCGAAGATCCAGGTCGTGCGCGACCTCGCCCGCACGTACGGCGCGCATCTGCTCGCCGCCGACGGCATGTTCGCCGGGCTCGCCGCGACGACCGGACCGGAGCACTGGTCCGCGGACGGCGTACACCCGACGCCGGCCGGTCACGCCGCACTGGCGGCGGCCTGGCTGCGCCTGGTGGCGTGACCGGGCCTCGCGCTTCGGCATGAGCGAGGCGCTAGGGGTGTCTTGGACGGTCGTCGATACTGATCTTCATGCATGTCAACGTCACCGCCGCCACCCTGGAACGCGTCGCCGGGCACCGGGTCCGCTTCGACGCCCGGTTCGAGCAGTACTTCGACAGCCTCGGCCAGCGTTTCGACGTCCCCGTGCCGAGCCGGTACGTGCCCCGGTGCCTGGAGCTCCTGCGGGAGTTCTCGATGCGCGGCGGCAAGCGGCTGCGGGTCGTCCTCCTGTACGAGGCGGCCCGGCTGGTCACCACCGACGAGATACCGGGGCTCGCGGAGGCCGCGCTGAGCATCGAACTGCTCCAGACGCACGGGCTCGTCCACGACGACATCATCGACGACGCGCCCCTGCGCCGCGGCGGGCCCTCGACGTACTACGCCTACCGTCGGGAGTTCCCCGGCCGGGACGCCACCGCCCTCGGGCTCGCGATACTCGCCGGGGACCTCGCCGCCTTCCTGTCCACCCAGGTACTGCTGGAGGCCGAGGTTCCCGCCGAGCTCCGCCAGGCCCTGCTCGCCGTGCACACGCGCATCGCCGCGGAGACCGTGGCCGGGCAGATCGCCGATCTGGAGCGGGACTCCCACGCGCTGCCCGACGAGGAGTTCCTGCACACCGTCACCGACTTCAAGAGCGCCCGGTACTCGATCCTCGCGCCGCTGACGATGGGCCTGCTGGCCGCGGGCGAGGATCCGGCGCCGCACCGCGCCCGACTGCACCGGTACGCCAGGCTGGTGGGCACGGTCGAGCAGATGCGCGACGACTTCCTCGACCTCTTCGGCCCGTTCGGCGACGACCCGGCGGCCGAGGTGAAGTCCACCGGGGCCGACATCCGCTCGGGCCGCCGCACCTATGCCGTCCGTGCCCTCCTGGCCGCCACGACCGGGGCCGACGCGGCCCTCGTCGAAGCCGCGCTCGGCGACCCCGACTGCCCGGACGCCACCCTCACCCGGATCAGGGAGATCGCCCGCGCCGCCGGTGTGGACCGGCTCCTCAAGGCGGAGGTCCGGCGGCACGCGGAGTCGGCCGCCGACGAGGCCGCGTCCTGGGAGCCTTACTGGCGCGCCGAGGCCGTGGAGTTCTTCCGGGGACTGCCCCTGTGGAACGTGAACCGGATGCCTTGAGGGCGGAGCCGTCACCCGGCAGGGGGGGGGGGGGCGGGGGGGGGGGGGGGGGGGCCCCCCGGCGCGGCGGGCCCCCCCCCCCCCCCCCCCCGAGGAGCCCCCCCCCCCCCCCCCGGGGGCCCCCCCCCCCCCCCCCCCC
>NZ_JBICZI010000001.1:547749-608384 GCF_043201855.1 Streptomyces sp. NPDC048257
GGGGCCCCGGGGCGGTGGCTTTCGGCGGGCGCGCCCCCGGTGGTCCGTACACCGTGTGGTGTGGGGGGGGGCCCCCACCCCGGCGGGGGCTCGCCCGGGGGCCCCCCCCCCCCAAGCCCCTGCCGAGCAGCCGGACGGCCAGCGTCACCTCCCAGGCGAAGACGGGAAGGGCCGCCAGCGCTCCCGCCACCGAGACCTGCTCGTAGACCCCGAACAGCACGGCGGTCGCCGAGGCGCAGATCAGCGCCCCGCCGGCCAGCCCCAGCACGGCGATGAACCGCGGCACGAGCCGCGAGGTGTACATGAGGCCGGCCAGCACCAGGGTGTTGGCCCCGAGGACGAAGTTCGGCCCGAACAGGAACGTCCAGTCGTGGAACGCCACCAGGGCCCTGGCGACCGTCGCCGGCGTAGCGTCGTCGGCGACCGTCGCGCCCTCGGCCTGCTGCCTGAGCGTCACGACGGACAGCACGCTGATGATGCCGACGACGATGACCGCGGCCTCCAGCAGGCGCCCGCAGACGTAGCCGACGGCCGCCCCCTCGTTCCGCCTCCGCAGGACCGGGTACAACGCGGCCCCCGTGCCCGTGACCGCCAGCGCGAGCACGAACTCGCACAACGCGCCCAGGAACACCCGGCTGTCGTCGCCGGGACCGACGACGTAGCCGAGGTCGTGCAGAACGGGGCGGTAGAGCGCGAGCCCGCCGATCGCGGCGACCTCGGTCACGAGGAACAGCACACCCGCGACGATCGCGGTTCTCCTGGTTGAGCTCATGCGGAACAGACCCCCTCTGGAGGTGTACGGCGTACACCTGACGGATGGCGCCCACCCTAGGTGTACGTCGTACACTCGTCAAGGCAGGACGCCCGACCGGAACGCACCGACCGCAGCCAACGCACCGAGGGAGAAGCCCACATGCCCGAGCAGCCGCAGGAGTCACGCCGGACCCCCCTGAGCCGGGACCGTGTGCTGCGCGCCGCCGTCGCCTTCGCCGACGGCGCCGGGATCGAGGCGCTGAGCATGCGCCGCCTCGCCCAGGAGCTGGGCGTCGTTCCGATGGCGCTCTACAAGCACGTGGCCAACAAGGAGGAGCTCCTCGACGGCATGGTCGAAGTCGTCGTCGCGGAGATCGAGGGCCAAGCCCCCGGATCCGACTGGAAGAGCGCAATCCGCGGGCGGATCCTCGGCGCGCGCGGCGCGCTCCTGGCGCACACCTGGGCGGCCCAGGTCATCCGGTCGCGCACCAGCCCTACGCCCGCCGTGCTCACGTACCTGGACTCCGTGATCGGCATGTTCCGGGCCGGCGGCTTCTCGCTCGACCTCACCCACCACGTGATGCACGCGCTCGGCAGCCGGGCCCTGGGCTTCACCGAGGAGCTGTTCGACGACCCGGCGAGCACCGCACCGCAGGACGACCGGACGCAGGCGGCCGCGTACGAGGCGATGGCGCGGCGCTACCCCCACGTCACCGAACTGGCCCGCGCGGTGGCCCACGACCGGCGGTCCGTCGTCGGCCAGGGCTGCGACGACCAGTTCGAGTTCGAGTTCGCTCTGGACCTCCTTCTGGACGGATTCGAACGGCTCCACGTACGGGGCTGGACGTCCACGCCGTAGGGCGACCACCACGCCTCGGTCAACACCGAAGTCCTGTGATCACCCTTGTGGGCGAGTCGAATCCCGTCGGGTGCGCCGGCCGCGCACGGACCGGCGGCCGCCCCCTGGATCCGGGCCCGCGAGGGCCTCCGGCAGGCGGTCGGCGCTGCTCCCCGAGGTGTTCACCGCCCGCGGACGACCTCCGGAGCGGGCGGAAACGATCACATGGGGTGCCACCATTCCACCGCACACAGCGGGTACGGGCGGCGCGGCCGCAAGGCCGGTGCGCAGGGATGAGAGGTACGGCAAGTGGCGCCTCGGGTGGTCGAGAAAACGGATGAGCGTCTCCCCCTGCGGGAGGGCGCGGATGCCGCCGGCGGAGAGCCGGCCCCCACGGCCGTCCCGGTCCCGGCGGCCCGCGTCCCCGCGGCAGCCGCCCCGGCACCGGAGCGGACCGACGCCGAGCTCCTCATCGCCGCGTCCGTCCTGCTCGCGGACGCGGCCCTGACGGCCAAGCAGTCGGGCGCCGAACTCACCGGAGCCCTGTTCAGCCGGCGGCTCGCGCTGGAGGCCCTGCGCCGCCCCGGCTGGGCGCTCGGCACGGCGGTGGCCTGCGCCCAGGCACTCACCAGCCCGTCCGGGCTCGGGTTCGGCGCCAACGGCGGCCTGATCGGTGAACTCGCCCGGATGGCCGGGAGCATCGCCTACCGGCGCCCCGCCAAGGTGGCGATGGCCGTGGACGCCTTCGCCCTGCGGATCAGGGCGGCCGCCGTCGAGCACCCGAACCTGGACTCGCCGCCGGCCCGGCGCGTCACCGACGCGATGGTGGCCGGGAACCGGCTGGAGGCGCTACGGGCGATGCGCGCGCTGATCGAGCTGCTCGGCGTGACCCGCGCCCTCACCACGATCAGCCCCGTGGTCATGGAGCTGCTGGCCCTGCTCGGACTGCTCGACGAGAACCCGGTCAACGACGACTTCTCCTGGGTGACGCTCGCCGGAGGCGTGCCGACCACCGACCCCTTCCTCGGCCTGCCGAGTTCCGTGCTGGGGTTCCTCAACCCCGGGCCGGGCCGCGCCGAACGCACCGAGCCGGACCCGATCCTGGCCAAGGTCCTCGCCACCTCCCGCAACGACATCGTCAGCTACGTCAACGACATCGGCGCCCTCGGCAACCACGGCCTGGTGCTGCTGCGCCGCGTCGCGTGCGCCGACGGCGCCGTCCGGCACGTCCTGCTGCTGCCGGGAACGAGCTTCGGCCTGCTGAGCAACAGCACCCCGCAGGACCTGGTCGGCGCCTTCGACGGGATGCTGCGCACGGACACCACGTACACGCGCGCCGCGAAGAAGCTGCTGCTGCGCGCCGGGGTCCCGGCCGGCTCGGAGCTCATGATCGTCGGGCACAGCCTGGGCGGGCTCACCGCGATGAACCTCGCGACCGACGTCGAGGTGTCGTCCACCTACCGGGTCACCCACGTGATCACGCTGGGCTCCCCCATCGACGGCAAGCGGCCCGCCGACCACACCACGCAGGTGATCAGCCTCGTCAACAAGCACGACGTGATCCCGATGCTGGACGGGCGCGGACCCGCCTCGCCCAACGACATCCCCGGGAGCTGGGTCGAACTGGCCTGGCTGGACGAGTCGTACGACTACCCGCTGTCGCACGCCCCGCAGGCGTACTCCGACACCCTGCGCGGGGAGCTGACGCACTACCGGGAGCAGGTCAACAAGCTGATCAGCGCCTACGACGGTGAAGTCGTCGGCAACCAGCCGTACATGCTCCGCGACAAGTGACCACGAGGGAGACCGACCGATGACCACTGCCGACAGCCCGGCCACGGCGGCGCGACGTCCCGCGACGGCCTGGCCCTTGGAGAACGCCGTGCTCAGCGCGGCCATGGTCGCCCAGCGCCTGCCGTGGACGGACGCCCCGGCCCGCGCGCTCGGACTGGACGCGCTGACCCGGGACGGGCTGACGCGGCGGTTGTTCGCGCACCTGCGCCGCACCCGCTCCGGGCGCCCGGTCAGCCTGCGCACCCCGTACGGCTCCTTCCTGGTGCCCCTGACCACCGGCGACACCGAAAGGCTGCTCACCCGGGCCGGGGAGGCGGGGGTCCTGGGCCCCGCGTACGGGCTCACGGCGGGCGGGGAGCGGTACGGCCTGTCGCCCCATGCACCGCTGGGCCCGGAGGCTCCGGAGCCTCTGGAGGCCCTGGACGACGCCCTGCTGGCCGATGACGTGGACGCGGCGATCGCGGCGCGCCGCGGTGACGGCACGCTGGACTGGCACGCCTGGTACCGCGGCATGCTGCGGCTGAGCCGGCGCGTGGTGGCGGGCGCCGGGGCCGTCGAGGACACCCTGCTGAGCGAGGTGGTCGCGGTGGCGACGGCGGCCGCGGGCGACCGGTCGTACGCGGCCGGGTCCGCGGCCCTGCGCCGCCGGCTGGAGTTGCACCTGACCGACCCGGATCCCGCTTCCCTGACCGGGCGGCTGACGGCTCGTGGCGCCGATCCGGACGCCGCGGCCCCGGCCCTCGCGCACACCCTCGCGCTGGTATCCGAGGCCGCGGCCGGGACCGCGCTCCAGGCGCTGGCGCTGCTCGCCGCGGGCGCGGCCGTGTCCCCGCGGGACGCCGTCGGCGAGGCCCTGCGGCGCTATCCGCCGGTGGCCGCCGCCGTGTACCGGGTGCGGGCGCCGTTCGTGTGGGAGGACCTGGCGATCGGGACGGGGACCGAGATCCTGCGGGCGCCCGGCTGGGTGCGCGCAGGGGACGGCGCGGACGGCCCGGACCCGGATCCGGCCCCCGTCGCGCTGTGCGGGGCCCCGGCCGGGTGCGCGGCGGCGCGGTTCGCGGCGCTGGTCGCCGAAGCGGTCGTACGGCTCGTCACGGCGCGGGTCCGTCCGGTGCTGATCGCCCCGGGGTTCACCGCGGACCGGCTGCCGGACGCGCTGGATCCGCGGACGCTGCTCGTGGCGCTCCAGGACGCGCAGGACCTGCCGGGCGACGGGCGGGTGACCGTGGGCACGGCGACGGCCGTGCCGGTCTCGGCGCACGGGTACGCGCCGGCCTCGTACGGGGCCTTGGCGCACGCCAGCGCCGACCGGCTGGAGCGGCACGCGGAGAGCCTCGCGGCCTGTGCCGGCAACAGCGGCTGGAACAAGGACGAGGCGGGCGAGCGGTTCCGCATGGTCCTGCTCGGGCACGCCGAACGGTGCGCGAGGGCCGCCGACGGCGTCCGCCGGGCCGCCGAGCGGCTGGCGGACTGAGGTGGTTGTAGTGGAAGGCCCCCTGCGTACATCGGTCCTGGCCGGCCTCGGCGCGTACGTGCCGCCGCGCGCCGTGACCAACGCCGAGCTGTGCGGGCGGCGACCGCTGGGCGACGAGTGGATCCGCGAGCGCATCGGGGTGGCCAGCCGGCGCGTCGCCGACGGCGAGGCCACCGTCGACCTGGCGGTACGGGCGGGCCGGCACGCCCTGACGGCCGCCGGGGCGTCCCGGGCCGACGCGGTCGTCCTGGCGACGATCTCCCCGGACCGGCTGCTTCCGGCCGGGGCCCCGGAGGTCGCGGCGCGGCTGGGGCTGGGCACCGTACCGGCGTTCGACCTGGCCGCGGGCTGCAGCGGGTTCCTGTACGCCCTGGGGGTGGCCTCCTCGATGATCGCCGGCGGGACCTTCGACAGCGTGCTGGTGGTCGCCTCGGACGTGTTCAGCGCCTTCCTCGATCCGCAGGACTGGCTGATGTCGGCCATCTTCGGCGACGGGGCGGGCGCGGTGCTCCTACGGGCCGGCGCTGCGGGCGCCCGTGGCGCACCCGGCGCGTTCGGGCCGTTCGACCTGGGCAGCGACGGCGCGCAGGCCGACCTCCTGGAGGTCCCCGGCGGCGGCGCGCGGGCCCGGAAGCGGATGCTTGCGGAGCCGGACGGGGAGGAGCCGTCGCCGTACTTCCGGATGGACGGGCCGGCCGTGCGCAAGCAGGCGGTCGTCGGGATGTGCGATTCGCTGACGCGGGCCCTCGACCGGGCGGGGTGGTCGCTGGGCGAGCTGGACGTGGTGGTCGCCCACCAGGCGAACCAGCGCATCCTGGACGGCATCACCGACGAGTTGGGACTGGCGCCCGGGCAGGTGCTGTCGCACATCGCGGCGTACGGGAACGCGGCGGCCGCCTCGGTCCCCGTCCTGCTGGCCCAGGCGGCCGCCGCCGGGACCCTGGTGCCCGGGCAGCGGGTGGCGCTCACCGCGTACGGGGCCGGGCTGGCCTGGGGCTCGACCACCCTGGTCTGGCCCGAGGTGCGGGCGGTGACCGAGGGCGGCTGAACCGCCTGCCCGGTTCCGGGTCCGGTCACCGCCGTCGCGCTACCAGAACGGGCTGTCCCGCTCGCGCCGTTCCCGGTCCACCAGGGCCTGCACCGCGGCCTGGGTGCCGGCGCACAACCGCCGGGCCGCGGCGGAGCGTTCGGCATAGGACTCGGGACGGGACGGCGCGGGGATCGGCTCTCCGACGGTGACGCGCCACTTCGAGGGCAGTGGGAAGAGCGGGGTGATCGGGAAGTAGGGGAGGCCGAAGAGGCGGGCCAGAGCCGGGATCTCCCCCATCCGGGGGCAGGCCTCCTCGGCGCCGATGACGGACACGGGCACGACCGGGGCGCCGGCCCGGACGGCGGTGATGGCGAATCCGGGGCTGAAGGGACGCAGCCGGTATCGCTTGTGAAAGGGTTTCTCGAGCCCGGAGATTCCCTCCGGAAACACTCCGACGAGTTCCCCGGCGTTCAGGTGTTCCAGTCCCAGCAGCGGGTCGAGCGGAATGGCGCCGTTCTTCCGGGCGTACGAACCGATCACCGGGACCCGGAATACCAGGGGGGCCGCAGGGACGCGCAGGGGGCGGTGGAGACTGCGGGCGAATACCCTCTGGAGGACGAAGGCGTCGAGGCCCCAGGCGCCCGAGTGATTGGCGACGACGACCGCCGGACCGTCGGCCGGAATGTTCTCCAGGCCCAGGACGTCCAGCCGGAACCAGTCGTCGACCAGCCAGTCGAGGAGCTGGCCCCAGGCGGTCTCGCCGGCGTCCCCGAGCAGTCGCTTCGCGTGCCTGAGCTCGGCGCCGGCCGCACCCAGCACCTCGATCACATCAGTCATGCTTTCCGACACAAATGATCCCCACTCTCATATTTCGAATCATCAGGAAGCCCTTTGGGGACGGGTTTTGAGTAAATACCCTGCCGTGATAGTTATTTGAGCACGAGAACGCCCACGTCAGGGAATCGCCACCGCGACTCCCCCTTGGCCGCCGGTCGTTGCGACACCATGCTGCAATGGCCTCGATACCGCAAATGAGAGCCCTCTGTGACCACTTCCGCGCCGGAATCCGTCCTCGACGTGATCAGTGAACTGCTCGTCGAGAGGTTCGAAGTCCCCTCCGACGAGGTACGGGCGAACGCGCCGATGCGCGCCCTGCTGACCGATTCCCTCATGGTCGTCGAGATGGCCATCGCCGTTCACGAGGTGCTGGGCGTCAAGGTCGAGGAGGAGGAGCTGCGCGAGGCGACCCTCGCCGAGTTCGCCGGGTCCGTCGAGGCGCGGCGGACGGACCGTTGACCCGGCGCCCCGAGGCCGTCGTGACCGGGCTCGGCCTGGTCACGGCGGCCGGGTGCGACCGGGACAGCACCTGGTCGGCCGTCCGGGCCGGCCGCTCCACCGCCGCCCCCGACCCCGCACTGGACGGTCTGCCCGTCTCGCTGAGCTGCCGCGTCCCGGAGCTGGACCACCCGGTCCTGCGCCGGCGCGGCGCGGCCCGGCTGGATCCGGTCTCCCGCTTCGGTCTGGCCGCCGTCGCGCAGGCGCTCGACCAGGCCGGACTCGATCCGCGGGAGTGGGACGGCAGCCGGGTGGCCGTGGTCACCGGCGCCGGCTTCGGCGGGGCGCGGACACAGGAGACCGCGCTGGCCCGACTGGCCGAGCACGGGCCGGAGTTCGTCTCGCCGTACTTCCTCCCCGGCTACCTCGGCAACATGGTGTGCGCCAACATCGCCCTGTGGTTCGGGGTGACCGGCCCGGCCCTGTCCACGTCCACGGCCTGCGCCTCGGGCACCACGGCCCTCGGCCTCGCCCGGGACCTGCTCGCGACCGGACAGTGCGACATCGCGCTCGTCTGCGGTGCGGAGGCGGGCGTGACCCGGCTGAACGTGATCGGATTCGCCCAGCTGGGCGCCCTGTCGGGCACGGGATCGCGGCCCTTCGACGCGGCGCGGGACGGATTCGTCATCGCCGAGGGCGCGGGCGCGATGGTTCTGGAACGCCCCGGCCACGCCGCGGCCCGCACGGCCCGGCCCCTCGCCCGCCTCATCGGCTACGCGGCCTCCACCGACGCCCACCACCTGGTGGCTCCGCACCCGCAGGGACGCGGCGCCGAACAGGCCGTCCGCGCCGCGCTCGCGGACGCGGACGTCGCCCCCGGGGACGTCGACCACGTCAACGCGCACGGCACGGGGACCCGGCAGAACGACGACATCGAGGCGGCCGTCCTGCGGCGCGTCCTCCCGCACCGGCCGCCCGTGACCTCGGCCAAGGGCAGCCTCGGCCACACGCTCGCGGCGGCGGGGGTCATCGAGGCGGCGCTGACCGTCCTGGCCCTGGCCGAGAGCACCGTGCCGCCGACCGCCGGACTGCGCGAGACCGACACCGGTATGGACATCGACATCGTCGGCGGGACGGCCCGGAGCCACCCGTCGTCCGTCGCCCTCAGCAACTCCTTCGGATTCGGCGGCCACAACGCCGTGGCGGTCCTCGCCCGCGCCTGAGCAACGGGCCGGAACGGGGGTGGAGGGCGGGGCCCGGGCCCGAGGCCGCGGGCCGTCACTTCCTCGGCCTCGGGCATTCGGGTGCCGGTCCGTCGTGTCGGGCCGCCGGGGTCGGCCGGGTTCGCCATCCTGAGCCGGGCACGGCATCGCGATCGCCGCTGCCGCTCCCCACGGCGACAAGGAGTACGGCATGCCGACGGATCCGGTCGGGCGTTTCCTGGCGGCTCTGGAACCCCACCAGCGGGAGGCCGTCACCGGCAGGCCGCGCGAGGACCAGGAACGACTCGCGTCCGCGTGGGAGCAGGAGCTGGCGTCCGACGACGAGCTCGACACCCTCGACGAGCTGTCCCCGCCCGCGGCGGAGGCCGAGGCGGCACGTCGCGTCATGGACCGCGAGTCCTGACCCGAGGGCTGTCACGGGTCGCTCCTCACTGGACGACCGGGATCCCGCAACCTCCCCCGGAACGGCAGCAATCGGCATCTTCGGGGAGGAGATCACGCCGAAGCCTCGTACGCTGCGGGAGTGGGAGTCGTTTCGGAAGGGGGACCCACATGTCCTTGCGGAAGGGCGCCAACGTACCGGTGCCGAGTACCAGGGTTCGGGTGGAGCTTGGCTGGCGCGGCGGTCCCGGAGCGCCTGATGTGGACGTGTCGGCCCTGCTCCTGACGGCAGCCGGCAAGGTGCGGTCGGACGACGACTTCGTCTTCTACAACCAGCCGGTTCACGGCAGTGGCGCCGTGCGGCACGAGGGGCGGCGCCAGGACGGCGGCACGGGCGTGCTCGAGACCATCTCGGTGACGCTGTCCGCCGTGGAGCAGGAGATAGCGACCGTGGTGGTCGCGGCGTCCACCGACGGCACGTTCGGGCAGGTGCCGGGCCTGTTCGTGCGCGTGCTGGACGCGGAGAGCGGAGCCGAGACGGCGAGGTTCGACGCCACCGACGCCACATCGGAGACCGCGCTCGTGCTCGGGGAGCTGTACCGGCGGGGCGGCGCGTGGAAGTTCCGGGCGGTGGGACAGGGATACGACTCCGGTCTGGCCGGGCTCGCCACCGATTTCGGGATCACCGTCGACGACCCCGCCCCGCCTCCGCCCCCACCTCCATCCCCGGTGCCGGTGCCGGTGCAGGCCGCGACCCCGCCCGCGCCTCCCGCGCCCGCGCCCGCACCCACCCAGCCGGTACGGCTGTCGAAGATCACGTTGACGAAGGCGGCGCCCGTGGTGTCGCTGACCAAGCAGGGAGCCACCTCCGGCGGCCTGCGCGTCAACCTCACCTGGAGCGCCGCGACGCCGCCGCGCGGCTGGATGAGGAAGGGCCGCGACGCCGTCCGGCTGGAGGACGTCGACCTGGACCTCTCCTGCCTGTGGGAGCTGCAGAACGGAACGATGGGGATCGTCCACCCCATCAACAACCAGTTCGGCTCGTTCGCCCATCCGCCGTACGTCCAGCTGGACCACGACGACCGGACCGGTGGGAGCGAGGCCGGCGAGAACCTCGTGATCAATCTTGATCACGCGGCCGAGATCAAGCGCCTCCTGGTGTTCGTGGTCATCTACACCGGGGCCACCAGCTTCGCCGGGCTGCAGGGTGTCGCCACGCTGTACCCGCCCGCCGGACCGCCGATCGAGGTGCGCCTGGACGAGTGCACCGTTCCCTCGCCGGTGGCCGCGATCGCACTGATCGAGAACGTGGGCGGGGAGCTGATCGTCCGGCGCGAGGCGAAGTACCTCCTGCTGCCGCCCGGCATCCTCAAGCAACAGGCGGCGGACCTCGAGTACGGCTGGGGCCTGAGCTGGCAGCCTGCGAGCAAGGACTGACCGCTCGCCCCGCGACGGGCCCCGCCGCTCGCCCCTGCCGGCCTGCCTGTTCCGGCGCCCGGTGACTCATGCGTACTGCACACCCCATCGGTGACAGCCGTGACTGTCGCGGCCCTCGATCCCCGTGACAGCGTGGGGACGTCACCGACCGAGGGAGCAGGTGTGAACAAGGGTTACGCCGCCTTCTGCGACGCCGACCGCTGGTTCTACGACGCGCCGTACCGGCGCGCCGAGCAGAACTACCCGGCCGCGCTCGCCCCCGTACCGGCGGGGTGGCAGACACACCGCAGCGGGGACTGGCTGGCGCTGCGGCCCGTCGACGCCCACCTTCCCTCCCAGGGCTGGAAGATCCACGTCTCGGCGTGCCTGGACAACGCCGAGTCCGTCCTCGAACGGGTCCACCGCTACTGCGTGGAGCGCCGGATCGCGTTCAAGTTCGTGCCGAGCCGGTACCTGCTGCACCTGCGCAACGCGAAGTACGCCGACCGCGCGGCCAGCGGCAAGTTCCTCACCGTGTACCCGGCGGACGAGGAGCAGTGCAGGCGCATCGCCGAGCAGCTCGACGCGTTACTGGCCGGCGAGCCCGGCCCGTACATCCTCAGTGACCTGCGCTGGAACGACGGTCCCGTACACCTGCGTTACGGCAGTTTCACCCTGCGGCACTGCTACGACGAGCGCGGCGAGCTCGTTCCGGCGATCGAGGCCCCGGACGGCGAGCTCGTTCCGGATCCGCGGGGTCCGGTGTTCCAGCCGCCCGAGTGGGTCGAGCTGCCCGCGTTCCTGGCGCCCCATCTGGCCCGACGGGCCGCCGTCACGCTCGAGGGGCTCCCGTACACGGTCGAACGAGCCCTGCACTTCTCCAACGGGGGCGGTGTCTACGCCGGCCGTGACGTCCGCAGCGGCGAGGCGGTCGTCCTCAAGGAGGCGCGTCCCTTCGCGGGGCTCGCGGCCGACGGGGCGGACGCCGTGACCCGGCTGCACCGCGAGCGCAGGGCCCTGGAGCAGCTGGCCGGGCTGGACTGCGTACCCGCGGTCCACGGCACCTTCACCGTCGGGGACCACCACTTCCTGGTGATGCAGCACCTGGAGGGCAAGCCCCTCAACACCTACTTCGCCCGGCGGCACCCGCTGATCGAGGCGGACCCGGATCCCGCGGAACTCGCGCAGTACACCCGGTGGGCGCTGGAGGTCCACCGGCGGGTGACGGAAGCCGTGGAGGCGGTGCACGCCCGCGGCATCGTCTTCAACGACCTGCACCTGTTCAACATCATGGTCGCGGAGGACGAGGCGACCGGTGGGATGTCGGTCGCCCTCCTCGACTTCGAGGCGGCCGCCCACGTAGACGAGGGGCTGCGCCAGACCGTCGCCAACCCGGCGTTCGTCGCCCCGGCCGACCGGCGCGGTTTCGCCGTCGACCGGTACGCCCTGGCCTGTCTGCGCCTGACCCTGTTCCTGCCGCTGACCAGCCTGCTGGTGCTGGACCGGGCCAAGGCGGCACACCTGGCCGACATCGCCGCCGAGCAGTTTCCGGTACCCCGTGAGTTCCTCGACGAGGCGGTGCGCGAGATCCTCTCCGGGACCACGGTCGTCCCCGAGCGGCCCCGCCACCCCTACCTGCCGGTGGAGCCCGGCGACTGGGGGGCGGCCCGCGACTCGATGACGGCCGCGCTGCGGGCGAGTGCCACCTTCGACCGCGAGGACCGCCTCTTCCCCGGGGACACGGCCCAGTTCGCGACCGCCGGCGGCGGCATCGGCTTCGGCTACGGAGCGGCCGGCGTGCTGTACGCGCTCGCCGAGACCGGCGCCGACCCGTGGCCCGAGGCCGAGGAATGGCTGCTGGCCCGGACGAAGGAGCCGGCCTCCGGCATGCCGCTGGGCTTCTACGACGGTCTCGCCGGTCTCGCATGGACCCTGGAACGGCTCGGCCACCGCGACCGCGCGCTCGCCCTCGCCGAGCAACTGCTGGAGCAGCCCTGGCAGTCGGCCGGACCCGACCTGCACAGTGGCCTCGCCGGTATCGGGCTCGCCCTGGACTCCCTGGGCTCGGCCACCGGCGAGGGCGCCCTGCACGCCGCGGCCCTGCGCTGCGCCGACCTCCTCTGCGAGACCGGACCCGGGGGCGGGACCGCGAGCGCCACCGGACCGAAGCGGGCCGGTCTGCTCCACGGCCACAGCGGCCCCGCGCTGCTCCACCTACGGCTCCACGAACGCACCGGCGACCCGGAGTCGCTGCTCCGGGCCGGCCGGGCCCTGCACCGCGATCTCGACCGCTGCGTGACCAGTGCCTTCGGCACCCTGCAGGTCGACGAGGGGTGGCGCACGATGCCCTACCTCGGGGGCGGCAGCGTCGGGATCGGCATGGTGCTGGACGACTGGCTGGAGCACGCGCGGGACGACCGCTTCGAACGGGCCCGGCCGGAGATCGTCCGCGCCGCCCAGGCGACCTTCTACGCGCAGCCCGGCCTGTTCCGCGGCGCCGCCGGAATGATCCTCCACCTGGCGCGGACCACGACGCCGGGCCCGGGCTCCGCGCCCGGGGACATCGCCCGGCAGGTGGAAGCCCTGGCCCGGCACGCGGTCCCGTACCGAGGCTTCCTGGCCTTCCCCGGCGAGCAGATGATGCGCCTGTCCATGGACCTGTCCACGGGCACGGCCGGCGCGCTCCTCGCCCTCGGCAGCGCCGCGCCCGGTGGGCGCGCGCACCTGCCGTTCCTCCCTCCGCCGCGGTCGGCCGCGGCGGCCCCAGAGCCGGTCCCCCTCGTGGGGGCCGTGACCCATCGGAACACCACAGTGAAGAGGAATCGGATATGACGCTTCTCGACCTGCAGTCGATGGAAACCCCGAAGGAAGAGACCAGCGAGGCCGCGCACGGTGGCGGTGGCGGTGGCGGCAGCCGCGCCAGCCTGCTCCTCTGCGGCGACAGCAGCCTGAGCATCACGACCTGTAACTGATCAGGGATCAGGTCCTTCCGGGCCCGGGCGGTTCACCGCCCGGGCCCGCACCACACCCCTGGAGCCGCCGCCCATGACTGCGCCCGATCCCACCCGCGAGGCGGCGGCCGCGCGCGGCGCCGACCGGGCCCTGCGGGCGGCCGCGCGACACAGCGCCGGCCGTCTCACCGCCGTGTCCGCCTGCTCGGTGGCAGCCGCCGGCGCGGCCCTGGCCGAACCGGCGGTGCTCGGCCACACCCTCGACCTGCTGCTGCGGCAGGATCCCGCCGGCGCGCGGTGGACCGCGTGGTGCGCGGCGGTGATCGCCGCCGAGGTGCTCCTCGACGCGGCGACGGCCCGGCTCACCGGCGGCGTCGACGCGCGTTCCACCGCGTGGCTGCGGCGTCTGGGACTCGGCCGTCTGCTGCGCACCGCGCCGCACCACGCGGCCCGGCACTCCCCCGGTGAGCTCTCCGCGCGGCTGACCGCGCAGGCCACCGCCGCCGGCGCCGTACCGGCGGCCGTCGTGAGCGCGGCCGTGGCACTGCTTCCCCCGCTCGGCGGACTCGTGGCGCTGATCCTGGTCGACGTGTGGACCGCGCTGGCCTTCCTCGCCGGACTGCCGCTGCTCGCCCTGCTGTTGAGGGCGTTCGCCCGCGAATCGGGGGCCAGCGTGAGCCGCTACCAGGAGGTGCAGCTCGCCATGGCAGGCCGCCTCGTGGAGGCGCTCGCGGGCGCCCGTACCATCGCCGCCGCCGGCACCGCCGAGCGCGAACAGGCACGCGTGCTGGCCCGATTGCCGGAGCTCGGCACCGAGGGACGGCGGACGTGGCGGATCTACGGCGCGACCATGGCGCGTACCGGCGCCCTCATGCCCCTGTTGCTCTACGTCGTCCTCGGCGTCGGCGGGGTCCGCCTCGCTGACGGGGCCCTCGGCGTCGGAGGGCTCCTCGCCGCGGTTCGCTACGCGGGTCTCGCGGCCGGGGTCGGCGCCGTGACGGGGCGGCTGGCGGCCGTGGTGCGCGGCTGGGCCGCCGCCCGCCGCACGGCGGCCCTCTTCGACCTGCCCGAACTCCCGCAGGGTGCACGCCGGTTCCCCGAGGCCGGGCCGGGCACGCTGGAGCTGCGCGGCGTACGGGTCGTACGTGCGGGCGCCGTCGTACTGCGCGATGTGGACCTGCGGATCCCCGGCGGGACGACCGCCGCCGTCGTCGGCCGTTCGGGCTCCGGCAAGACGACGCTGGCCGCCGTGGCGGGGCGGCTCACCGCGTGCGACGAGGGCCGGGTCCTGCTCGACGGCGTGCCGCTGGAAGAAGTGTCGGCCGAGGAGCTGCGCCGTGAGGTCGGCCACGCCTTCGAACGTCCGGCCCTCTTCGGGGAGCGCGTCGCGGACGCCATCGCCTTCGGCGGCGGGCCGGCGGCGGACCCGGAGACGGTGCGTGCCGCCGCGCGGGCAGCCGGGGCCGACGCCTTCGTCCGCCGGCTGCCCGAGGGGTACGACACGGCGCTCACGGACGCGCCGATGTCCGGCGGGGAGCTGCAACGCCTGGGCCTGGCACGGGCGTTCTGCCGCGCGGGGCGGCTGCTCGTCCTGGACGACGCGACCTCGAGCCTGGACACCGTCACCGCTCGCGAGGTGGAGCGGGCCCTGGCACGCGACGTCCGGCCGGGCACCCGTCTCGTCGTCGCCCACCGCATCTCGTCGGCCGCCCGCGCCGACCTCGTCGTATGGCTCGACGCGGGACGGGTGCGGGCGACCGGTACGCACGCGGAGCTGTGGCGGGACCCCGGCTACCGGGCGGTGTTCGCCGACGGGGCGGAGCCGGGCGCGGGGCCGACGGCGACGACGACGACGGCGACGGCGACGACGGCCGCGGAGACCGCGCCGACACCGGCCGAAGGCCCGGGCCCGGGCCCGGGTATGACGCCCGGCCGGAAGGCGGTCCGATGAGCGGGCACGACGGGCACGGCGGACACGGCACCTGGCGCCGGGTGTCCCGCGAGGGCCGCCGCTTCCTGCGCGGCCGGCCCCGGTCGCTACGCCGGCTCGCGCTCTGGTCCCTGCTGGAGTCCGCGCACACCTTCCTCGGCGGCTACGCGGTGGCCCGCGCCCTCGACGACGGCTTTCTCGCCGGCCGTACCGGCACCGGCATCGGCTGGCTTGGCGTGGCCGGCGCGGGCGCCCTGCTCGGCGCCCTGGCCCTGCGCGGGGTCTTCGGCGGGCTCGCGGACCTGGTGGAACCGCTGCGGGACGGTCTGGTGCGGCGCTCCGTACGCCAGGCGATCGGGCGGGCCGTCGCCGATCCGGGGCGGGCCGGTGACACGGGTGCGGTCTCCCGGCTCACGCAGCAGACCGAGATGGCCCGGGACTCCTTCGCCGGACTGGTCCTGATCGCCCGGTCGTTCGTCTTCACCGCCCTGGGCGCACTGCTGGGACTGGCCGCGCTGGACCCCGTGCTGCTGGTCCTCGTCCTGCCCGCGCTGCTGCTGGGTGCGGCCGGCTTCCTGGCCACGCTGCACCCGATGGCGCTCGTGCAGCGTGCGGCGCTCGACGCCGACGAGGCGCTGGCCGCGCGCGCCGGCGCGCTGGCGGCGGGGCTGCGCGACGTCGTGGCGTGCGGGGGCGGAGCGAGCGCCGGAGCCCCGGCGGAGTTGCTGATCGCCGAGCAGGAGCGGCTGGCCGGGCGCCTCGCGCGGTGGACCGCCCTGCGCACGCTGGCCCTGGGCGTCGCGGGCCGGCTGCCGGTCGTCGTGCTGCTGGCCGGTACGCCGTGGCTGCTCGGGCGCGGGGTGAGCGCGGGGGCGGTGGCCGGGGCCCTCACCTACCTCGTGCAGTCGCTGCTCCCCGCCCTGGACGCGCTGATGACGGCCGTGGGCGCGGCGGGTACCCGGCTGCTGGTGGTGCTGGACCGGTTCTGCGATCCGGACCCGGCTCCACCGGGGACGGGCACCCGGGTACCCGTGCAGGCTGCCCCGCCCGCGGCCACCGCCGCGCCCGCGCCCGCCCTGGAGCTCCGCCGGGTCCGCTTCGCCTACGGTCCCCGCGCGCACCCGGTGATCGACGGCCTCGACCTGGTGGTCGGGCCGGGCGAACACCTGGCCGTGGTAGGACCGAGCGGCATCGGCAAGTCCACCCTCACCGCGCTGATCGCCGGCCTGCTCCCGCCCGGCGGGGGCACCGTACGGGTGGCCGGCGCCCCCGCCGAGGGCGTCCCGGCACACGGCCCCGACGTCCGCCGGACGCTGCTGCCCCAGCAGGCGTACGTCTTCACGGGCACCGTCCGCGAGAACCTCACCCACCTGTGCCCCGGCCCGGTGCCCCGGGACGAGGTGGAGCGGGCCGCGGCCGTCCTCGGCGCGGACGGACTCGTGGCCCGGCTCGGCGGGCTGGACGCGGCCGTCGACCCGGGCCGGCTCTCCCCCGGCGAGCGGCAGCACCTCGCCCTCACCGCCGCCTACCTCTCCCCCGCCCCCCTGTTGCTGCTGGACGAGGCCACCTGCCACCTCGACCCCCGGACCGAGGAACGCGCCGAGCGGGCGCTCGCCGAGCGCCCCGGGACCCTGGTCGTGGTCGCCCACCGCATCTCCTCCGCCGCCAGGGCCGACCGGGTCCTCGTACTCGACGGGACCCGGGCGGTGTGCGGCACGCATGCGGAGCTCCCGGCCAGGTCGCCCCTGTACCGGGATCTGGTGGGTCTGTGGAACGAGCGCGGATGACGCGGGGCGGGAGGGAGGCGGGCCGACGGCTCGGGCGCCTCGGACGACCCGGGCGGCTCAGGCGGCTCGGGCGGCCCTGACGGCCGTGACGGCTCAGACCCAGCCGGCCCGCCGGGATATCCGGATGGCGTCTATCCGATTGCGGGCACCGGTCTTCCGTGTCACGGCGGCCATGTAGTTGCGTACGGTTCCGCTGGCCAGGTGCAGGGCGCGGGCGATCTCCGCGATCGAGTCGCCCTCGGCGGCCCGGGCCAGAACGCTCAGCTCGCGCGGGCTGAGCGGCATGGGATCGGCCTCCATGAAAGCCGAGGCGAGCGTGGCGTCGATGACGCGCTCCCCCGCGGCGACCTTGGCGATGGCCCGGACCAGCCGGGCGGGAGAGCCGTCCTTGTCGACGTAGCCCAGCGCCTGGGTCCGGAAGGCGCGCCTCAGCGAGCCCGGCGTCTCGGCCCGGGCGAGTACGAGCAGGGGCGCGGGCGACTGCGGCAGCAGGCCGGCGGCGCCCGCGTCCGCGAGGAGGGCGGCCGATACCCCCGGACAGTCGAGGTCCACGACGGCCACGTCGGGTCGTAAGAACTCCGCCTGGCGCGCCGCGGCCCGCCAGCCGGAGGAGGTGACCTCGAAGTCGCCTTCGGATCTCAGCAGCGCGGCCAGGGCGGACCTCACGAGGCACACGCTGTGCAGCACCAGGACCTTGGTCATCGGGTTCCCCTCATGTGACGGACGATCAGCATCAAGCGGCTGCCCAGCTACCGCTGTGCGGGAACGTCACCGCGGGAGGCGCGCGGGGGCGCGTGGCCTAAGCCGGGCGCTCCGCCCGTGCCACCCCCGGGGGCCGGCGGCCGTCCCACCTCGGCGGGGATCCGGGAAGCGCCCGTGGAACCCTTCGGGACGCGAAAATCCGGATGGGCTGATTCCGCGCGCATTCGGGGGGTCTGGCGTTTCGGACACCCCCCGGCGGCCACACGCGTAGGGGTAACGGATCACGAGGAGAGGAGCACTCCCATGACGACGATGGCCCTGCTGATCGCACCCATGGTGCTGGCCCTGCTGCTGGTCCACCGCGGCGGCCCCCACCGCGCCCGCCACCGCGCGCGCCGGTTCTGAGCGGCAGCGGCCGGCGGTGGACCGGCGGCCGCTGCACTGATGCCCTCCTGACGCCGCAGCCGGCAACGCATACACGGAGCCGTGCGTCGCGACGGTGGTCGGCAGGCACTGCGAGGCGGGGGACATCCTGGCCGCCGACGTGGCGCTGCCCGGGGACGTCCACCCCGGCGATCTGCTTGCCGTCCCGGTGGCGGGCGCGTACCAGCTGTCGATGGCCTCCGGGTACAACCTGGTCGGCCGTCCGCCGGTCGTCGCGGTCGCCGGCGGCCGGTCCCGCCTGCTCGTGCGGCGCGAGACCCTGGCGGACTTCCGCAGCCGGGACGTCGGCAGCTAGGAGGCGTCTTGCGGCCCGGACACCCGGGTCAAAAAAGACTTCGGAGATGATGTCGAGAACCCGTGGCCGGCTCCGTCCCCGGGGTGAAGGCGGCCACAATGGGTCGCACCCGCACCGAGGAGTACCGCCATGGCCAAGTACCTGATGCTGAAGCACTACCGCGGCGCCCCGGCCTCCGTCAACGACGTGCCGATGGAGAAGTGGACGCCGGAGGAGATCTCGGCCCACGTGCAGTACATGAACGACTTCGCGGCCCGGCTGGAGCAGACCGGCGAGTTCGTGGAGAGCCAGGCTCTCGCCCCCGAGGGGACGTTCGTGCGGTACGACGGCGAGGGCCGCCCGCCGGTCACCGACGGCCCGTTCGCCGAGACCAAGGACCTGATCGCCGGCTGGATGGTGATCGACGTCGACAGCCACGAGCGTGCCGTCGAGCTGGCCGGGGAGCTGTCGGCCGCCCCGGGGGCGGGCGGGAAGCCGATCCACGAGTGGCTCGAGCTGCGCCCGTTCCTGGGCTGCCACCCCACCATCACGGAGTGACCTCGCCGATGGACGAGGTCCTGCTCCGGAGCCTCACACCGAGCGTGCTCGGGATCCTCGTCCGCCGCGGGGCAGACTTCGCGGCGGCCGAGGACGCCGTCCAGGAGGCTCTGATCGAGGCGGTCCGCACCTGGCCGGCCGACCCCCCGCGGGATGCGAAGGGCTGGCTGGTCACCGTGGCCTGGCGCCGGTTCCTCGACGCGACCCGCTCGGATGCCGCCCGCCGCCGGCGTGAGGACCTCGTCGAGGAGGAACCGCCGCCCGGGCCCGCGCCCGCGGCGGACGACACGCTCCAGCTGTACTTCCTGTGCTCCCACCCGTCGCTGACCCCGTCGTCCGCGGTCGCGCTCACGCTGCGCGCCGTGGGCGGGCTCACCACCCGCCAGATCGCCCAGGCGTACCTGGTGCCCGAGGCGACCATGGCACAGCGCATCAGCCGGGCGAAGCGCACCGTCTCCGGCGTGCGGCTCGACCAGCCGGGCGATGTCGCCACCGTGCTGCGGGTGCTCTACCTGGTCTTCAACGAGGGCTACTCGGGCGACGTCGACCTCGCCGCCGAGGCCATCCGGCTCACCCGGCAGCTGGCGGCTGCGATCGACCACCCGGAGGTGGCGGGGCTGCTCGCCCTCATGCTGCTCCACCATGCCCGGCGCGCCGGCCGGACCGGGCCCGACGGCAGCCTGGTGCCGCTGGCCGAGCAGGACCGCGGCCGGTGGGACACGGCGGCGATCGCCGAGGGTATCGGGATCCTGCAGGCGGCGCTCTCCCGGGACCGGCTGGGCGAGTTCCAGGCGCAGGCCGCCATCGCGGCACTGCACGCCGACGCGCCCACCGCCGCGCAGACCGACTGGGTGCAGATCGTCGAGTGGTACGACGAGCTCGCGCGCCTGACCGACAGCCCGGTCGTCCGGCTCAACCGCGCGGTGGCCGTCGGCGAGGCCGACGGGCCGCGCGCCGGGCTGGCGGAGCTCGCGAAGCTGGACGACTCGCTGCCCCGCCACGCCGCGGTGGCCGCGTACCTCCACGAGCGCGACGGCGACGTGGAGACGGCGGCACGGCTGTACGCCGAGGCGGCCCGGCGGGCCCCGAACCTCGCCGAACGCGACCACCTGACGCGCCGGGCCGCGCGCCTCAACGCCCGCCGGCCGAGCTGACCGGCCGCGCTCCTCAGAGCCGGCTCCACCATGCCGGAGTACGACGGGCGCCTGTGGCGCCCGGCCGGGAGCCGGGCGGCGCCGAGGCCGCCTGCCGGCCGGAGCGGTGAGAGCGAGCTCCGCGCCGTCGGCGGCGGGCACGGCTACGGCCGAGCCCCGCAGCCCGCGGCCCGCGACCCGCGTGCGCGTCAGGGCGGCATCAAGAGATCCGCTGCCCCCGTATGGAGCCCGTCAAAGCGGCTTAACGCCCCGCCGCGCGCGCGATTTGCTCGTCTTCGGCCATACGGCCGATTCCCATCTCATCACTTCACCCAGGAGCTCACGATGGCCGATCTGGCCTTCGTCGTCACCACGGTCGCGGTCTTCGCGCTGGTGGCTCTCATCGCCCGAGGGGTGGCCACGCTGTGAACGCCGAAAACATCGTCGGTCTCGCGGTGGCCGTTTCCCTGCTCGGATACCTCGTCCTCGCCCTCCTTTACCCGGAGAGGTTCTGAGCACTGACATGAGCCCCGTCATCGCTGGTGTGCTCCAGCTCCTCGCACTGATCGCCGCCCTCGCGCTGGCCTATCGCCCGCTGGGCGACCACATGGCGCGCGTCTACTCCTCCGAGAAGCACTACCGGCCGGAGAAGTGGATCTACCGGGCCATCGGCGCCAACCCGTCGGCCGAGATGCGCTGGCCCGCCTACCTGCGCGGCGTCCTCGCCCTCTCGGCGGTGAGCGTCCTCTTCCTCTACGGCCTCCAGCGCCTGCAGGGCAGCCTGCCGGGTTCGCTCGGCTTCGCCTCGATCGACCCGGACCAGGCCTTCAACACCGCCGCCTCCTTCGTCGCCAACACCAACTGGCAGTCGTACTACGGCGAGCAGGCCATGGGCCACGTCGTGCAGACGGGCGGCCTGGCGGTCCAGAACTTCGTCTCCGCCGCCGTCGGCATGGCCGTCGCCGTGGCCCTCGTACGGGGCTTCGCGCGCTCCGGCACCGGTGAACTCGGCAACTTCTGGGCGGACCTGGTGCGCGGCACCGTCCGCATCCTGCTGCCCCTCTCCGTCATCGGCGCCCTGATCCTCGTCGCGTGCGGTGCGATCCAGAACCTCGCCGGTATCCACGAGGTCGGTCAGTTCATGGGCGGCAGCCGGCAGTGGAACGGCGGCGCCGTCGCCTCCCAGGAGGTCATCAAGGAGCTCGGCACGAACGGCGGCGGCTACTTCAACGCCAACTCGGCCCACCCCTTCGAGAACCCGACCCCGTTCACGAACCTGTTCGAGATCTTCCTGATCCTGCTCATCCCGTTCGCCCTCACCCGCACGTTCGGCCGCATGGTCGGCAACCTGCGCCAGGGCTACGCGATCCTCGCCACGATGGCCACCGTCTGGATCGCCTTCACCGCACTGATGATGTGGACCGAGTTCGCACACCACGGCCCGGCGCTCCAAGCCGCGGGCGGGGCGATGGAGGGCAAGGAGACCCGCTTCGGCATCGCCGGGTCCTCGATCTTCGCCGTCGCGACCACGCTGACCTCGACCGGCGCGGTCAACTCCTTCCACTCCTCCTACACCGGCTTCGGCGGCGGACTCACCATGCTGGGCATGCAGCTCGGCGAGATCGCACCCGGCGGTGTCGGCTCCGGCCTCTACGGCATGCTCATCATGGCGGTCATCGCGGTGTTCCTCGCCGGCCTCATGGTCGGCCGCACCCCCGAGTACCTGGGCAGGAAGATCGGCACCCGGCAGATCAAGCCGGCCGCCTGCTACATCCTGGTGACCCCGGCGCTGGTGCTCTGCTTCACCGCCGTGGCGATGGCGCTGCCCACGCCGGGCGACTCGATGGCCAACCCGGGGGCGCACGGCTTCTCCGAGATCCTCTACGCCTACACCTCGGGCGCCAACAACAACGGCTCCGCCTTCGCGGGGCTGAACGCCGACACCCCGTGGTTCAACAGCACCATCGGCATCGCCATGCTGCTCGGCCGCTTCCTGCCGATCGTGTTCGTGCTGGCGCTGGCCGGCTCACTCGCCGAGCAGCAGCCGGTACCCGCGACCGCGGGCACCCTGCGCACGGACAAGCCGCTCTACACCGGGCTGCTCGTCGGCACGATCCTCATCGTCACCGGTCTCACCTACTTCCCCGCCCTCGCGCTGGGTCCGCTCGCCGAAGGGCTCGCCTCATGAGCACCATCACCCCGACCCGTCACGCCCCGCACGAGGACCTGCCGACCGGTCACCAGTCGGCCGGGCGCGTCGGCGGGGGTCTGTTCGACCCCAAGGCGCTCCTCACGTCCTTCCCGGACGCCGTGAAGAAGCTCGACCCGCGCATCATGGTCAAGTCCCCGGTCATGTTCGTCGTCCTCGTCGGTTCCGTCGTCACCTCGGTGCTCGCCCTGCGGAACCCGGCGGACTGGTTCGGCTGGGCGATCACGGCCTGGCTGTGGCTGACCACGATCTTCGCCAACCTCGCCGAGGCCGTGGCCGAGGGCCGCGGCAAGGCGCAGGCCGACACCCTGCGCAAGGCCAAGACCGACACCGTCGCCCGTCGGCTGAACGGATCGGCGCAGGAGCTGGTGCCCGGGACCGCGCTGCGTGTCGGTGACCTCGTCGTCTGCCAGGCCCGGGACGTCATCCCCGGTGACGGTGACGTCGTCGAGGGCGTCGCCTCGGTCGACGAATCGGCCATCACCGGTGAGTCCGCGCCCGTCATCCGGGAGTCCGGCGGCGACCGCAGCGCCGTCACCGGCGGTACGAAGGTCCTCTCCGACCGGATCGTCGTCAAGATCACGACGAAGCCCGGCGAGACGTTCATCGACCGCATGATCGCGCTCGTGGAGGGCGCGGCCCGGCAGAAGACGCCCAACGAGATCGCCCTCAACATCCTGCTGGCGTCCCTCACGATCGTCTTCCTGCTGGCAGTGGTCACGCTCCAGCCGTTCGCGATCTACGCCGGCGCCGAGCAGTCGATGATCGTGCTCACCGCACTGCTCGTCTGCCTGATCCCGACCACCATCGGCGCCCTGCTCTCCGCCATCGGGATCGCCGGCATGGACCGGCTCGTGCAGCGCAACGTCCTGGCCGTGTCCGGGCGCGCGGTGGAGGCGGCGGGCGACGTGTCGACCCTGCTGCTCGACAAGACCGGCACCATCACCCTCGGCAACCGGCAGGCCGCCGAGTTCGTCCCGGTGAACGGCACGACGGAGGCCGAACTCGCCGACGCCGCGCAGCTGTCGTCGCTGGCCGACGAGACCCCCGAGGGCCGCTCGATCGTGGTCCTGGCGAAGGAGGAGTACGGGCTGCGCGAGCGCCACCAGGGCGAACTCGTGGGGGCCAGCTGGATCGCCTTCACGGCGCAGACCCGTATGTCGGGCGTCGACGTCGACGGCAGGAAGACCCGTAAGGGGGCTGCCGGTTCGGTCATCGCGTGGGTGACGGAGCGGGGCGGACGGGTCGCCGCCGACGCCGACCTCCTGGCGGGCCGCATCTCCGAAGCGGGCGGCACCCCGCTCCTGGTGGCCGTGGAGGACGCGCGGGGCGCCCGGATCCTGGGGGTCATCCACCTCAAGGACGTCGTCAAGGACGGCATGCGCGAGCGGTTCGACGAGCTGCGCCGCATGGGCATCAGGACAATCATGATCACGGGCGACAACCCGCTCACCGCCCGGGCGATCGCGCAGGAGGCGGGCGTCGACGACTTCCTCGCCGAGGCCACTCCCGAGGACAAGATGGCCCTCATCAAGCGCGAGCAGGCGGGCGGCAAGCTCGTCGCGATGACGGGCGACGGCACGAACGACGCCCCGGCCCTGGCGCAGGCGGACGTGGGCGTGGCGATGAACACCGGTACCTCGGCCGCCAAGGAGGCCGGGAACATGGTGGACCTGGACTCCAACCCCACCAAACTCATCGAGATCGTGGAGATCGGCAAGCAGCTCCTCATCACCCGGGGCGCCCTGACGACCTTCTCCATCGCCAACGACGTCGCGAAGTACTTCGCGATCGTCCCGGCCATGTTCGCGGTGGTCTACCCGGGCCTCGACAAGCTCAACATCATGGGCCTGGCCTCCCCCGAGTCGGCCGTCCTCTCCGCCGTCATCTTCAACGCGCTGGTCATCGTCGCCCTCGTGCCGCTCGCCCTGAAGGGCGTCCGGTACAGGCCGACCAGCGCCGACAGGATGCTCCGCCGCAACATCGGGATCTACGGACTCGGCGGCCTCGTCGCGCCGTTCGTCGGCATCAAGCTCATCGACCTGCTCATCACCCTCATCCCCGGAATCGGCTGACCTGCGATGAACACTTCCGTCGGCAACACCGCCCGCGTCCTCGGCGCCGGCCTGCGTGCCCTCCTCGTCCTCACGGCGCTGTGCGGGGTCCTCTACCCGCTCGCCGTCACCGGCATCGCCCAGGTCGCCTTCAGCGACCGGGCGAACGGCTCCGAGATCCAGGATGGCGGCGGCCGGTTCGTCGGCTCCTCCCTCATCGGCCAGACCTACGACCTGCCGAAGCAGAACTCCACCGACCCCGGGGAAGCGCCCCGGCCGGACCTCAGGTGGTTCCAGCCCCGCCCCTCCAACGGCCTCGGGTCCAACGGCGTCAACACCCGGTACGCGCTGATCCTCTCCGGCGCCACCAACAAGGCCGCCGACAACCCGGACCTGGTCAGGCTGGTCGAGGACGCCAAGGCCGCGGTCGTCGCCGACAACACCACGGCCTCGTACACGGTGCAGCCGCAGGAGGTCCCGGCCGACGCCGTCACCTCCTCCGCCTCCGGCCTCGACCCGGACGTCTCACCGGCCTACGCCCGGCTCCAGGTCCACCGGGTCGCCGAGCGCAACGGCCTCGACGTCGAGCGGGTCGAGAAGCTGGTGGAGCAGAACACCGAGGGCCGTACGCTCGGCTTCATGGGCGAGCCCCGCGTCAACCTCCTCCGGCTGAACATCGCCCTGAAGGCACTGACCACGAGCTGACGCTGCGCACGACGCGGCCGGGAGCCGGCGGCCGGACTCACCGCAGGTGTGAGGTGTCGTTGAGGGATCGCACCGACGCGTTCCCGTCCGCGGAGTACGCGACCTCCGAGACGGAGGCCGCCGCCGTCTCCATCCGGAACAGGGACTCCGGCGGGGCTCCGAGGGCCAGGCGGATCAGCTGTCTGACCGGCGTCACGTGGGAGACGACCAGCACGGTCCTGCCCGTGTACCGCTCCAGGAGCCCGTCCCGCGACCGTGCCACCCGTAGCGCCACGTCCTCGAAGGGCTCACCGCCCGGCGGGGCAGCCGTCGGCGATCGGAGCCACGCCGCCAGCTCGTCCGGATGGCGCTCCTGCACCTCGGCGAACCGCAGGCCCTCCCAGGCCCCGAAGTCCGCCTCCCGCAGCTCCTCGTCGATCCGTATCCCGAGCCCCAGCCGTTCGGCCGCCGCCGAGGCCGTCTCCCGGCAGCGGCGCAGCGGGGAGGACACGATCGCCTCCACCGTCCCGCGCGCGGCGAGCGCCTGCGCGGTGGCCCCGGCCTGCCGGCGCCCGGTCGGCGACAGCGACGGGTCGGTACCGCCACTGCCCGAGAAGCGCTTCTCGGGCGTGAGGGCCGTCTCACCGTGCCGCATCAGCAGGAGCGTGGTGGGCGTGTCCTGGTCGCGAGGGGCGGTACGGCGGGCGGGCGTGGCGTTCAAGCTGCTTGCTCCTGGGTGGGGTCGGCATGGACAAGACCCGTCGCCGGGACGTCCCCGTAGGACGTCCCGGCGACGGGTACGGAGGTCATGCGGCCGGGTCGGCTACCTTCGTGACGAGGTGGTTGCCGAGCATGAGGTAGTCGATCTCCGTGCCGAGGAAGCAGTTCAGCGCGTCGGCCGGGGTGCACACGATCGGCTCGCCCGCCACGTTGAACGAGGTGTTGAGCAGACAGGGAACGTCCGTCAGCGCGGTGAACCGCCGCAACAGGGCCGCCAGTCGCGGAGTGTCCCGATCGGTGATCGTCTGCACCCGGGAGGTTCCGTCCACATGGGTCGCACCCGGGATCACCTCGTGGTACTCGGGTCGCACGGGGAACACGAACGTCATGTACGGCGAACGGGCCTTGCGGCCCATCTCGAAGATCTTCGGGGCGTCGGACTCCAGCACGATCGGGGCGAACGGGCGGAACGGTTCGCGGTGCTTGACCCGGGTGTTGATGACGTCCTTGATGTCCGGGAACTTCGGGTTCGCAAGGATGCTGCGGTGCCCCAGGGCCCGGGGCCCGTGCTCGATCCGGCCCTCGTACCAGCCGATGACGACCTTCTCGGTGAGCAGCTTCGCCACCTGGTCGACGACCTCGTCGTCATCCAGCCGGGTCCATTCCACCCGCCCGCCGAACTCCCCCAGGGCCTGCTCGATCGCCGCGTCGTCGTATTCCGGTCCGAGGTACGGAGTGACCGGCGCAGGCGACTTCTCCTTGCCGGCGCTGTCCGGGTGACCGACCCAGGCGTGGACGGCGGCGCCGATGACGATGCCCGTATCGCTGGCACCGAAACTCACGTGCATGTCCTCGAACCGCGAACCCTCGAACAGCGGGGTGTTGTTGAGACAGTTCAGCGCCACGCCACCTTCGAAGAGCAGGTGCTTCAGGTCGGTCTTGGACTCCAGCGCGCGGAGCTGGTGGCTCGTGACGACGGTGAGCATCTCCTGCGCCGCGGCGGCCACCGTGGCCTTGTACTCGAGGGTGTCCTGCACAGGACCGAAATGCTCCTCGAAAAGGGCCTCGAAGCTGCTCGGGTCGCCGGTGTCCAGGGGCCTGCAGAAGCTGTACTGCCCGTCCTCGTGCAGTTCGACGATGTGCTCGAGGAACGGGTTCGGCGCCGGCGGCTCGGCGAAGCCGGACAGGCCCATGACCTTGTATTCGTCATTGTTGGGCACGAAGCCCAGGAATCGCGTGATCGCGGAGAACAGGAGCCCGATGGAATAGTGCGCGCCGACGGCCGACTCGTCGAAGACGCGGATCCGGCCGTCGCGGATCTCACCGGTCAGCGACGAGAACACCTCGGCCCGGCCGTCACTGACGAGGAACGCGGAGTCCTTCATGCCGGCCATGTAGTAGCCGGTCATCGCATGGGCGAGGTGGTGCGGTACGAACACCACCTTGTCCGGATCCGGTGTGAATCCGGTCCGCTCGGCGAAGTCGGCGAGGATCGCCTCGTGACTGACGACCTCGGTGAACAACGTGCCGATGTTGCTGATGAGTTCGAGCTTCGCCGACGGCTCCATCGGCGCGGACGTGATGTCCGTCAGCATCTCGCCGAAGACCTCGGAGGAGAAGTTCCAGGGGATGGCGATGAGGTCGATGTCGGAGAACTGCAGTCCCGCTTGGTCGAGGCACCACTTGACCGAGTTGACCGGGAAGTCGGTGGTCTTCTTCTCGCGGTTGAGCCGTTCCTCCTCCACCGCGGCGACGAGCTTGCCGTCCACCAGCAGCGCGGCGCCCGCGTCATGGCCGAGGAGATAGTGCTTCTCGGTTCCGACCGCGCCGAAGTGCTCGGCGAAGACTTCCGAGACGCGCGTGAAACCATTACACCCTAGGACAATCATGGGAATTTCCTTCTCTGTTGTGCAGCGTCAGCAGCAGCGGCGTCGGCCTTGCGGCCCGCACGGCCGGTGATGCGACGGACAGGAGCGCATCACCGGCCGTGCGGGGCGGTTCGAGCGAAGGCGGACGTGACTAGGCGACCTGGAAGCGCTCGGCGGAGAGGCCGACCGGGTCGGTCCAGGGCTGCTTGCCGGCCAGGAGATCGCGGACGATCTCCCCGGCGGCGGGCGCCTGGCACAGTCCCTGGCCGGAGAATCCCGCCGCGTAGAAGAAGGGACGGGTGGGGTGGCGGCCGATGAGGGCGGTCCCGTCCGGGGTGGCCTCGAGCGCGCCGTTCCACCCGCGATGGATGCGGATGCCGTCGACGGCCGGGTAGGTGGTGCCGAGCTGCTGTGCCAGCCGTTCGAGCCAGCCCTGCCGGGACTCGTCCGGCCCCGGGCGGCCCATCCCGATCAGGATGCGGTCCTGCCAGGCCCGGATCCGCAGGCCGGTGGAGGCGTGCAGGGTCATCGGCAGCGTGGTGAGCTGTCCGGTGGGCGGATCGGTGAGGAGCAGCTCGATCGGGTCCGCGCTCACGGGGAGGTGGACGTCGGCCATGGCGGCCACCGCGCCCGACCAGGGACCGGCCGCGCAGACGATGGTTTCGGCGACGGTGCTGCCGGCGGGGGTGTGGACCCGTCCGTCGGGGTCGATGCCGGTGACGGGTGTCCCGGTGCGCACGACGGCGCCGGCGTCCTGGGCCGCGGCGGCGTAGCCGCGTACGATCGCGGCCGGGTCGCAGGCGTAGGCCTCGGGCGACCAGGCTGCCGCCAGGATGGACCGCTCGTTCAGCAGCGGGTTGAGCCGCGCCGCCTCGGCTGCGGTCACGAGCTCGACGTCGACCCCCGCGGCGCGCTGGGCGGCGTGCTCGCGCCGGAAGTCCTCCACCTGCCGCTCCTCGGTGAACAGCACCAGGAAGCCGACGCGCTGCAGGCCGAGGGGGGTTCCGGTCCGTTCGGCGAAGGAGTGGTACGCCTCCAGGCTGCGGACGGCGAGGCTGCCGGTCAGGGCGCTGCCGGGAAAGTACGTACGCAGCACGCCCGCGGTGGCCGCGGACGATCCCGATCCGAGCGTGCCGCGCTCCAGCAGGACGGTGCCGACGCCGGACTCGGCGAGATGACACGCGATCGAGGTGCCGATCACTCCCCCGCCGATGACGAGGACGTCCGTGCGTTCGGGCAGGGCGCCCGGTCCGCCCGGCGCGCTCATAGGGGCTGCCCCGCCGTGGTGGTGTTCTGCTGGCGGAGGTGGTCGCCGGTGCTCCAGGGGTAGAGGTGGAGGTTCCAGCCGCCGAGGCAGTTGATGTAGAGGGCCATTTGGCCGGCGACGGCGAGGAAGTCCTCGCGGTCGAGCTGGTCGAGACAGGCCAGGAAGCGCTGGGTGAAGGCCCAGAGCTTCTCCAGGCCGCAGTAGCCGAGGAATTCCGCCGGGATGCCGACGAGCAGGCGGGTCATCTGGTGGAGGGACTCGATCGGCATGTCGGCGACCGCGGCGCGGATCAGGCCGCCGTAGCTCGCGTAGCCCAGGGGGCGGGTCTCGCCGTTGACGAAGAGGAGGGTGGGCAGGACGGTGTCGAAGGTTCCCGCCCCGGAGGGGATCCAGCCCTCGTGCAGGTCGGCCAGTTCGGGCGGTGCCTCGAGCCAGATGCGTTCCGTCTCGGCGTGCACGTCCTGGATCAGACGGTCCGCGTCGGGGTGGGCGGCGTAGAGGCGGGGGATGTGGTGGCCGCCCGGCGAGCCCGCCCTGCGGACCTCGACCAGAAGGGGCTTCTTCGTCGAATAGACCGCGTCCCATATCGCCTGCCCGGCCTCGAGCAGGGCGGGCAGGTCCTCCTCGCGGATGCGGCCGACGGGGGATGCGGGCATCGGCTCGGTCAACGTGCCGTACTTGATGCCGAGATGCTGCAATGCGGAACAGAACACCGTCCCGTCGGGTGCCTCACGCCGGTCCGGGATCCGGGTCGACGCGTGCAGGTGCAACAGGGAGGGGATCGGCGCCGCGTGGTAAAGATGGGCCCCCGCGACCAGCGCGTGCCCCTGGAGGCTCTGATAGGGGAGGGATTCCCAGAGCGCATCGGCCAGCACCGGGTTGCGGTCATCGAGCTCGGCGGTAACGGTGATGCCCAGATCGGGCCAGGCAATCTCGATGAGCCGACCGGACAACGTCTGAATCGATCCGGATAACGTCTCGGTCAAGGCTCTCTCCTTCATTCGGTACGAGGTCAGGGGGATCGATGCCCCCGGCTGGGATTCCGGCATCACGCGAACACCCGTCGAACGGGGTGGCGGTGCGGACACAGCGAGCACAGTCCCCTGCTTCGTTTGCAACTTGTGTGAAGGAGTACACAGGCAACCGGGTGGAGTCAGGCAGGGACGGAAGACATGAAAAGGCCCGCTGGCCGAAACCCACTCTTTGGTGATTTCTACAAGGGTCTTCCCTTGTTCACGATGTGACGCCTGGTCGATGAACCGGCTGACTCCCTCCTGGCCGAACCCTGCTGGTGGGAGCGGAAGTTGACTCCGCAATTGCCGCCGGACCAGGTCAAGTGGAACGCCGGTGCGGTCCGCCTCCGACAGCTGCCGAGTGTCGGAAAATCGCCCGCCGACACTGGGAAATCGGACGATCGACCGTCCCTGTCACACCATGTTCCGGAACGCGATCGACAGGAGTTCTCGACAGTTCCGATAGCACATACGACGGGAGCGCCGGGCTCCCGGGACGTGTCCCGTCACGGGGTGCCGCCCCCCGTACCGATCCCGGATCCGCGGTCCGGAAACCGCGGCGGGCACCGGCGGGGGCGGACCACGTCGGTGACAGTCGGCGTGTCATTCCCATGGGGCGATGTGCGGCACGGCGGATCAGGCAAGACTCTCGCGAAGCCCGTCTTCGTCCCGGAGGTTTGCATGTCGAAGAGTGGCGCGCCTCAGATCGGCGTTCCGCGTGAGGCCCCGGCGCGCGCGCCGCTCGTCCTGGCGTCCCTGATCACCGTTGCCGCCGTGGCCAACCTGAACCTGTCGGTGGCCAACGTGGCCCTGCCCGCGATCGGGAAGGCCTTCGACTCCTCACAGACCGCGCTGAACCTGGTCGCCGTCGGGTACTCCCTCGGCCTGGCCGCATCGGTGCTCTATCTGGGGGCGATCGGCGACCGCCACGGGCGCAAGCTGCTGCTGCTCCTCGGCATCGCTCTGTCCATCCCCGCCTGCCTGCTCGCCGCGTACGCGCCGAACGACACCGTCCTCGTGCTGGCCCGGATCCTCGGCGGGCTCTCGGCCGGCATGGCCTACCCGACCACCCTGGCGCTGATCACCGCCCTGTGGGCGGGGCCGGGGCGGACGAAGTCGATCGCGCTGTGGTCGGCCCTCGGCGGCGGCATCTCCATGCTCGGGCCGGTGGTCGCGGGCGCGCTGCTCGAATACTTCTACTGGGGTTCGGTCTTCCTGGTCACCCTGCCCCTCGCCGTGGTCGCGCTGGTCATGGCCCTGCGGTTCGTCCCCGCGCACGCCAACGAGTCCGCCGAACCGGTGGACAACCTCGGCGGCATCCTGTCCGTCCTCCTGGTCGCGGGACTGGTGCTGGCGATCAACTTCGCCGTCGTCCCCAACGAGGGGGCGCTGGCCGTCGGCCTCGCCGTGACCGCCCTCGCCGCCGGCGCGGCGTTCTTCTGGCGCCAGCGCCGGGCTCCCAACCCGCTGTACGACCTCCACGTCGCCGGCCGGCGCACGTTCTGGGTGGCCGCGTGCGCAGGAATCATCGTGTTCGGCTCCATGATGGGGTCGGCGTTCATCAGCCAGCAGTACCTGCAGAACGTGCTCGGGTACAACGCCGTCGAAGCCGGCGCCGCCATCCTCCCCCTCGTCGTGATGATGGTGCTCGTGGCACCACAGTCCGCGAAGCTGGTCGAGACACGCGGCGCCCGCACGACCCTGCTGATCGGTTACGCGTCCCTCTTCCTCGCCTTCGCCTGGATGCTGCTGTTCTGGGGCGAGGACAGCAGCTACTGGCAGATCGGCCTCGCCTACGTGTTCATCGGCATCGGCGCCGGCCTTGCCGGGACGCCCGCATCCCACTCGCTGACCGGATCGGTGCCCGTGCGACGGGCCGGCATGGCCTCGGGCACCGCGGACCTGCAACGGGACCTCGGCGGGGCCATCATGCAGTCCGTCATGGGCGTGCTCCTCACCGCCGGCTACGCCTCGGCCTTCAGCGCAGCGATCGCCGCGTCCCCCGAGAGCAAGGACGTGTCCGACCAGGTCCAGAGCGAGCTGACGAAGTCGTTCGCCTCCGCCCTGCAGGTCGGCCGGCAGCACCCCCAGTACGCCGACCAGATCGCCGCGGCAGCACGCCAGTCGTTCCTCCACGGCGACGACTGGGCATACACCGTCGGCCTGGCCGCGATCGCCCTGGGTGCGCTGCTGGTCTTCCTCAGGTTCCCGCACCGGGACGCCGAGCGGGAACTCCTGCGGCGCTACGCCACCGAGGACTCCGCCCCCGCCGCAACCGAGAGGTCGAGCGGACCAGGACACTGAGATGACGGTCGGTCAGGCAGTCGCCGACCGTGCCGTGCGCGAACCTGCCGCGCGGCCGCCGACAGCAGTTCCGAAGACCGGATCGACGCGACAGACGATGCGGGCGTGGCCTGCTTGACCGGCAGGGCCGCCGCCTGCAGAGTCGAGATGCTGCACCGCAGCAGCGCCGCCCGACCATGCCGACCGGTCCCGCCCGTCCACACGTGGCAGACGGTCCTGACACCCAGGAGCGGCTGATCCGATGGTCCTCGACCTGGTCGTGATCGGTACGGCCGTCACCTTGGGGCCCTTGCACAACAGCGCCTTCATCCTGCTGCTCTCCTCACGGCGCGGCGTCCGCAAGGGCCTGGCGTTCCTGTTGTCGTGGCTGGCCAACCTGACCGCGGTGATCGCCTGCGTGTTGCTGCTGACCGGCGGTCAGCCCCCGGCCCGTCACAGCGCGCCCTCGACGGCCGCGGTCGCCGCGAAACTCGCCATCGGCGTGGCACTGGTGCTGTACGGCGCACACCGGTACCGCCGACCGCCCCGCCCGCACGGTCCGCCCCGCTGGACCGCCCGGATCGACGACGCCTCCGCGGCCACGGCGGCCGGCCTGGCATGGCTGCTGCAGCCCTGGGCACTGGTCGGCGCCGGCGCCGCGATCGCCGTCGACGCGAACCTCTCCACCCTCGCCGGCTGGCTCGCCCTGACCGGCTACTGTCTGCTGGCCACGCTCAGCCTCATCGTCATGGAGATGTACGCGGTCTGGGCGCCCGCGGCCGCGGACGCCCGGCTGAACGCCCTGCGGAGCTGGCTGGAGCGGCACCAGGAGCAGCTGATCGTCACGCTCTCCCTGGTCGCCGGCCTGTGGCTGACGGCCCGGAGCATCTTCGAGCTGGTCGCCTGACACGTCTCTGCGCAAGCCCTTCTCCGGGCCGCTCGTGCAGTATGAGCCCGTGATGCTCGTACCCGGATCCCGTGACAGCGCCGCCGCCCCCGACCCCGTACGGACCCGGCTGGTGGCAGCCGGGGCCGCGGCGCTGACGGTGGGCGCGGGGCTGGGCCTACGGGCCGTGGCGGCGGGGAGCCTGGGGAAGTACGGCGGAGACGCGCTCTACACCGTCCTGCTGCTGGCCCTCGTCGTTCTGGCCGCGCCCCGGATGACGCCCCTGCGGGCGGCCGGGATCGCGCTGGCCGCCAGTTGGGGCATCGAGTTCCTCCAGCTCAGCGCCGTGCCGGCCGAGCTCTCCCGGCACAGCGCCGTGGCCCGCCTCGTCCTCGGTTCCACCTTCAACGCACCCGACCTGTTCTGGTACGTGGCCGGCGCGGCAGCGGGCTGGCTCGTCCACACCGCGCTGAGCCGCCGCCTCCGGGCGGCCCCCGGCCAGGTCGTCAGGAGTGCGTGACCGCCGCGGCACCGACGTCGTCGTCTGCCGGTTGCGCTTCGAGGTCACGACGGGGGCCACCCGGCTCGCGGAACCGGGTGGTTCGGCGCCGGCTACGGCGTGGGCGACCCTGGCCGGTTCTTCGGCGACGCGAAGTAGTCCCGTACGGAGCTGGTCTGGTTCTCCATCATGGTGATGACCGCCTGCACGACTTCGGGGTCGGCGTCGTCGGCGATGCCGAGCACCCGGGACCACTCGAAGAAGCTGCGGTCCGGGTCGTCGGTTATCGGCCTGACGCGGATGGTGGCGTCGTAGCTGTAGATGCCCATGGTCGGTGCGACGGCTCTGTAGGTGGAGGACCGCTCCACCTCGTTGCGGCCGGCGATCTCCTGCTGGACGAGGCCGTCGTTGAACACCAGGGTGAAGTCGTATCGCGCCGGGACGCGGTCGAGCGCGCCGCCTTCCGCCCAGCCCACGTCCTTCACCGCAGGGCCGGACACGATCTTCACCACCTTCATGGGGTCACGGACCTCGGCCCAGACGGCGTCCGGGGAGGCGTCGAGGATCGTCGAGTGGTGCATGGTGTGCTTGCGCTGGATCGCCACGAGAACTCCTGGTCAGAGAGGGAAAGCCCTTGATTCGTTGCAATGTGCGTAAGGACGTGCACGGCCGACCGGGTGGAGTCGGCCGAAGAGTGAGACCGGCCCTTCACGGACCTCTGCAAGAGCCGGTCCCGGCTCGCGGAGTGTTCACCCCTGTTCGTGGGTGTTCACCTTGTGTTGCGGCGCCGGAAAGTTCCGGCGGTCACAGTGGTGCGGTCGGTTCGGTTCACGCGTTTCAGTAGTCGATGCGGTCGGTCTTGGCGACCCATGCATCGAACGGCCGGGTGCGGTTCGGCAGGTCCAGCCGCTCGATCGCCAACGGCCACATCGACGCGGGCTGCTTCTCGAACAGGTCGTAGAACTTGCGGTCGTCGAACCCGGCGACCGCCGCATCGTCGCGGTCCGCGGCGAAGACGATCCGGTCGACCCGCGCCCACAGGGCGGAGGAAAGACACATCGGACACGGCTCGCACGAGGTGACCAGGACACAGCCCTCTAGCGAGAAGGTGTCCAGCTTCTTGCAGGCGGCACGCATCGCGCTCACCTCGGCGTGCGCCGTCGGATCCAGGGTCGAGGTGACCTGGTTGTTGCCGATCGCGACGATCTCGCCGTCCTTGGCCACCAGGGCGCCGAACGGCCCGCCACCGTTCGCCACGCTGTTCGTGGCCAGTCTGATCGCCTCGTCCAGCCAGGTGCGCTCGAGGTCCTGGATGGTCGCTTCTTGGGTGTGCGCGGTCACGGTAACTCCTTCTGGGACAGTGGGGGAATCCCCCGAATGCGCTGCCCGTACGGGACAGCACCAGGGGCAACTAGTGGGGATCGCGGATGGCGTTCACGCCCGCCGGCGTCGCGGAGATGGTGGGTGGTTCGCCGGCACCGCGTACACCGTACGGCGAGTTCTGCGCCCAGAGGTCCGAGGAATACGCGTACTCCCCGCTCGCCTCGAGCCTTCCGTGCGGCCGGAGCGGTCTTTCGCCGAATTCCCCGGCGATCCGCTCGTCGAGGTCCTGCGGGGTGCGTGCGGGAAAGGTCGGTTCGGCCATCAGGAGCCTCCTCTGTCTGAATACTCGGCCGGAGACCGGTCGAATCGCTTCGGGCCGCGAGGGTTCGGGCCGGGTGGGCCGCATGCTCCCGCTGGGCGGGCAATCGGGCGGCAGGCACTGCCGACGCGAATTGCTCTCGATCAGTCCGTTCGCGTGACGAGGGTTCTTATGAAGGCTGTCCTGTGAGGGTGATGACGCTGGTTCGATGTCGGCGGAGGTGGTCGCCGGTGCTCCAGGGGCAGGGGTGGAGATTCCGGGCGCCGAGGCAGTCGATCGGGGGACCGCCCGACGTACCTGCCACGCGGACGCCGGGGATCCGGCCTCCGGGGAAGGCGGATAACGTCCGGATCGCTCGGGACAACGTCTCGGTCAAGGCTCTCTCCTTCGTTCGGGCAGCGCGATCAGCTCTGACAAGCCGACATGACGCGAACGCCGTCGAACGGGGTCACTGTGCGGGCACAGCGAGCACGAACCCCTGCTTCGTTGCAACTTGTGTGAGGAGTACACAGCCAACCGGGTCAAGTCAGACAGGGACGGAAGACATGAAAACGTCGTCTGGCTGAAACCCACTCTTCGTAGACTTCTACAACAGCCGGTCCCGGCCCGGGCCGTGACCTCTGGTCAATACACCAGCCGGACCGGATCCGGGCCCCGAACCCCGCCCGTTGGGACGGGAGTTGCCGCTGGTGTTGCGGCGCCTGCGGATCTGTCTGCGTGCGCGGTGGACCTGCACGTGAGACCCCTTGCCCGTCCGCCCACCCGCTCGCCGGCGGCTTCATCCGCCTGCGGCCAACTGGGCGGCGAGGAGCGCGGACTGGCGAGGCCGAGCGTCGGTCACTACCGGTCACGCCCCGAGCACGCACGCGACCCCATCGATCCCAGAACCTGAGAAATGATTACGCCACGCTTGACTAAGCCCCAACCGCCGGTTCGAATCATCCAGCGCTTGGCAATCAATTCTCTTTCTGTGCAGGAGGGTTAGGCATGTCGGCACCATTAGATTTCACGCATCAGAACCAGGATGTCGCATTCATTGACGTCCTCGACCCCGCATTCCAGTTCACCACTCCGGAAGTAGCACGGGCGCAGGAAAAACACTGGTATGCGAAGACCCCGCTCGGCCTACTGGTTCTGCGTCATGCCGAGGCCAAGGACCTGGTACGAGATTCCGGCCTGATCCACAACGGCGTCCGCTTCATGGAGCAGAACGGCGTCTCAGAGGGCCCGATCTACGACTGGTTCGTCAATGGACTCGTCAGTCGTGACTTCGAGGACCACCGCAGACTGCGGGGTCTGGTGAACAAGGCCTTCGTTCCCCGCATGGTGGAGAACCTGCGCCCCCTGATGCGGGAGACGTCACAGCGGCTGGCCGAGAAGCTCGCCTCCGCCGACGAGATCGATTTCATCGAGGAATTCGCCGATCAGCTTCCGCTTGTCGTCATGACCGAGCTCCTCGGGATTCCGCCGGAGGACTTCGCCACGTTCCGCACCTGGACCTCCGACATCGGCCTGGTCTTCTCCCTGGCGCTCGGCGGGGACATTCCCGCGCGCGTCGAGGCTGCGGTGACCGGCCTCTACGGCTACGTCGACGACCTGATGGCCGCCAAGCGGGCCGAGCCCGGTGAGGACCTCATCTCCGCACTGGTGGGGCTCCAGGAGAAGGAGGGCACCGCGTCCCGTGACGAACTGCAGAACCTCATCGTCTCCATGATCTTCGCCGCCCATGACACCACGCGGCTCCAGCTCGCCAACGCCATGGTCACCTTCTCCGAGTACCCGGACCAGTGGAAGCTGCTCGGAGAGAACCCCGAGCTGGCAGACCGGGCGGTGGAAGAGGTCATGCGGTGGCGCCCGTCGACCAACGCCCTCTTCCGGTACGCCCCGGAGGACTTCGAGTTCCGCGGGGAGCTGATCCCCGCGGGCACCATGCTCCTGGTCGGCGTACAGGCCGTACAGCGCGATCCGCGGGCCTACCCCGGCGGCGACGTTTTCGACATCACCGCCACCCGGAGCACCCCGGTCCTGCAGTTCGGCGGGGGGCTGCACTACTGCCTCGGTGCCCCGCTCGCACGCATGGAGATCAGGGAGGCGCTGCCGGTGCTCGCGAGCCGGCTGGGCGCGCCGTCCGTCGCCGGCCCCGTCACCTGGCGCCCGGCGATCGGCATCACGGGACCCAACGAGCTGCCGCTGCGCTTCGGCTGACGTACGTGAACCGGCCCCTGGCGTCCCACGGCCGGTTTCGTTTTCCTGGTGGTGCGGGGGGCGAGGGCCGCGATCAGGGCATCTCGTCCGGGTCGCAGCTCGCGCGGCGCAGGCCGATCGTGCGCAGGGCGCGCATCAGCCCCTCCTCGTCACCCGCGCGGACGAGGTGGACGGCCCCGTCGGCGGTGAAGGAGCCGAGGTCGCCGGGGGCCGCTCCGGCCCTCGTGCGGAGCACCACACCGCTCGGCGGGTCCAGGGCCCGCACCCCCTGGAAGACGCCGAGTGCCTCCGGGTCGTCGCCGAAGCCGCCGGACAGGGTGAGCACCGTGATGTCGGGGAGCAGGATCCGGGCGTGCGCGAGGGCGACGTCGACCGTGTGTGCATGGGAAATGACCCGGAAGTGGGGGTTGCGCTGGATCCGCGATCGCAGCAGCTCCAGCTCCTCGCCCTCCGGAACGCCGACCACCAGGACCGTCATCACAGTGCCTCAACCTCCGTGGTGGCAGTGTGCCCGTCGAGCGTGGCGTCGGGGTGCGGCGCCACGCCGACCGGGCGGGGTCAGACGATGTCCTCGGCGATCTCCGCCTGCTCGCGGGCGTTGCCGTAGGCCGAAGGGGTGCCGTAGGAGCGGCGGGCGACGTACCACCAGACGCTGGCCAGGACCAGGACCACCGCCAGGGCGATCACCGCGTAGTTCATCGAGTCGATGGTGACCGGGGACTTCTGGGGCAGGCAGAAGAGGACGGTGACGATCGCCACCCAGACCACGGCGGTCCAGCCGATCGGCTTGCTCCAGCGGCCCAGGCTCCAGGGGCGGGCTCGAAGCGGTTGCCGGCGCGCAGGCGCAGGTAGATCGGGATGGCGTAGGCCGGCGTGATGCCGATGACGTTGATGGCGGTCACGGCCCCGTAGGCGGTGGCGGAGTACAGCGACGGGAGGGCCAGTACGCCCGCGACGGCGACGGCGAACCAGACGGCCGGGACCGGCGTCTGGGTCCGGCTGCTGACCTTGCGCCACAGGGCGGAGCCGGGGAGGGCGTTGTCACGGCTGAAGGCGAAGACCATCCGGCTCGCGGCGGCGACCTCGGCATTGCCGCAGAAGAGCTGCGCGACGATGACGACGAGGAGCAGGGCGGTGGCGCCGCCCGAGCCCAGTGCGTCGATGAAGATCTGGGCGGGCGGGACGCCGGTGGCGCTGCCCTGGACGGCCGCGTAGTCCTGGATGGCGAAGGTGAGGCCCGCGAGCAGGGCGAAGCCGGCGATCCAGGAGACCCAGATGGCCCGGACGATGCCCTTGGCGGCGGAGACGGAGGCGTTGGAGGTCTCCTCCGAGAGGTGCGCGGAGGCGTCGTAGCCGGAGAAGGTGTACTGGGCGAGCAGCAGGCCGACCGCCGCCACGTAGAACGGGTTGGCCCAGCCGGTGTCGTTGACGAACTCGGTGAAGACGAACGAGGCCGACTGGTGGTGGTCGGGGACGAAGGCCAGGGCGCCGACGATCACGGCGACACCGCCCAGGTGCCACCAGACGCTGATGGAGTTGAGCACGCTGACGAGGCGGACGCCGAAGAGGTTGAGCGCGGCGTGCAGCAGCAGGATGCACAGGAAGATCAGGAAGGTCGAGCCGGGGGTGGGCACGAACCCGAAGCGGAGGTTGAGGAAGGCGCCGGTGAACAGGGCGGCGCCGTAGTCGATTCCGGCGATGGCGCCGAGCAGGCCGAGCAGGTTCAGCCAGCCCGTGTACCAGCCCCAGCGGCGTCCGCCGAGCCGGTCGGCCATGTAGTAGAGCGCCCCGGAGGTGGGGTAGGCACTGGTCACCTCGGCCAGGGCGAGACCCACGCAGAGGACGAAGAGGCCTACGCCGACCCAGCCCCACAGCATCACGGCCGGGCCGCCGGAGCCCATGCCGAAGCCGTACAGGGTCATGCAGCCGGAGAGGACGGATATGACGGAGAAGCTGATGGCGAAGTTGCCGAAGCCGCCCATCCGGCGGGCGAGGACGGGCTGGTAGCCGAGTTCCCGCAGGCGTTGTTCCTCGTCCTGCTGGGGTGGGGCCTTGCGGTCCGGGCGGGCTGCCCATTCGGTTCGGGACACGGCGGTACCTCCGGGGGTGTGTGGAGCACGGGGACGGTGGGGCCTGCGAACGGTGGTGCCTGGGGGTGCGGATGGAGCGGGCGCCGGTGCCGCGGGGAACGGAGGCGGGGGTCAGTTCCGGCCGGCCAGGCTGCGTGACCTGGCTTGCAGGAACACCTCCTCGGCCAGGGCGCGGTCGGCCGGATCGCGGGTCCGGTGGGCCCACGGGAGGGTGGTCCAGTACGGGCCGATCCGGTCGAAGACCCGGGCCGCTTCGTCGAACTGGAGTGCTCCCCACAGGGCATGGGCGAGCTGGTTCAGGTCGAGCGGGGAGGCGCGCGGCAGGTCCGCGTGGTGGAACCAGGTGTCCAGGGCGCGCAGCGCGTCGCGGACGGCGTCCTCTGCCACCCAGTGCAGGTCGAGCGCCTTCTCCTGGCCGCGTTCGCGTCGGTAGCGTTCGACCCGTACGTAGAGCGGCAGGACGTGCAGGGCGGAGCCCGGAGGTGCGGAACCGGCCGCCCAGTGGACGAAGTTGGCGGCCTCGGAGAGCGGTCCGGGCGCGCCCGCGTACACGAACTGGAGCATGCGGTGGTAGGCCTCGCGGTTGTGCGGGTCGCGCTTGTCGGCCTCCGCGAGGATGCCCCAGGGGCCGGGGGGCAGCATCGGGCCGGGTGGTGCGATCCGGTGCTCGGCCATCTGGCGGTGCTCGTCGAGGAGGGCGAGGGCGAGCAGGCAGACCCAGGGCACGGGGTCGGCGGGACTGACCCCGGCGGCCTCCCGGCAGGTGTCCCAGGCTTCCTGCCACAGCTCGCCGGTGCGGGGGTGTCCTGCGCGGTGGGCGCGGACGGCCCGTTCGACGGTGACGCGCGTGTGCATCACGAGGGCGGCGACGCTGTGCGGTTCCTCGGCCCGCCAGGCCTGGACCACGTCGGATCCGGCGGCGATGGCGGCGAGGACCTGGGTGCGCTGGGTCCACAGCCCCCAGCCGTCGGTGCGCTCGAGTAAGCGCGCCATGGACACCCAGCGGCCGGTGCGCAGGTCCTGGGCGGCGGAGCGCAGCTCGTGGTCCTGGCCGGCCGGGTGGTAGACGGGCCGGAAATCGCTGCCCGCCATCACCTCGTCCCGGTCGACGGGCGGCTGCGGTCCGGGCGAGGGCGGTCCGGGCGACGGCGGTCCGGGCGAGGGCGGTCCGGGCGACGGCGGTCCGGGTGACGGCTGTCCGGGCTGTGGCGGCCCGGGCGGGCGCGTTCTGCGGTGGTCGTGATCATCAGTCCTCGGATCGCATGGAAGGTGGGTCCATCCGGCAGTCGGCTGCAGCCGTGCCGGTGCCAGGGATGCGTGAACCATGCGTGAACTGTTCGGCGAACCCCCGCCGTTGACCCACGGCCGATGTCGCTGCCCGTTGATCGGCGATCACTATAGAGCGATGACGAGCATATGCACCCGGGTTCTTGTTCGACCGCAAGTATCAAGCCAGAACAGAGTTGTGATTATGCGTCAGTGGTGTGCCGGGCCGCCGCGGGCGGATCTTGACGAGCGACCTTCGCTGGTGAAGGCTTTCGATCGACGTTCGATCACGGCGACACCAGGGACGGAGTGGTGATGACGGGCCCGGTGCTCGCTGTCGACCAAGGCACCTCGGGGACCAAGGCGCTGGTCGTCTGTCCGGTACGCGGGGTCATCGGCTCCGGATCCGCCCCCGTACGGCCCCGGTACCTGCCGGGCGGGAGGGTCGAGGTCTCCCCCGGCGAGCTGCTCGACTCGGTCGTCGCCGCCGGACGCGCCGCGCTGGCGGCGGCCGGTGAGCCCGTGGTGGCGGTGGGCCTCGCCAACCAGGGCGAGACCGTGCTCGCCTGGGACCCGGCGACCGGCGAGCCGCTGACCGACGCGATCGTCTGGCAGGACCGGCGCGCCGAACAGCTCTGCGGCGAACTGGCTGCGCACGCGCCGTCCTTGCGGGAGGCGACCGGTCTGCCGCTCGACCCGTACTTTGCCGCCCCCAAGATGGCCTGGATACGCCGCCACCTGACCCGGCACGGCGTCGTGACGACCAGCGACGTCTGGCTCGTGCACCGCCTCACCGGCGCCTTCGTCACCGACGCGGCGACCGCCGGCCGCACCCAGCTGCTCGACCTCGACACCACTCGCTGGTCGGACGCGGCGCTCGACGCCTTCGGCCTCACCGGTGAGCGACTGCCGGAGGTCGTCGACGCGGACACCCACGTCGGCACCACCACCGCGTTCGGGCCCGCACTGCCGCTGACGGGGCTGCTCGTCGACCAGCAGGCGGCCCTGCTCGCCCAGAGCGTCACCGAGCCCGGCACGGCCAAGTGCACCTACGGCACGGGCGCGTTCCTGCTCGCGCAGACCGGCCCGCGGCCCCTGCGGAGCACGTCCGGCCTGGTCGGCTGTGTGGCCTGGCGGCTCGCCGGCCGGACCAGCTACTGCCTGGACGGGCAGGTGTACACGGCCGCCTCCGCCGTGCGCTGGCTCACCGATCTCGGGGTGATCTCCGGCGCCGCGGACATCGACACCGTGGGCGGGAGCGTCCCGGACGCCGGCGGCGTCACCTTCGTCCCCGCGCTCGCCGGGCTCGCCGCTCCGTGGTGGCGGGGTGACCTGCGGGGCTCGGTCACCGGTCTGGGCCTCGACACCACCGCCGGGCATCTGGTGCGCGCCCTGTGCGACGGGGTCGCCGCCCAGGTGGCGGAGCTCGCGGACGCGGCCGCCGCCGACCTGGGCGCTCCGCTCTCCACCCTGCGCGTCGACGGCGGGCTGACCCGCTCCGCCCTGCTCATGCAGGCCCAGGCCGACCTCCTCGGGATCCCCGTCGAGGTGTCGGCGCTGCCGGACGTCACGGCCCTCGGCGTCGGGGCCGTCGCCCGGCTCGGACTCGACCCCTCGCTCACCGTCGCCGAGGCCGTCCCCGACTGGAAGCCGTCCGCCGTCTACGAGCCGCGGGCCGGCGCGGCGGAGGCGGCCGAGCGCCGCGCACGGTTCCGCACGGCGGTGACGGCCCTGCTCGGCGACGGACCGGCGTGAGCGGCACGACCGGCATGAGCGGCGCGACCGGCAGGACCGGCGTCACCGTCACCACCGGCGGCGCCCTGCCCGGCGGGGAATACGACGTGACGGTCGTCGGCGCCGGCGTGGTGGGCTCGGCGATCGCCCGCGAACTGGCCCGGCTCCCCCTGCGGGTCGCCCTCGTCGACGCGTCCGACGACGTCGGTGACGGCACCTCGAAGGCCAACACCGCCATCCTGCACACCGGATTCGACGCGGTGCCCGGCTCCCTGGAGTCCCGGCTCGTCCGGGAAGGACACCGGTTGCTCTCCGCGTACGCCGCAGAGACCGGCATCCCGGTGGAGCCGCTCGGAGCGCTCCTCGTCGCCTGGGACGAGGAGCAGCTGGCCGCGCTGCCGGGGCTCGCGGAGAAGGCCGTACGCAACGGCTACCGCTCGGCCCGGATCATCCCGGCCGAGGAGGTGCGGGCCCGCGAGCCGGAGCTCGGGCCCGGGGTGCTGGGGGCGCTCGACGTGCCGGGCGAGTCCGTCATCTGCCCCTGGACGACCACGCTCGCGTATGCGACGCAGGCGGTGCGCGCCGGTGTCGAGCTCCACCTCAACTGCCGGGTGCGAGCGGTCAGGCCGGGCGATGTGCACACCCTGGCCACGAACCGGGGCCCGCTGCGCACCCGGCACCTGGTCAATGCGGCGGGGCTGTACGCCGACGAGATCGACCGGCTGCTGGGCCACGCGGACTTCGCCGTGACGCCCCGGCGCGGCCAGCTGATCGTCTTCGACGAGCTCGCCCGGAGCCTCGTACGGCACATCCTGCTCCCGGTACCGGGCGCCCTCGGGAAGGGGGTGCTGGTGTCCCCGACGGTGTACGGGAACGTGATGCTCGGGCCGACCGCCGAGGACCTGGACGACAAGACGGACACCGGATCGACCGCCGAGGGGCTCGCGCTGCTGCGGGAGAAGGGCCGGCGGATCCTGCCGGCCCTCCTGGAGGAGGAGGTCACCGCGGTGTACGCCGGCCTGCGGGCCGCCACCGGTGACGACGACTACGCGATCCGGGCCCACCCCGCGCAGCGGTACGTCACGGTGGGCGGGATCCGTTCGACGGGGCTCACGGCCTCGATGGCGATCGCCGCCCACGTGGTGGAACTGCTCGCCGACGGCGGTCTGCCGGTGGCGGGAGCACGGGATCCGGAGCCGGTGCGAATGCCGAACCTGGGCGAGGCGTTCCCCCGGCCGTACCGCGACGCGGAGTTGATCGCGCGGGACCCGGAGTACGGCCGGATCGTCTGTCACTGCGAGCGCGTGACCCGCGGCGAGATCCGCGACGCGCTGGGCGGTACGGTCCCGCCCGGTTCGCTGGACGGCCTGCGGCGGCGCACCCGCGCCCGGGGCGGCCGCTGCCAGGGGTTCCACTGCGGAGCCGCCGTCCGCGCGCTGTTCGAGGAGGCCCGCCGGTGAACCGCGACCGCACGGTCGAGGTCCTGGTCGTCGGCGCCGGCCCGGCCGGGCTGGCCCTGGCCGCCCGCCTGGCGGCCGCGGGTGCGGGGCACGTCGAGGTGCTGGAGCGCGAGCAGGACGCGGGCGGGGTGCCGCGCCACTGTCACCACGGTGGGTTCGGGGGGACCGTACGCCCGTGGCTCGCGGGACCTGCGTACGCGCGGCGGGCCGTACAGGCGGCGGTGACGGCCGGGGCCACGCTCCGTACCGGTGTCACCGCCACCGGCTGGGCGGGTCCGCTGTCCCTGGAGACCACGAGCCCGGCGGGCCTGGAACGGATCACGGCCCGGGCCGTCGTCCTTGCCACGGGCGCCCGGGAGCGCCCGCGCAGCGCCCGGCTGGTGCCGGGCTCCCGGCCGGCGGGCGTGCTGACCACCGGGGAGCTGCAGCAGTCGGTCCACCTGTACGGCCAGGACATCGGCCGGCGGGCCGTGGTGGTGGGCGCCGATCCGGTGGCCCGCCACGCGGTACGCACGTTGCGCCGGGCCGGTGCGGAGGTGGTGGCCGTGGTCACGGAGCTCTCCCGCGGCCCCGCCGTCCCGGGAGTCCCGCTGCTCACGGCCACGAGGGTGGGCGAACTGCGCGGCCGCGGCCGTCTGTCGGGCGTGGCCGTGCAGCACGAGGACGGCCGCTCGGGGACGCTCGCCTGTGACACGGTGGTCTTCACCGGCGACTGGATCCCCGACCACGAGCTGGCGCGCCGCGGCGGCATCGCCCTGGACCCGGGGACACGAGGTCCGTCGGTGGACGCGTCCTTCCGTACGTCGACGCCCGGGGTCTTCGCAGTCGGCAACGCCCTGCACGGCGTCGAACGGGCCGCCACCGCGGCCGCGGAGGGCGCCGCCGCCGCGGTTGCGGTCCTGGCCCACCTGTCGGGTGCGCCGTGGCCGCAGCCCGGTCCCGCGCTGGCCGTGCGGGCCCCGCTGGTGTGGGTGGCGCCGAACCGTCTGACGGATGCCGCAGGGAGGCCGTTGCTGCTGCGGTCGGCGGAGCCGCTGACCGGCCCGGTGGTGACGGTCGCTCAGGACGGCCAGCTGCTGTGGCGGCGACGGGTGCCGGGACGGGTGTCACCGTCGCGGTCGCTGCGGCTGCCGCCTGGGTGGACGCACCGGGTCGACCGGGCGGGCGGTCCGGTTCTCCTGGGCATCGGCTGACCCCGTATCGGGCGCCGGCGCGAAGGCTCCGGTTCGCGGAAGCACAGGGGTGGACGCAGGGCGCGCAGCGTTGTGGCTCAGCGTTTCCCGACGGGGCCGAGCGCCCGCTTGTAGTAGCGCCAGGGGAACCAGCCCGCGCCGACGGGGATCCAGCCCTCCGCCTCCATGCGACGGTGGCGGCCACCGGAGGAGAGCGTCACACGGCAGTGCTCCCACGGGTGCTCGGAGGTCTCCACCTCGAGGAAGAGGGGTCCGTAGCCGACCAGGTGCCACCCGTCGCGTCCGGCCTCCTCCAGGGCGGCCATCTCGTTGAACGCGGTCACCGGGCTGAGGATGCGGCGCTCCGGGGAGCCCGGCTCCCCACCGGTCGGTGTGCCGGGGGCGGGGGTCCCGGCGAACCGCTGCTGGGCGGCCTGCCGGCTCACTCCCAGGACGCGGCCCACCGTTTCCCAGCTGTGTCCGGCGGCCCTGGCACCCTGTACGGCCTCGCGCAGCAGCCTGCTCGCTTCCTCGGCTCCGACCCGCGACGCGTCCACCAGACGCAGGTAGCCGTCCGCGTCGCGTTCGAGCGCCGCGGCCAGGCCGTCGGGGGCGCCGATGACGGCTGCGGCGATTCCCTCACGGATCCGGGCGGCCTCCAGTGGGCCGAGCAGGGCCTCGTCGCTCATCGCCGCGCGCCGGCGAGGGGTTCCAGCGCGTCGAGCACCTCGGTGTCGCGGCGGGCGCGGGCGGCACCGGCCTGCGCCGCGGCCCGGGCGACCAGAGCGCCGGCGGCGGCGACGAGGGCGAGGGACACGACGACCAGGGCGACCGAGGCGGCAACCCCGAAGCGGTCGTGGAACACGGCCGTCAGCGCGGGCACGGTCGCCGCGAGGGGGAGCAGGGCCGCCGTGGTGGCGGACGTGGTGGGGTGAGGGGCGTCCTCGGAGGAACTCTCCGGCTTCAAGATCGACATGCGTCAAGGTTCTCTTGACGCTCCCCTCTTTGTCAAGATTTCCTTGACGGGGTCGACGGCAGCCCCGGCGCCGCCCCCGCCTCGGTCCCCGCCGGCATCCCGCATCCGGCACGTTCAACTGACCTCCGTACGACCGCTTGACCGATGGACCTGCGGCAACGTAACTTCGAACGGACCGAGCCGTGAGCTGATGAAAGGAGGCGAAGTCGGATGTCGACCATCTCCGAACTGAACCGCCTCGCCCATCAGATCGCCTGGGCTCCGGGTCTTGTAGCACACGGCTGCTGAACAGCCCTCTTCCGGTGTGCCCGTCTGTGGCCCCGGCATTTTTCGATTTCTCACACCGCCTGCGGCACGTCAGTTGCGTGCCGGTGCGCGCTCTGCTGTTCTTCAGCTGCGCCATCGAAGTAGAAAGCCCATCAAAAATGGCTACTAGCCTAATCAGGTCGACCGTGCACCGAAATGAGGATGTGCCATGGTAGCGGCGCGGATCACGGTCAACGGGAAAGAAACACCGCTCGCTCCGGATGCGCCCCACACCACCGTGCTGGATTTCCTGCGCGAGCGTGGCCTCACCGGCACCAAGGAGGGCTGCGCCGAGGGTGAATGCGGCGCCTGTTCGGTCCTGGTGGCCCGTCCCGGAGTGAACAAGCCCACCGACTGGGTGGCGGTCAACGCCTGTCTGGTGCCGGCCGCGGCACTCGACGGGCAGGAGGTCATCACCTCCGAAGGCCTCGCCACCCCCGGCAAGCCCGGCACGCCGCCCGCACTGCACCCGGTGCAGGAGGAGATGGCGGTCCGCGGCGGTTCCCAGTGCGGTTACTGCACCCCCGGGTTCATCTGCAGCATGGCCTCCGAGTACTACCGGCCCGACCGCTGCGCGCACGCGGAACCGGAAGCGGAAGCGGCCGACAGCACCGACCACGAGCACGGCCCGAACGGCTTCGACCTGCACTCGCTGAGCGGAAACCTGTGCCGGTGCACCGGCTACCGCCCGATTCGCGATGCGGCGTTCGCCGTCGGCAGCCCCGGCGAGGACGACCCGCTCGCGCAGCGTCGTGAGCAGTCCCCGCCGGAGCCGGCCGCCACCGAATACACCCAGGACGGCAGCACGTTCCTGCGGCCCGGCACCCTGACCGAAGCGCTGCAGCTGCTGCGCGAGCGGCCCGACGCGGTGGTGGTCGCCGGCAGCACCGACTGGGGCGTGGAGGTGAACATCCGGTCCCGCCGCGCCGATTGCGTCGTCGCCGTCGACCGACTGCCCGAGCTGCGTGCGCTGCGCGTCGAAGCCGACCACGTCGAGATCGGTGCGGCGCAGACGCTCACCGAGATCGAACGCCGCCTCGACGGCAGCGTCCCGCTGCTGGCGGAGCTGTTCCCGCAGTTCGCGTCGCGGCTGATCCGCAACAGTGCGACCCTCGGCGGCAACCTGGGTACCGGCTCCCCCATCGGTGACAGCCCGCCGGTGCTGCTCGCGCTGGAGGCGTCGCTGGTGCTCGCCGATGCCGACGGTGAGCGCGAGGTCCCGCTCGCCGACTACTTCACGGGCTACCGGCAGAGCGTCCGCCGTCCCGGCGAGCTGATCCGCGCGGTACGCATCCCGCTGCCGCTGTCGCCGCTCACGGCCTTCCACAAGATCGCCAAGCGTCGCTTCGACGACATCTCCAGCGTGGCGATCGCTTTCGCGCTCGACATCGACGGCGGGATCGTCCGCAAGGCACGCATCGGTCTCGGCGGCGTGGCCGCCACCCCGATCCGCGCCCTCGCCACCGAGGCGGCCCTGGAGGGCAAGGCCTGGACGGCGGAGACCGTCGAGGCCGCGGCCCGGGTGCTGCGGGGCGAAGGCACGCCGATGAGCGATCACCGCGCCAGCGCCATCTACCGTTCCGCGATGCTCGGCCAGAGCCTGCTGAAGCTGCACGCGCAAACCCCCGAGGCGGTGTCGTCATGAGCCATTTGTCCGAGCGTCCTGAGAAGCCCGTAGTCGGCGTCTCCATGCCGCACGAGAGTGCGGTCCTGCACGTCACCGGTAGCGCGCTCTACACCGACGACCTGGTGTACCGCACCAAGGACACGCTGCACGCCTACCCGGTCCAGGTCATGAAGGCCCGCGGCAGGATCACCGCGCTGCGTACCGAGCCCGCGCTCGCGGTGCCCGGTGTGGTCCGCGTGCTGACCGTTGCCGACGTGCCCGGCGTCAACGACGCCGGCATGAAGCACGACGAACCGCTGTTCCCCGACGAGGTCATGTTCTACGGCCACGCGGTCGCCTGGGTGCTCGGCGAGACCCTGGAGGCGGCCCGGCTCGGTGCGGCGGCCGTCGAGGTGGAACTCGACGAACTGCCCTCCCTGATCACGCTGAAGGAAGCGATCGCGGCCGAGAGCTTCCACGGCGCGCGGCCCCTGATGGTGACCGGCGACATCGACGCCGGCTTCGCCGACTCCGCGCACGTGTTCACCGGCGAGTTCCAGTTCTCCGACCAGGAGCACTTCTACCTGGAGACGCACGCCGCGCTGGCCTACATCGACGAGGGCGAGCAGGTCTTCATCCAGAGCAGCACCCAGCACCCCTCGGAGACCCAGGAGATCGTCGCGCACGTCCTCGGTCTGCACAGCCACGAGGTGACCGTGCAGTGCCTGCGGATGGGCGGCGGCTTCGGCGGCAAGGAGATGCAGCCGCACGGGTTCGCGGCCATCGCCGCGCTCGGCGCCAAGCTCACCGGCCGGCCGGTCCGCGTGCGGCTCAACCGCACCCAGGACCTGACCATGTCCGGCAAGCGGCACGGCTTCCACGCCGAATGGAAGATCGGCTTCGACGCCGACGGCCGGATCCAGGCCCTGGACGCCACCCTGACCGGGGACGGCGGCTGGAGCCTGGACCTGTCCGAGCCGGTGGTGGCCCGCGCGCTGTGTCACATCGACAACACGTACTGGATTCCCAACGCGCGCGTCGCCGGTCGCATCGCCAAGACCAACAAGGTCTCCAACACCGCCTTCCGCGGCTTCGGCGGCCCGCAGGGCATGCTGGTGATGGAGGACATCCTGGGCCGGTGCGCGCCGCTGCTCGGCCTGGACGCGATCGAGCTGCGGAAGCGGAACTTCTACCAGCCGGGTCTCGGTCAGGCGACGCCGTACGGCCAGCCGGTCCCGCAGGCGGAACGCATCTCCGCCGTCTGGCAGCAGGTCGAGACCAACGGCGGCATCGCCGACCGCAAGCGCGAGATCGCCGCCTTCAACGCCGCGCACCCGAACACCAAGCGGGCACTCGCGATCACCGGCATCAAGTTCGGCATCTCGTTCAACCTCACCGCCTTCAACCAGGCCGGCGCCCTGGTGCTGATCTACAAGGACGGCTCCGTCCTGATCAACCACGGCGGCACCGAGATGGGCCAGGGCCTGCACACCAAGATGCTGCAGGTGGCCGCGACCACGCTGGGCATCCCGCTGCACAAGGTACGGCTGGCTCCCACGCGAACCGACAAGGTGCCCAACACCTCCGCCACCGCCGCCAGTTCCGGGGCGGACCTCAACGGTGGCGCGGTGAAGAACGCCTGCGAGCAGTTGCGTGCGCGGCTGCTGCAGGTGGCCGCCAGCCAGCTGGGCTCGAACGCGTCGGACGTGCGCATCGTCGAGGGCGTCGCGCGCACCCTGGGCAGCGACAAGGAGCTGGCCTGGGACGACCTGGTACGCACCGCGTACTTCCAGCGCGTCCAGCTGTCGGCGTCCGGTTACTACCGGACCGAGGGTCTGCACTGGGACGCGAAGACGTTCAGGGGCTCGCCCTTCAAGTACTTCTCCTACGGCGCCGCCGCGGCCGAGGTGGAGGTGGACGGCTTCACCGGCGCGTACCGCATCCGGCGGGTGGACATCGTGCACGACGTCGGCGACAGCCTGTCCCCTATGATCGACATCGGTCAGGTCGAGGGGGGCTTCGTGCAGGGCGCGGGCTGGCTGACGCTGGAGGACATGCGCTGGGACACGACGGACGGGCCGAACCGCGGCCGGTTGCTGACCCAGGCCGCGAGCACGTACAAGCTGCCGAGCTTCTCGGAGATGCCCGCGGAGTTCCACGTCACGCTCATGGAGAAGGCCCACGAGGAAGGCGCGGTGTTCGGCTCCAAGGCCGTGGGTGAGCCTCCGCTGATGCTGGCGTTCTGCGTGCGCGAGGCGCTGCGGCAGGCCGCCGCGGCGTTCGGGCCCGCCGGGGTCAGCGTGGAACTCGGCGCCCCCGCGACACCGGAGGCGGTGTACTGGGCGATCGAGGCCGCGCGCAGCAGCGACGCTCAGCCGGGCGGCCACGCCGACATCGGCAGCGAGATCCCCAGCGACACAAGCGCTTTGAGCAATGCCTGACATGACCTGGATCGCCGCGGTCGCGCGGTTGCGAGCACGCCGGGAACCCGGCGTGCTGGTGACCGTCGCGACCGTGCGCGGCCACGCTCCCCGTGGTGCCGGTGCCAAACTCGTGGTGGGACGGACCGAGACCTGGGGTTCCATCGGCGGCGGCAACATCGAGGCCGTCGCCATCGACCGGTCCCGCCAGCTGACCTGTGAACCCGATCCGGAGCCGGAGCTGATGGAGTTCGCACTCAACGACAAGGTGACCGGACCGCACGGCGTGCAGTGCTGCGGCGGAGCCGTCAGCCTGCTGCTCGAACCGCTGCCGGTGGTCCAGGCGGTGGCCATCTTCGGCGTCGGGCACGTCGGACTGGAGCTGGCACGCATCCTGGCCCGCCAGAACCTCGATCTGCACCTGGTCGACAGCCGCTCCGACATACTCACCGACGAACGGCTCGACGTGCTCGCGGACGCGGTGGCACAGGTCCACGTGCACCACACACCGCTGCTTCCGGAGGAGGTGCTCGCGGAGCTGCCGCCCGGCACCCACGTCCTGATCATGACCCACGACCACGCGGAGGACGCCGCCCTGTGCGACGCCGCGTTGCGTACCCCCGGTCTCGGCTCCATCGGGCTGATCGGCTCGGCCGCCAAATGGGTGCGGTTCCGCAAGCGCCTGGCCACCGAGGGGGGCCACGACGACGCCACCATCGCCCGGATCAAGACCCCGATCGGACTGACCGAGATCACCGGTAAGGAGCCCGCCACGATCGCGGTGAGCGTCGCGGCGGACCTGCTCCGCGCCTTCGAACAGGACCTCCCGGTGGCGGCGCCGGCCACGGAGCCGGCGGTCCCCGCGGTCCACGTACGCTCCGGTGCCGCCTAGAAGGTGCCCGAGCAGTCCCGGCGCTACGTCGGCCCACGGGGGGCCGACGTAGCCCTGGGCCCGCGCGGTACCTTTGAGGGTCGTTCCCCGTCCTTCCGTACGCCTGCCCGTCGGCGGTGTGCCCGCCTGACAGGTCTGCTTCCCTTGCCGCACCCCGCCGTGTCCATACCCGTGCGCCTGCGCGGCCTCCGCCCGTCCTGGCTGTCGCCGAAGGTGCTCCGCACCGAGGTGCTGGCCGGCCTGGTGGTCGCGCTGGCGCTCATTCCGGAGGCGATCTCGTTCTCGATCATCGCCGGGGTGGATCCGGCGATCGGCCTGTTCGCCTCCTTCACCATGGCCGTGACGATCGCCGTGGTCGGCGGACGGCCCGCGATGATCTCCGCCGCCACCGGTGCGGTGGCCCTGGTCATCGCGCCGCTGAACCGGCAGCACGGCTTCGGGTACCTGGTGGCCGCGGTGATCCTGGCCGGGGTGTTCCAGATCGCCCTCGGCGCGCTCGGCGTGGGCAGGCTGATGCGGTTCATCCCGCGCTCGGTGATGGTCGGCTTCGTCAACTCGCTCGCGATCCTCGTCTTCATGGCCCAGGTTCCGGAGCTGCGCAACGTGCCGTGGGCCGTCTACCCGCTCCTCGCCACCGGCCTGGCCCTCATGGTGCTCTTCCCGAGGATCACGACGGCGGTCCCGGCCCCGCTCGTGTCGATCGTGATCCTCACCGTGATCACCGTCGCCGCCGCAATCGCCGTGCCGACGGTCGGCGACAAGGGTGCGCTGCCGTCCTCCCTGCCCGTTCCCGGCCTGCCCGACGTGCCGTTCACCCTCGACACGCTGAGCACCGTCGCCCCGTACGCCTTCGCCATGGCGCTCGTCGGGCTGATGGAGTCGCTCATGACGGCGAAGCTGGTCGACGAGATCACCGACACCTCCTCGTCGAAGACCCGGGAAGCCGTCGGGCAGGGCATCGCGAACATCGTCACCGGGTTCTTCGGCGGCATGGGCGGCTGCGCCATGATCGGCCAGACCATGATCAACGTAAAGGTCTCCGGCGCCCGCACCCGGCTGTCCACGTTCCTCGCGGGCGCGTTCCTGATGGTGCTGTGCATCGTCTTCGGCCCGGTCGTCTCCGACATCCCGATGGCCGCCCTGGTCGCCGTCATGGTCATGGTCTGCTTCGCGACCTTCGACTGGCACTCCGTCGCACCCGGGACCCTGCGCCGCATGCCCGCGGGCGAGATCACCGTGATGGTCGTCACCGTGGCCTGCGTGGTCGCCACCCACAACCTCGCCGTCGGCGTCGTCGCCGGATCCGTCACCGCGATGGTCATCTTCGCCAAGCGCGTGGCCCGGCTCGCCGAGGTCACCTCGGTCACCGACCCCGACGGCAGCCAGGTCGTCTACGCCGTCAGCGGCCAGCTCTTCTTCGCTTCCTCCAACGAGATCGTCGGCCGGTTCGACTACGCCGGCGACCCCGGCAAGATCGTCATCGACCTGTCCGCCGCCCACATCTGGGACGCCTCGTCGGTCGCGGCGCTCGACGCGATCGAGCACCGTTACGCGCAGCGCGGCAAGACGGTGGAGATCACCGGCCTGAACGGGCCCAGTGCCCGCCTGCACAGGACGCTCAGCGGCGAACTCACCGCCGCCGGCTGACCTCGACGTACGACGCCAGGTTGGCCAGCGAGGAGGCGATCCCGGCCTCGTGTACGGCCTGGTCGATACCGGGCGGCACGTCCTCGGCGGTGACGGCCACCTCGGTCCCGTCACCGGCAGCGGCGAGGTGCCAGGTCATCGTCATGGTCCCGGCGTACTTCGGGTCGTCGGCCTCGAAGACGGCCCGCTGCACCACACGTTCCGGCGGCGCCAGGTCGGCGAAGACGACCTCGACGACGTCCGTCGCATCGGAGGTCTTGCCTGGGCCGCCGGCGGGATCGAGATGGGTCAGGACCATCCGGAACCCCCCGCCGGGCCGGGGATCCCACCGCTCGATCCGCCCGCGCATCCCGTCCGGCGGCAGCCAGGTCTCCAGGGACTCCCGGTCGAGGAGGGCTGCGTAGACGGCCGCGGGTGGAGCGGCGATCATCCGGCCGGCCCGGTCCTTCCTGCTCATGGACCGATTCTGCCCCGTCCGGTCCCGAATGTGCGCAAGCACGGCCCCGGACCCGGTGACGGGCGAGCGCTTCCGGCGGCCGGTCCGGCCCTGCGGGCGGCAACGGCTCCGCGCAGACGCGCGGCCAGGTCGGCAGCTTCCTCGGCGGACACGGACAGCACGCCGTTCTCGGTCATCAGGGCGTGGAACTGCTGCTGACGATAGGGAGTACCGGGTGGGAGGCCGGCGATGTGCCAGTGCAGATGGGCGTTGCCCTGCCGGCTGCCCAGGGAGTAGAGGTACGTCCGCTCCGCGCCGCACACGTCTTCGACCGCCAGGGCGATCTCGCGTACGAACAGCATGATCCGGGTGTAGGCCGCTTCGTCCAGGTCGCGGACGACGTGCTCGATGTGCGCCTTCGGCGCGACGAGGACCTTCCCCGGAAGGGTCGGCCACCGGTCGAGGAAGGCCACGTGATCCTCGTCCTCGAGGACCAGCTCGTGCGCGTAGTCCGGATGCCCGCCCAGGAACGCGCAGACGAAGCACGGCCCGCGTCGCGCGCGGTCCTCGTAGGAGTCGAGACCCATGGGCCGCCGCCCGCCGGCCGAAGCATGCGGCTGCGGCTGCGGCTCGGACGGTTCGGTTCCGCCCATCCCCACTCGCCTCACGCCGGTCCGCCGGAGCTCGTCAACTCTCATGGGCGGCAAAGACAAAGGCAAGGAGAGCCCTCTCCTTGCCACTCTCAATTTATAGCGCGCCGGGGGGCTTGCCGCAAGGCCCGGGTCACAGCGCAGAATCGTCAACCGAAGCCACAACCTGCGGAAATGGAGCCACGACGTGATCGTGCAGTACGTGTTGGATCTTCAAGAGGTCGACGAGGGACAGGTTGCGGTCGTCGGTGGCAAGGGTGCACACCTGGGCGGGCTGTCACGGATCGACGGCATCCGCGTACCGCCCGGCTTCTGCGTGACGACGCACGCCTTCCGGCAGATCATGGCGCAGGCACCGTCGATCGACGATCTGCTCGATCGGTTGTCGCGCGTGAACCCGGACGACCGGGAGGCGATCCGCACGCTCAGCGCGCAGATCCGCCGGACCATCGAAGGGATCGCCGTCCCGGACGACCTCGCGGCGGCGATCACCGGAGCGCTCGCCCGGCGCGGTGAGCAGACCGCCTACGCCGTCCGGTCCAGCGCGACGGCGGAGGACCTGCCGACGGCCTCCTTCGCGGGCCAGCAGGACACGTACCTGAACGTCGTGGGGCCGACGGCGATCCTCCGGCACGTCAGCCGGTGCTGGGCCTCGCTGTTCACCGAGCGGGCCGTGACCTACCGTCAGCGCAGCGGCATCGACCACCGTACGGTCGACATGGCCGTGGTCGTGCAGCAGATGGCCTTCCCGCACGCGTCCGGCATCCTGTTCACGGCCGACCCCGTCACGGGCAACCGGAAGCTCTCCACCGTCGACGCCGGCTTCGGCCTCGGCGAGGCCCTGGTCTCCGGCCTGGTGAACCCGGACGTCTTCACGGTGCGCAACGGCGAAGTCGTCGCCAGGACGATCGCCGCCAAACAGCGTGCCGTGCACGCCCTGCCGGCCGGTGGTACGCAGGAAGTGGCGATCGACGCGCAGCGGCAGGAGCAGCCGGCGCTGACGGATGCGCAGGTGGTGCGGCTCGTGGAGCTCGGGCGGCGGATCGAAGCTCACTTCGGCCGACCGCAGGACATCGAATGGTGCCTGGTCGACGACGGCTTCCGGATCGTTCAGAGCCGGCCGATCACGACGCTGTTCCCCATCCCGGACGCCGGCGACCAGGAGAACCACGTCTACGTCTCCGTCGGTCACGGGCAGATGATGACCGACCCCATGAAGCCCCTGGGGTTCTCCATGTGGCAGCTGACGGCCATGGTGCCGATGCACGAGGCCGGCGGGAGGCTGTTCGTCGACGTCACCCGGCGCCTGGCCTCGCCTGCGAGCCGCGCCGGCCTCCTGGACGCCCTGGGGAAGGGCGATCCGCTGATCAGGGATGCTCTGGAGACCGTCCTCGACCGCGACGACTTCGTCCCGTCGCTCCCGGACGCGGGTCCCGCCGGGCCGCCGGCCGGCGGTGCGCCCGCTCCGATCGAGACCGATCCGGCCATCGTCACCGAGCTGATCGAGCGCAGCCGGGTGTCCATCGCCGCCCTGGAGCGCGACATCCGGACGAAGAGCGGACCGGCGCTGTTCGACTTCCTGCTGGAGGCCTTCGAGGAGCACAAGCGGGTCCTCAGTGATCCGCTGAGCCATCAGGCGATCATGGCGGGTATGGAAGCCACGTGGTGGCTCAACGAGAAACTGCACGAATGGCTGGGCGAGAAGAACGCGGCCGACACGCTGACCCTGTCCGCCCCCGACAACATCACGTCGGAGATGGGACTGGCTCTGCTCGACGTCGCGGACGTCATCCGCCCGCTGCCGGAGGTGGTGGCGTTCCTTCAGGGCGCCCGGGACGAGGGCTTCCTGGACGAGCTGGCGAAGCTCGCGGGCGGGACCGAGGCGCGCGACGCCATGGAGGCGTACCTCGACCGGTACGGCATGCGGTGCGTCGGCGAGATCGACATCACGAGGCCGCGGTGGCGCGAGCGCCCCACCACGCTGGTGCCCGTGATCCTCGACAACGTGCGGAACTTCGAAGCGGGCGCCGCCGAGCGGCGCTTCGAGCAGGGGCGGCAGAAGGCGCAGGAGAAGGAACAGGACGTGTTGTCACGCTTGCGGGCCCTGCCGGACGGGGACCGCAAGGCCGACGAGGCCAAGCGGATGATCGACCGGGTCAAAACCTTCATCGGGTACCGGGAGTACCCGAAGTACGGCATCATCAGCCGCTACTTCGTGTACAAGCAGGCCCTGCTGGAGGAGGCCGAGCGCCTCGTGCGGGCGGGCGTGTTGCCGGAGAAGGAGGACGTCTTCCACCTCACCTTCCAGGAACTCCACGAGGTCGTGCGTTCGAACCGGGTGGTCGACCGACAGCTCCTCCAGCAGCGCAAGGAGGCGTTCACGGCGTACCACGCGCTCACCCCGCCCCGGGTGCTCACCTCGGAGGGTGAGGCGCTCACCGGCGCGTACCGGCGCGACGACGTGCCGGCCGGCGCGCTGGTCGGCCTGCCGGTTTCCGCCGGGACCGTCGAGGGGAGGGCCCGCGTCGTCCTCGACATGGCGGAGGCCGATCTGGAAGCGGGCGACATCCTGGTCACGACCTTCACGGACCCCAGTTGGTCGCCGCTGTTCGTCGGAATCGCGGGCCTGGTGACGGAGGTGGGCGGCCTGATGACCCATGGCGCGGTGATCGCCCGGGAGTACGGCTTGCCGGCCGTCGTGGGCGTGGAGCAGGCCACCCGGCTGATCCACGACGGGCAGCGGATCCGCGTGCACGGAACCGACGGGTACATCGAGATCCTGCCCTGACCGAACCACCCCACGGCCGCCCCGGCACGTGCCGGCGGGGGCGCGGCCCCCGCCGGGGCCACGCCCCCGGTTCGCTCAGGCGTTCTCGGCGGCGAACATCCAGTGGTGCTTCTCGAGCTCACCCGTCACGGCGATCAGAAGGTCCTGGGTGACCGGGTCGGGCTCGTCCGTCGACCGGATGCGGTCGCGCATGCGGGTGATCACGGTGCTGAGGGCGTCGACGAGGATGCGGACGGCGTCCACGTCCTTGATCCAGCCCTCGGGCACGCCGGTGATCGCCGTGGCGGACGCCACCGTCGCCGCCCGGCCGTCCGGGGTGATCCCCAGGGCGGAGGCGCGCTCGGCAACCACGTCGGAGTGGGTGCGCGCCGTGGTGACGACCTCGTCCAGCTGGAGGTGTACGGACCGGAAGCGGGGACCCACCACGTTCCAGTGCACCTGCTTGGCGACGAGCGAGAGGTCCACCAGGTCCACCAGAGCGCCCTGCAGCGCTTCACCGACGACCTTCAGGTCCGCTTCCGGGAGGGCGTTCTTGACGACGGACACAACGTCTCCATTCATATCGGGATATGTATCGACGAAACGTCGCCTACCCGCTACGAGGGACGCAAAACGGTCCCGTGTGCCCGGCTGGTCCGTTCAGCCGAGCCGGTCACATCACGTGCCGGACCGGGCCACCGTTCAGAAGTTCCAGCTCTGCTCCGGACCTCGTTGCCGTTGCGGAACCACTTCTGGTTACTGCCCCCGGTGCAGTCCCACATGCTCACCGATCCCTGGTCGCCCGGATGGAAACCGTAGATCTCCAGGCACTTTCCGTTCGGACCGGAACGGATCTGCTCGCCGTCCCAGCGCCACTGCTGGTTGGTGTTGCCGGTGCAGTCCCACGTCACGGTGGAGGCGCCGTTCTCCTGATGGAACATGAAGACGTCGGCGCACCTTCCGTTCAGGTTGGACTTGAGCAGCGGTGCCGCGGCGAACGCCGGCGAACCCGTCAAGGTGCCGCCGACCGTGAGCCCGATGGCCGCCGGCAGCGGCATCAGTCGCTTCAGAGCGTGCATGCTTTCCCTCCGTCCGGCCATTGCGCAGTGTGCGGTGACCCATCTCCAGCTGCCGGCACATCGCGGCTGCGGAAAGGGCCTGGAAGGCCCCGGAAAGGAAGCCATGCCACGCGCCGAACGCCCGCTCGACCCGGACACCGGTCCGCTGACGCGGTTCGCGGCCGACCCGCGGAAGCTGCGCGAGGCGGCGGGACGGCCGCCCTGCCGGGCACTGGCCAGAGAGGCGCACTACTCGTCCACGACGCTGTCCGACGCCGCGGGCGGGCGCACGTTCCCGAGCCTGGGCGTCACGCTGGCGTACGTGGAGGCGTGCCGGGGTGACTGCCGCGTAGCGTGGCCCGCGCGCGGGCATCGGGGTCGCCGGGGATGCGCTTCACGCCGGGTCCCCACCCCGCGGAGGAGTGTGCGGTCAGACTGGCCACCGGCGGCAACGACTTCACGATCCGGCTGTGGAACACGCGCCGGGACACGGTGGTCGCCCGCATCTGCGGCAGTGCGTACCCGCGGATCACCCAAGCCGAATGGGCACGCTACTTCGCGGCGGTCGACTTCGCCCTGCCCTGCCCCGCCGCATGACGTCGGCCCGTGGATCGCGGCCCGGTCGCCGGCCCCCGGGTTCCGGCGGCTGGGGCCGGTGTGTCGGCGGGTGCCGATAGGCTTCACGGATGGCCCTTCCGGACACTTCCCCCGAGACCTCCGACGCTCTGCAGGTACTGCACCGCGTGTTCGGATACAGCTCCTTCCGCGGTGAACAGCAGGAGATCATCGAGCAGGTCACCAGCGGTGGCGACGCCCTCGTGCTGATGCCGACCGGCGGCGGCAAGTCGCTGTGCTACCAGATCCCGGCGCTCGTCCGGGAAGGCACGGGCGTCGTGATCTCGCCGCTCATCGCGCTGATGCAGGACCAGGTGAACGCGCTCAACGCCCTCGGGGTGCGGGCCGGATTCCTCAACTCGACGCAGGACCCGTACGAGCGGCAGGCCGTCGAGCAGGCCTTCCTCGCCGACGAGCTGGACCTGCTCTACCTGGCGCCCGAGCGGCTGCGCACCGAGAGCACCCAGCGCCTGCTCGACCGGGGCAAGGTGTCACTCTTCGCGATCGACGAGGCGCACTGCGTCGCCCAGTGGGGTCACGACTTCCGGCCCGACTACCTCGCGCTGTCCATGCTGCACGAGCGCTGGCCGAAGGTGCCGCGGATCGCGCTCACCGCGACGGCCACCGAGGCCACCCACGCCGAGATCGTGGCGCGGCTCGGTCTGGAGGAGGCCCGCCACTTCGTCGCCAGCTTCGACCGGCCGAACATCCAGTACCGCATCGTCGCGAAGGACAACCCGCTCAAGCAGGTGCTGGAGCTGATCCGGGCCGAGCACGACGGGGACGCCGGAGTCGTCTACTGCCTCTCGCGCGCCTCGGTGGAGAAGACCGCGGCCTTCCTGGTGGAGCAGGGCATCGACGCGGTGGCCTACCACGCGGGGATGGACGCCCGCACGCGTGCGGCGAACCAGGCGCGCTTCCTGCGGGACGAGGGCGTCGTGGTGGTGGCCACGATCGCGTTCGGCATGGGCATCGACAAGCCGGACGTGCGCTTCGTCGCCCACCTCGACCTGCCGAAGTCCGTCGAGGGCTACTACCAGGAGACCGGCCGCGCCGGCCGCGACGGCGAGCCGGCCACGGCCTGGCTGGCGTACGGCCTCCAGGACGTGGTGCAGCAGCGCAAGCTCATCGCCGGATCCGAGGGCGACGAGGCGCACCGCCGCTCCCTGGGCATGCACCTGGACGCCATGCTCGCGCTGTGCGAGACGGTCAGCTGCCGTCGGGTGCGGCTGCTGGAGTACTTCGGGCAGTCGGGCGAGCCCTGCGGCAACTGTGACACCTGCCTGACGCCGGCCGAGTCCTGGGACGGCACGGTCCCCGCGCAGAAGCTGCTGTCCACGGTGTGGAGGCTGGCGAAGGAACGGCGCCAGAAGTTCGGCGCCGGCCAGATCATCGACATCCTGCAGGGCAAGAAGACCGCCAAGGTCATCCAGTTCGACCACGACGGGCTGTCCGTGTTCGGCGTCGGGGCCGACCTGGGCACCGCCGAATGGCGCGGGGTCGTGCGCCAGCTGCTGGCGCAGCGGCTGCTGGCGGTGGAGGGCGAGTACGGGACGCTCGTGCTGACGGAGGAGAGCGGCGAGGTGCTGGGAGGGCGCCGCAGCGTCCCGATGCGCAAGGAGAAGGCGCCCGCCGGCCCCTCCCGCAAGGAGTCCGGGTCCCGCTCGGGCAAGGGCGCCCGCGTGCCGGTCGACTTGCCGGCCGCGGCCGAACCGGTCTTCCTGGCCCTTCGCGCCTGGCGGGCGGAGACAGCGCGGGAGCAGGGCGTACCTGCGTACGTCGTCTTCCACGACGCGACGCTGCGGGAAATCGCGACGCGCATGCCCGCCACGGCGGAGGAGTTGGCCACCATCGGCGGCGTCGGCGAGGCCAAGCTCGCCAAGTTCGCCCAGGGCGTCCTCGACACCCTGGCGGAGTGCGGCGCCACGGCCGGAGCGCCGGGCACCGCGCCCCCGGCCGAGTCCTCCGGTCCGGCCTCCTCCGGCCCGGCTCACCCGGCGTCCCCGCCGGCGGCACACCCCGGGGCACCGGACCCCGACGAGCCGCCCTTCGACCCGGACGAGATGGCTCCGCCGCCCTGGGACGACTGGCAGTAGCCGGTTCGCCGTCCGGGGAAGCCGGGCCCGGGGGGCCCCCCCCCCCCGGGGGGGGGGCGGGCGGGGCGGGGGCGGGTGTGGCGGACGGGGGGGCCCCCCCCCGGGGTGGGCCGCCGCGGGCGGGCCCGGCCCCCCGGCGGGGGGGGGGGGT